>CALISD010000222.1 GCA_938041955.1 uncultured Granulosicoccaceae bacterium | reverse complement strand
GGCCTCGAACACATCTGTATTCACTTTGGTGCTGCGAACGATCAGTATTTCGTGATCAGCAATGGCTGCAGCCAGTGTGTCTCCATCCAGCGTGGGGTCAGATGTTATTTCATGTCCATTCTGGGATAGTTTTGTCTGATGCGTCTCAGGAAAACTGTCTGCGATGAGTATTTTCATATTTTTGGATGCTGAATTAGGTGCCCGCGGCAGTGTACTGGCGATACTTGCTTAATAGTGGTTTATCGGCGGCGCTTCCTGCTGTCTGCACACCGATTGACGCTGACTGATATCTGATCGGTGGTTTAGGACAATTACCTTGGTGTTCTGCGGATTGCTGCGTGAGATGAAGCAGGCCAGGCGTAAACGATGTTACCCGGTGATTGTCGCAACCTGACACAGTCAGACAAACGGGAGAATGCAATGCGTACGCTTTTACCCGGCGTGGCTGAGCAAGGGCCGGCGGTTACGCAGTTGATGTGTTGGACGAACGATATCTGGCCTTGCTCGCGCTGCGGGTTGCCTTGATGGTGAGTATTTCTTTGCATACTTCTGTGGCTGTATGAACTCAGTTAGCCCGCCGCGTGAGCAAGGATCAGCGGTTACGCTATTGAAGTGTCGGACGAGCGATATCTGGCCTTGCTCACGCTGCGGGTTGCCTTGATGGTGAGTATTCCTTTGCACACATCTGTGGCCGTATTAAGCATGACAGGGAGCGGAAGGCAGCCTTACAGATAGAACCCAGGTAGGCCGCCGCGTGACCAAGGATCAGCGGTTACGCTATTGAAGTGTCGGACGAGCGATATCTGGCCTTGCTTACGCTGCGGGTTGCCTCGACGGTGAGTATTCCTTTGCATGCTTATATGGCTGTACGAAGCATGGCAAGGGGTAGAAGGCAGTCTCGAGATAGAACCCAGGTAGCCCGCAGCGTGAGCAAGGATCAGCGGTTACGCTGTTGATGTGTTGGACGAGCCATATCTGGCCTTGCTTACGCTGCGGGTGGCCTTGATGGTGAGTATTCCTTTTCATGCTTCTGTGGCTGTGCGAAGCTTCCGTGGCTGTACGAAGCATGGCAGAGAGTAGGAGGCAGCTTTACAGATAGAACCCAGGTAGCCCGCCGCGTGAGCATGGATCAGCGGTTACGCTGTTTGATGTATTGGACACGCGATATCCGCCTTGCTCACGCAGCCGGTTGCCTTGATAGTGAGTATTCCTTTGCATACTTCTGTGGCCGTACGAAGCATCGCAGGGAGTCGAAGGTTACATAAAACTTCAGGCGTTAAACAACCCGTATTGTGTTTGCCATCCGGAATCGAAATTTCGTAAATCAGGAAAGACATCAAGTAAGTCCGAATTGGACAGGCCCATCCAGGAGCCAAGGGCTGCTCCGTATTGGTTTAATGACAGGCTCGGTATGATGCGACCTTTGTCGCCAACGTCATCACTCCCGCCGACGGCATATTCCGGCCAACTGCCGTAGAGGCTGCCGCCGTTTACCGCCCCGCCCATCACCAGGTAATGGCCGCCCCAGCCATGATCTGATCCGTCACCATTGATGGTGAGTGATCGACCAAAGTCAGAGGTGGTGAAAGTAGTGACTTGATTTTGAACACCAAGCTCCACTAACGCGCGATTGAAATCAGCCAACCCTTCATTTAATTCTGTGCTCAGCGCGTTGAGTCGAGGTGTTTGATTGTCGTGGGTATCCCACCCCCCCAGGCCGACAAAAAAGATTTGTCGACGCATGTTCAGTTGTTCACGACCGGAGATCATGCGAGCCACCATTCGAAGTTGAGTGGCTAATCTGTTGTTGGTGTTGAGCGGGCCGAGGTCGGGGCTTGCTTCAATAACACTGGATAATGCACGTGCGCTATCCCGTGCATTGATAAACGACGCTCGTGCAAACTGTTCAATGGGGTTCTGTGGCTGTAGTGCCAGTAGTTGCATTAGCGTCGCATCGCGTTGATCGCTTGAAGTATTGGTGTTGTTATCCAGATAGTCCATCAGGCGCGGGCCGGACAACGGATTGATAGCTATAGGGCGAGAGCGGTTGCCGGGTTGAAAGAAATTGCTGTTATTCATCGAGTAGCTGGGTGGTAGTGAGCCGCTGTTTGCCTCCATAAGCAAGTCCGCCATTCTTCCGCCCCAGCCAGCACCTACTAATCCCGTAGGGCGACTTGACCAGCTTTTTTGCACTTGTTCCTGTTGGTGGTTGTGAGCAAAAAGTTCAGTCGGTATCCGTTCCGGGTGGTTCTGATACTCATTACGTGTCACAGGCTGTATTAAGTTGCCTACGTTTCTAACAATGGCGAGATCACCCGCATCGTAAATGTCGCGCAGACCAGCGAGGTTGGGATTAAACAACACGCTCAAGCTAGTGCTTGACAGTAAGCTGTTTTGTGCAAGGGCGAGTTGACCGCGAGCCTGGTTGTACTGTTGGTACCGGCCTTGTTCCGATGGCACGAAGAGGTTAAACGAATCACTGCCACCGTAAAGGAATACACACACCAGCGCTTTGTAGCCTGGAAGGCTGGCGTAGTCACCTTGTGCTGCAAGTGCAGAGCCGATTAGCGACATCTTGCCATTTACTGCCGCCGCTCCACTCCCAAACAATGCGCTGTAAGCCCCGGCTTTTATAAACTGTCTGCGACTCTGGTAGCTTTTAGTCATGTTGTTCCCCTGAAGTGTCTACTTCTGAACCAGATACGCAGGTTGCGTCATAATCAGTGAGATGCTGTCCTTGACCCTTTGCGCGCGACCACGGATATCGTTGGGCAGAGCGTCCAGGTGTTGCATTAGTATGTTTCGCATGTCGTCGGGCATCTGGCCCGACATCAACACCAGGTTGAGTTCATCCAGAAGGTCTTCCGGGTTAGCGGCGGTACGGGTTTGCGGTTCGATATTGATATAAGTTAAAAACTGAACACCGCCAGCCTCAGTCCCTGCATAGTAAAACTTATGAATATAGGTGCTAATAAAAGTGTTGGTTGATAGCACGTAGTTTTCAGAGTAGATCTCAGATTCAGGAGCGACCAGGCCCGCATCACGTATTGCGCCAAGTGGAGCGTAGTCTGGATGAAAAAAGTTAAACACCGACGCCGCGTTCAGAGCAGATTGTCCAAAAGATGAAGCAATATTTTTTAGTTGCGGTGCATTTGATGTGTAGTTGTTCCGACCATCTGCAAACTGTGCGTCGAATGCCCGCCATAAGTGAGTCATTCGTAGTAATGGTTCTCTGAGTTTTCCAAAGTTCGCGTTTGTGGAGTGTCCGTTGCGCGCCTCGTCGTCTAATAGTATGGCTCGAACCACCGCTTGTAGATCACCTCGCACTCCCTCACCGTTATTGTTAAATATACGTGCTACGCGTTCTACGTAGCCAGCGGTCGGGTTGCTTGTGACAAGCCGCTGTATGAGTTGTTTAACGAAAAACGGCCCGACGCTGGGGTGATTGAACAAGCTGTCCAACGCGATCCGCAAGTCTTCTTCGGCGGTGAGACCTGCGGGAGAGACAACACCGCCTAACAGTCTTTTTTCTCCTGTGTCGTGATACTGCGGGTAGGGGACCATGGGGTTCAGAAAGTCTGCGTACTGACTTAGTGGCTGAGCATCCCATCTATCGGTATTGGCATACGCCCACCCTGTATAGACGCGGGCATATTCTGCAATATCGTCTTGTGTATAAGTCGCTATCTGGCGGCCGTTGGCAAGTTTCGGTGTGCCATCGAGATTTAGCTCATGTAAACCGATACTAAAAAGTTGCATTACTTCTCGTGCGAAGTTTTCATCTGCACGGGTGTTGGATGCAGGATTTGCGCGGGCGTTTTGTAGCATGCTCAGGTACACACCCATCACCGGGCTGAGAGTGACGTCTTCTAATAGATCGCGATAATTACCAAAAGCGTTATCGCGCAACATATCGTAGTAGTCAGCCAGGCCGAGCTGAGCATTCCCTAGTGTTTGCTGAACGTCGGATACAACGAATATTTGCGACAGCGCAAAAGCGACACGTCCACGTAACTGATCTTCACTATCGATAGCATCCAGCCACCATTTATTCACGCGTGCTTCTGCGTTACTGGAGCTTCCTCCATTGTTCAATGCGTAGGCCAGATGACTTGAGCCGGGTTGCGTAAATTGATCATCAATCCACTGTTCAATACCCAGTGCCTTGACGCGATTGATGTCCTCAATAGTGGTGCCGAAGGTGGCCTGTGTTAACAGGCGTGCAGCTGCAATATCCTCCGCTTCAATAGTGGCCGGGCTGATGGCGGGGTTTGAGTTGTTTTCGGCTGTGGGGGAATTGCCATCAGGTGTGCTGATGACCTCAGGGGTTTCGGGCGGGTTAGTGCCAGCAATTGGGTTGCTGCTGCTGTCAGAGCAGCCCGTGATCAGGGCAATGACAACAAAAAGTGTTTTACGCGTCTGTGCTGGACGGCTTCGGGCAAGAAAATCGTAAATACTTGTCACAGTTATTTGTATATCCTTATTCATGGTGGGATAATTATCCCATCTGACGATAAAGTCAAGTTAAAGCATTGAATATCTGAGGAATATAAAGCAAAAGAATCATTCGCAAAGCGAATGTCCGGCCGCCATTATGGGCGTGGAAGGTAATGAGTCGGAGTTGGGACTTAGATTGCCAGACGCAGGTAAGGGTGGGGCGCTACGGATTACAGTCACCTGGTCGAGTTAAATCGCCTCGATGCTTCCATGGCGCGCTGCGCTCGTTGTTCTGTACCCGGGTGTGAAGACAGGTAGCTGGTGGTATCGTCGCTGTCGCTGTCGTGTTGATTTGTCGTGCCGAGTTTGCGTATCACGGTAGCAAAATGGATCGGATCAATTCCCGCTCTGGCCATTTGATTGAATGCAAAAGCATCGGCGGCGCTTTCATTTTTTCGCGAGTAACTGCTTTGAAGAAGAAATACAGGTACACCGGCAACCAATTCATTGACACCGCCAAGGTTGCCGAGAGCGGTAGAAATAATGACCGATACCGCCGATGCATTGATCACCTGTTCCATCCCGTGTCGTTCTTCTACATGGCCGAGTTCGTGTAGTAAGACAGCTTCAAGTTCTTCTTTACTTGCGAGCTCCACGAACGCGTCGCTAACAATGATCTCACCGCTTGGCAGTGCCATAGCGTTTGGCATGCCATGCATCTTGCGAAAGTGGAGGCGGTAATTAAATTCCGTGCCGTCCAGTGTCTCAATCATGCTGGCGAAACTGTCCTGTACATCAGACTGGGTGTTTGTATTTAGTGCTGTGGGTGAGAATATAAACTGGTCCAGTGACTTTAGTGCACCGGTGGATACAAGTTCATGCGCAGTGACAGGTAGCCGTGACGCAATGTTGTGTGCGGCGGCAGGAATGCCCCATTTAAATAGTGAAAATATCACTATGCCGACGAATGCCACAGAGCCCAGCGCTATGCTCCAGTTCGACTCCAGCCGATGCGCCATACCACCGCGGATGGCTTTAGGGTGTAATCTTAGGACACTATCTAGCGCATCGTTTTCTGTGGTTTCGAAAAGTGCACCATCAATCCATTGCAGACGTCTTGCTGTATTGCCTATTCGTTCACTGACGGTAAAATCTTCTACCCGGCCGGATCGCAACTGATTCTCCCCCGAGTGTAAGCTGTAACCCTCAGGGCTGATTGTAATAGTCGCCGGTATCCGTGACGACACATTTGCTTCGAAGAAATCGCCGTTAATTGATGTCAAAAAACTGTACTCGGAAAATAAATCAAACTGCTTTGATGTCTGTGGTCGAGAATACTAACCGACTAGCAATGAGCTGTGTTCACTGCTGAGCCAGCAATGGTAGTACATTTTATTGGCGAGTTGTAAAATCACTAACCGTCCTGGTAGCAGACTTTGGCGGTTTTAAATTGAAAAAAGCCGCTACAATAATGGGTATGCATGACTCATAGTAGTTCCATGCGAGAGCTCGGGAGAGGTAAAGCGTCTTCGCTCGAGTGAAATCGAATCATGATATCGACCCCGTGCTCTACTTTAATGAAACCAGCCTTCGTAAATAGTTTGTGTCTGTTGATGTTGCTAGTGAGCACTATGTTGAGTGCTCAGTCTGGCGAGGTTGCAAACGATCCGGGTAGAGTGAAAAGTCAGGTTCAGACAGTTAACGAATTGTCTGAGCGAATCTTCAAAAAGAAAGAGCAGCGTGGCCAGCTGATCAGCGAAGCTCGTCAACAGAACAGACAACTGACCAGCGATGAAGAGACAGATGTTGCCGAGATTACCTTTGATATAGAACGACTGCAAAGAACGTTATTACTTTCAGTCACAGGGGAGTCTACTCTGGGCAGCTTATACGAGGTGCCTGACAAAGAAACCACCTGGCAGGAGGATGTTATAGACATTCTCAAACCGTTGGCCGATTCGGTAAAAAGTATAACTCGTCGCCCGAGAGAAATTGCCGAGCTGCGAGCGCAGCTTTTGGCTGTAGAGCAAAAAGAGCTTGGTTTAACTGATGCCATTGAAAAATTCAACCGGCTTGAAAAGAACACGCTGGATGCGCGGGCCACGGCTTATGTAGATGACCTGTCTATTGGCTGGCAGGATGATCTGCAGCAGTTACAGCAAGAGAATTTGATTATCTCCAGTCAATTGGCTGACCTTCTTGGTGAAGATGAAAAGCCGTTCAGCGGGGCAATACAGAGTCTAAAAACATTTGCACTCGGATCGGGCCTTACTCTGTTGCTTGCGTTAATTACCGCTGTTGCCGTGTACTTCTTGATGCGTGCAGGTTGGTGGTTGTACTCGCGTAGGTTTGTCAGTAAAGATGTGCGTAGAAAAAGCACCCTATTTCGAGTCTTCTCCTATAGCTACCACTTAATCACCGGTTTCCTGGTAGTGCTCAGTGTGGTGGTGGTGATTTACATGCGGGATGATTTACTGTTGCTGGCACTGGCATTCTTAATACTTGCTGGAATTATCTTCAACCTTAAGCAGTTTATATTGGGATACATCGCTGAAGCGCGGTTGCTGCTTAATCTTGGCAGCGTTCGGGAAGAGGAGAGGGTGCTTTACAACGGCATCCCCTGGCAGGTTAAGTCAATTAATATCTACACGGTTTTACACAATCCGGCACTTGATGGCATTGTGAGGCTTCCACTGAGTGCGATTCAAGGGCTGGTATCCCGTCCTGTAAAAAACAAGATTTGGTTTCCAACGGACCGTAATGATTATGTCATTCTTCCTGACGGAACATTTGGGCAAATAAAGCACCAAACACCTGATCTGGTAGAACTGCAGGTGAGAGGGGGCATGGCACTCACTTACACTACCGATGCGTTTTACGCGCTCAATATCATCAATCTTTCCCGACACAAGGCGTTTGGCGTATCTGTCACCTTCGGTTTGGATTATAGCCTTCAAAAGACCAGCGTTACGGAGGTTCCGGCAGTGCTTAAAGAGGCGATAAACAATAAGTTAATCAGTGAAGGTTTTGAAAAGGAGTTGCTTGATTTAATGGTCGAGCTTTCTGCCGCAAATGCTTCTTCGTTAGATTTCCTGGTCTACGCGACTGTTGATAGCAGCATGGCGGGCAAATACTACAAGTTGCAACGCTTGATTCTGCAGACCTGTGTTGAGGTTTCAAATGAGCGTGGTTGGACAATCCCGTATCCGCAACTTGTCGTGCACAACGCATAGCTTAGTAGGATCATCCCATGCGCCCTTTTGTGCA
>CALISD010000221.1 GCA_938041955.1 uncultured Granulosicoccaceae bacterium | reverse complement strand
TAACTTCTGCGGGCGGCAATGATGTCGCTGGTATTGGTGTTCAGTTTACCGGTGAAAAATCTGCTGATCTCAGGCGTGCCATTGAGGATACGCTTGGTGGCCTGGTTAATTCAGAGCGCCAAACCAGTACGATGTAGTTTTGGTTACGCCATTCTGCGTGACTTGAGTATCAATTGATCGAACAGCCTGGGCGCTTTGCTCGGGCTGATTGTGCTTGTGGGGCTTTGATTTCCCCAAAGCGAGCCGCGGTGTTTGCATACCTGCTCAGAGGCTTTACTGTATGTCTGTTTGTGGAAACCCGACGCGTCAGCGAGTGGGCATACCGCGGTGATCTACGCGCCTGTCAGAAGTAAGCTGAAGCCGTAGCGAATAAGACAAGATGTTATCTGTTTCAGTTGAAATTGCGATGTTTGGTGGTAGTGGCGAGCATGGCTTGCCACTCGCTGACGCGTCGGGTTTCCCTTGGTTCTGCCTGCTCAGAGGCTTTACTGCATACCTGCTCGTGGAAACCCGACGCGTGAGCGAGTGTGCATACCGCGGTGATCTACGCGCCTGTCAGAAGTAAGCTGAAGCCGTAGCGAATACGACAAGATGTTGTCTGTTTCAGTTGAAATTGCGATGTTTGGTGGTAGTGGCGAGCATGGCTTCTCGCTAACGCGTCGGGTTTCCCTAGGTCCTGCCTGTTCAGAGGCTTTTTACTGCACACCTGCTAGTGGAAACCCGACGAGTGGGTATACCGCGGTGAACTACGCGACTGTCAGAAGTAAGCTGAAGCCTTAGCTAATGAAAACGAATGTTATCTGGCTTCGTTGAAGTGGGCGTGTGGTGCGTTCAGCGAATCGGTGTTCGCATGTTGTAGCGTTTGCAGCCTCTGATACCTCGTCTGCGGGCTGGCTGTGTTGCAGTGACTGTTCTACACTACGATTTTTCCGGGTGAAGGCATGCGCTTTAAGTTAACCAATAACAATTCAATTGGCGTCCGGTTGATTGGATTTGCGTTGCTGGTAGTTGGTATTAGTGCCTGTTCGCGCGAAGCGCCGATACTTAACGGGGCGACGATGGGCACTACTTATAGTGTGATCGTTCCGTCACTTAAATCCTCTGATCAGGAAGTCTTGCAGTCACTGGTGGAGGCAGCGTTGAGTCGTGTGAACACTGCGATGTCTACTTATCAGGCCGACTCGTCAATCTCGCGGTTTAATAACAGTCGCACGACTGATTGGTTTGTTGTGCCAACAGACTTTGCCTATGTGACAGAGGCGGCACTACAGATTGCGTCTGCTACTGTTGGGGCGTTTGATCCCACCGTGGGACCATTGGTGAGTCGATGGGGGTTTGGCAAAGATCAAAGTGATGCGGTGCCTGAAGCGGATGAGATAGATGGCCTTTTAGAGCAGGTGGGGTACAAGTCTCTTCAGGTGAATATCGAAACCAATTCATTGAGAAAATCCAGCGGCGATTTACAGGTTGACCTTAACGCTATTGCAAAAGGGTATGCGGTTGATTTATTGGCTGAGGCGGTTGCAGATCTTGGCTATGTCAATTTTCTGGTGGAGATCGGCGGTGAGCTGCGAGTGAGTGGTAAAAATAGTGATGCTCAGGCGTGGCGAGTGGGTGTTGAAAATCCAACGAGTGGGGCAGCGGGTAAAGATGATCCGCCGATTGGTCTGCTGTTGGAAAGTGGCGGAGTGGCAACCTCTGGCGATTATCGCAATGCGTTTGAAAGTGATGGGGTGCGTTACTCCCACATAATTGATCCGCGAAGCGGTTACCCGGTGAGCCATAAGCTGGCTTCGGTTACTGTTGTGGCAGACACCGCGATGTACGCAGACGCTTGGGCGACCGCATTGATGGTGCTCGGCCCTGATGAAGGCATGAAATTAGCTGAAAGCCATGGTTTGGCCAGTTATTTCATCGTGCGAGCGGACGAGGGGTTTGTCACTTTTAGCAGCGCTGAATTTGCCAAGCTTGCCAGAAGCCCCTAGACCTCAACCAGGACCCCGGAGCCAGACGTCGAGCCAGATGTTGGCAGCAAGCACCGAGTGGTTAAAACAAGGCGTAAAGTCAATATGAGATGTAGTCTTGCTTAATTTACTATTGCACTTAGCGTCCACAGCCCCTATAAATCCATAATCAGATAATTTTCCCTACAGTAGTCTGCTGCGTGTGCTCCCTCTGAGCTCTTGCCATCAGCCACAACAACCTGCCCGGAGCACTTATGCCTCAAAGCGCTGCATTTGATGAAGTCAGACGTTACCCGATTGATTCCTTGAATCTTGAGTATCAGGAGTACAAGCATCAAAAGACAGGGGCGCGTCATATCCACCTGGCGGCGGATGACGATCAGAATGCATTCCTGGTGGCGTTTTTGACGGTCCCGCAGGACTCGACCGGGGTTGCCCATATTCTTGAGCACACCGCGCTTTGCGGAAGTAAGCGGTTTCCGGTGCGTGACCCATTCTTTATGATGATGCGGCGGTCGCTGAATACGTTTATGAACGCGTTCACCTCAAGTGATTGGACCGCTTATCCATTCGCCAGTCGCAACCGCAAGGATTATTTCAACCTGCTCGATGTTTACCTTGATGCGACATTTTTCCCGAACTTAAATGAACTCGATTTCAGACAGGAAGGCCATCGCCTTGATTTTAGTGAGCCCGGTGATACCAGTTCACCGCTGACTTACAAAGGCGTGGTGTTTAATGAGATGAAGGGGGCTTATAGTTCACCAAATGCCCGCTTGATGAAGCAGTTTACTAATGCGCTTTATCCAACCATCACCTACCACCATGACAGTGGCGGAGATCCGGCAACGATACCATCCTTAAGTTGGGATCAGCTCAAAGCATTTCACGCGCGGCACTACCATCCGTCAAACGCAGTGATGTTCACTTATGGTGATTTGCCTGCAGAAGAATTGCAGAGTAAATTTGAAGAGCGCGCGCTGTCAGAGTTTGAACATCTTGATGTGTCTGATCTGGCCATCCCGGATGAGACGCGATATACCGCACCAAAGAATGTTACTGGCAGTTACCCATTACCCGAGGGGCCAACGGAAGGGCGTACACATGTCGTTTTAGGTTGGTTGCTTGGCAGAAACTCAGATATGCGTAAAGTGATGGAGGCACGTGTGTTGTCCGATGTGTTGCTGGATAACAGTAGTTCGCCATTGAGGCATGCACTTGAGACATCTGATCTGGGTACTTCGCCATCGCCTTTGTGTGGGGTTGATGACGATACTCGTGAGATGGGTTTCGCGGCAGGCATTGAGGGCACTGATCCAGAGCGTGCTGATGAAGTAGAGGCTTTGATACTCGGTGTATTAAAGGACGTTGCTGAAAACGGTGTGCCAAAAGAAGCGGTGATGTCAGTGCTGCATCAGCTTGAATTGTCCCAGCGTGAAGTCACTGGTGATGGATTTCCCTACGGTTTGCAATTGTCACTACGCGCACTGACGCCGGTATTGCATGGTGGTGATCCGGTTGCAGCGCTGGAGATAGATGATCTGCTGGCGCAAGTGCGAAAAGACGCCGAAGACCCACAGTTTATTCCTCGTTTGATAAAAGACTTGTTGCTGGACAATCCGCACCGCATTCGTTTAACCATGGCGCCTGATGCTGAGCTGACTAACAAGGAAGAGGCCGCTGAGGCCGCACAGCTGAAAAAATTAGATGGCAGCATTGATGATGCAGAACGGCAGCGCATCGCACGCCTTGCGGCGGAACTTGAAGAACGACAATCAAGTGTTGATGATCCAGAATTATTGCCACGGGTGACGCTTGCAGATGTACCAGATGATCTTAAATACCCTGTCGGCAATTCCCGCAGTGTCGGTTCGATGCCGGCCTGTTGGTATAGTGCTGGTACCAATGGCATGGTATACCAGCAGCTGGTCACACAGTTGCCAGACTTTGATGAAGAGCTAACCAAGGTATTGCCATACTATGCAATGGCGCTGGCAGAGGTCGGTAGTGCAGGGCGCGACTATATGCAGACTCAGGCAGAACAGGCCTCTTTTCTGGGTGGATTAGGTGCACGTATATCAACGCGCAGTGTGCTGGGTGATACCAACAGCATGCACGCCGTGATGATCATGGCCTCAAAGGGGTTGAATAGAAACACTGATCACATCACTCGTTTGATAGAAGAAACGATGGACTCACCAGACTTCTCAGAAGTTGATCGCTTAAGTGATCTTATCTCTCAGGCAAGAGCACGGTCGGAAAGTTCTATCACTGGCCGCGGACATTCACTGGCTTCGTCTGCGGCAAGTAGCCGGATGAGCTCTACGGCTGCGTTGAGCAACCAGTGGAGTGGCTTGCAGGCGATAGTAGATTTAAAAGAAATGGATGATCGCCTGCAAAAAGACAAAGATGAGCTGCATAAACTCGCCGATCAGTTTCGAGTGATCCATGAGCGCATTGGCAATGCACCCAGAGAATGGCTGATTGTCAGTGAAGAAGAACAGCAGGCCGTTATTGAAGCGGCTATCGCCTCCAGCAAACTTGCTCCGATTCAGGGGTCGATAGATGCGTTTGCCCATCATGTTGAACCTGGCACAGTGAAGCAGGCCTGGTCTACCAATGCGCAGGTTAATTATTGCGCGCAGGCCCACGCGACTGTGCCATCCGGCCATAAAGATGCGGCAGCGCTGACAGTGCTTGGGGAGTATTTAAGCAACGGCTATTTGCACAGTGCCATTCGTGAGAAAGGTGGTGCCTATGGCGGCGGGGCAGGCTACGACGGCGAGAGCGGAGCATTTCGGTTTTATTCCTACCGTGATCCGCGCTTGCAGGAAACATACGCTGATTTTGATGCATCGATCGAGTGGATGTTAAATGACACACACGAGGAGCGACTGCTGGAAGAGGCGATACTTGGAATAATAGGTCGGGTTGACAAACCGGGGTCACCTGCCGGTGAGGCGATTGGCAATTACTACTCAACGCGATTTGGCCGCGGGGCTGACTACACTCGTCAGGTGCGCAAGCGAATTCTCGCGGTGAATATCGAAGACTTGAAGGGCGTAGCAGCAACGTATTTAACCAAGGGCGTTGGTGACGTAAGCTATGCGGTGGTTGGCCCCGCTGAGAAGCTGGAGGCTCTTGCTGACTTTGAGCAATTTACGGTATAAACCACGGTTTATAAAGTTGCACATCCGTGTGCTCTCCAACTCCGTGTCCTTGTTTGGTCATAGAGACGAATGTCTCTAAGACCAGTATGGCTCCAAAAGCAGGTGAACTACGTAGGTGAGTCTACGGGTATGTTGAAATAAGTCGATAGCCCAATAGGGCTATTGATTTTTTAGTAAATTCGTGATAGGGCGGATTGAATCTGGCTGTGAATCGGTAGGCCGGCGTTAGCGTGAATTGGGAGCGGCTAATTTCTGAACAAAAACTCGATGTGTTGATCAACCGCTTAGTCAACACCAATGACCCCGAAGAAGTACGCCGGTTATATCGCCAATGGTCTGCTTCTTATGATGCGAACTTGGGGGAACATGGGTATGTTGCGCCTCAGATCGGGGTGACCCTGTTTCAACAATTGATTCGCGATCTGTCAATTAGCAATGGCGACGCGCTGGTGCATGACGCAGGTTGCGGTACGGGTTTAGTGGGGCAGTTGCTCAACGGACTTGGTTTTCAAAATATAGAGGGAAGTGATTTCTCCCAAGATATGCTCGATCTTGCACAACAAAAGAATTGCTACCATAACCTGCTTCAAGCCGACTACACGCAGCCGATTGAGATATCAACAGGTCGGTACGACGGTGTTATTTCAATAGGTGTGTACACCAAGCGGTTTAAACGCAGGTTCGTTCGCGAGATGCTGCGTATTTTAAAGCCCGGTGGCTATCTGCTATTTAGTTGTCGCCCTGTATATTTTGAAGAAGTCGCGGATACCGTAAAGAATCTGCATGTGGACGGTGAACTATTAAAATCTTCAGTACACTTTGACGACTACATGATTGCTCAGAAAGCCTCGGCGTATTATGTAGCCATACAGAAGCAAAGAGACCTGCATGACTGACGCCTTCAATGATGCGGATGTTGAATCGATTCAACGCTGGATGCAGACACGCCCTGATACGCGATCGGTTGCGAACTTCAAACCAGGTCCTGGTATTCAAAAGCTTAGCCTTCGATTTGATATCAATCAGCTTCGTCAGGCGCTGGTGGACTGCCTGGCGAATCTAGACTATCAAGGTTCGATGCAAGATCAGGGCTTTGCATCGATACCGGTAACGCAAAGGCCAGGGCAGACGACATGGACTGAGAATGATCTTTCGGGCCGGTATTGGATTCGTGGTGATGATCGTTACGTTGAAGAACCTCGGGAAGAACTTGTACCGGAAATTCAGTTTAGCGAATTAAACCCGGCCCTTAAGGGAAGCTACTTTGAGTATGTCTTTGAAGAGTTGGCCAGCCGCTTTCCTATCGGCAGAACTCGCATTCTGTCAAAATCACAGTACAACTGTAACTCATGGCATCGAGACCCGGAGCCACGATTGCACATACCCGTGGTGTCGAACCCAGGATCAATGTTTGTTGTGAATCATCATGCAACGCACTTACCTGCGGATGGTTCCGTGTACTTTACTGACACTCGTGGTTATCACACTGCTTTAAATGGGGGTGATAATAATCGGGTGCACATAGTAGCGGCACTGGCGTTTGAACAAATCACTAAATAGCTTTAGCTGACCCCTGGATAGCGCTGCGAGTAGGGGTAGAGGATAGATAGCGGCATCGGCATTCTGCTTGTCAACTTATAATGATGAGCGGTCTAATAGTCGTGCTAAACGCGACGACGACTTCAGTGATCTTTATCAATGTTCCATCGCCGCCCACAAGCGCTGACGCAGCTCTCATCCAACACCAGTGAGTCTCTAGCAAGGCTTGCACGATTCACCCGGTACCTTAGATTTGCCAGGCAAAATAGTCTGCGAATCGCCTATGGAATTGCCTTAAGCCGATCTTGTTACTGGGTCGCCCTGTTTGTATATGGTCCGATCTATGTGATTGAGTCGGGGCTGCCGACCTACGACGTCATTTTAACCTGGCGGGAAGAGTCTGAATTGCTTAGCGTCATTGTGACTCTGGTCTTGCTGTGGCTGAATTTCCACTTCTTCTTTTTTGTTTTGGCATCATGCATTTATTGTCCGCTTGTTCTGCGTCGTTCCTGCCGCGCCGGATGTAATTGATCTATTGGATGATCTGCATGATCGATCTTGAGTGCGTTTGTGCTGAATACGAATGCGCGGCGCCACGGCAAGGTGGGGTTCATATGCTTTTGTTATCGTCGAAGCGACACTCAAAATCCAAATTGTGAATTGAGAGGTGTTTTGCACTGTCAAGCTTTGTCAATTATACGTTTACAATTGGTGGGGATTGGGCGCGAAATGCAGTTTTAAGTGTAATTAATACAATGATATACGTTGTATTTTACAGCCGGGCAATAGGTGGTTTTGAATGTAAACATGTCGTGTTCGAGAGAGCGGTCAGCCTCTCAGGCAGTATACTTGTTGAGGTTATGTATGCTGCTTTGGTGATCCGCAATCTCGCTAAAGACAACATAAAATATAAGTAAAGACATTTACGCACAGCAAGAGGATTTACATGAAAACGTTTAGTAAAGTTTCACTTGGAATCGTTGCCCTTTTGGGTTCTGGTATCGCAGCCGCAGAATGCGGTGACATTCAAATCGCAGAATGGAACTGGGCGTCAGGCGAACTGATGGCCAACGTCGACAAGATCATTCTAGAAGAAGGCTACGCCTGTAATGTGGAATTGGTGCCGGGCGCGACCACAACTACATTTGCTTCAATGAATGAAAAAGGTCAGCCAGACGTTGCTGGTGAACTTTGGATTAACGCGGTTCGTGAGCCATTGAACGCAGCGTTTGATGCTGGTTCCCTGCACTCAGCCAACGGTGGCCCGATCACAGAGCTTGGTGAAGGCTGGTGGATCACTCCTGCTACTGCAGCAAAGCACCCTGAGCTGAAGACTGTTCTCGATATACTCGAGCACCCTGAGTTTTTCCCTGATATCGAAGATCCAAGTAAAGGCGCTTTTGTAGGTTGCCCGGCGGGTTGGGGTTGTCAGCTGGCTAACGCAAACCTTTTCCGTGCTTTCGATATGGAAGCAAAGGGTTGGAAACTGGTTGATCCAGGTTCTGCTGCGGGTCTTGACGGTTCAATGACCAAAGCGGTTGAGCGTGACCAGAACTGGTTCGGTTATTACTGGTCGCCAACTGCAATGATTGGTAAGCACAAGATGGTTAAGGTGCCTTTCGGTGTTGAGTTTGCCGGTTCAGAAAACTGGGATGGATGTATCGCTAAGCCAGAGCAAGAGTGCGAAGATCCAAAGCCGTCGGCATGGACTCAGTCTGAAGTACACACTGTTGTGACTGATGACTTCAAAAACAAAGCCGGTGACGAAGTGATGGCTTACCTTGGTAACCGTGTTTTCCCTGGTCAGGTCATGAACGACATGCTGGTATACATGGGTGACAACCAGGCTGCCGGTTCTGACGCAGCTATTGAATTCCTTGCCACTCAAGGCAGTGTTTGGGAATCATGGGTAAGTGCTGAAGTTGCAGAAAAAGTAAAAGCAGCTATAAAGTAAGTATAAATAGCAGTAATACTTTGACTCTTTAAGCGTCATAGATGGCCTGCCTGCTTTACCGCGGGCAGGCTTTTTTTTTGGCAATAAATAGTAAGATTTCAACGACACGTAAACACCACAACCACTGGACAATCAATGGATTTTTGGACTGGCAAAATCCCGGCTTGGGCGCTTCAATTTCCTGATATGGGGCGCACTGAGCTGCGAGACTTTAAAAAAGCTATCGACGCAGGCTTTAGAACTTTTTCACGTGCTTTCGGTGAAGATATTGAAAACTTCTTTCACCCGCTGTTGCAGTTTCTGGTCTGGTTTGAAAAATTGCTATTAGCGACGCCGTGGCCAATTATCATTTTGGTGGTAGCCGGTCTTGCGTGGTTGGGTGCCAGAAGTGTCGGGATCGTTGTCGGTGCTATTTTGTCGTTCCTGGCGATTGGTTACTTTGGTATGTGGAAAGACACCATGTCAACGCTTGCGATTATTTCTGTTGCTACCATTGTCTGTATCTCGCTCGGTATCCCGTTAGGTATATGGATGGCCAAGTCAGATCGGGTACAGGCAATCGTTACTCCAATCCTTGATGTCATGCAAACTATCCCGGCTTTTGTATATTTAATACCGGTGGTCATGTTGCTTGGCATTGGTAAGGTGCCAGGTCTTATCTCTGTTTGTATTTACGCTATGCCGCCGATAGTCAGGCTGACCAGTCTTGGTATCCGGCTTGTCGATAAAGAAGCGCTGGAAGCTGCAGATGCATTCGGTGCCAGTTACAGGCAGCGTCTGTTCGGGGTGCAGATTCCGCTGGCATTACCGAATATTTTTGCAGGGGTAAACCAGACCATTATGATGGCATTGGCTATGGTGGTGATTGCTTCCATGATCGGTGTAGCAGGGCTTGGGGTGCCGGTATTAAGGGCTATATCAAACCAGTATCTTGCACTCGGTATGATGAATGGTTTGGCTATTGTGGCGCTCGCCATTATCTTTGACCGCGTATCACAGAGTTACGGCAAACGTCTGCAGCGCCATCGTCAGGGCATTAACCATGAGTAATACGAAAATAAGCATCGAAAGTCTGTATAAGATTTTCGGTAAGAATCCGCAGTCCGTTTTGCCATTAGTGCAGGACGGTATGTCAAAGCAGGATTTGCTTGAGCAGCATGGCCATGTGCTGGGCTTAAAAGATATCAATATTGATATCCCTGATCGTTCTATTACTGTGATCATGGGATTGTCAGGGTCGGGTAAGTCAACCTTGATACGCCATATCAATCGCTTAATTGAGCCGACTGCCGGGCGTATGATAGTTGATGGCGACGATGTGCTCGCCATGACTAAAAAAGAGCTTATACAGTTCAGGCGCTATAAATCATCAATGGTATTTCAAAAGTTTGGCTTACACGTCCACCGCACTGTAGCGGGCAACGTTGCCTATGGATTGACCATGCAAGGCATGCCACTGAAGAAAGCCAAAGCACAAAGCCATAAGTGGTTAGAGCGGGTGGGGTTAGCGGGTTTTGAAGGTCATTTCCCATCACAGTTGTCCGGTGGTATGCAACAACGTGTAGGCCTTGCTCGTGCACTTGCGACGGATGCAGAAATTCTGTTAATGGATGAAGCCTTTTCAGCGCTCGATCCGTTGATCAGAACGGATATGCAAGATGTGTTGCTTGATCTGCAAACTGAATTGCATAAGACCATCGTGTTTATTACTCACGATCTGGATGAGGCTCTGCGCATAGGTGATAAAATTGCTGTCCTTCGAGATGGCGCAGTTATCCAGCAAGGTGATCCGCAGGACATCATCATGCAGCCAGCCGACGACTATATATTTGATTTTGTAAAAGACATTAATCGCGGGCGAGTGCTTAAGGTTAAGACAATTATGGATGTTGGTGTGTCGGTGGACGGCCCTGATATTCCAGCAGATATGGTGTTGGAAGAGGCGCTGCAAATTGCAGCGAGCTCCGGCACCAGAGCGGGCAATGTGGTGAATCGTGAAAACCAGATCGTCGGTAGTATTAACCTGGATCAGATTGTCGCGGGACTTGCCAGACCTGCAGATGTGAGTACCAAGGAAGGGATGTACAGGTAGGCATTTTTTCGCGAACGATCGCGTAGTTGATCGTTCGTGTTTTGATGTTTGCGGTTCAGGTTCTGGCTAAGGGAATATCGAAGTGTAAGTGGGCACATGTCGCTTTCGAATGTCACCCGCACACAAGCCGCACGTGCTGGAACTTGATCCACTCGCTCACGTGTCGGTTTCCGTATTCGATTGAGCCCATACCGAAATACACAAGTCACCAGAATTTTGCCGTGGTAACTGCGCGAAACGGACAAAGCTTCCGGGCGCACCCCGACCGGCAGGTTAGGGGGTCTGTGGCAGGCAAGTCGCTCTGGTTTTCTGACCTGAGTAGATCGAAAGGCCATTGCCTGATTAAACGAACTGTCATGACTATCAGTGTTGAGCGCCACAGAGATCGCTAAGTCCTTCATTTAACTGAAAACCTGAGCTGAGGCAGTCGCGTACGGGCATCCGCATGTCAACTCGGCTGTTGCCGCTCATGTTAAGCTTGAGGGTGTAGCTGTGTGAAAGGACTTACCGGTATCGCTTCAGCAT
>CALISD010000220.1 GCA_938041955.1 uncultured Granulosicoccaceae bacterium | reverse complement strand
GACGTCCATTTTCTGAATGTGGTTATACGTTTTAGAGGTCAGGTGTGATTGTTGATACTGCTAGTCAGGGACATACAATGTACCAAGTTACCTGTCCTTACCCGGTTATCAGGCCAATGAATTTAAAGTACTCGATTATTGCCGAGACTGTCGTAATTGAGATGGGGGTCTGACAGGTAATTGCTGGTACGGTGGGTGCCGCTAACCGAAGAACTTTCAGCAATGAATCTGTTTGAACGTGGCTGTTTTGCCTGATACTGTGTGGCTTAAACAATGCGCCATCCATGATCAACGCTACAGCGATCGCGCCAAGTGCGCAATCTTTCGGCACCCATGTGGTTATGTAGAATGAGCAACCCTACATGTGTTGGTCGAGATCTCTCGCACTTGCGATAAGCTCGCTGCGTTATGGGGGCTACTCGCTGGCGCTAACTGTAAAGGGAATAAGAAATGGCGACTGAATCCAGTATCGTGCCGCTTCGTGCGCGAGTTGACGGTGGTGGAACCGCGCCAATGTCTAAGTGGTCCTTGGCATCTGAGGCGGGCAAGCTCACTGATGTTTTACTTGGCCCTGTCGAGGGCTTTCGATGGATGGGTGACGAGAACGCTGCCTGGAGTGCATTGGTTAGAGACACACAACGTAAAGGGTATAAGTTTGACCAGCAAGTGGCCGTTCGGCAGCACCGTGAAATGGTGGATGCTTACCAACAAGCGGGTGTGAAGTGTCATTTTCTACCACTTGATGATCACAACCCTTACCAGGTGTACGCACGTGACTCCAGTTTTATGTCGCCATACGGTGCGGTGATATGCCAAATGGCCAACCCCCGCCGTCGTGGTGAGTATGCAGCCTGTTTGCGATTCTACCTCGAGAATGAAATACCCATCTATGACATGGTCAGCTCCGGGAATTTTGAAGGTGGCGATTTTAATATGATCGCAGACAAGTGTGCACTTGTTGGCTATACCGATCATCGGAGCGAAGAAGTGGCTGCACGGCAGGTTTCCGGCTGGTTTATAGATGAGGGGTGGGAAATAAAATATGCACCAATTGATCAGTTCTATGTACATATAGATTTAATGGTGTGCATGCTCAATGATCGTTGTGCTGCAGTGTGTCTTGATACGACTGAAGAAGATGTGGTTGCATGGTTGGAATCTAAGGGGATCGAGATCATTCCGGCAACTTTTAAAGAAACCATGGCACTGGGATGCAATGTTGTCGCACTGGGTGATGATCAAATATTATCCACCGCAGGTGCAAAGGATTTAAATGCCAAGCTAAGAGCAGCCGGGTTTACAGTATATGATCCGGACATGACCATGTTCACCTGGGCGGGGGGTGGTGTGCATTGTATGTGTCAGCCACTAAATCGCGAGTAGTGACTGCAGGCGGGCCTGTTTGAGTGAAGGTACGAAATTGCTAGCTCACAATGTTTTTTTGTTCTCTCGGTGTCATGACGCCACGGCATATGTATAATGGACGGCACCTTTGTGCCTGCACGCGAATGTAAACAGTGAAAAAATTCAAGGCGCGTGGCACCAACCTACCAGTGGTGAGGAAATAGCTGTGAAATCAATGTTCCGTAATATCCTCCTGATGATTGGAGTGCTGGCGATGGGGGCGTGCGACAGTCAGCCTACAACGCCGTTAGAAGGTGGCCAGATAGCATTGCCAGTGCCCGCCGCAATTAGACAAATTGCAACGCTTAACTCCTTGCCACTTGAAATTCAAATCAGTGTGAATAACGAGATCGTGCGGGTGGTGCCGGTGGGTAATCCTGATGAGCTCACTACTACTATCGTGAATGTGCCGATTAATCAGAACAATGAAATCAAGCTCGCATGGTTCGCGATTGTGGGCACTGAGAAGGTATTGCTGGCGGAGCGTTCTGAATTAGTGCCAGCCGGGCGCACCGAGTTGAACATCAATAACTACAACAGTACCGGGCCGGAATTTGATGCAGATGGTGATGGACGTTTCAATTTGTCCGAGGCGCGGGAAAATCGTAATCTGTTATCGGCGATTGATCTTGAAGTGCCGTTTCAAACCGCTTTTGGGGGTGCGTTTGCCAACCTTAACAGTGACGGTATTGATCCGGATACCTCTGGTGAAATTGGAGAGGATGATGAGCCCACGGCCTTTAGTCTCCGACACGATGGCAGTAGTCTGATTGTTTATGTTTGTGGCAAAGACAAAACTCTGCAAGGCGATAGCCTTGATACTAATGGTCAGTACTGGCACGACGATACGGTGTTTATATATCTTGATGGCGCTGACAGCGATAACGATAGCTTCGATGGCATTGATGACTTTCAAATTGGATTCATCAGGAGCACTGGAGAAATGAGAGTTAGTGAAGGAGGCAATGGTCAGTTTTGTCCGGGAGGGGCCTGTATTACTCATTCGTTTTATAACACCAGCACGTTATGTGAGTATGAGCTTTCAGTGAACCTGCCTTTAGCAGATTTCAATATGACAATAGGATCTCCCATTGGTTTTGATATTGAAATTACTGATGATGACAACGGGGGTTTGCGGGAGGGGTCAAGTGCATGGATCGGGTTTGACGACAGGTCTGATCAGAAGCCAAGTACTTTTGGTACTATTAATTTAAATTAAGGGTGTATTGATTTTCTGTTATCCCAGTTGATGTTCTGCCTGCCAGTTCATTCGCAGCGTGTGCCCGGAATCTTTAAAGAACTCGTCGGTAGTTGTGCATTTCTGAATTCTATCCACTCTGAAGTGTCGGTAGCCTTTCCGTAACTCACACCAGGTGGCTAAAACCAGTGAGTCAACATAGTAGATCAATGCCAATGGCAAAATCACGCGTGATGTAACGCTCGCCTTCACATCGAGATACTCAATACTTAACTTGGTTTCATCACGGATTGCTTGCCGAAGCTCGGTGGGATCGACGTCTGACTTTGGAATGTTATGCCAGTTCGATGTGAATACGGATTGGCTCAGCAGGCCGTAGGGGTTTTCATCAGGCAGCACATCAGTGATTTTTCGAGCCACATTTTGAGCCGCTCGTTCGAGGCCGGTATCCCCGGTTCGCTTTAACAATGATAATCCGACCGCGATTGCTTCGACTTCCTCCGCGGTGAACATCAGTGGCGGTAAATCAAAGCCCGGTCGAAGGATATATCCAACGCCTGCCTCACCGTCAATCGGCACTCGCATAGACTGCAGTGCAACGATATCCCTGTATATAGTGCGTCGGGTAACTTCAAGTTCAGCGGCGATTTCCTGAGCTGTTAGTGATCTATTAGCGCTTCTGAGTAACTGGATTATTCCAAACAGACGGGTAGAGCGGTTCATTTTTCCCCCTTGTTGAGCCACGGTAGCATCACTACTGACATGTTCCTGTCAGCAGTGGTGCTACTGTGAACCTGGATTGTCGAATCGGACGCGGATCATGATCTGTTTCGTTGGTTTTGCGAAGCGATTCGGAGGCTGTGACGGAACCGTACCATGAGAACCGGCATAGACGGGCAGCTAAGCGTTATATCGATCACCTGCTGAATGCCGTTTTATCCAGGCCTGTGAGCGTGTGACTGTATTTAAAGTGCAGGATATTGTTATTTTAACCAAGGTACAAACCTAATGAATATGCAATTGTCGGCATCGTTGTAATGGAGCGCGCAAGCCAAAATACCATTCAGCTGGCGTCCCACAAAATGGGTGTCACTCTGGTCCTGGTATCGGCCATTGTATTTAGTACAGCAGGTGTGTTTACAAAATCGATCGACTCAACTGCCTGGCAGATAATATTCTGGCGCGGTGTATTTGCAGCGGCTTTTACCACGGTCTATGTGCTGTGGCGGGGCTCTATTAAGCGGGAATTTATGCAGATGGGTAGCAGCGGGTGGGCTGCTGCCGTCATTGGTGCATCTGGTACTGCTGCGTTTATTCCTGCCTTTAAGCTGACGACAATGGCGAACGTCATGTTGATTTATGCGGTCGCGCCTCTAATTGCAGCATTATTGGCCTGGTTTTGGATCAGGGAGCGTATGACGCCGAGTGTTATGTTGGGCTGTCTGGGCGCGTTTGTAGGTGTGGCAATTATAGTAAAGGGATCATTTGGAAATATTAACCTACGGGGAGACTTACTTGCACTATGGATGACGATTGCTATGGCGGTCCTCATGGTGATCTATCGGCGTTACCCGGCAACACCCGCTGCGGGGCCAATGGCGCTTTCCTCTATAGTGCTGTTGCCCGTGGCATTGGTCTTTAGCAATCCATTCAGTATTCCGTTTTACGATTTCTTGGTTACGGCAGCCTTTGGTTTAATTTTCGCCATTGCATCAGTTACTTTAGCAGAAGGCATGAAAAGAATTCCGGCAGGTGAGACTGCTTTGTTGAGTGCACTGGAAACGCCATTAGCACCGTTGTTTGGATGGATGTTTTTTTCAGAGATACCGGCACGCTCGACGTTCCTGGGTGGAGCTATCATATTGTTTGCAGTGTTGGCTACGCAGATAAAAAAGCATGAATAGTTTGAGCCTCAAGCTACCGTGTTTGAGTGCTCAAGCTAATGGCGATACGGCACAGTGTCATTCCAATAAATTGTATATATAGCAGCAACCTTCGAGAGGATTAAAAGATGATTGATATGGCATTGTATTTACCAGGCATCCTGGTTTCACTGTCTGCCGTTGTATTGGCCCTAATGAGCCCCGGGCCGAATGTGTTGGCCGTCATTGGCACATCGATGAGTTTCGGTCGCGCTAGCGGGGCAGCACTTGGAGTGGGTGTGGCGGTTGGTTCTTTTCTGTGGGCGTTGATTGCCGTATTAGGTTTGACGGCATTGCTTACTGCGTACGCTGAAGTATTGATCGCAATTAAAATAGCCGGTGGTTGTTATTTGTTGTGGCTCGGTTACAAGTCGTTCAAATCGGCATTCACTAAAAAATCGCTGGAAGCGAACCCGCTGTATTCACATCAGAATTTGATGCGCTATTTCATGCGTGGTCTTACTGTTCAAATGACTAACCCCAAAGCGGCGCTTGCGATGACGGCCATTGTGACTATTGGAGTCCAGGGCCAGGCACCTGCATGGGTCAGTATCGTACTCGTTGCCGGAATTTCACTTCTCTCGCTGGCAGGACACTTAATGTATGCGTTCGCGTTTTCAACAAAAGCTGTGGTGGATATTTATATCCAATCGCGGCGCTGGGTTGAAGCTGCGCTCGGTGCGTTTTTCGGTCTGGCAGGATTTAGGTTGCTGGCGGATCGTTCCTAGATATCCGCTGTAGCAGTATCACTAATAATTCTTCAGGCCCTATACATGCGGTAGTTAACTAAGCATGGGTTCGCTGATGAGCAGCAGAGTATGTTGAGCCGGGTGTAAATCAATTAGAAATGAGTTTATTGCATGGCAACATTTGAAAAATTGAATAAACGACTGACACAGTTTATCGAAAAGCAACCGATGTTCTTTGTTGCGACGGCTGGACGGGAAGGGCGTGTTAACGTTTCCCCTAAGGGTATGGATACGCTTAATGTCATTGATGACACGCGTATTTCATGGCTAAGCCTCAGTGGTAGTGGCAATGAAACTGCTGCACACGTAATTGAAACCGGCAGGATGACTTTAATGTTTTGTGCGTTTGAAGGCAGTGCGATGATCCTTCGTACTTATGGAAACGCCGAAGTTTTGTATCCCCGCCATCCTGAATGGGAAAAGTCTGTAGCCAAGTTCCCGGACATAGCCGGCAGTCGACAGATATTTACGCTTGAAATAGATTTGGTACAGACTTCTTGCGGAACAGGAATTCCTGTAATGAAATACCAAAACAGTCGAGCAGAAAAAGAGCTGGTTCCGTTTTTTGAGAAAATGGGATCAGTAGGCGTAGAGAAGTATTGGCGTAAGAAAAATGTGCTTTCGATTGATGGAAACCCGACCGGGATTATTGACAACGAGTAAAGATCGCACATTAACCATGTGATTGTCTGCTCCCGATGTGATTGTTGTAGCTCTGACGTGATCTCGAAATTCTGATTTTGGAAAAATAACAGGAAAAATATAATGACCGGAAGAAAAGTGACTAGTGAATTTCGTAAGCTACACGAATCAACTGATTTGTTTGTTATGCCAAATCCATGGGATGCGGGAAGTGCGAAGATATTTTCGGGCTGCGGATTTAAAGCGTTAGCCACAACAAGTGGAGGTATGGCGTATTCATTAGGTAAACGTGATGGACACGTTACCAGGGATGAAGCGCTACGGCATTGCAGTGATATTGTAGCTGCCACGCATTTGCCCGTTTCGGCAGATCTGGAAAAAGGCTACGGCGACTCACCAGAAGAAGTTGCAAAAATGATTATTGCAGTGGCAGCCACCGGAGTTGCAGGTTGTTCCATCGAGGATCATACGGGCAATCCAGAACTGCCGATCTTTGACAAGTCCCTTGCTATAGAAAGGATTCAGGCCGCACATGAGGCAAGAGTGTCGTTGCCGGATGATTTTGTGCTAACAGCTCGATGTGAGAAGTTTCTCTGGAACGAACCAGAACTCGACAACGTTATTGAACGACTGCAAGCGTTTGAATCTGCCGGTGCCGACGTTTTGTTTGCACCGGGAATTGAAGACCTCAGCGATATTGAGAGCGTAGTACGAGCGCTCAATAAGCCCGTAAACGTCGTCATGTCTGCGCCGAATCTACCGTATGGTTTGCCCGAGCTGCGGGAAATCGGGGTGCGTCGTATCAGTATCGGTTCGGCAATGGCGCAGTTGATTTATGGCACTGCCATTGCGGCAATCAGTGAATTGGCAGAATCGGGAACGTTTAACTTTGTCAAAGACGCAATGGAGTTCGAGGAGCTGGAAAGCTGGTTCACTGAGTAAATGGTCGAATAACGGCGGAGGGCTGTCCCATCATTGACGGTGTAGTCGTTTGACCTTACTGATTCTGATGCCACCTTTTGATCTTTATGCAGTCCTCTCTACCGATATGAATATGAACTTCGATTTGAATATCGGCAGATAAATTTTCGGTTAGATACATCTGCGTGAACAAGGACCCGCAATTACGCTGTTGTACGAGCGTTTCTGGCCTTGCTCACGCAGCGGGTTGCCTTGATTGTCTGTTACTGATGTTTCTATTTTCCTTTTCTGGCATCTGTTGCTGCGCTAAGCATGTAGGAAGAGAGCGCAATCGTAATTTCGATCTCAGGAAGCCCGCTGCGTGAGCAAGGATCAGCGTTTACGCTGTTAACAGTTGGACGAGCGGCATCGGCCGTGCTCACGCAGCGGGTTATCTTGGTCGTCTATTGCTGATGTGTTGTTTTGATGTCGATCAGGTATCGGTTGGATCGGGCTCACTATCTGTTCGATCTACACTGAGCTTTTTACATCTGAAGTCAAGCGTTCTACTGTTCGAAGCGTTAGTAGTTAATTATTGCGCTTGTATAATAATAAAAGCCGCCATAGCAGTGCTATGGCGGAAGCCTTTCTGAATTCAACTCAGTGTTTTTATACGACAGGCACTGTCATTGATCCAAGCCCTTGAATATTCACTTCCATTACATCGCCTTTTTGTACCGGGCCAACACCTGCCGGTGTGCCGGAAAGAATGACGTCTCCGGCGGCAAGTGTGAAGTAATCAGAAAGGTAGGAGATCATCTCCTCCACTTTCCAGATCATCTGGTTGAGATCACCTTCCTGTTTCACTTCACCATTTACTTTTAGTTCAACCCTACCTGCGCTGGGGTGACCTATGTCTGCGGCGGGATGGATGATGCCCACGGGGGCTGATTGCTCAAACGCTTTGCCTATTTCCCATGGTCGGCCCATCTTCTTTTGCTCTCCCTGAAGATCGCGTCGGGTCATGTCTAGTGACAAGGCGTAGCCGTAAACATGATCGAGTGCTGATTCGATGGGAATGTTCTCACCACCGGATTTCAACATCACCGCCATTTCAATCTCGTGATGCACATCAGAAGATTTCGGCGGGTAGGGGAATTGCCCGCTGGTATCCAGATTGTTCGGGTTTTTCTGAAAGAAAAAGGGGGGCTCGCGATCAGGGTCGTGTCCCATTTCTACTGCGTGAGCCGCATAGTTTCGACCGATGCAATATACCCTTCTGACCGGGAAGGTAGCGTCTGTTCCCGCAACGGGGAGAGCCACAATGGGTGGAGTTTCAATAGTATGATTAGACATTTATTCCTTTTTCCTCGGCTTTGTATGGGTAGGCAACCAATCACGACCAATTTAGAACAATGTCGAAATTCAGTTGCAAATTGCTAAATTTGAGCGTTATTATGAGACCAATTCAGATATTGATCAACCAATTCCAGAGCATAGTGAGTTGATCAACAAACCTAGAGAGGAACGATGCAGGGGCAACCGCAAACACTATATCCGAATGATGCACTACAGCAGCTTCGGGATTTTATAGCAGCGGGTAACTATGCACCGGGAGATCGGTTGCCGGCAGAGCGACAATTGATTGATACCCTCGGTGTCACGCGGTCAGCTTTGAGAAAAAGTCTTGATACGCTGGAGCGCGAAGGGGTTATCTGGCGCCATGTGGGCAAGGGCACGTTCATCACGCCGCACGAAAGTGCCAGTACAGTACCGGGGCTTGCAGAGCTGAGCCACCACGTAACGCCCTTTCAAATGATGCGAGCAAGGTTATCGCTTGAGCCTGCTATCGCAAGGGAGGCCGCTGTCAATGCGTCTGCTGATGCCGTGTTACGACTCAAAGCAGCGCGCGATCGTGCATTTGCTGCAACCAATTGGGATACCTATGAAGCAGATGACGATGCTTTCCATAGATCAATAGCTGACGCCACTGGCAATATACTTTTGCTGTCTTTGTTTGATCACTTAAATCAAGTCCGCCGTGTTGTTGCCTGGCGACAGGTGATTCGTAACACAGATCGGCCGGCGCGCGAGCATTCCAGTTTTAAAGAACACGATCTGATTATTGCGGCGGTTGAGCAGCGTGACCCGATAGCGGCGCACGATGCCATGCGGCAACATTTGAACTCAGTTTCAAAAAGGCTTTTCGGGGATGGCTAACACCCCTGATCTGTAACTGTGCCGCCATGGCACAAGGTGCTCTTCGGAGGCGAAGGCATCACACGTAAGAGTGTAAATTTTCTATGAGGAGGAATGACATGCTACGAGTACTTAAGAAACTGGCTACCGTTGCGGTAGCCGTGCCATTGTTATTGGGAATTACAACATCAGTTGCAAGCGCCGATAAAATCCGGATCGCACTGGCGGAGACACCATCAGACGAGCTGGCTGCATTTTTTGTTGCTTTGGATCGTGCAAAAGCCAACGGACTTGACTATGAATGGACAGCATTCTCTGACGAGGAGCTTGCTATTCAAGCGGTATTGAGTGGTCAGATGGATATTGGTTTCGGTACACCATACTCTGCGATGCAACGCTCAAAAGCACCGTTGCGTATTATCTTTCAGTTGTCAAAACTTAAGTTCTTTCCGGTTACTAACAAGAAATACAATAGCCTTGAAGAGTTGAACGGCGAACCCATTCTGCTTCATTCAAGGGGCGGCGGTACAGATTCCATTGCCAATGTTATTGAAGACAAAATGGGTATCAAATTTGGTAAACGTTCGTATGTGCCTGGTTCTTCAAACCGCGTAGTAGCGCTTGTTGCCGGTCAGGCAGATGCGACTATCATCGATTTATCCAACAAGAATAAAGTCATGCGAAAACATGCTGATAAATTCAACGTCTTGCCGATGTTTGAGGTTGAAGCCAGTGATGAGGCGTTGTTCGCCAATCTTGATTGGATAAAAGCTAACGAAAAAGATGTGCAAATCTTTGTTGATGCACTTGCCAGTACCTGGGCTGATATGAATGCTGACCCAACTGTCATCAGCCGTGAGACTGATCCCGATGGACCTATCGGTCAGTTGCCCAAAGAAATCCTGGGTGAGCTTGATAACTTCTACACTGAAGCGGCGGCTGGCGGGCTCTATGATGCCGCTGGTGGTGGTCGAAAAGCTGCTGCAGCTGATATGGAGTGGTATAGCAAAGCCGGTCAGCTTGAGGGTGATGTTTCTACGTTAAATATCGAAGACTTCTGGTACCTGGCGCCGCTAGACGCTGCAATGGCAAAATAGTTAGCT
>CALISD010000219.1 GCA_938041955.1 uncultured Granulosicoccaceae bacterium | reverse complement strand
ATACAGGGAGAAAGCGTGTTGTTTATAATTAGGTGTGTCCGTCGCGAAGGCGAGTACGACCGAGGAACCGGATGCGGGAAAACTGCACGTCCGGGTCTGTGGAGGGGGCGTCCGGTAACGGGCGTTCCTACTCCGTGATGTGAAAGAGGAGCGACGTGGAAAAAAAATATAAAACCAATTCTCGATCGAGATTCATCAGCAATGAATAAGCTGTTTTTAGTTTTAAGTGCTGTTCTTTTATCCTGCTGTTCTGGAGAAAGTATCGAGGTTGAATTGAGGAACAATGATGTTTCTTTTTCTGCAACACTCAAGAATTATGGTAAGAGGATACAAACTGGGTATAAAGTCTCAGGTGCTCTAAAAATTATCAATCACTCTACAAATGAGGTTCAATATTCTAATAGAGATTTGTTTGTGAAAATTATCGGTGAAGGTGAGAGTAGAACGCACTCGGATTCATTGTCTTCTCCAGTTATCGATATAGATACTGTCCCTATAAAACCCAACGCTACTCTTGAACAGGAAGTATACTGGGTATTGCCACCGGTGAAATCTCTAGCCGCTGAAAGAGTAGTATTAGAGTGGAGAAATTAGCACATAACAAGCGCTTGCAGATGGACGTGGTACGCGCTGTCCGATTGTGTGCTGCTCGTTCCTCGCATTTTCGCACACAATCGGACAGCGCATACCACGCCACTGAAGCGGGCGTTATGCGAAAAAAGACCTGAAATGAGCGGTAAATTGAAGTCCTCGAAATTGGTTAAGGCAAGTATCGTTTGCGCATTAGTGGGTATGGTGTTTATTTGCATCGTAACGTTTCTAATGTACTTGCTATTTAAGTACGGGCCAGCAATTAGTGCGCAAGAGTTGCAAGGTAGCGTTTACTTTTTAGGTCTAAGTATCGGCTCAGTAATATTCACAGTCATTGTTTCGCCTGCCATTGTTTTTCAGCTGAGTCGAAACCAGAGATTTACAATGGTGAGATTCAAAGTATATTTTTATATTTGTCTTTTTATACTCTCGGTATTGCCTTTTTGTTATCTTGCTATACAAGAAAAAGAGGTGTTTCACCTGGTGTTGGTGTTGCCAGCGTTTTTTGCTCTATCATTATTTTGTTTGCCGTTTGGAGCGCTGTGGCTCCGTTTGGCTAAGTGCGCATAACAAGGCGCTGCAGAGCCGACAGTGTACGCGCTGTCGGTTTGCATGAATGGTCGTGCCTCCCATTTTGTCATGCAAGCCGCCATCGCGTACACTGCGGCTGAGCGCGACGTTAGCTGTAAAAAAAACCTGGTCTGCCACTTGCTTCATGAGTTGTACAATTGTACAATTAGAACATGAAGATCATCGCAGACACCAATATCTTTCTCTCCGTGGCGCTAGAGGAGAAAAGTAAAAGCAAAATTGTCAGCCTCACCCAAGGCTGTGACATATATGCTCCAGAGATTTTGCCTTATGAAATTGGTAATGCTATATCGGCAATGGTTAAGCGCAAGCAAATAGCCAGCTCGGATGCTGTTTCTATTTTCAGTATTACTCAGAAAATACCAGTAAAACTAATCAAAGTAGATATCCCTAAAGCGCTATCAATTGCCACCGACAAAAATATATATGCATATGATGCGTATTTTATTCAAAGTGCACTGTCATCCTCGTGTTCCATACTATCTTTGGATCAAAAAATGATTGAAGTTGCACGGTCCATGAATATTCAAATATTGGAGGAGTCATGAAAGTTTATTCATACTCGGAAGCACGTCAGAAACTAGCAGAGCTTCTAGACCAGGCTCAAAGTGAAGAGGTGCTCATTAAAAGGAAAGATGGTACAGTTTTCTCAGTTAAGTCTAAGCGCGAGAAAAAATCACCATTTGATGTCAAAGGCATGCAAAGCAAAGTGACCAAAAAGAACATTGTTGATGCAGTAAGAGAATCAAGAGAAAAGTAGTGGTGCCTGATTCTTTTACGCAAATGTTCAGCTAACAAGCCGTTGCACGCCGACACTGTACGCGCCGTCGAATTGTGTGCAGCTCGTACCTCGCATGTTCGCACACAATCCGCCGTCGCATACAGTGCGGGTGAACGGGGCGTTAGATGAAGAAAAGAGCATAAACCATGAAGTACATATTGCGCATTATCGGAGTTCTAGGCGTTCTTATTTTTGGAGCCGCGTTCTTCTTTACGTTCGGAGTACCCGGTCTGGTGGAGGGCAAGGCTCAAGAATTCATCAAACAAAAAATTGAATCAGAAACTAATGAGAAGATTGATTCTCTTTCTGTGGTAGCTTCAGAATCGGGTCTTGGCAAGCTAGCCTCTAAGCTTCTGAAAGGGCAGGAGGCAGAGGTCGCTTCTCTTCGTAGCAAATTGAAAGAAAAAACGTATGAAAAAACTGCAGCAGTAATAGCTGAAATGAGTGATCTGAGCTGTGAGTGTCGTGACACTTACGCTCAGCGTTTGAAAGGAAACATTGAGCTACGTATATCTTCCTTGGCTTCGGCTAACGCAAAAATCGTTGATTTCATGAAATCAAAATACATGGATGTTTCTAAAAACCTTACCCAAGATCTGCGGATATTTACAGGTAGCAATCTACTGATGTTCGTACTGCTGCTCGTGGCGTCACTCATGAAGCCGAAGGCTGTAATACAGCTTTTTGTTCCAGGGTTGCTCCTAGCGTCGTCAACGCTGGTTTGCTCTTATTTGTACTTATTCGAGCAAAATTGGTTCTTCACTATTGTATACAATGATTTTCTTGGGTTTTGGTATCTGGCTTATGTGGTGGCTCTGTTTCTATGGTTGTGTGATGTTGTGTTTAACAGGGCCAGAGTTACAACCAGATTAGTCAATTACGCACTCCAATTTATAGGTTCGGCGTTACAGGCTTTACCTTGCTAGGAATACATCTAACAAGCCAATGCAGCGGACGTTGTACGCGTTGTCGGTTTGTGTGCATGCTCGCAAGCTCGCATTTTCGCACACAAACCGCCCCCGCATACAACGCCGCTGATTGGGGCGTTAGTTGCGACGTGAAGTTGCATAAGTATATGTTGGTGAAAGCCCAACCTGAGGTTCTGCCCTCAGTATCCTACCAGAGCATGCGACATTGGATGTGGTATGAAGCCTCTGGGACAACGTACCCTGTTAAGAAGAACCGCGAGGAGATTCGTAACTGCAAGCATCATGCGGTCAGGGGCAAGGATGGAGTGATATGGTAAATGTTAAGTGAACCTTTGTTGACGTTCCGTTAGCCCAAGATCTGCCAAAGTTGCTGATAGGCAGTAACCAAAATGGTAGAGGCTCTCGGTGCTACTTGGATAACGTGGGTAGCACGCAGATAATGTAGTCTCGGGATACAGAAGGTGCCTAAGTCACTTGTAAAGGTATTTATGCAGAACACGGCAATGTCGTAGAGCCTTCATCGGATGAAGAGGGTAACCCGCGAGGGAGCCTAAGACTCTGCGTTGTATGAGAGGTGAGAAGAAGCGAATGGTTTTCTGTAGTGGAGAATATACGGGTTCAGAATTTGCCCGCCACGAAAGTGTGCAGACGTCTCACTGGTGCTTCGTTGCGAGAGAGAGTGTAGAAATCGACACCATGAAGGAAAGCAAATGACGGCTATCACAGCTGGTGCGCCTTCAGCCAGAGCGCAAAACTGGAACCGCGTTAATTGGGTTGTAGTGAAAGCTTTGGTTAGTCGAATGCAGATGCGTATCGCAAAATCTATCCGACAAGGGCGCTGGGGCCGTGCGAAAGTACTGCAACGGTTACTGAGTCGTTCGTTCTATGCCCGCTTGTTGGCGGTCAAACGTATTATGTCAAACAAAGGTAGTCGTACTGCGGGTATTGATGGTCGAGTGTGGAAAAGCTCGGAGCAATTCTGGAGTGCAGCGATCTTACTCAGAGTCAGTGGTTATCGTGCACAACCACTGCGACGTATTTACATCCCTAAAGCCAATGGCAAGTTAAGGCCATTGGGTATTCCCACCCTGCACGACAGAGCAATGCAGGAACTCTTTGCCATGGGTCTTCGACCGATAGCCGAAACCTTGGGTGATCCTCACTCGTATGGGTTTCGAGAGAAGCGCAGCCTGCACGATGCGATCAGCATGTGCCATATATGTTTGTCTCGAAAAGACTCCGCACAATGGATTCTAGAGGCAGACATTAAAGCATGTTTTGATCAAATCAGCCACGAGTGGTTGCTTGAGAATGTATCGCTACCCAAGCGGGTTCTTGAGCAATGGTTAAAGTGTGGTTACATGGAATCATCCACCCTTCATCAGACAGAGGCAGGAACACCACAGGGCGGTATCATTTCACCGATCTTGGCTAACTTGGCTTTGGATGGTTTGCAGAGTTTTATACACATCGGACGCAACAAGCGGCGACGGAAGTTGAATTATATTCGCTATGCGGATGACTTCATCGTCACAGGAGCGAGCCGAGAGTATCTGCAAGACGAGTTACTGCCAGAGATACGCAATTTTCTAAGTGAGCGTGGACTGGAGTTGTCGGAGGAGAAGACCACACTGACCGATATAAACGATGGCTTTGACTTCTTGGGCTTCAATGTCCGTAAGTATAAAACGAAGCTATTAATAAAACCGCAGGATGGTAAAGCGAGCGCGTTGCTAAAGAAGGCGCGTTTGCTGATGGAGTCGTTACACGGCTTACCATTCCATGTCATGCTATTGAAGTTAAATCGAGTGCTGCGTGGTTGGGTCCATGCATATAGGCGTTCGGTTGCCAAGGAGCGTATGAGCTATGTAGACAACGGAATCTACCTGTTGGTGGTTAAATGGCTAAAGCGCCATCACCGTCGTCATACATGGGGTTGGATATCAAAAAGGTATCGTCGTTATATAAAAGGACGGCACCAATTTTGTGCGGATTACCCGCATGAAAAAGACGGCATGAGAACGGTGTGTTTGTTTCTTACATCAGAATTGCCGATCCGGTATCACACCAAGATTCGCAGTGAAGCGAATCCATACGATCCACAGTATAGGGAATACTTTGTTGAAAGGTATGTGAAAGGGAAACAACACAGGTATGCTGATAGGAAGAGGTTAAGCCAGTCAGCAATCGAGGCGTTGGTCGCATGAGTAAGTCATTGAGAGATAGAGATAGGTGGGCCGTGAGATATCGGCTTTCGAAGGGCTTGAGCTGTATGATGGGAAACTATCACGTACAGTTCTTAGGGGGCAACGGGCCGTAAGGCCCTGCGCTACCCGGTACGTAAAAGGGGGCTAGTTCAGCTAAGGTGGTTAATCCAATTTCGCGAGTAAAAAGTTCTTCGCTGCTTCTGCTCCCGCTTTAATATTGTAATTTGGCATTACCCGCTCAAGGAGTTGTTCAGTTACTTCACCATCAGCGTTTACAAGTGCCTCAATATCCTGTCGGTTTGCAGGTCGTTCAAAATCCCGAACCGCATCGCTGAGTGAGTTGCCTCCTTCTACCTTAAGTGAAGCCAATAGTCCCAACATGCTAAACCCATCGTCTTCTTCATAGTCGGATCTCAACCACTGGTTACCATCCCACCCATATATAAAACCTATGTAAGGTCCGTAGGGTGCAGTCTCTATTGCTTCTTCCCACCAGCTGGGTGCGTCTTTTAGTAAATCTGTTTCTTCTTCCCCAAAATCTCTTGCGGCATCACGGAAATAAGTTTCAGAGCCTTCATGGTCGTGTCCTAATAGCACCGCTTGGTCTGTGCCCATAAACCGTATGCAAGCCCAATTTCCGCCTCCATCGTGGCTAAACCATAGGTCTTCTTTTGCGTATGTCGTGTCGTCCCATCCATATGCGGCGCAAATTGCTGCTTTTGCTGCCCATCCGCCCCTTAGCTGTTTTGGTGTTGGAAGATCTACTCTAATTAATGGCATACTACACACCTAATAATTCAAAAAACGTATAACAAAACCTTGCAGCCGACAGTGTACCCGCTGCGAAAATTGCGGTCTCGCTGTCGCTCAACTCTACCGCAATTTACGAAGCGCGTACACTGCGGCTGAAGGTAGCGTGATGTGTAAAAAACGGAAGGTATGAAGCAGTATGTTGAGTAAGATTTTGACAGCTAGTGTTCGAGAGCGAGATAGAAAAATACTGACTTCTTTGCTTACGATTTGTTCGGTGCTCCCCTTTTTAGTTTTGGTTTCGCTTTACTTAGAGGGAGGTACATTTATTTCGAGCAATGCTGCGGCTATAGGAATAATGGTCTTGGTGTATTGCATTTCAAGCTTGCTAGTTTGCCGGTATGCATACAAAAACATAGATATACAGTACATCTGGTGTGCAATACTTTGCTTGGTGTTGTTCG
>CALISD010000218.1 GCA_938041955.1 uncultured Granulosicoccaceae bacterium | reverse complement strand
AAGCGGGTTGCTGTTGTCGTCCCCATCGTTGACGATGAAAGCCACGGTACGATTCAGAATGGCCGGGTTATCACTGGTATTGTGGTAAGTGACGGAGTGAATGGCGGCTTCATAATCAGCCAGTGTGGCGGAACCGGTGAGTGTGAGGATGCCATTAACGGAGTTGAAGTTACCGGTGATGCCGAACTGATCGGTAAAGCCGAGCACGTCCTCACCGGAAGAAAAATTGTTAGTGATGGAAACCGTAGCCGATTCAATATGGGTGTCGTCTAAATCTTTGACATCGAGATTGTTGGTGATACTAAAAGGTGTTCCGTTTTCAGTATAAGCAGCAGGTACAGTTTCGATGGTTAACAACGCGGGGGCATCATTGACCGCTGTGACTTCAATCTCGCGATTAAGTGGGCTGCTGTTGTCTTCTCCGTCGTTGAAGACAAAGGATACCGTGCGATTCAAAGTAGAGGGGTTTTCGCTGGTGTTTTCATAGGTGACAGATTGAATCGCGCTTTCGTAGTCAGGCAGGGATGCGGATCCGGTCAGAGTCAGAATGCCGGTGGTAATGTCGTAAGCCCCACTGATACCGAATTGGTCGGTGAACAACAGCCTGTCTTCACTACCTGCGAAGTTGCCCGTGATTGAAACGGTTGCCGATTGCAGAACAGTGTCGTCGATATCATCAAGTGTGATGGTGTTACTCAGTACAAGTGGTGTGTCGTTTTCAGTGTACGTAAGAGCAGCAGTCTCAAGCGTACTTGCGACAGGTGCATCGTTCACGGGTGTGATAGAGACGGGGATTGTGCCGAGGTCTACAAGGCCGCCTCCGCCGTTGCCAGTATTTCCATTGTCTGTTACCAGAACTTGTATTGCGTCTGTGCCCATTGTATCGGCGGTCGGGTGCCGATAAGTTATGTTGGTTAAGGTGTCCAAATAGGCGTTCAAGTCCGCAAGAGTGCCAGTGTGGCTTACATCAGTGCCTACATTGGTCGCTCCGGTGTTTAACAGACTAATCTCACCCCCTTGTGAGGTGACCAACCTGATGGTTAATTGTCCACCGCCATGGTCCGGATCAGTCAGTTCAATACCCGAGAGGTCGATAACACTGTCGGTATCTTCCATAACCGTCAGAGACGCAGGAAGTGATCCTGTATTGCCCGGGGCGTCGTTAGAGGCAGGATGCAGGGTAATTGCAAACAAGTTCTCTGTGGTGACGTTCGGAACTGAATCGGTATCTTCGACTGTGAAATTAAAATTATCGGTAATGTCGGTTTTTACCGGATCGTGAATATAGCGAACCCTGCCAGCTCCGATATCAGCCTGCGTGAACGAGGTGATTTCAACTCCAAGCTCGTTTTCCAAAATACCGTGTTGCGGTGGCGTTGTTACTGTATAGATCAGGTCATCATCAATGCTGTCGTAGTCGGTTGATGCAAGATCACTCGCATTGAGTGTCACACTGCTTTGCTGAATAAGTGCTGCACCGCTATTGACATAGACGTTCGGTACGCTGGTGGCTGTTGATGATGAATTTCCTAATGCGATCGCGTAAGGAAGGTCCAGGCCTGAAAATATTGTCGATAAATTGCTGGTCAGGTTATCTGATGCAGACATGACATAACCGGTATCGGCTTTTGAGTCGTTGTCGAGATCTTCGGTGATTGTGAAAAAGAGAGTGGAGGTAGTATTGTCTTGTTGTATGCCGTGGATTACCGTGTCAGGTAATGAGATCGTACTACTGTTGAAGTCTACAGAGTTGATGGTGTCTCTGGCATAGATGGTATTGGAAAAGGTTTCTGTCCAATAAAGTGTGTCACCACCCGGTGATACTGCCAGCCCTGCCACCCCGACATTGCCGTCGGCGTCAGAAACCGTAGGTAGTGTTACCTCTGTAGTGGCGGTGCCTGCGCTGTCAACGGATACCACCTCCATAGGTCGATTACCAAGGGGCGATGTTGCTCTATCCGTAAAGTAAACTTCACCGCTTGCGTTATCGTATTCTACGTCTTGTGGTGATATTGGTAATATTGGAGGAGTAAGTAATGCGCCTCCCATGAGGAAATCAGTGTCGGGGAGCAGTGCGCCGCTGAGAGTATGTTTTTGTACGTAATTGTATGACTCCCCGTTGTCAGTTGTCGCATCCCATCCTATGTACAGTCTGTCGTTATCCGGATCTAGTGCAATTCCAATCGGATGAGCAAGGAAGGAGGTTTGTGTGTTGGGGAGTACTTGTTGTACGTCCGATCCGTCGAGATTGGCTGAATAGACACTACCCGAGTCGCCGTTCACTTTTAGATCGTCAGTTTCAATCCAGTAAATTCTGTGATTGATGGTATCGACTTCTATGTCTGAAATCGCTAACGCTCTGTTGCTGACTATTTTCTGCTTGGCAGTACCATCACTATTCCCTCTGTATATGTCGTTGTTAGAAATATCACTCCAATATAATTTCAGCTGGTCACTGTCGTGGTGAAACTCTGTAGCACCGATATCGCTATATTCGTTGCGATCAGCCAGCGTGGCATCAATACCGAAACCGCCGAAGCCGGAGTCTATGGCTGGACTACCCGGCAAGAGCGTATAGGTTTTGGTATACCCGCCATTTTGTTCCAGTGTGGTTTGCATATTTGGAAAGGCGGCGGCGTTGCCTGGGGCGACTTCGCTTTCAATGAAATCCGTGTCCAGACCACTGGTGTAGCTGGTATCGCCAATTAAATTAAAACCGAGTGAAATGAGGCCAGAATCCACTTGATTGCGGTCATCGCCGTTGCCCGTGTTGTTGGTGATAATACTGCTTTGAATATCAACAACCGGGGATCCTCCGACAATTTCAATAGCACCGTCGTTATTGCCGGCAGTGTTGTAGGCGATAGTTGAGTTTGTAATTGATACTATTGCGCTAATCTCAGCTAAAATTGCCCCACCGTCTTTATCGATAGCCTCGTTGTTGCTCAGCGTTGAGTTGTTTATGGTTAAAGTGCCACTCTCTATGTCGATACCGCCGCCCCATTCAGTGGCTTCGTTTGAATCGATCAGGCTTCTTTCTATGATGGTGGTGCCAAAACTATAAATGCCACCACCGTAGCCGTTGCCGTGTATAGCCTTGTTGTTCGATATGGTGGTGTCATTGATTGTCAGCGTACCGAGGTTGTAAATTCCTCCCCCGTTAGACGCAGTATTGAAATCAATAACAGATCGGTTGATAGTGATTATCGAATTTTCGTTGCTGTAGATTGCACCGCCGCCACTATTGGGATCTGAATCAGTCGAGGTATTGTTTTTGATAGTTGAATCGTTGACGATCAACTCCGTCGGTGCTGCGACGGCTGTTTCAATGACTGAGATACCCGCGCCATAAGACTGGGTTGTATTGTCGATAACCTCGACATTATTCAGCGTAACAGTCGAGTCACTGACCTTGATTCCGCCCCCGCTGCCTGCATCCCCACCGTTATTTTTATCTCCACCCGTAACCGTTAAGCTTTCAATGATGACATCGCCATTAGTGATATTGAAAACGCGGTTGGTGCCATTTCCATCGACAATGGTTTTACCGATGCCATCGCCTTGTATGGTGACCGGGTTTTGGATCAGTATTTCCGAATTAAGCACATAGTTGTTGTTTTCCGGCAATGCGATGAAGTCGCGACCCGTCTGCGCATTGGCAGCGGCTATTGCCTCTCGCAACGAGATCACGTTGTCTAAGCCGGGGTTGGCCAGCAATGCAGCAACAGTAGACGTATCAGGTGCATCCGAGTCATCCGCTTCAGTGGTGACCAGGACGGTTGCCAGTATCTCCTCCCAATCACCGGCGATATCTGCTGCAGGTACATCGCTGTCTACTGTGCCAGTGTTGTATTCCAATTCCCAGTCAGCGCCGTAGTTTTTGTGACCGGTGAGATTGATGCTTGCCGCGACGTCCGCGCCACTCGCGGTGGCAATATTCTCAAGTAGTGCTTTGCCAGCGTCGCTTTCGGCCAGGCTACAGCCGTATAACAGCAGGTCGCCGTCGTCGGCAAGTGCATTGCCCCATGCCTCAAATTCATCGGTGAAGTTGGCGAAGTTCGCGTTATCAATAAGGGTGGTGCCGATCGACAAATGCGAATCAGCACCATGGGTCAGAAAATGCACAGAATCGAGATTATTGTGTCGGCTCAGTTTCGCAGTAACGTCGTCAATCGATGATGTGGAATGGGTGATGGTGTAGACGATTGTATGTGGATCGTCCGTGTAATGGTTTGTGAGTGCCTGGACCAGTTGTTGGTAGTTGGCGACGCTTTCGTCGACGAAGAAGACCGTTTTGGCAGCAGCTAGTTGATCTGAGACGGTATTGTTTAGTTGGCCGAGGTCTGATTCATCAGCACTGAAATCCACAGCCACACCGAACGGATCTGCGGAGAACAGTACCCGAGCTTCCAGTGGTTCTACTAAAATCCTTGTTTTGTCTTTTTCCAACGGACCGCAATGGTATGACTCTGTATAGGAAATCGGCAGCGGATAAGACAACTGGAGCGAAAATCAGGGCAGAATATGGTTATAAATGAACGACTTTTAGCCATAATCTCATAGCAGGCGCAGGAATAGGGTGGATTATATTTTTGTCCTTTAATTAATCATATTTTTGTGATCTCAGCCACGAGTTGTGGCGGTAATGGGAAGCGCGCAAGACATTCGAACAGGTGATGATTTCATTCTGTGCTGAGCGGGCGAATTGTGAACCAGTGAACATCGGTTGCAACTGAGAGTTTGGTTTGCCTCCTCAGGGCAAATCAACACGCCGTTAAATACGCTCACCGGAAATGCCCGGCGGTGTGTGGGATTGAATCGGGTGAGAGCAGCGTTGCAGCAACAGCAAAAGAATCAGTTGGAGCGCATCGGATGGTAAATTCGTATTGCTTTCAAACATCGGGCTCTGCGTGAACAAGGAAGTCAAAATCACAACCGTCCGGTGCCTGCAAGACGGTTTTGCTATACAGCGATTTATAGCCGCGAGCCGGTGTTTTGATTCGCGGCTTATGTTTTAAGCGCGTAGCAATGGTTTCAGCGTCCAGCAGTAGATCAATACTTTTATTCTTCACAGAAAAGCGAATGCGATCCCCGCTCTCAACGGCCGCTAACGGACCACCAATACCTGCCTCTGGTGACACATGAAGAATGATGGTTCCAAATGCAGTACCCGACATGCGAGCATCAGAGATGCGCACCATGTCTTTAACGCCACTGCGTGCCAGCTTCTTTGGAATAGGGAGGTAGCCAGCTTCAGGCATACCGGCCGCAACAGGGCCTGCATTCTTTAATACCAGAATGTCATTCGCTTCAACATCGAGATCAGGATCATCAACTCGGTTTGCAAGGTCTTCTAGATCTTCAAACACAACAGCTCTTCCTTCCACTTCAAACAGTTCAGGGGAGGCTGCTGCACGTTTGAAAATTGCACCGTCGGGTGCGATGTTTCCCTTCACGCTGATCAACCCGCCTACATCGGTGATGGGATTATCGAATGATTTAATGTAGTTTCGATCAACCCAATCCATGGGTTCTTCAAGCACTTCTGCAAGAGTTTTTCCCACAACGTTGATGGTATCAAGGTGGAGCAGGTGTTTGATTTCATGCAGCACGGCACGCAAGCCGCCAGCGGCAAAAAAATCTTCCATGTAACCTTCACCCACCGGTTTTAGATTCACCAGAACCGGCGTTTCATCAGAAATTTCGTTCAGACGTGTTGGTGAGACTTTAATACCCAGGCGCCCTGCGACGGCTGTCAAGTGAACGATTGCATTGGTTGACCCGCTGATAGCCATGAGTGCACGGAATGCATTTTCTACGGATTTTTCTGTGATGATTTCACTTGGCAGAATGGGTTTGTTTATAAGCTGAACAATAGCGCGGCCTGTTTCTTCTGCAGCGACCAGGCGTTCGGAGTGCACTGCCGGTATAGCCGCTGAATCCGGCAGGGACATACCAAGGGTTTCCGCTATACAGGCCATCGTGCTTGCTGTGCCCATCACTCCACAGGTGCCGGAGGTGGTTGATAGCTTTCCTTCTATGGCTGCAATCTCAGCTTCATCAATTTCGTTGGCGCGATACTTACCCCAAAAGCGGCGGCAATCGGTGCACGCGCCTAGCCGTTCGCCACGGTGCCTGCCGGTAGACATAGGCCCGGTCACGAGTTGAATGGTGGGAATGTTGGCAGATGCTGCACCCATTAGCTGGGCTGGAACTGTTTTGTCACAACCGCCAATCATGACCACGGCGTCCATCGGTTGCGCGCTTACCATCTCCTCGGTATCCATTGCCATAAGATTGCGATACACCATGCTGGTCGGGCTTAAGAAAACCTCACCGAGGGATATAGTCGGAAATTCACGCGGAAGAGCGCCTGCCGCGAGTACACCACGTGACACGGCATCGACCAGCTCCGGCATGCCGCGATGACAGCTGTTAAAGCCCGAAGGCGTCATGGCGATTCCCACGATGGGTTTGTCCAGCAGCTCGTTGGAGATACCCATTGAACGTGCAAAGGATTTACGTAAGTAGGCAGCGAATTCATTGTCGCCATAGTGGGTCAGGCCGCGTTTTAAGCCTTGCTTTTTAGTCATGATGATTTGATTCCGGAGGTGCAGATCGACGCTTCACATCTAGCATATATTCAAACACGCGAACCGTCGCGCCTTTATCTTAATTTCTATATCTGGCCAGTTGGGCTGATTGATAAGTCGCCATGGCAGGCAGATAGAACGAGGGTTGGGATCTGATGAAATATATTGCCTGCGATTGTGGGGCGTGTATGGTCTGTGTGGGGGGTAAGCCATAAGGAAGCTGGTTAAGCATCTATAGGCGCGCGCCGCGATGTGCGGGCCACAAAGTATATAACCCTCACAAAGTGAACTGGAAAATCTCCGTGGCTTGCCACTCGCTCACGCTTCGGGTTTCCGTGATCGCTCTGGACTTAGCTACCACCCTGGCGAGTCGGGTATCATCGAATCTGTAGGGGGTATATGCTGAAAGGGCATTCTCCGACATAGCCTCTCAGACATACAATGCTTATTGATCGCAGGTACACGGTGAATGC
>CALISD010000217.1 GCA_938041955.1 uncultured Granulosicoccaceae bacterium | reverse complement strand
CCGAGGGATTTTAAGTCCCTTGCGTCTACCAATTTCGCCACCCGGGCGGGGTAACTGCACACAGCACACCTGCTGCACTCTCGTATGGTGTCGGGTGTGCTCAAATAAAATACTATGTTCCGCGCACCCTCCTACTACGAGAGCACAGCAGGCGCACTGTGAGCAGTCACCTGCATATTTGCATCAACGATAAATATTTGGAGGCTGAACCCGGAATCGAACCGAGGTACACGGCTTTGCAGGCCGCTGCATAACCACTCTGCCATTCAGCCCCGTGCTTACAATGGTAGCACCATCGTTGGGGATCGGCGCAATTGCCTGTTCGAAATTCGCTTTCGAATTTCTGAGCACCGTAAAAACAGAAAACCCCGGACGGGCCGGGGTTTCTAAACCTGGAGCGGGAAACGAGACTCGAACTCGCGACCCCAACCTTGGCAAGGTTGTGCTCTACCAACTGAGCTATTCCCGCGCTAAACGGGAATTATCGACTGCCTAGGAATTCCTGTCAAGCAAAGCATCCGAATCAATGTGTGGTTTATTGATTTATTTGCCATCGTGTCAGGATCACCGCCGTCTTCGGCGGGTTTTTAAGGCGGGTGAGGTGTGATGTGGATCACCGTTAGCGATTGTTTCTTAACCATTTACCTCAACTTGAGGCGGAATGCCTTTGAAAGTTCAAGTCATTCGCAAATGTAACCGTTATCGAATAGATAAACCTTAAGAAACGGAATCTACAGATGCGTACTGGCATTTCCGCACTCGCTTCAGTGTTACTCCTCCTCCTATCTGCCTGTGACAGCAGCGATCCGTTGCAGGTCGACGCTGACATTAGTGCGGAGCTTAGCTTACCGCAAGCAGAAGAGCCTGTGCTCGGCGCTGCGACCGGTGGTCCGTCCGAGGTTGGCACCTGGGGATCGGTGATGGACTGGCCTCATGTTGCGGTGTCGATGGCGACCCTGCCCAACGGCCAAGTGCTGACCTATTCGGGATCAGAACGTCGCACCTGGCCAACTACCGAGCAAACCTATAGCGCGATCTGGGATCCGGCAACGGGCATCTTTCAGGAAAACCTTCATCAGGGGCACAATATGTTTTGTGCTGCTATGTCAATGACGTCTGACGGAAAAGTGTTGGTTAATGGAGGTCGTAATCAAGGCAACAGCCCATGGACTACGCTTTTTGATTACAACAACAATGAGTGGCAGACCGTAGATAATATGGCCAGCGGTGGTCGCTGGTATCCAACTACGCTCGCGACCGGTGATGGCAAAGTGATGACCGCGCTTGGAACATCGAGGAACACTCGCAACCCCGACCTCTGGGATCCGGTTGACGGGTGGCGAGTGCTGAACGGCATCGACTTCCTGAGCATGCGCCAACGTAACAATGAGCTGGGCCGTGAAAATGCGTTTCCTCTGTTGAGCGTTGCCCCCAATGGCAATATCTATCACTACTGGGATACGGTAGAGAATCAGATGATCAATCCGTTGGGCAATGGTGCGGCACGTCCTGCGAACCCGACCACCGACGGTGCTAACCATGCCGGTGGCGTGCAGTTTATGTATGACGTCGGGAAGCTGTTGTCGACGGGGCGTAACGATGGCAGCTGGGGTGGCAATTCCACTGGCGCTTCCAATGAAGCGTTTACTATTGATTTGAATGGTGCCTATCCGGATATCCGCTCAACCAGTAACATGCGGCACAATCGTAAATACCAACAGCTCGTGCCGTTTCCGACGGGTGAAGTGATGGTGGTCGGCGGTAATACCACTGGTGCTAAGTTCAGGGATAGCGGCAGTGTGCTTGAGCCAGAGGTATGGAATCCACAAACGGGTGTGTGGCGTGGTATGGCTAATATGGCTATCCCGCGCGACTACCACTCAACGGCAATGCTTCTGACTGATGGCAGAATACTGACCGCCGGTGGGGGCTATGCGTCTAACGATCCGAACTCCACCGGTACACACCAGGATGCACAGATTTTCACACCGCCGTACCTTTACGCCAGTAATGGATCACTGGCAACTCGACCTGAAGTAACAGCGACGCAGGCAAGTGTTGATGCAGGTGACGCATTGCAGGTATCAACTACGGGTGACGTTGCTTATTTTAGTTTAATTCGTATGTCTGCTACCACGCATTCGATGAATACTGATACTCGTTTTTATAAGCCGGAATTCACCTCGGCCGGCACCAATCAATACACGGTTACCATTCATCAGAACCCGAATGTCAGTATTCCGGGTTACTGGATGCTATTTGCCATAGACGTTAATGGCGTACCGTCGGAGGCGCAGGTGATTCGTATCACGGCACTTGATACCCGACTTGAAAATTTAGCGCTTCAAGGAACGGCGACTCAATCATCTGAATACAACAACACTGGATTTTTTAGTGCCGATAAGGCGATCGATGGTGACTTAAGTGGTAGTGACAGAGCAGGTTCTCTGACTCATACGGCTACCGAAGCTGGCGCATGGTGGGAGCTTGATCTTGGGCGTGTGGTGGACATAGATACCATTAGAGTGTGGAACCGGACCGATTGCTGTACCGATCGTCTGTCTGATTTTCATGTGCTGGTTTCAGAGCAACCATTTGCATCAACTAATCTTAACAATACACTGTCACAAAGCGGCGTTCTTGACTTTCACACCACCGGTAATGCCGGCAGACAAACAGATGTGAAAGTGGCTACGCAAGGTCGATATGTGCGGGTGCAGTTGTCTGGAACAAACGCGCTTCATATTGCTGAGGTGCAGGTGTTCGGTTCAAAGAGAACTGATCTCACCAATCTGGCAATTGGCGGCACAGCAACGCAATCTTCGACTTATTTGAACGCATCGTATAGTGCCGGCAACGCCATCGATGGCGACGTTAACGGTGATAACGGTGGTGGAAATCGCACGATCGGGGGCGGTGGAGGTACTGAATTTGATTTATCTTGTGGCAGCAACGAAGTGCTGGCAGGTGTTTACGGTGCGGGTATCTCGAGTACCTATATAAACAGCGTAGGTGCACGCTGTGTCTCTGTAGATAGCAGTGGTAACTGGATTGGGCAGCCAAGAAATCTTGGCACAGTCGGCACGGCGAGTGGTGGTGATTACTCACGGACTTGTGATACTGGCTGGGCTGTATCCGGGTTCTCTGGTCGTGCAGATACTTATTTGAATCAAATTAGTTTGCAGTGTCGAAAGCTGGACTCCGGTTCTACGGTGAGTGGTTTGACCAGAAACTTAACCAGCGCCGGAGCAAACATCGGAACACAACAGGGCCCGTTTATTTGTGGTGGTGCAGTGGCTACGGGTATTACCGGTCGGTCTGGTTCCTGGATGGATGCATTCGGCTTGCAGTGTCCAAATGCAGGCACAGGGGTTATCAGTCACACCAATAACGATATCAATGCCTGGTGGGAACTAGACCTTGGCAGATTGGTAGATATTGACTCGGTCACCATTTGGAATCGTACTGATTGCTGTACTGATCGTTTATCTGACTTTCACTTGTTGGTGTCAGATGTTCCGTTTTCCAGCAAAGACCTTGATTCCACTATTTCTCAAAGTGGCGTTTACAACCGCGCAGTGGCAGGTGCTGCGGCACAAACCACTGATATTGTTGTAGGTCGAACAGGCAGATATTTACGAGTACAGCTTAATTCTGGAAATACGCCAGTGCCTCTTCACATAGCGGAAGTGCAGGTACTGGCTGCAGAGTTAGCGGCACCTTTAAGTGTTCAGCCGCTTGTTGCCTCACCACAGCTACAGGGAACGGATGCCACGTTTACTGCAAATGCCACAGGCAGTGGTACGCTGCAGTATCGTTGGAATTTTGGTGACGGTAATGTTGATACGGCATACACCAACAACCCGTCAATTTCACACAGCTACGACATACCCGGGCGTTACGTAGTCAGCCTTACCGTACGTGATAGCACTGGCGAAGAAATAAGAAGTACTTTTACTCAAGTGATACATCCACCGGTATTGACTGCTGTGCCCAAGTCTTCCAGTGGTGTGCTGGAGCACAGTACCCGGTCACAAGTGTGGAACGTTAACCCGGACAACAATTCTGTCGGTGTGGTTGATACGCAATCTCTATCATTGCTTGCAGAGATCGACGTGGGCAATGATCCGGTCAGTCTCGCAGAGGCTCCGGATGGAAATATATGGGTAGTAAACCGACAATCAGCCAGTATCAGTGTGGTTGATGCATCCAGTTTGTCTGTCGTTGCTACTTATCCATTACAGCGTGCGTCACAGCCTTATGGCATTGTGATGGACAATAATGGTGCATTTGTAGCACTTCAGGCGGTTGGCAAAGTTCAGCGCGTGGCGCTGGACGGAAGTGCTGGCATTAGTGGTGACGTCGGTGCTAACCCTCGCCAACTGGCATTAAACGCGGCTGCGGATACGCTCTATGTGTCGCGCTATATCACGAATAAACTGCCAGGTGAGGATACCGGCAACGTGGTGGTTGATGATGGTACGCAAAAGTATGGTGGTGAAGTATTGGTGCTTAATGCAGCCACATTGTCCACTACAGATACTATTGTGATGCAGCACATTAACCGAATTGCGTCTGAGCATGAAGGTCCGGGTGTGCCTAACTATCTTGGGCCGGTAGTGATATCTCCGGCAGGTGACGTTGCCTGGTTGCCGTCAAAGCAAGACAATATTTTAGCGGGTGACTTGCGCGGTGGCGAAGGGATAACGTTTGATCAAACGGTTCGAGCTATTACTTCAAAGATTGATCTGGGCGCGAATGCCGAAATATTAAGCTCTCGCATTGATCATGATAACGCCAGTGTCGCTACGCACTCTGTTTTTGATCCATACGGCGTTACATTGTTTACGTCACTTGAAGGCAATCGGCAGATATCGGTAATAGATGCTTCAACCGGTATAGAGATTGGTCGATTTGATACTGGCCGTGCTCCACAAGGTTTGGCTGTATCTAAAGATGGCAAGCGTATTTACGTGCACAACTTTATGGATCGCACCATCAGTGTGTTTGATATCGAAAGTATCACGCAATCGGGTTCTGCCGGAGCCACTGAACTGGCAACAATAAATGTGGTTTCCAGTGAGGTGTTGGACGCCACGGTACTTCGCGGTAAGCAATTGTTCTACGATGCTCGTGACGATCGGTTGGCAGGCCTTGACTATATGAGTTGCGCCAGTTGTCATGTTGATGGTGAGCATGATGGGCGTACCTGGGATTTCACCAGTCTGGGTGAAGGATTGCGTAACACGATAACGCTTAAGGGCAGAGCAGGTACCGGCCACGGCATTTTACATTGGACAGGTAACTTCGATGAAGTGCAGGATTTCGAAGGTCAGATAAGAGACTTTGCCGGTGGTACCGGTTTGATGAACGATGCAGATTTTGTTGCTACCGAAGCGCCGTTGGGTGCTGCTAAAGCCGGATTAAGTAATGACCTTGATGCGATGGCTGCTTATCTCGAAAGTCTAGATAAGGTTGATGAGAGCCCGTGGCGCAATACAGATGGAACCATGACGGCAGCGGCACTGAATGGCGAATCTCTATTTGTAAGTAACGGCTGTGCAACTTGTCATACCGGCGCTGTTTTCACTGACTCCGTTGATGCGCTGCTGCATGATGTTGGTACGCTTATGCCTGAGAGCGGGCAGCGACTGAGCGGGCCACTGACAGGTCTCGATACTCCTTCACTGCTTGGTGTGTGGCGTACCGCGCCTTATTTGCACGATGGCTCTGCGCCCACGTTAGAAGATGCTATTGCTGCACACACCAGTGTTTCTGTCACGGTCGCTGAGCAGGCGGATCTTGCGAGCTACTTGTCGCAGCTTGATGATGGTGCTCCTGTGATCGTCATCCCACCACCAGTGGAACCACCAGCGCCAGCAACGCCCGGTGTATCTAATCCGTTGAACGGCGCTGTGATAGTGGTAGACGGGAATCTGTCAGAGTGGGGCACAGCGGTATCATTCGGTAGTGATCCCGATGATACGGCGGGTGCTAACACAATTGACTGGGAAGAGGCCACCGTGGTGCATGATGATGATAATTTCTACATCGGTTATCGTAATCGGGGCCCTGTTACTGAGAGTTGGGGTTACGGTACCTACATAGATGTTGATGGAAATACTGCGACCGGCTTTAAAGGTTTTAGCTCTGAGTTACCAATCGGATCTGACTACCTGATTGAAGGTCGCGTAGTGCTTAAATACACTGGCACCGGAACCAACTGGAGTTGGCAGGAAATCGGTACGGCGCAATATAGTATAAATGCCGATACTGCCGAGCTATCTGTGCCGCGCACTCTAATGGGTAACCCGACCACTCTGCGTATGTACTTTTTAGGTAATAACACCGCGGTCGGTGGTGATGCAATTGACTTTTATCCTGACCCGGTCACCGATGCGTCGCGATCTGATAGTGAACGCTACTTTATCTATTCGGTTGCCAATGCTGGTGGAAACTCACCCCCAATCGCTGTTGCACAAAATGTGAGTGTGGCGATGAATGGTCAGCTGTCGATCACACTTGCAGGCTCTGATCCTAATGGCGATACATTGTTGTTTGAAATAGTTGATCGACCAGCTAATGGTGAGGTAGCCGGTAACGCACCTACTATGGTGTATGTGCCAGCGACCGGTTTTCAGGGTGTCGATCAATTTACTTTTACCGTTAATGATGGATCGACTACCAGCGCGCCTGCGACAATTGCCATTACTGTAGTGGGTGATACGCCCAACAACCAGACCACTATTACCGTAGATGGCTCACTGGCAGACTGGGACGGTGTTGATTCCTTCGGAATAGACCCTGTTGATGCCACAAGTACCGGCGATGTAATTGACTGGCGGGAAGCGTGGGTAGGTCATGATGCTGACAATTTCTACTTTGCGTATCGCAATAACAATCCGGTAGTGTTGAGTTGGGGTTATGGTATTTACATCGATACAGACAACAACCCGGCCACTGGTTTTAGAAATTTTGATGGTAGTTACCCTATAGGGGCTGACTATATTATCGAAGCCAATGAAGTGCAAAAGTATACCGGCACCGGAACCAACTGGAGTTGGGCGATGGTCTCTGTGAACGAAGTACAGGTAAGTGGAAACAATGCAGAAATTTCGATAAGCCGTTCGGCACTTGATAACGCATCTCAGCTGTCATTGTTCTTTGTCGGGGAAAATGCCGCCAATAACGGCACCACTGTGGATTATTATCCGGACAACGTGGTGGATGCGTCTGCGCCAGTGCGGTTCTTCACTTACGATGCAGCGGACCAAAGCGTAAATGTTCCACCTGTTGCGGTGACGCAAAACCTGACCATGAATCAGGATTCAACATTGTCTGTGACACTCACAGCGACTGATCCTAACGGTGGTGTTCCGCGTTACCAGATAACGCGACAGCCTGCTAATGGAACGCTGACCGGTACTGCACCTAACGTTGTGTATACACCTGATAGTGGTTTTAGTGGTTCAGATTCGTTTGAGTTCAGGGCAAGTGATGCATTACTTAACGGCGACCCTGCGGTAGTTACCATTACCGTTAGCCCCACAACACCGCCAAACCCGAACAGCAACAATCTGGTTCAGTCATTAAGTATTGATGGTAATCTGCAAGACTGGGCTGGCTTGACACCGCTGCCATCAGATTCCGGTGATATTGCCGGTACGGCAGAGCAGATTGACTGGCGCCAGGGGTATATTGCACATAGTGCTACGATGCTCTATCTGGCTTATCAGAATGATGCGCCCATTGCGCAGCTCACCTATGGGCACGCGGCTTACATTGGTACTGATGGCTCGAACGCAACTGGTTTCAGCGGGTTCTCTTCAGAGCTTCCTTTTGGCGCAGATTATTTACTCGAAGGCACTGATCTCTACAAGTATTCAGGCTCCGGCAACAACTGGCTCTGGACTTATATAGCGACGATCAATGCACAGCAGGTCGGTAGCATTGCTGAATTCGGTCTATCCCGGGCTCAGTTAGGTAACCCTGCAGCCATTGAAATCTTCTGGCGTGGCGAAAATAGCGCGGTAGGTGGCACGGGAGTTGATTTCTACCCAGATGCTGTCACAAGTTCTGCGGCACCTGCGGATCAACGCCGTTTCCGCTACGTGTTGCAGCCATAGGCATTGTCGATGAATGTGAATATGAAAAAGAAATCGCTCACTCGGAGATTACCTGCAATGATGAAACAAATGTCCGTCTTCACGGCAGCTGTGATACTGACTGCTTGCTCTGCCGGTGAAGCTCCGCTTCTAACCAATGAGCCGGTGTTGGGCGCGGCCCTGGCTAACCCATGTGCTGATCAGTTTGCTTTCCAGCAGGATCTAAACGGTGCCCCGGATGATGTTTACTCTGAGACCAATCTGGTGCAGGGTAAAAATGTAACCAAACAAGAGTACTGGTATGCAGATACCAGTATGGTTGTCTACTTTACCTATGCTGTTGGTGAGCGCTGGTGCAACGTGTGGAACGAAGGTGGAGTGGTCTGGGATCGTTAGGCCTGCAACTTTGCAAGCTTAGCGCGAATGCCGAGGCACGAGTTGGCAGTCGACTAAGTGAATCTACGTTGACAATAAAGCAGTACGCCAACTTACAGGGGAATCATCCACATTATCGTGCACTTGATTGGTCGCATGACTCATTCACAAAGTCGTTGGTTGTGGGGCGCTGGTCGCGTTCCTATACCCATCTGCCAACAGAGCGTTTGTAGTGCCGGTACTCGTCACCAAACAATCGCTCCAGGGTTTTCTCTTCCGGGAGAATCTGCATTACCGTGACCACCAGGCAAAACACCAGTGGCATAGGCAGTGGAGACAAGCAACGCATAATGAACGCAGCGCCGGTGAGCATAATGGCCATGCCCAGGTACATCGGGTTGCGGGTCATCGAATAGAGCCCTTCAGTGATCAGAGAGCTGGTGTTCTCTGGTCGCAGCGGGTTGACTGTGGTGCGTACTTTTCTAAAATTTAGAATTGACACCAGATCAACCATCAAGCCCATTCCTACCATTATCCAACCCACTACTATTGGCCATTCTGCACTGCTGCAGATGATGGGGAAGTGTTTGTGCAACAGCCACATGGTGACCAGTGTGGCGGCTCCATAGATTGGCGGTGGTATTAGATTCACTGGTGATGGTCGGTGTATGAGGTGCTTCTATGTTACACCGATGTTGCGGGCCAAAAGCTTACATGGACTAGCCGTAGCGTGTTAGTGAATATGGTCGCAATAAAGTGCGGAATCAGCATCAACCGTGTTGTTTCCGTTGATCTTAATCCAGTCAGTGCTTTGCAGCTGAGAGTTTGCCGGGTTGATGATCATTTGCCGGTCAACGGCAATGCCTTTACATCGAGTCAGGTTTATACGATTGTTATTTAACATTTGGTTGTTGCTGATGGTCACTTCGGTCGGGTTGTTGCCGCAGCCGACACACTGCCAACTATGATCATCAAACACCATTGCGGGTCGATCAAAATCGGTGATTCTGTTGCCACTGACGGTTGCGCCGATTGATCCGTTAACTATATCGACACCGAACTCACGGCCATTGCTCAACTGGTTGTTGCTAACGACTATATTTGAACAGTTGTTGACCGCGACCGCGCTTGATCCGGCAAATTCAGAGTGTACATTCTTAACGGTAAATCCGTTTACACCGTCAATGCATGTGATGGCGTGATCACCGCCTGCCTGATCGTTTTCACGTCCTCGAACATGGACGCCATCAATAGTGACGTTGCTGCTGCCTGATGAAACCCAGAGCGCTTGCCTGAGTCTGGTGTCGAGACCAATATTGCGGATACTACCGCCACGTACAGTAATTGTGTGAGAGCCGGTCACTCCGATACCAATGCCGAACGTGTTTTGCACTGCGACATTGTTGATTAAAATGTTACGGCTACCCGTGCCTACCAGAATGCCGAACTCGCGTGCTCCGGTGCGGTTGCCTTCAATGATCAAATTCTCAATCGTTATGTTTGTTTGCCCGGTTGTCACCAGTGAGCGCACCGCACTGGTATTTATAGTAGCCGGATTTGAAGGATCTAAGCCAACCAGCGATTGATTGCTTTTCAGTGAAAGTTGTTGCGGTAGTGTGTAGCTTCCCGGTTGCAGACAAATTTTTCCCCTGCCACCTCCGACTGCGTTGTAGAGGTTTGCCCCTGGTGACAAAACCACGCGGCAGCTTGATGTGTTTACCGGTGTTGCAGCGCTGGTGCCGCTTTGCACTGTAACGGTGGTAGTAGGCGTAGCTGCTGTGACAACGACAGGTGTTGCCGGAGATGCGTTGACCGCACAGGAGGTAACTCCATTCCAGCCCCAGCCATCCCCGTCGCTATCAACACAAGATGTTGTGGTGGCAGCTACGGTAACGATATTGGCTGTCGAGTTGTTACTTGTGGTGCAACTGGATACTCCGTTCCATCCCCACCCATCACCATCGGCATCTATGCAGGTACCACTGTTCACTGTGGCCGGGTTATTCGATAACGCAACAGTGCAACTTTCACCGTTTTCATAGCCCCAGCCATCACCGTCAGGGTCGCTGCCGGAGTCAACGCAAGCTGCTGCAAATGAGTTGCTGCTGAAAATAATAGTGGCGCTTAATATCATTAAGCCTGCAAAGTTATTGCGTGTGATCAAGGTGCGGTTCCCGGTTATCTGAACTGCCGGCTACGCTATCAGATTCAAAACAAATCGATGCACTACTTAAAAAATAGCCTGCGGTTTCGCCCGGCATATTGCTTCTCAAGAACCGGCTTTATCCTGTGGTCGTTGGGGAAATATCGTGTTGCAGTTGTTGATTACACACTGGCAATTCCGCTCGGCAAAATTGTTGTTGTTGATGATGCAAATCAGGTGTGTATATTTACTGAGAATTTTTGTAAGGGTAGGGAGACGCAGGTAATTAATTGCACTAATAATGGAACGCTGCAAACAAGCAGCGTAGAGGCATAAGTGCATAGCGGGTGCACCAAAAGGCTGCTGCCTTTCGTTTTTAATTTTTGGGCGTTGAGTGTTGACTGTTGATCCGGGAAATCGCGTCGTGTGGATCAAGTGCCTGTTTGAGTTAAGCCGGCTCGCATGGCTTATTCTCTATTCGAACCTGTTGATCAGGTACCAAATACAAACTCACCAATTCTTACAAATGACGTGGTGCGATCTGGCTGGTAAAATACACACAGCCGATCCAGCACGGGGTCCTGCGTAATCATCGATTGATAAAGGCGCTTTAGCCAATCTAAATAACTCGCATCGTCGTGATCGTTTCGACCGGATAAGGTCATATGGAAATTGAAGTCATCCAGAATGTACGGGTAACCATATTTTTCCAGGTACACACGCTGAACCGTGGTTAGCTTTGCCGGCTCCCGTCGATCAATATCTGCTTGAGTGATCGGTGCCCGGTACGTTTCAAAGTGAGTCACGCATTCAGACGCCAGTTGTGGCAGGGCATCTGGTTGGTCATGAAAAGCTAGGGCGTCATAGCGGCTGGTTCGTATCGGCGCTAACCCGTGCAGGCTGATTGGTTGACGTGAGTGACAAAATTGCTCAAGGTCAGCCATTAGCTTGTCGGCAGAAAGACCGTCAGCTAACTCGAATGGCGCTTTTATTGTGGCGTGAAAACCGTAGTGGGCTGGTCGCTGAACCAGATCCTGCCAATCTGACGATGCCGGGAACTCGACCGGTAAATCCGGATTTAGCCATTCTTCGGGATCAGTCGCGCGCCGACGCAGTACCGTCGCGCCGAACCTTTCTAGTTCGGAGTCGTCTTGTGGGGCAAAATAGATTGCGTAACGTGCTGTCACTTAACTGTCACAGGCGAATATCTGGAAGAGGAGGTGTGGAATATCTATGAGTCATTGCACCAACAGTGCCGATCATAGGTATGATAACCCCGTCGGCCCGCAGCGCCACATTTCTAACCGATAAGTATGCCTGCAGCGCAGGATCCAAGAGTTTTTATGACCAAATCCCACTATCTGACCCTGCCACCCATCCTTGACGAATTGGAGTCAACCGCGACACTCGGGCAACGCTGTGAATCACTGTCTGAGCGGGAGTTTGAGATTTTATCTCAATTGCTGCGTTATCCCGAGGAGCCTCTGTCTCGCGATACTTTGAAGCGTGCCACCGGTGCCGATGATGATTCCGTGGCTGATAGAAAGCTCGATACCTGGCTGAAGATGGTGATGCGTAAAACCGATGTGCTTTGGCCGCTGTTTCCGATTGTGCGGTTTGTACCGCCTGATAGTTATGTTTATTCTGAGAAGGCGCCGGTTAAGAAGCCTGAGTGATACCTGCAGGTCTTTTCCTGTGGCTGCTGTGGTGGCGGGTTTGTTATTGGGCTGTATATTTGGCTGCGGTTGTTCCGGGGTCTTGGGGACTGGATTCCTATGGGACGTGTGGGGCTTGATCCACTCGCTAACGCGCCAGGTTTCCTTGACGAGCGTTGCTTGATCCACTCGCTAACGCGTCGGGTTTCCTTGACGTGTGGGCTTGGACCCATTCGCTGACCGTCGGGTTCCTGGGGGATTCGTAGTTGCTGTTCGTGCCTCACTAGTCTGTCGGCGTTAGCGAGGGTTGTCTGGTGCGTCAGCCGCTCAGTTTGGTTGAATCACTAACAGGTGTTGGTTGTTATCCGCTGAATAACTCACAGCCAGCAGGTTCTGAATACACACTGTGGCATTGGATGCTAACAACTGTGATTCATCAAATTGCGTTAAAATACCCACAGTGGCAGCGCCTGCCGCAGAGCCTGATTGTATTCCCGCTGGTGCGTCTTCAAATACAATGCACTTCTTCACATCCATGCCTAATTTTTGTGCTCCAAGAATATATGGCTCTGGATCAGGCTTGCCTCTTGATACCTGTTCCGGCGTAATCAAAACCTTTGGAAAGGGCAAAGCAGCCGCCTTTATTCTGGCTGTCGCAACAGGCAGTGTGCCCGAAGTGACAATCGCCCACGGGATACCTGCATTGTTCAAAGTGTTCAGAATATCAGCAGCGCCAGGCAGGGCGATGACACCGTCGGTATCGTTGGTTTCCATCTGTTCCAGCCAGTCGGCATCTTGTGATACCTCATTATATGAGGCGCCTGGCCTTAAGGTTTCAATCGCTTCCCTTGCAGGTTTGCCTTGAATCGAAGGCAATATTTTACGGATGTCTAAGTGGTATTTATGCGCAAAAGCGGCCCAGGCACGAGCGATGACTTCGCTTGAGTCGAGTAGCGTGCCATCCAAATCAAATAACAAACCATCAAACTTGAGTTCCACTGCTTATTCTCAATTGGCGCAGCGTCGCTGCGCGGTATTTATTTACTTTGAATGACCCTGCCAGTTGAAGCCCGATACTTAAAAATTATCTTTGCGTGCGCGAATTTCTGCGAACACTTCAGCATCTGTTGAATCGGCCATTTGTAACTGCTGACGAATGAGGGCATCTGACGCTCGCAGGAAAGGGTTAGTTGCCAGCTCTTCTGAAAGTAAGCTCGGGACGGTGGGTTTATTCTGCGCCCGCAGTGATTTGATCTGTTCAACTCGTTGTTGCAGCGCTTTGTTGTCCGGGTCAACGCTGATAGCAAATGCGGCATTCGCCTCAGTATATTCGTGGCTGCTATAAACGGTAGTGTCTGCGGGGAGAACCATCAGCTTATTCAGACTGTCCCACATCATGTTGGCATCCCCTTCAAACAAGCGACCGCATCCTAGTGAAAAAAGTGTATCGCCTGTAAAAACGGTTTTTTCAGTCGGCAGGTGATAGTTGATCATGTCTTTGGTGTGGCCGGGTGTATGGATGGTTTCCACTGTGACACCGGCAAACTCGAAGGAGTTGCCATCACCAACGTTGTTATCTACGCCATCAATACCATTCGGGCCGGTCACATGGCAGTTGCTGTGTTGTTTGAGTTCTGCAAGGCCTGCGACATGGTCGGCATGATGATGGGTAGCCCAAATGTGTGTCAGTGACCATTGCTTTTCTTTAAGTGCTGCAAGTGTGGCCGCGGCATCTCCGCAGTCAACGCTTGCCGTCTCACCTGTGTCCGGTGAATGGATAAGCACGCCATAGTTGTCTGACATATACGGGAATTGAAAGTACTCGAGCGTGGCCATGGTGTTGTCTCTTACTAGGTGGTTTGACGGGTGATATTGTGGTTACCAGGAGCCGGTGTTTTCCATGGAAAGCCATGGTTCAGCCGGTGCCTGTGCATCGCCTTCCTGAAGCAGTTCTATAGATATGTTATCGGGTGATACCACGAATGCCATACGACCGTCGCGAGGAGGGCGATTAATAGTCACGCCGGCATCCATCAGGGACTGACAAGTCGCATAGATGTCATCCACCTTGTACGCCAGATGACCAAAGTTGCGTGCGTTGCCGAGATCATCTTCCGGGTCCCAGTTGTAGGTCAGTTCCAGTTCCGGGGCGTTATTGGCTTTGGCGTTTGCTTCATCTTTACTGCCGGCTAGAAAGATCAGTGTGAAGCGCCCTTGTTCATGTTCCATGCGGCGAGTCTCGATGAGGCCCATTTTGTTACACCAGAAGTCAAGTGATTCTTCGACATCGCGGATTCTTATCATGGTGTGCAGGTAGCGCATGCGGTGTTCCTTGTATGGCAAACAGGTGTAGAAATAGCACCAGGCGACGCTTTTCGCGCCAGGTAGCTTTGATCAATTCAACTCCGTGATAGACTATCAAAAATTACCAGTCTGGAGACGAAATCTATGAGTATTACAAGAATCAAAAGCGGTGACCGCATGAGTCAGGCCGTTGTACATAACGGTATTGTCTCTACTGCAGGTCAGGTAGCCCAGAACGCCAAAGGCGGGTCGGTGACTGATCAAACTAAAGATATTCTTAGCGCCATTGATGCATTGCTTGCTGAGGGCGGAAGCGATAAATCTAATCTGTTGACTGCCACAATCTGGCTTGCAGATATTGGTGATTTTGCCGAAATGAATGCAGTCTGGGATGCCTGGGTATCAAAGGGCAATACACCGACACGTGCGTGTGTGGAATCGAAGCTTGCATCCCCTGACTTTACGGTTGAGATTGCGGTGACAGCGGCAGTCTAACTGCTGTTCATCGCATTGTAGTTGCTACGAAAATGGCTGAAGAAGACTGGCAAACTGACGGTTGGCAATTAATTGAAAACCTGCCATATGAGCTGAATGCCGGTATCGGCCATAAAGCCAAAATCGGCATGGTCGTGCTGAGCTCGGACTACACAATAGACTATGAGTTTCGTCAGGTGTTTACCGATGATGCGATCGGTATCTACCAGACACGTGTTGAGAATTCTCCTGTAGTGACGCCGGAAACTCTGGCGGCTATGGAGAAGAAAATCCCTGCGGCGTTAAAAACCATCCTGCCGGGTGAAGGGTTGGATGTGGTGGCCTACGGTTGTACCTCTGCCACCACAGTTTTGGGTGAGCAGACCGTATTTGATCGCATCGCAGAGGTGCAGCCAGAGGCAAAAGCCACCACGCCAATTACCGCAGCATTTGCAGCATTTAAAGCGCTGGGTGCAAAGCGTATTGCTGTGCTCACACCGTATCAGCGCGACGTGAATCAAGTGTTGCGGCAATACATTGTTGATGCAGGGTTTGAAGTGCCGGTGTTTGGATCATTTAATCAACCACTTGATCCACTGGTTGCTCGTATCGATACCGAAAGCCTTGAGCAAGGCATTGATCAGATGCTTAACGAGGCGAGTGTTGATTTGGTGTTTGTGTCCTGCACCAGTATTCGATTGCTTGAGCAGGTTAAAGCGCTTGAAAGCAAGATTGGTCTTCCTGTGACGACGTCTAATCATGCGATGGCTTGGCATTGTCTGCGGTTGGCTGGTGGGGAGCAGTTGCTGCCTCGGTTTGGGCGGCTTTATGAGGAGCAGCTTGGGTAGTTAGGTTTTTTGCTTGGCATTCGCTGCGCTCAACGTGCTGTCTTGCTAGGTTTGCATTCGCTATGCTCAACGAGCGTTGCGTGCCATCCATGGCATTTTTCGATGCCAGTCCCTGGCGCTACGAGGCACTTTTGAAAAGCGCAAAAGTACCCAAAACGCTTCTACGCGGATGCTTTGCCCTGCGGGTGCCTGCGGCATTTTAAATCTCATCGCTCCAACAGGCCCGCTCAGACGGCACATCCATGTGCCCATTTCGCTAACGTGGCATCCATGCCACTTTTACCTGTCTCCACGATGAGATTCAAAACTAATCAAACGCGCGGTAAAGCAAAGCCTCGGCTCGTGCCTTTGGCACATTGCTCTGCTGAATTGTGGCTCACGCTTATTGCCTCTATTCACAAAATGCCCGGCAACGTAATCATTCTTAAGCCAACCGTCCTTGTAATTGGTTTTGAATCTCATCGAAAAGGAGGGTTTTCGTACATCGCTGAAAATGCCCAGTTGAGTTGAGCTCTGTAGTGAATACACAAGCTTATCCCCCTATCTATCTGAGGCTCCGGTAAGAGAACCGACGATTAATGCTGGAAGTCAGAACAATCGAGCGCAATCACAAACCAGCAGAGCAATGTGCTAAAGGCACGAGCCGGTTCGCTTTTCCCGCGCTTTGTTTTGTTTTTTGAAATCATCTGTAGTCGGGTCAAAGCGCTATGGACGGCGCTTTGAGCGCGGTGCACATGGATGTGCATACCGCGCGACCCGACGGAGGATGATTTCAAAAAATGGCACAGACACCCGTAGGGCAAAACAGCAGCAAGAAGACTTTTTGCTTCTGTTTTTGGTCTCTTCAAAAATGAAGGCCCCCGGCAGGGATGCCGCTCACGTCACGCCGCTCAAGCCGCTAAGCTGAGCAAGCCACGTCAAGCCACTCAAACAAGCATCAGCACTAAGCCCCAGCAAGGCAACAGCCCTCCGCAGGAAACGCCCCGCAGGGATTAAATACATTCCTGCTGAACATCACTCACAAATGATCAAATAAAACCCATATAATAGAGAGATACCGGCCAATTGGGAGATGCCCCAGACAGCGCACGGTTAGACGAAAGTCTCTAAACCTTGCGGCCGCTCTGTTGAATACAGCCCCCGCGCATTCCCCCAATATCCAGACAGCGAATTGCTGCGGTAATACTATTGTGAAAACTGAAATACCCGCGTTTAACGAACTCGCGCTTAGCGCCCCCGTGTTACAAGCGCTTCAAAAAATCGGCTACGAGAAGCCATCTGCCATTCAGGCAAAGACCATCCCGCTTTTGCTGGAAGGCAAAGACGTGCTGGGCCAGGCACAAACCGGCACAGGTAAAACAGCCGCGTTCGCACTTCCTGCACTCACCATGCTCGACCTGGAAAACAGAGCGACTCAGGTGCTGGTTTTGGCGCCCACACGCGAATTGGCCATTCAGGTTGCCGAAGCGTTTAAAACATACGCATCCCACGTCAAAGGATTCCACGTCCTGCCAGTCTACGGCGGACAGGACTACCGCGTGCAAACCCGCGCGCTTGAACGAGGTGTGCATGTCATTGTCGGCACACCGGGACGGGTGATGGACCACATCAGAAAGAAGAATATAAAGCTCAATGAACTGAAAATGTTCATTCTTGATGAGGCCGACGAAATGTTGCGCATGGGTTTCATCGACGATGTCGAATGGGTCCTGGAACAGCTACCTACCGAACGGCAGATGGCACTGTTCTCCGCCACCATGCCACGACAAATCGCACGTATTGCAGAAAAGTACCTCAACAAACCCGAAGTAGTTCAAATCGAGGTGAAAACACAAACTGCAAGCACCATCCGACAAAGATTCGTGCCCGCCGCGGGGCGCGCCAAACTGGATGCACTGACCAGAATACTGGAAGTGGAAGAGTTTGATGCCATGATCGTTTTCGTGCGAACAAAAACCAGCACGGTTGAGATCTCTGAAAAACTTGAAGCACGTGGCTATGCAAGCGCACCACTCAACGGCGATATTCTGCAAAGGCAGCGTGAACGAACCATTGAACAACTTAAATCAGGCAAGCTCGATATCATTGTCGCGACCGATGTTGCCGCACGCGGACTGGATGTTTCAAGAATCAGCCACGTTATAAACTACGACATCACACAAGACACAGAATCCTACGTACATAGAATTGGTCGCACCGGACGTGCCGGCCGCAAAGGCGATGCGATCCTGTTTGTTGCACCGCGTGAAAAACGCATGATGCAAACCATCGAACGCGCCACAAGACAAACCATTGAACAAATGGTTTTTCCAACCACAGAAGCGCTCAACAAACAGCGTACGGAAAAATTTCATCAACGTATTACCGACACCATTGATAGCGAAGATTTGAGCTTTTACGAAAAGCTCGTTGAGCAATATCAAACGGAAAACGAAAGCCACACCCCGGTACAGGTTGCTGCCGCACTGGCTCGTCTGCTTCAGGGTGACTCTCCGTTCTTTGCACCTATTCACGAAAAGCGCTCAGAGCGACAGCACGCCCGCGATGACAATCAACGCAACGACAGCCGCCGTAATGATCGTCAGAGCGAAAGAAGCCAGGGTGACAAGCGCGCCGCCAGACAGAGTGAAAGACCAGGCCGTGATCGGTCAGGCGAACGCGACACAAAGCCTCGTTCAAGCGAAAGACCTGCGAGAGACAATGTAAGCAGGGAGCAAACCAGCCGGGACCATTCAGATCGCAAAGTAAGATCAGAAAAACCAAAGACTCAATCTGCGGACTCAAAGCCTAAAGTAGGTATGGAGCGCTATCGTCTGGCGGTCGGACAGGTTCATGATGTCAAGGCTGCCAATATTGTCGGCGCTATCGCCAATGAAGCCGGTATCGATAGCCAGTACATCGGCTCGGTAAAAATACACGATGACTTCAGCACTATCGATCTGCCTGAAGGCATGCCCAAGGCGATTTTCAAGGAACTGAAAAATGTCTGGGTATGCGGTCAAAAACTACAGATCTCAAAGGTGAATAAAACACC
>CALISD010000216.1 GCA_938041955.1 uncultured Granulosicoccaceae bacterium | reverse complement strand
CATGGTTCCACCACCGTTATTTACGGCTACCAGCATATGAACCACAGCGTCACGGCTCAGGTTGTAGCGACTCGAAAGGTCACCCACCAGGTTCTCCCCTGCTGGCGTTAGGTTTTGCATTTTGTTTTCCAGTAAATTGATGCGCAAGTTCTCTGAATCAATTGATCAGAGTAAGGTCTTATCAGGTCAACTATAGACCACGCTTCGCGCATTTTTAGAAGAGAATCGCCGCACGATCAGCGCCTGCAGTCTGAGAGTCTTACCGAGCGAAGTCCAATCATTAATTGTATTTTCGACATAAAAAACTAATTTGCCCGGTGAAGATCGACCAACGACCTCAGGGAAGAAGCGTCTTTAGTTTATAGTTGCCTTCAGTTTCGGTGATAACCGACACATCGGAGTCGTACATGAGCGCAAAGCGATCAAGAATACCCGAAGCGTGAGCGAGTGGCCTGCCGCAGTGACATCTCCGACTCCTTGTACCGCAGTTATTGTCGGTTATCCTGCGTATGACACACCGCAGGATGCCGTTTCAGCTACGATCCTGCGGCAATGCTCCTCGCGACTGACAATGCCTTTCGACTGAACAAGTCTGCGCGGAAAGCCGCCCCAAGGCTATGCCGTTGAGATCACTTCACTACGATGCCCATCCGTCGGCTGCTCCGGATCAATCGCCTGAACGGTCATATGTGTCAGAGTGGCCTGACCAATGAGCGTGGCGAAGGCAACATCCGCGGCATCACGTCCCGCGCCGATCCGTACAAATCCACTGACAGGGGCAAGCTTAGTGGCATCGAACAAGATCCAGTCCCCCCCCAGAAAAGCTTCAAAAAAGCCGTGAAAATCCGGTGGATCGAGATTGACAGCATACCCTGATACATAGCGCGCCGGAATTCCCAGAGATCGACAAAGTGCGATAGCCACATGGGCAAAATCCCGACAGACTCCAGCGCGCTGCAGCAACACATCGCAGGCCGTGGTGCTGAAGCCCGTGCTACCGGGCGTATAAGACAGGCTTTCATACACCCAGTCGGTGATCTTGCTGACACGGTCGTAACCACGCTCCAGGTCGCCGAAGGTGTCGGCGGCAAACTTTCCCAGCTTGTCGGACTCGCAGTATCGGCTCGGATTTAAGTAGGTTAATACGTCTGCAGGAAGCTCGGTGTAGTCCAATTCGTGTAAATCTGCATTGTCAGCCTGCTTCGGTGCGAGTGTTGCCGTCGCCGAATAATGAATAGTGGCGAACCCAGGTGGCAGGCTGAGTCTGCAGGGACGATTACCCAATGGCCCCGTCTGCAGGTAATCGACAGGGGTCGGAGGTGTGACAGTGAGCAACTCATCGGTGATGAATTGCCGTCCCGTCTGCATAGCCGCCACCTGAAGCAGAATGGTTGTCGGCGTTGCCACAGAGTAGATCAATTCGCTGTGCAAATTAACTATACGTTCGTTCATGTAAAAAATTCTTTATCAAAGACTCTAATTACTGAACCTGTATCCGTCGGACACAGGAAACAAATATCATACAGATATATTAGTACTCTAATGCGTAAAGCCACCTAACACCTCACCTCTGAATCCCGGGGCACAAATTACCCTGTGAAACCCGCCAATTGTAAACGAGGAAGATTCGGGTAAATAACGGTCATAGAATTCATGAAGCCTGCCCCTCAAATATCGAAAACGAGTGCACAGAAAGGTAGTAAAGTAGATCTTCACTTTATTCGGTAAAGTCAGTCAGACATGCCCTCGCTACAGACACAACTAGATTTAGCCTGCCAATCAATCCAACATGAAATCGGCGTAGGCAAAGTAGCCGACTATATTCCGGCTTTGGCTCAAGTGCCTGCTGATAAATTTGGTGCAGCCATCGTCACCGTCACTGGCGAAAAAGCCCTGTTTGGAGATTCACAGGAATACTTCTCTATTCAAAGTATCTCAAAAGTTTTTGCGTTGACAGCGTCGTTGAACCTGCACGATAAAAAAATCTGGGATCGAGTGGGACGTGAACCTTCAGGCAATGCATTTAACTCTATTGTGCAGCTTGAAAAGGAAGGCGGCATCCCACGTAATCCGCTTATTAATGCCGGCGCGCTTGTAGTGACTGACTCACTGCTTGAGAGTAAGACTACCGAAGACTGCACAGCGCACCTGCTGAAACTGGTTCGACAACTGGCAGATAACGATTCCATTGCAATCAATAGTGAAGTAGCACAATCTGAACGTGAAACCGCACATCGCAACGCCAGCCTTGCGCATTTCATGCAAAGTTTCGGAAATCTTAAAAGAACCGTCAGCGACGTGCTGGACGTGTATTGCCAGCAATGTGCTATCGCAATGAATTGTGAGCAGTTAGCACGCAGCGCACTTTACCTCGCCAGCAACGGCACCGACCCGCTAACGAAAACGCATATTGTTGATGAAGAGCGAGCGCGCCGGATAAACGCAATGATGATGTTATGCGGCCACTACGACGCTTCTGGCGACTTTGCCCACCGCGTCGGCCTACCGGGCAAAAGCGGGGTTGGCGGCGGTATCGTGGTGGTGATTCCGGATATTGGTACGGTTGCTGTGTGGTCCCCGTGTCTGAATGTCAACGGCAACTCACATGCAGGTACAGCGGCATTGGAAGCATTGGTTAGGGCCACAAATTGGAATGTATTGTAACGCCAATCAAAACGTTTTTTCCGCTGTAGCACAAACGCCATACGTTTTTCAAAATGATGTGATGGGCTTGTGTGATTGCATAAAATTAAGGTTCTTTCAAACGATGCGATCAATAGCGCTTAACATCTCCGCCTACAGCACAGCAGATGTTTTATAACGCAGAACCATTACAAACCACATTGCCGACATACCATTCTGCATAAATACGAGCGACCGTTCGAAATAGTATTCAGGTTTCTATACGATGTTTCAAGATAACAAATGAGGCCTATCATTGTATTGGTGCAATTGTTCTACAGCAGAAGAAAATCCTGCGTCTCGTCTCAGCCGATCAACTGACTATCAGCGAGATTTCCTTCAAGTGCGAAACCTCACGAATAATGCGACCTGGAATGATACTGATTAGCGTTTTAGTAAAATGATAAAATTTAAAAATGAAATAACAACAGCCGAATGGATTTTCGGCTCTTCCATTATAACCATTATGATATGGGTGAATTACCTGTTCCCTGTGTTTACCAGCAACGGCTCTATGGTTATTCATAAAATTCCGTTTGCCGCCACTAAATATCTTTTGCTATACCCTCAAAACTTAAAGTCTATCCCCTTCGGGATATTCACCGCTCCGTTTTATCATCTAAATAATTTCCACCTGTCTTCAAACATATCGATGTTAATAATATTTATGATTATACTGGCGAAGATATCCAACCGATTTATCCCTATAGTTATTTTGTGTACCGTATTGTCCAGCACGTTGACATGGATGTTTCATCCAGTCCTAAATGAATTTACCAACCTTCTAGGCGCATCCGGATTAATATTCGCTATGCTAGGCTACATATGCTTGAGAATATTTTTAAATATTGATCTATATCAAGAGATGACAACCAAATATTCATTACGCGCGTCTAATTCCATCGTCACCAGTTTCTGGGTTTCATTTGTCAGCCTAAGCATCATAATGATCTACTGGGAGAATATGGTGAGCCTCATGGTTATTGAAAATGACACCTCCGGTATATCCTTCCATGGACATCTATTAGGCTTCATCTCCGGAGTGCTGATTTATTTTATGGAAATCGTGCATATGGTTTTCAAGCGTGCAAGAGAAGATTGAACCAGTTTTTCAAACCACTGCTGATTTCTTTTCTACGGAACAGTTTGTAATTACATTGGCGTTATTACAAAGCCCCTCGATTAAGCGTGACTTTCAAGTCAATTACCTAAAGCAGCAAGCAGCAATGCAGGTGTTACCGACTGCCCGATTCGTTTCGATAATGCCATCTGCTCTGGTGACAAATTATTTTGTAGCTCCCGTTCAACACCACCCATTAACTGACGATATCCGCCCGGCGTGTCATACATTATATCTTCACTTTGCTGATAGGCAGCAGAAAGGTATGTCTGCGCAAGTTGATAATCCCCGTTTCCACAACTTGCAGCGGCAATTCCTTCGAGAGACTCAGCCAGCCCTGTGCGATCACCCAGCTTAAGGTAGTGCTCAGCTGCAGTTGCAAAACACTGTTGTGCTTCGACCGGATTATTTTCAGAAACATTCAGCCAACCGTTCACATTTAATGCCTGCGCAATATAGAGCAGAAAACCCATTTCGTTGAGCATCGGCATGTATTGTTGAAGGTAGCTGTGAGTCAGTTCGATCTGTCCCAACGCCAGGTGCGATCGTGCAAGATTTACCACCGCATGTGGCAGATTAAAAGTATTGCCTACTACCAGGCTTAGTTGGACGCCTTGAGTAAATGTTTCAATTGCCATTTGATATTCCCCCATATCGCTATACGCCTGCCCAATACAACCAAGTGATACCAGGCTGCTGCCATCATCTTCCACATCACGAAACACCACAAGGCTTTCCTCACAGAGCGCTATCGCTTCGTCGTACCGCCCTTGCAGCCGACGCACCAGACCTAGCCCGGATAATGTACGACCATAGAGATAGGAAGGCCCATGTACCAATGCGGTATCCACAGCTCGTGACATACACTCGTCTGCTACAGACAAGTTATCATTAAGTGCGGCAAGCCCTCCCCGCGTAAGCAGAGCGCGCGCAATGTACGGGCTGCTCTCACTGTTGAGCGCAATGAAGTGACGAGCCCACTCTTCACCTTCCGCCCAGTGGTTGCCAAGAAACCAGAACATACACAGCCCACCGGCCAGGCGTAGCCCCATAACACGCCCGTTAATCGGATGATCTTCATTCTCCAGACACACTTGCAGTGCGGCTCGAAAGTTCTGATGCTCAAGACTAAGTGCCTGAATGAGCATAAATTGCTCACCGCTGAGAATGTTCTTGTCAGTGTTTTCAGCTAAAGCGACATAATATTCAAGATACCTGCGGGTGAATTGATGCTCTATATCATGTTGCGCCAACCAGTTCCTACCGTACTCCCGCATCACCGGATGTTGTGAGAATCGTTCGTCGGCTTGCCTGACAAGCATGAATTTGTTTTCAAGATCTCTCAACGTGGCTGCCGCACAGCCTGTGACATACAACGCTGCTTCAAGACTAAATTCAACGCTAAACAACGATAGCGCCGCGAAGGCTGTTCGTTCCTGTTCGCTCAACGCATGCCAGTGCTGACTCATGATCCGTGCGATAGAATTATCCTGATTGCCTGCAATGGGTTTTATGCCTTTCATTACACTCATGCCGCTTTTCATTGAATGTAGAATTTCTGCAAATGACATCTTCTGCACCCATGGCGCACAAATCTCAATGGCTAAAGGTATTCCATTCAGGCGATGGCATATCTCCGCAATAACCGCGGCATCTTGTTCGGTTACTTCAACACCAGGCAATGCACGGGCAGCACATGAGATCAAAAGCTTTACTGCATCAGCCTCAACATGAGGTTTGTCTTTGTTCAGCGACAATCCCGGTACAGAATAGCTCCATTCGCCATAAAGCTCTGTTGGCACTCGAGATGTCACAAGCAACTTTAGTAACGGCAGCTGCTGAAGGAGATCGATACAGACTTTGAGCTGCTCAGTTAAATGCTCTGCATTATCCAGCAGCAACACAGCACGCCTGCCGGCCAGGTGCTTTGCTATCTGCTCAACGCCCGATTGTCTATGATGCAAGCTTACTTCAATGGCCGCCGCGATGGCTTGCACAACGTGTTCCGGATTCGGCTGAATCGAAGACAATGAAATTGCCGCAATTATTTCGTACCCGGGATCGTGCTGCTTTACCCCCTGCATCGCCAATTCTCTCAGTAAGGCATTGGCGAGTCTGGTTTTACCGATACCACCAGGGCCTTGCAGTGACAACAGTCGACAGTTGTTTTTGGCGAAGATGCCAGAGAGTTTTTGCAGCTCCTCTCTTCGTCCGATAAATGGCGTGAGCTCCGCTGGTATCGAACGAAAAAGCACTTGTGCAGGAACACTTGAATCACCAGCAATAGTGATATCACCTATGAATCGATAACCGACCCCCCTGACGGTCTCTATATACCCGGAATTATTTGCACTATCGTTTAGTGCACGGCGAATTACTGCAACGTAGTCTTTAACCGAATCGGGCGTGACAATACTATCAGGCCACACCCCCTTAAGAATATCTTCCGTTGTGAGTAACTGTCTCGGGTTAGATACAAAGTACAGCAACATCAGAAAAGGCTTTGGTGATAGGTCAATCGGAGTACCGTTATGACTGAGACTGCGCTCCTCTATATTAATCGAGAACATAAAGACTACTGATGTAAACGGGATTTCCCCCTACTCATAAATCAATAATAAAGCACATTTCACATCCGAATTTCAATAACCCAAATCGGTTAATTTCATCTTTATCTATACCAAAGTTGATTAGTCTTAAGAGGTACTGCTCCCAATCTCTACCAATTCTCTACCAACCTTAACTGTCTATTGAACTACTCTCACATCCACAAAATCAAACAGCCGGTCGCACTGCAAGCGTATTCACTGATCGTAGAAAATCATTTTCAACTCAATGAATAACCCAACTGCGATGAACCAGCGACGCTATTTTTCATATTCTATTGCCAATAAGGACGGCGAAAATTAGCACTGATGTGTAGCAACTAATAACTACATTGGATTTTCTAAAACCTATGGATGGATATTTTAATGCATAAATTTTTTGGGCCGTTAGCACTAGTCATTGCAACAGGTATTGCACATGCGAACGACGAATCACTACATTGCAAGCTGTATATTGCAGCAAGCCTAAGTGATGAAACGCGAGTCTCGGTAGCACTAAAGAGTGTAGAACTGTCACTGGATGCAAAGCGTCAATCAGGGTTTTGTATCTTCGACGACGGCAAAGTAGCAGATAAACAATGGGTTGATCTCGGCATGGCCATGGGAGACGGGTCAAGCGGATCGTCAATGGGGTACTCGGTTTATACCATGGAAAGTGGGGATTCTATCAATGCAAAATTCGAAGGTGATTGGGGCGCAAGTGGTTTTAATGGTCTATACACCATTCTAGGTGGCACCGGTAAATACGAGGGAGCCAAAGGTGACGGGACAATAACCGGTGCGGCTTCCCCCTGGGAAAACAGCGGTATCGTCGACATAGTACTGAACGTAAATACTCCCTGATTCAATAGTTCAGCATCAAGAATTAGCATCGCTCCGCCAAAAGCGAGAATTATTGAAAGTGCGGTACTGGCTCAGAACCACCGCAAAAACAACTACTGAAGCGGGGCGCGGGTAGCGTGAAAACCTACTCACTACAAATTTTATAACAAGGAGGTGCACAAGTGATGACCAGCTACCAGTTTTTTCTTCAACAACCACCCATTAGGATAGTGGCTAAAAGCCTGGTATTGAGCATTATATTTTTCTGCGCTGTACTGCATGCAGGCAATACCCAATTAAGGCACACAAACAGCAAACACAACTTTAAAAACTTTTTAGAATCCTATTCTGAAGCGAGCATATTTCTCACCGCCTTAAAACAAACGGACCACTGGGGCTCATTATCTAACTCAGAAGTGGAGACTATTTTCGTACCAACCAATTCCGCCCTTCGCAGTGAAGGATCGGCTTTTCTACTAGAGGTTGTGTTGGGAAAACCAGAGAACAAAGAAAGACTTGATCAACTTATCGCAATACACATCAGTGATTCAAGGATAGATCAGAAGTTTCTTAAACCAGTTGCGAATAACAACTGTTTCGATCTTACACTGGACGAAGGAACAATGAAAATCGGCCCCGAAGCGAATGTTACAAGTGTAGTGAAAGTCGCTGATGGATCTATCTATTTCATCGATCACCTGCTGTGGGAACCGTATAAAAACCAGAAAGAATGCAGTTAAAGGAATTTGGCTACATGCACAGGCTTAAATACCTACGAACCCATTTCACCATTCTGATATTTGTAGCTGCGTTTATTTCTCCAGTAAGCGCAGAAACACCGGTTGTAAATCAAAGTAATATCGATCATCAACTGCTAACTGAAACAATACATGTCCTTGGCGGTGTCAACAACCGCGTACCTCGCTGGTCAAGTGACGTTCGTATGGCTCTAGTTGGGACACTTAGCACAACTGTCAAACACAATCTTGATGCATTGCTGACACAGCTATCATTATATTCAGGACTGGAATTCAGATGGATCAAACATAAATACTCGGCAACCACTGACTACATAGACGCCGTTTCCAAATCACCACAGCATGATCTCACCTTATGCAGTAGAGATGATTCTGACGATTGTGCTAATTTTGTCGTTATCCTGTCCGAACAGACAAACATGCATCAGATCACCCTGTCTCTTCCGATGCGCCCGGTTTACCAAAAAGCAACTGCCGCCAATGAGAATGTGCATTGTTTCTTTTCGCCGGGCATCTCAAGAAAATTCGACATTCAACGAAGTGTGGTTTACATCAATAGCAATCTATCCGAGAAAATGCAAAACACCTGCTTGCAGGAAGAGATAACCCAATCCCTCGGGTTATTCAACGATTACACCGGCTCACACTACTATTCGTTTAACAATGTGGTCTCCCCGAAACAACTCACCGCACACGACAAAATGCTGCTATCCAGTTTGTATGATCGTGCCTACTCACCTGGTACCTGGGCAGCTTTGATCGCACAGCAAGTGATTGAATACAGCGCCAGAAGCAATAACATAACAAGCGCTCGCGCAGAGTGACGGTACAGAGCTAGCCGCTACAGACCGTCGGTAAACCCGATGCGTGAGCGAGGAATCATGTCGTTCACACTTCGGGGTTCAGCCAGGTCGAGCACTGAACGAATTGAACTAACGAGTTGGAATAGCGAATTGAACTAGCGAATAAAACGATCAACATATTCCGCACCGAGCCCGACCTTCTTAAAATGAGCTCGACACATGTCGATCTTAGTAAAAACATCCTCATAGCCCATATGTTTTCCATACGGATCCACGTAGTACATCACACCGTTGACCTGGAAGTAGGTAATCATTTCATCGACATCATCAGGCACAACCAAGGTGTGTGTTTCACCGGGAGGCTCAAAAACATAACTACCCTCCTCTGCCACCCAGTCGTGCTCCAGATAGTGCCAGTGCCCTTTAAGTACAAACCCATGCACAGAGTTCGGGTGACGGTGCCTCGACAAAACGCCAGACTTGGTAACCTTCAGCAGGTTCATCCAATAACCCTGTGATACGTTTAAGCAAAGCGGTCTGAAAAACACATGCTCTGTCTGCTGCACCCACATACGATCGTCATTCTCTGACATCGCGTCAGGGACAACAATTTCAGGCAGCGCGTCTGGTGGCATCGGCAACTGATAAGCCATGCGTTCGTTGTTGTCTTTGCTATCTTCTGACATGTGCTGTATTCCGTAGCGAGTTACATCGCGGCATAACCACCGTCGACGTTAAGTATACTGCCAGTGATAAAGCCGGCTTCCGGGCTTGCCAAAAATAACGCCGGGCCAATCAGGTCTTGCGGTGTTCCCCAACGGCCCATCGGCGTACGGTCAAGCACAGTACGGGAGCGCGCTTCATCGTCTTGCAGGTTCTGAGTAAGGGCAGTGGCTATCCAGCCTGGTGCAAGTGCATTGACTCTAATTCCCTCGGCGGCATAGGCGATGGCAAGTGATTTAGTCAGCTGTGCGATTCCGCCTTTTGATGCCGCATAACCCGGCACCAGACCCCCACCAAAATAACTGAGCATAGAGGCGATGTTGATAATTGCACCTTGATTAACTGCCAATGCCGCGCGCGCTGCTGCGCATACGCGCATGGTACCGTTAAGGTTTATATCAATAACACGCTGAAATATATCGGGATCATGTTCAGCACCGCGTTGAATGATGCCAGCGCAATTGACTACTACACGCAATTGCGGCAGCGCTGATACCACTTCACGCACTGCATCGTTGTCCTGCACATCAAGATTAGCGTAGTGAATATTCTTTTCAGGATCTGGCAAAGGCCCGACACCAAGAGCAAGCACCCGCTCACCTGCTCGGGAAAAACCCTGCGCTATTGCCTGCCCGATTCCGCTGGTTGCACCTGTTACCAAAACGGTAGTTGGAGTTGAGTTCATGAGCTGATATGCACTCTTTCATTTTGCAATGATAGTGGTTGAAAGCTGAGTCTTAGCGATACAGCAACGTCGGCAACCACATAGAGATTGCAGGAATAAAAGTTAACATCAAAAGTACGACCACCAACGGTATAAGAAACGGTGCTGTCGCTATAACACAACGCTCAAAAGGCACGTCAGACACTTTTGCTAATACATACAACACCATGCCCACAGGAGGTGTTAACAAACCAATCATTAAATTCAGAATCAATATAATGCCAAAGTGCACCGGATCGATACCGAATTGCACGGCCACTGGCAATAATACCGGCGTCAGGATGGTGATGGCTGCGATCGTCTCCATGAAGCAACCCACGACCAGAACGATCAACATGATAATCAGTAGTATGGCTGTTTTATCTTGAGTGAACCCCAACAGGCTAGCAGCGAATTGCTGGGCCACCTGGTTGGCTGTGAGTATCCATGCAAAGATCGATGAGGCCGCGACAATCATCATGATTGATGCTGTCGTTTCCACGGTATCTTGAGACACTTGCATGATATGCCTCAAGCTCAGTGTGCGATAAATAAAAATACCTAGTATCAGTGAATAGGCAACCGCCGCGATAGCAGCTTCAGTGGGCGTGAACACACCTGTCAAAATACCCCCGACAATGATGATCGGGGTAAACAATGGCAAGATAGCGTGGCCAAAAGTCACCACAAAACGCCGCAGGTTAAAGCGATCATCACGAGGGTACTTTCGAATCCGTGCGTAGAAAGACACCATCACCATAAGTGATAAGGCCATGATCAACCCGGGAATCAGTCCTGCGGCGAACAACTGCCCAATAGACGTATCAGCGATTACTCCGTATACCACCAGTGGCAAGGAAGGAGGAATAATGGGCCCAATAGTTGATGAAGCCGCTGTTATTCCCACAGAGAAGTCAGTGTCATAACCGGCTTCTTTCATTGCTTTGATTTCAATGTTGCCAAGTCCGCCTGCATCTGCCACAGCAGCGCCGGACATGCCTGCAAAAATAACACTGGCACCTACATTCACATGACCCAGACCGCCGTTCATCCAACCGACCCCTGCACGTGCGAAAGCGAATATTTTCGTTGTTATACCCGCGGTGTTCATCAAGTGGCCCGCCATGATAAAGAACGGCACAGCGATGAGAGGAAACGAATTAACACCGTTTACCATGTTGTGCAGGACAACCATACTGGGCAGTCCATCCATCATGATAAAAATCAATGACGACACACCGAGGGCAACAGCCACCGGAGCACCACAAACCAACAATACAAACAGCACTAGAAAAAGTATAAGAATTGACATGAAGATGGATGAACCTAGTCGGAAGCGTCGGCGACAGCGCGCTCTTCTAGCTCACGGATGACTTGATTCGGGTCTTGTCTGTACTTGCGAATCAACCATACGCAGGAATATATCGCCATGGCCGCCAGACTGATCGCGACCCCCCAGTACAGCAGGCTTTTGGGGATTTCGGCGGATGCCATTTTAGTTTTAGTTCGCAGCGCGAGTTGCACCGCGACTACTGCCATGTAGCTGTAAAAGATCAAGCTGATCAGTTCCATCAGCACAGTCATAAACTTGCCTACACGAGGCGGAACGTAGCGATAGAAAAACTCAAGAAAAATATGTGTACCTTTTCGACTGCACGAGATCGCACCAAAAAATGCCACCCACGTCAGGACATAGCGTGCAATTTCTTCGGTCCATGCCAGGCTGTCGTTTAACACATAGCGCGTAAAGAACTGCAGAAAAACAATCACCGCCAGTAGCCAGAGTGCAAGAAGGCCTGGCAAATCAGTCCACTTGAAATCAAGCGCGGGCGGTGCTGAATCAGCACCGCCCGCCCCGCTCTTACCGACCTGACTGTCACTGGAAGACAACATTAAGTTTCCTTGGTCAGCCAGTACTACTATTTAATATCACCAAGACGCTTGAAGTGCTCAAGTGTGTATGGCACGCCTTCAGCAGTCAGCATCGGAGTAACAGCATTTTTGAAAGGCTCTTTGTCTACTTCATTCACTGTGATGCCTTTCTCACGAAACCAGGCTACCAGGTCTTGCTCTGACTGGTAAATCTCGTTGGATGCTTTCATCGCTGCTTCTTTAAGTACCGCATTCAGCTCTGCATAATCATCACCGACTCGCGAGACCGCGCTGTCTGAAACGATAATCAACAATGAGTTAAGAATGTGGCCAGTCAGGTTAATGTTGCTCTGTACTTCGTAGAACTTCTTGAACTGAATGGTCGGCAGAGGATTCTCTTGTGCATCTACCACACCTTGCTGAAGCGCTAAGTAGACTTCAGAGAACGCCATAGGGGTCGGGTTTGCACCAACGGCATTCGGAAACATAAGCATTAGTGGCGAATTAGGCACACGAATTTTCAGGCCTTCCATGTCTGCCGGTTTAAGAATAGGTTTGTTAGAAGTGACGTGACGTTGGCCATAGTAGACAAGCCCGGCAACGGAACTACCTGTTGCATTTTTGTATCCTTCAGACAGTTCTGCAAACAGCTCACTGTCACGATACTTTTCCCAGTGATCAAAACCTCGCATGATGAAGGGATAATCAGAGATTGCGATCGGTCCGTAGTAACGCTCAACAAAACTCGGGCCTGTATAGATAATGTCAACAGAGCCAATGCCTAACCCCTCGTTAATCTCAACTTCTTTACCTAATGAAGAAGCGGGAAATACTTTTAGCTCAACGCGACCGTCAGTACGTTTTGCAATTTCGTCAGCCGCCCATAGCGCTGCCTGATGATAGTTAGACCCTTCTTCGTAGACGTGCGCCCACTTTAAAGTTTCTGCAGCATTGGCACTCAATGGTAACAAGGCAGTCATACAGGCTGCCGCAGCAATAGTTTTAAAAGCTCTTTTGAGCATGGAAATTTCCCCCATCCAGCTGGATAAATAAAGTAACACGCAAACATATGGAACATTGAGCGTCTCAAAGCACATATGCATTAACTAGTATTCATCGTATACTAGATATTCCGGGATTACAAACAAGCCTTAAGCGGCGCTGGTTGACATTGCTTTGACAACTTGTGTCCGTGAGGTCGAGGTCTATTATGGCGATTATGACTACCATCATTCTCATCACATGAGCACGCTGGAACCTAGACGCCGAAATGGCGATATTGAAGACACATCAAAGCGCAAAAAGCGCTCAGCAAACCTGCCACCGACTGGGCCAGCACGATTTGCCGATGCCTCTACTACACAAACGCTTGCAGATACGATCTACCAACACCTATATCGCGACATCACCTCCATGCGTTTGCTACCCGGCACACCCATATCAGAACAAGACATCGCCAACGCACGCGGCGTGAGTCGCACGCCAGTGCGGGAAGCAATACTGCGACTCGCCAGGGAACGTTTGGTTGAGGTTGTTCCGAAGTCAGGAAGTTATGTCGGGCGCATACCACTTTCTTCTCTGCCTGAGTCAATGGTAGCGAGAAGTGCGCTTGAGGCAATCACTGTTAAAGCAGCCACTGAACGAGCAACGCCGAGCCAGTTACTCAGCCTGAAAGTATTACTTGAGCAACAGCGCGAGGCGATAGCAGCAAAAGAAATAGATGTTTTTTTCCATGCAGACGAAAGCTTCCATGCGACTATCGCCGAAATCGCGAGTTACCCGGGTATATGGCACATCATTCAACAGCTGAAGATTCAAGTTGACCGTTATCGCTGGCTTACCGTGTCTCTTGAGACCATCATGGAGCAGGCGTTACTCGATCACACTGCAATTTTAGAAACCATGGAAAGTAAAGACGCCGACGCCGCCGTTAAACACATGAACATTCACATGGAACGCTTGAAATTGAGAATGGCCAGCGACTGGGATCAATACGCTAATTATTTTATCCAGGACATCGATTCATCGAATTTCCTGCAGGATTAACTGATCCAATTAACCACACGTAGACCAGACCCTCTTGCCCGGCCTCATTGCACATTCACCGGATCGCATCTGGGTCGGTGTGCTTCTATGCCACCCACCGGATTCGATGATACCCGACACGCGAAATTGCGACTGAGTCCAGAGCGATCAGTTAACCCCGAAGCGTGAGCGAGTGGCATGTTACGGAGATATTTTCAATTCGCTCTCCGATCATTACTAAGTGTCGCCTGCACATCTAATATTCTAATGAGGAATTAACAATTTACTACGCCATATAGGTGAAATACCTATTTACCATTCTGACTCATTAAACGATATTTCTGCTGCCTTCAGACAAGCTTCAATCGCGCTATCTGGGTTTCATCGTTTAATCTCGTCAGGTAAATATTTTTATGGGTAAAGAAACAACGTCCGTTGTCGGTTTCATGTTTTTGGGCATAATAATACTCGGTGCAATTTGGGGCTTTGGCGCTTACTTTAAGATTCTGGCGGGTATTTTTGTTATTGGCTTATTTCTATCTGTATTACTAAATAAATTGGAGCCGCCCACCATTGATTGGCCCCCGTCATATCAGTGAGCTAAGTGCTACCGATTTACGATCGCTTGCGCCGAAAATTCAGCCAATTCGCCGCGCCAGATTTGATGGCAGAAGCAAAACACCACTCCTGCCTCGTTTCGTATTATTTGCTCCTGTTCTATACCGGCTTGATGAGCGGTTACCCCGAGTAAAGCAAATTCCTCTGGTTGAAGTGACCGCGAACGAATCACGATATCAGCGCTGTGACCCATCGGACTGAATCGTTGTTCTTTCAGAGGCAAGGCTTCATTTGCACCAAGAAGCGCTTTACGATGTGTTGCCACGATGTATTCCTTTTCTAAAAATATTGCATGACTCTGGTTTCGGAATATCCGGGTGTACTGATAAACGTTTCTGCCTTTTTTAACGCCCAGAATACCAGCCAGTCTCGAATCAGCTTTATTCTGCCCGCTGTCAATCAGCTCTAACTTCAGATCAACGCCGCCCGCCTCAGCATCTGCAACAAAATTTGCCATACTGTTGACGTTGTAGTTCAGACGCTTGGGAGACACAAAGCGCCCACGCCGTGTTTTACTATAGGCTAACCCTTCTGCCTCAATTGCCTCGAGCGCCCTTCGAGCTGTCATACGGCTCACGCCATGTTGCTCGGCCACCGTGCGTTCAGATGGTAAGGCCGTATGTACCTTCAATCTGCCACTGACAATCCTTTCACGCAGATCATCAGCAATCTGACGGAATCGTGGTGTTCGCATTTCAGTATTTGATAATTGAGGCAATCTGGGTGGCGACATATATTTTTGTTGCACTGCAGCTAGTCTGGTATATACCATATCACTGGTATATACCAATACATAGCACTCTGGTGAGAATCAAAGATGACTGCCCTGACCCAAGATCAAAAAGACACATTCTGGCGCGATGGTGTACTGCTTATCGACGACGCTGTCAGCGCACAGCAACTGGCAGGTTTACAAACTGTTTTTTCACAGTGGGTGGAAAAAAGCCGTGAGCATACTAGTGACTATGGTGAGACGTTAGATGGGCGCCACCGGTTTGATCTGGAGCCCGGCCATACCTCTGAAGCACCGGCACTACGCCGCGTTCAGTCACCGGAGGAAATCTCAGAAATCTATGCAGATGTGATGCGCAACGCACGCATGGTTGATGTCTGTGCCGAGCTGATCGGTCCGGCCATCCGCTTCCACCACGGCAAGGTGAACTCCAAACTCCCCGGCGCTGCCACAAAAGTAAAGTTTCATCAGGACTTTCTGTTTCAGCCAATGACTAACCACGACATGATCACCTGCCTGTTGTTCGTAGATGATGTCACGCTTGACAACGGGCCGCTGGAAGTGGTTGCAGGAACACATACGGGTCCACTGTATTCCCATTGGCACAATGGGGTCTTCACAGGCGCCGTTGATGATGAAGTGTTCGAGCTACACAAAGACAACGTAGTTAAGTGCACTGGTAAAGCGGGCTCTGCGTGTTTGATGCATGTCAATCTGCTACATGGCTCTGCACCGAATCTATCGGACAACACCAGAACATTGTATATCACCACTTACTACGCGGAGGATGCCATTGAGCTAAGCGCAAACCACCTGCCCAGCACCTTGACCCATGAACTGATTCGAGGTGAAGCATCAGGTCGTGTGCGTTGCACTCCTTATCAAATGCAGTTACCAGAAAAACCTAAAGACACCTCATTTTTTGCGCAGCAAGCGATCACTGACACTAATTAGTTAATTAACACAAAATACCTGTGGGAAGCGTTACTACATACGTTTCTTATTCATTAAGGAAACGGTTACATGCAAAAGCAACTTCCCACGCACGCGCAAGTCGTCATCATAGGGGGTGGCATACACGGTTGCTCGGTTGCCTATCATCTGGCCAAAGCCGGTTGGACGGATGTTGTGCTGCTAGAGCGAAAGCAGCTGACAAGTGGCACCACATGGCATGCAGCAGGTCTCGTCGGGCAGCTGCAAGGCAGTCATTCAACCACCGCATTTGCGAAATATGGTGTTGAATTATTGCGGGAAATTGAAGCCGAGACCGGTCAAAACCCGGGTTTTCGACAATCCGGTTCAATCTCAATTGCTATCAATGATGAGCGCATGGCAGAACTTAAACGAAAAGCAGATTTCGCATCGCTTTTTGGTGTTGAAGCACACTACCTATCCACAGCCGAAATCAAAGAACGCTGGCCGCTGATGAACGCCGACGGTGTGTTAGGCGGGATTCATATGCCGAGTGACGGATCGGCTAATCCTATCGACCTGACCAATGCGCTTGCCAAAGGCGCTCGACAATACGGAGCCAACATCTTTGAAAATGTCAAAGTAGAGCAAGTACTTGTTAGCAGTAGTGAAGTGCTCGGGGTTGAAACGGAACACGGCACCATCAACGCAGAATTTGTCGTCAACTGCGCGGGCATGTGGGCGCGTGAATTGGGGCAACAAAATGGTGTGGGTGTGCCGCTGCACGCCTGTGAGCACTATTACCTGGTGACTGAAGCCATTCCCGACTTGCCAGAAGACTTACCCGTGCTTCGCTCCTACTGCGATGGGACCTACTGGAAGGAAGATGCCGGCAAGTTGCTCTTTGGCTTTGCACACTTCAATGCCAAACCGTGGGCCACCAAAGGAGTACCCAACGACTTCTGCTTTGACAGCCTGCCTTTTATTGAAGACGATGTCATGGAAGTACTCGAGCTGGCCATGAACCGGGTGCCACTGCTACAGGAAACCGGCATTCGCACTTTTTTTAACGGGCCCGAAAGCTACTCTTACGATGGCCGCTTTACGCTCGGCCCGGCGCCAGATATCAAAGGCTATTTTATGCTGGCGGGAGTGAATTCTACCGGCATTCAATCCGGCCCCGGCGCAGGCAAAGCACTGGCCGATTGGATCATGCAAGGTTATCCGCCCATGGACCTCTCAGAGATGGACCCAAGTCGTTGTGAAGAGTTCCAGGCACGTGACCTTTTCCTGCGTGAACGCTGCCCGGAAACACTTGTTCTGACTTACGCCATGCACTGGCCGAATCGCCAGAGAGAAAGCGCTCGCAACGTACGTCGCACACCGTTTCACCATGCTCTAAAAGAGCACGGTGCCTGCTTTGCCGAAGTGCAAGGGTGGGAACGGCCAGCCTGGTTTGCCCCTGAAGGCATAAAGCCGCAGTGCGAATATAGTTTCGGGCGACAGAACTGGTTCGAATACGCACAGAATGAACAAAAAGCGGCGCGTGAAAACGTCGCTATGATCGACTATTCCATGCTGGGTAAGTTGATGATTGAAGGGGTCGATGCTGAAAGTTTTCTGCAACGTGTTTGCACCAACAATATGGCTATGGCGGCAGGAAAAGTTGCCTATACACTGATGCTAAATGATCGAGGCGGTATCGAAAGCGATGTGACTGTTGCACGTTACACAGACGTCGCTTTTATGATGATGAGCTCTATCTCACACACACGACGTGATTATCTTCGCCTGCGCGATCAGATTCAACCCGGTGAAGACGTACGCCTGCGTGATGTTACGCCTTCTTTTGGTGTGCTCGCGATCATGGGCCCCAGGTCTCGTGACTTGCTTTCTTGTGTTAGCGATATCGATTTTTCCAGCTCGGCGTTTCCATTTAACAGCCATCAAACGTTCTATATTGGCCATGCAAAAGTGACGGCTCAGCGCCTTTCCTATTCGGGAGAGTCAGGTTGGGAAATCTTTATTACCCCCGATTTTGCAGAGTATGTTTTTGATGTATTAATGAAGGCCGGAGAGAGCTTTGATCTGAAGTTGATCGGTGGTGAAGCGCTTAATGCACTTCGTATTGAGAAAGGATTTGTGCATTGGGGTCACGATATGGCCTATACAGAAGCACCACATCAAATCGGGCTGGAATTTGTTTGCAAGCCAAACCAGGCTTCGCCATTTGTCGGGCAGGCGGCATACCTGGATCGTAAAGCAGAAGGAGGTGGTCCGTTCCTTTATTACGTAAAGCTCAACAACAGCATGCCTCTGCTGCACCACAACGAACCCGTTCTCTGTGACGAAAAGGTGGTCGGCTTTGTCACCGCTGGTGCCTACAGCTATACCCTGAACACTGCAGTAGGGCTGTGCTTATTAAATATCACTGAAGATGGGTTTAAAGGCCCCTGCTCGGTTATGGTAGAGGGCGAAGCGGTGAGTGCAGAAGTCAGTCGCACGCCGTTCTATGACCCGGAAAGCAAACGAATGTTGCAATGACCAAACGGTACAGGCAACACTATGCAATCACACACCTGAAACAAGCATGCGATAGATCGCAATTCTAAATACTTCAGACATATATATGAGGGCCATAAAATGCTAAAGCTGTACCACGGAATATCCAGTGTGTGTTCAGTTAAAGTAAGAATTGGATTAGCCGAAATCGGGCTCGACTATGAAAGCGCAGAACTCAACTTACCCAAAGGCGATCAATTTAACCCGGCCTATATGAAGCTGAATCCGGCAGCGGTTGTGCCTACTCTGGTAGACAATGAACTAGTACTGGTGGAGTCGAGCCTGATACTGGACTACCTTGATCGAATTCATAACGATGGCCGTTTGATGCCGGATGATCTGGTTTACGGTGAAACCGCCCGTCACTGGTTGCTTCGTTGTATCGCCATTCACGCAGCCATCAACACGCTAACGTTTTCCACTGTTATGCGTAAACAGAGACTCGCGAGTAACACGCTGGAAGAAATAAGCACCCAACTTGAGAGCATGCCTGACCCAATCGCCAGGAACAAGCGCCTGGACCTGTTTGAACGCGGCCTGGAATCACCCTATGTGTCACAAGCCTTATTACAGCTGCGCAGTGTATTTCATGACATGAGCAATGCGCTTGAACAAAGTGATTGGCTTACCACAAGCGAATTCGGTATTACTGACATTGCATTGATTGCCTATATTGATCGCCTTGAACGTCTGGGCTTTGAAGGATTATGGCTTAACGACCATCCGCGTATCACTCACTGGCTGGCTGCTATGCAAGCGCGTGAAAGCTATCAGCATGAAGTGGCAAATAGAATACCAACGACGGTGGCTTCGCAGATGCGCATTGATGGTGTTGAATTTTGGCCAGAACTGGCCAAGCGATATCGTTCAATTTAAGCGATAAAGTGGAATCAGTAGACGCATTCATTGAAAAATCGTCGAGGGGCGGCAGCAATATTTTTCTTGCGACCCCTGCAAGGAGACGATGTAACTTCGCCGCCCACGATGCATCAGTGAACACCGGGAATCCAACACTCGAGGCTTTTTTCAAGAAATGGAAGAGATACAACACCGAATAGTAATTTTTATGAAATGATGGCGTTAGTTCCGAGATGGATTCCAGCCACCGGTTGTGCGGCGCTCTCCACTTCAATTCCCGAGTGACGCTTCGCGAGCGTTTCGATATGTTCCGCTGGCTCAGCGTAGTCATGCTACAGATATTCTGATGCAGCGCCGTTAGCCATTAGGTCAACGTATTGCGCATTTGTCATCTACTCCCTCCTGAACAACCAAAGCCCGTCGAGCTGCCAACACCGCCTACCCACCTTGTTGCCGACACCGGCACAAGTCCACAGGCAACGGTCCAATTGAGCAGCTCGCCGCCACCCGATTAGCCGGACAAACCGTGCTAAATGACCAAAAATTGCTCAGATAAAGCAGCAGTCGATCCACAGAAATTGATAAGATTGCACCCTCTCAATTGGGCTAGTAGCAAGGAAACCAAATACCGATGTCAGATAACAAGCAGAAAATCATCTACACCATCACTGATGAAGCACCACAGCTTGCCACGGCTTCACTACTGCCGATAGTGAAAACCTTTACCGCCGCCGCCGGCATTGAGATGGAAGTCAGCGATATTTCCGTCGCTGCTCGCGTTTTGGCAGAGTTTCCCGACTATCTGAGCGAAAAGCAGCAAGTGCCCAATAATCTGGCTGAGCTGGGTCGCCTGACACAAGATCCCAACGTCAACATTATCAAACTGCCCAATATCAGTGCATCGGTGCAACAACTGATCGCCTGCATTAGTGAGCTGCAGGCCAAAGGATATGCGTTGCCGGATTATCCCGATGACCCGCAGAATGATCGGGAACTCGAACTACAACAGCGCTACAGCAAAGTCCTTGGCAGTGCGGTCAACCCGGTACTGCGTGAAGGCAACTCTGATCGTCGAGCGCCTAAAGCCGTTAAGAATTTTGCTAAAAAGAACCCACACTCCATGGAAGAGTGGAAGCAATGGTCTCGTACCCATGTGTCACACATGCACACAGGAGATTTCTACCATGGTGAGCAGTCGACTACTGTAGCCAATGCCCGCACCGTTCGGATGGAATTGGTCGGTGACAGTGGCAAAACCGAAGTGCTGAAACCAGAAATACCATTGCTGGATGGTGAAGTCATAGACCTCATGTTTATGAGTAAAAAAGCATTGTGTGAGTTTTACGAGCGTGAAATGGAAGATTGCCGTGAGTCAGGTATTTTGTTTTCCCTGCACGTTAAAGCGACCATGATGAAGGTGTCTCACCCGATTGTCTTCGGACACGCGGTTAAGATTTACTACAAAGAAGCATTCGATAAGCACGGTGACTTCTTCGATGAGTTAGGTATTAACGTTAACAACGGCATGGCAACCCTGTACGAAAAAATTGCTGAACTCCCTGTCTCACAGCGTGAAGAAATTGAACGCGATCTGCAGGCATGTAAAGTGCGCCGCCCGCGCCTTGCCATGGTGAACTCTGACAAAGGCATTACCAACTTTCATTCACCCAGTGATGTCATCGTAGATGCTTCTATGCCTGCCATGATTCGTTCCGGTGGTCAGATGTGGGGCGGTGATGGAAACTTGTATGACTGTAAAGCGGTAATACCGGAATCCACTTTTGCACGAATTTACCAGGAGATAATTAATTTCTGTAAGTGGCACGGCAATTTTGACCCTGCCACCATGGGTACTGTGCCTAACGTTGGCCTGATGGCGCAGAAAGCAGAAGAGTACGGGTCGCACGACAAAACCTTCGAAGCATCTGAGGCAGGTATTGCACGAATAACCGATATTGATACCGGTGAAGTTCTGCTTGAACAACGGGTGGAGGAAGGTGATATTTTCCGTATGTGTCAAACCAAAGATCTTCCTATACGTGACTGGGTAAAGCTTGCGGTAAGGCGCGCGCGCGAGTCAGATACGCCGGTTGTTTTCTGGCTTGATCCCTACCGGCCGCATGAGAATGAACTGATAAAGAAAATCGAACTCTACTTGCAGGATCACGATACCGACGGGCTCGACATCCAGGTCATGTCGCAAGTACGGGCTATGCGTTATACACTAGAGCGCGTGGCTCGAGGTCTGGATACAATCTCTGCGACCGGCAATATATTGCGTGACTACCTCACTGACTTGTTCCCTATTCTTGAACTGGGTACCAGCGCCAAAATGCTTTCAATCGTGCCATTGATGGCCGGTGGCGGACTATTTGAAACCGGCGCTGGTGGCTCGGCACCCAAGCACGTGCAGCAGTTGACCGAGGAAAACCACCTGCGTTGGGATTCGTTAGGTGAGTTCCTGGCGCTTGCAGTATCTATCGAAGAGATGGGCTTGAAGCACGGCAACGAAAAAGCCGGGATTCTTGCCACGACGCTTGATGCTGCCACAGGCCGGTTGCTGGATAACAACAAATCTCCCTCGCGCAAGGTAGGACAACTGGATAACCGAGGCAGCCATTTCTACCTGTGCCTCTACTGGGCGGAAGAGATAGCCAATCAAACCGATGACGCAGATATGGCTGCACAATTTAAAACACTATTTGAGCAGCTAAGCGCAAACGAAGAGGTGATCGTCAGAGAGCTGAATGATGTCCAGGGCAAAGCCGTTGATATCGGCGGTTACTATTATGCCGATCCAGAGCTTTGTCGTGCTGTCATGCGACCAAGTCAGACGTTCAATGCAATCGTCGACTCAGGGGTCTAGATCGTACTATTCAAGAGTTGACGACACGTATCGCACAGAGAATTGATCCAATGAGGATCCGTCAATCTCGTGAATAGTGCGGGTGAGTGTCCACCAACCTGTAATTGATATAGTGCAGCTTATAGAAGCTGCACTTTGCAAAGAAGGTGAATCTGCCCATGAGCTTTGCGAAGTAACTGGTACTCACACAAACAATTGTCAGCCGTTCGTACAATTGGCAGACCTGTCCGCTAATTTATTTAAACGATCTCAGTAGCTGCTCTCAACACCGTAGCTGAGTTGATGACAAGCGCCAGCCTGCCACTCCTCCGCTCGACCTTTCTCGCAGACCAACATGTACACTCACACCAAACAGCAATACGGGGCGTCTCTAGTGTGACCGCATACACCCATTTAAAGGTATCCGGGAACAGGTCGATAACATGCACCACAAGGATTTTCAGTGCTCATATCACATGAGTACAGATAATAAAAACAACTAGATAGGGGAATTCTATGAAGGTACTTGTTGTTGAAGACGATAAAAAGCTATCTCTGGCTATTTGCACTCGCTTGCAGTCATTTGGATACAGCGCAATTGCTGCACAGGACGCGATCTCAGCCATCTCCATGGCGGTCAAACACAACCCTGATCTGGCACTGGTAGATATCAACCTCCCGGGGGGGGACGGCTTCACAGTACTCGACCGACTGAAAGCCAGTGTCGAATGCGACCCAATGCCAACGATTATGATGACCGCAAATCGTGAAGAAAGCCTAAAGAGCAAAGCCAAACAATACGGTGCCAGTGTATTCCTTGAAAAGCCTTTCGGCTCAACTGTGCTTCTTGACGCTATCCAAACCACGATGGACGGCTTCACCGCTGATGCAATTCAAGAAATATGAACAACCCAAAGGCCGCTCAGGGTTCATCAGATTTTGGTCGTAGAAAGCATGACCTGATGGCACCCTTGTGCAATATACGGGCATTCACGGAAGAGCTAAGGTATGTGGCTGAGTCTCTGGACAAGGTGGTTGAGGAACATCGAGACGCCCTGCCCGAGAGCCTGCTGGAGAACCTTACCCGACTCGCTGATGAAGATATTCGCGTGTGTACCGATGCGCTCGGCCGAGCATCAGACTCGCTTGATACGCAATTACACGAATTACTCAACACCACTGCCAGTCAAGAGTAGTCAGCTATGCCGTCAGCACAGGACTATCTTAGTAATCAAATAGCAGAATCGAACCCCGATTACCTGCGTATTCTGCTGATAGATGATGATGAATTGTACTTGCAAGTGCTACGCAGGCAACTGGCTCGAAGCCACGACTACACCTATGAAGTACACACAGCAACTTCCGGCGCGAGTGCGATAGAGCAATGCCAATCACAGATCTTTGACGTTCTGCTAATCGACTACCACTTACCCGATATGTCTGGCCTGGAGTGCCTGTACTCTATTCGCGAAGGACAAACTGAACTGACAAGAAAGCCACCTGCGATACTGTGCACCGCTGATGGAAGCGAAGGCACTGCTGGTGAGGCTCTGAGAGCAGACGCTGACGACTACCTGCCCAAAGCACATATAAACGCTAACTCACTGACCCGCTCCATTACTAACGTGGTGACAAAGCACAGACTGACCTGTTCAATAGAAAAGCAGTTTCAGGAATTGAAGCGAGTGAACAGCCAGTTAGAGCAAAAGAACAGCGAGATCAGCAAGTTTTATCAGACGGTATCCCATGAGGTAAAAACTCCATTGGCATCAGCAAGAGAGTTTCTATCTCTGGTGCGCGATGGCGTTGCCGGTGAGGTCAATGCCCAACAGGTCGAGTTGCTGGACTATGCATTGACCAGTTGCGATCAGCTCAACAGGCACTTTGATGATCTTGTTGACATTACCCGGCTCGACTTACAGAAACTATCGCTGGCAGTCGCACCTTGCCCTATCGAAGATATACTCCGTTTAAGCATTGGTTCTTGTGCCGAAACGTTACGTCAACGGAATGGTAATATACAAATACACAATGCACTTCAAGGTCACTCGGTCATAGCAGATCAGGACCGCCTGGTTCAGGTTATGTCTAATCTCATAGGCAACGCAATTAAGTACTCTGGTGAAAGCCCTGAAATACGTTTACACGTAGACTATGGTGAACACCGGGAATCTATTCTGTTTGCCGTAGAAGACAATGGACGTGGTGTTGCTGAAGACGACGCGCAACGGATATTCGACAAACTCTATCAGGTCGGTACAGCTGATGTTGAGTGCCTTGGTGCCGGGCTCGGATTAGGTTTATCCATAGCAAAAGAAATAGTCGTTTTGCATGGGGGTAAAATCTGGATGGAAAGCAAAATTGGAGTCGGAAGTAAATTTTATTTCACTCTTCCGCTACAACAATAGCCCTGATGATAACTATTCTGAGCGCACCTGTCACCTCCGGTGACATTGTCGTCCGCGCTTAAAAACAACCTCTATGTTGCGCGCGAACTTTTTCTACCCGCTTGGTTAATTAACAGGCACGACCGGCACACCCTCACAAAGTACAAAGACTGCAAAACCGGTAGAGAATATGAATTCACTTCATGTCCGATTGAATAGTTACCCTTGTTAAGCCTGAAACCATCTCAGGTTATAAAATAACAACTATTGAACATGGTCATTCAGTACATACTGGATGCACTTGATGAATGTTTATTGCAGACGCACATGGCAGATTATGCTGCCTTTCCCTGATCCTGGCCGAGTTCGCCAAGCACTCTCATGCAAGTGTCGCGGAAGAAAGGTTTCTGTAGACAACAAGCCGCGCCCTTAGCCATCAATTCAGCTTGCTGCCGACTATCCATGGCGCACGACACCAATACCATATCGATATCAGGGAAATTCCCTACCACATGTTCCAGCAGATCCTCTCCTCCAAGCCCTCCATGAAAGCGCATATCACTGAAAATCACATCGAAACTATCTAATTGCAGTTGATCAATCGATTCTTCTACTGTGGTAGCCTCAATAACATCACAGTCACACTTTCTTAAAATGTTTGCGATCGCATACCTGATGTCGGCATCATCATCTACCACCATTACTTTGAAAGTCGAATTATTCATTTTATTATCCAGTACAGGCAGGGCTTCACATATGATTCCCAGTTGTCTAATTGAATGAAGTTCCTCTAAGGCTCAGGGATTGGCCATGTGACCCATCACTAAGCCGTCCGTCTTACGTCAGCCAATAAAGACTGCTGTACAAGAATAAAGCCACTTCAATCTTCACATGTCACAAAAATGGCGTTCGTCACTGCGACCTGTCTGCGTACCTCACCCCGCTGTCAAAAGGGTTTTTCGTGGCATTAACGCTCATCCGCTGGATATAGCAGCGAATACGGCCTAATTATCGCAATGCAACTAAGGTTATATATAGATGTATTCACCTGGTTTCTAGAAAGCGTGATGTCAAATGGATAAGTCCAACCGGAAAAACGAGCCGAACACTACAAGAAGTGTGACGGCTATAGATTCCACACCAGAAGCACTGGAGGTACCACAATTCTCGACAGGCGATCTCGGAAAAGTTCAGGAAATCCTGTTCGGCCGGCAAATGCGTTCCAGCATTGATCACTTCGATAAATTAAACGAACAGATCGAGCAACGTATTGCGAGACTGTCGGATTCTTGTCAGAAACAATTCAGAGATCTACACAACAGACTGGACGATGGTATTGAATCACTCAAGCTAGATCAAATTGAACGGGATAAGACCCACCAGAAACGAATGGATGCTCTTGATCGTCAGCACAGCTCATTGGAAAGCTCATTGGTGGCTAAGCTCAAAAACAACTCAGATAGTTCAGCGCAGATTAAACAACAGTTGCACAGCCAAATCGAAACAACAAACAACACACTTTCAAAATCGTTGGAAGCTACGCGCAATGAGTTTACAGCAACTCTTAAGCAAGCCCTTGCCGAGCTGCAGACACAAAAAATGGATCGTCAGTCGCTTTCTCTACTACTGAATGAAATGGCCACGCAACTCTCAGATAGTGCTCAAAATGATAGTGATATTCAGGCAACCGTAGATCTGGATGGGTCCGTTGACATCAAGTAAAGCTGTCACGATAGACCAAAATCCCCAAGAAGAAGACTCTGATCAACTTGAGGCACTGCGGGACCTTCTACTGTGGAATGAACGCCTACAGCACTCAACGCTTGATAGTCGACTCGAACAGCTTGAAAAACGAATCGTCGACCCTGAAATGCGTATCGCAGATACCAGTGAAGTACTGGTGCAGGCAATGCGTCAAAGTCTGAAAAAAGACGAACAGCTGAGTGATACCCTGAAGCCTGTCGTTGTCGAACAATTTCACTACACCTCCAGAAACGACCCTGAAGTAATGGCCGATGCGCTGTTCCCGATTCTCGGGCCAGCCATTCGCAAAATGATCGCAGCGATGTTAATTCCGGACAAACACTCCAAAAAGAGAACCTATCGCCTGGAACAATTATTCCTGATAGATAAAGAAACCGGTCTGCCCATTTGCCACGTAGCTGCCGACACTGCGTATACTCAAGATGCAGACATGGTCAGCGGAATGTTGAGTGCCATACAATCATTTGTTCATGAAGCTTTCTCCGCAAACGACTTTGATGGACTGAACACATTGCAAATCGGTGAACTCTCCGTTTGGATTGAATGGGGGCCCTCCGCTATCCTCGCGGCTGTTATCAGGGGAGCAGCACCAGAGAAACTTCGTGAGGCCATGCAAGTACAGCTTGAAGATATACATGGCGGGTACGCAGCTGCACTCGAACAATATGAGGGAGATGCACAGCCATTTGAGACATTAAAACCTGAGTTAACCACCTTCCTTGACAATCACGACGGCACCTTAAAAACAAAGATAAAGAGCCTGCCACCACAGATTAAGAAGTTACTAGGCGGCGCTGCGTTAGCAACCATGTTGCTACTTTTCTGGATGATATATCAGGGCTATGATGCCTATCGCTGGAACAGTTATGTTGCTTCGGTCGAAGACCAGCCGGGAATTGTTGTCACAAAAAGCGTAAGGAAGTTCCGTCACTACATGCTTCGAGGCTTGCGCGACCCACTGGCAATAGAGCCATCTGCTTTGTTAAAAGAGAGCAGCGTAAACCGCGATCATCTGGACCAATACTTTGAGCCCTTTCACGCTGTCCATCCAGACTTTGTCCTGACTCGCGTGACGGCACTCCTCCTCCCTCCCGATAATGTGGAGCTCACCATCGCAGGAGATACACTTAGAGTAAAAGGCGGCGATGCATATTTTGTCGCAGAGGCGCTAAGGCTAGCGCCTACTGTAGCCGGAATTAATTATGTTTCAGTGTTTGATTAGAGAAGCCGACTGATGCTCCAAAAGAAAGTTTGTATGCTAGGCTCCTTTGCGGTTGGAAAGACCAGTTTGGTCAGGCGCTACGTTGATAGTATATTCTCAGAAACGTATACCACTACCATCGGTGTAAAGATTGATAAAAAGGTGGTTACCCTAGCTGATACTGAGATGTCCTTGTTACTATGGGACGTATACGGTGAGGACAGCCATCAAACCGTGTTACCAGCCTACCTTCGTGGTATGGCAGCCTATCTATTGGTGTTAGACCCGACCCGTCCCGGTACCTATAAAAGCGCAATCTCATTACATAACCTGGTAAATACAACACTTGGGCCCAAGCCCTTCATACTGGTTAATAACAAGTGTGACTTAATAAACGAATGGAGCGGCGTACCGCAGGAACTGCAAGAGCAAATAAAAATATTGCAGGATAGCGCGGTCGCTGAGATGAATACCAGCGCCAAGACGAATACCGGCGTACAGGAAATGTTCGTGGCAATCGCCACCGCCCTGTTGCCAGTGGCACAACAAAAATGACTTTCGAAGCCCCTTTACCTATCTTACAGTACCTGCGATCAATATCGCACCAGGGTACTTGCTACGCATACTTGAAGCTTGATGCGAATAATTTTTTGATCGAGAGTGGAAGTAACCTGGTGTACTTCGATGTCACATGCTTTGATTCAGAAAAAACTATAGATCAGCAAGTCCCGGCGCTGTCCGGGCTATTGCCTGTCAAAGGTCAACCCGTGGTCATAGCTAATACTCAGATAGATAGCAGTCATTTTAACGATTTACATATCTACTCTCACCAGTCGAATCAGTGGGTCTTGCTCCTGGATTCAACAGAATCTGCAACACAGCTTCAGATTGAACAACAGATACGTCTCAGCAACGATATCGTCAATGAAAAAAAATCAGGCTAGTACCCTATTGTGAATATCGTAATTACACTTGATAGTAAAATTACGAGTGTAAATTCGTCTCGTATTATGAGCATCAGCAATTTGGCAGGCACTGTGAGAGATTGATATGGGGATGAAGAAAGCCAACGCTCATGAAGACGACACTGCCGGTAATGCCGACAGCTACAAGAGTGATTTCGAAACTGAAACCACCAATCGAAACGCTGTGGTTCAACCGATTTTTGCAACTATTCCCATTGTTGCTATTGGTGCCTCAGCAGGCGGACTCGAAGCAATAGAGCATTTCTTCGATGCCATGCCTACCGATTCCGGTTGCGCGTTTGTAGTAATTCAGCATCTGTCCCCTGACTTCCGAAGTTTAATGCATGAACTTCTGGCACGCCATTCAACGATGAAGATATATCGAATTGAAGACGGAATGACGATCAAAGCAAACTCGATCTATCTCAATACGCCCCGTACAGATATGACAATCACTGGCAACGTTCTAAACGTTGCTCAAACAAAACCTGACAACACAGTACACCTGCCGATTGACTTGTTCTTTCAGTCATTGGCTAAGGAACGAGGCGCGGACGCTGTGGCCCTGGTGCTTTCAGGCACCGGTTCTGACGGCACTAAAGGATGCAGAGTTATATCAAATGCAGGTGGCCGTGTGCTTGTACAGGACCCACAAACCACACGGTTTGACAGCATGGTCAGGTCTGTCATTGCAGAGGGAGCTCATACGATTATATCGTCTCCTGCAGGTCTCGCAGTAAAAGTCTATTCAGTATTAAAAAAAGAGCCACTTGATGAATGCAATGCCCATTCTCGAATAAAAACTGTCGATCCTCTCTCAGACATTTTATCCATGCTTGAGTCCAGTCACAGCACTGACTTCGTACAATACAAAGATGCCACGATCCATCGTCGCATTGAACGCCGTGCGTATATGAAAGGCATAACAGAAGTTGAAGAATATCGCGATTTTCTCAGTACAAATTCAACAGAACTGACGGAATTGTATGCTGACTTATTAATAGAAGTTACGGAGTTTTTCCGGGATGAGGATGCCTTCGAGGTACTACGCAGCACCGTACTGCCGGAAATAACAAGAAAATTCGATGAGCTTGGCTGCATGCGGGTGTGGGTTCCCGGTTGCGCGAGTGGAGAAGAGGCTTATTCACTGGCGATCCTGTTACAGGAACAAGCACGTACTTCAGGGGTACCGTTAAGCTTAAAGATAATGGCCACCGACATTCATACAAGGTCAATGGAACAAGCTAGCTCTGGCACATACAGCGAGTCCGCTATTAGGAATGTACCGGCTGCCTTAATTGATCGATATTTTGATTGTGCAGAGGGCCAGGCTCGAATAAAGCCAGGCATCAGGAATATGGTATTTTTTAGTACACACGATGTGACCCGAGACCCCCCTTTCACCAAAATTGATTTAGTTAGTTGCCGCAATCTGCTTATTTATTTAAAGGAAAGTACACAAGAAAAAGTAATGAACTTATTGCACCATTCATTACGTAAAGACGGATACCTGTTTCTCGGTTCCAGTGAGCATATAGGTAATATTGCTCACGAATTTGATACCGTGAACGAAAAATGGAGAATATTTAGAAAGAAACGAGACATCAAGTTGCACGCAGTCGAACCACTCATTAGCGGCACCGGCGCATTTCCAGGTGATTCGCTCAGCGTAACCAACAGGCACAATGGCAATAACGCACCGTGTATTGATGCTCAGATTCCCTTTAAACGGGCACACCGCAACGCACTGGAAGCGATGATTGCACAATACGCCCCCCCCGGTTTCCTGTTAACAGAAGATGGCACCATTGTGCACGTCTTTGGCAACGCAGCCGCGCTTATTCCAATACGTGCCGGAGCTTTTAGCGAGCGAATTATCGATCTGATTATTCCGGAATTAAAAGTCGCTGTAGCAGCTGCGATTGAACAGAGCCAGCATAATGGATTCAGCCAACACCGACGTATGATTTACGTCAATACGCAGGAAGCGACCTCTGAAAAATACGAAATATCTCTTTCCATTCTGGATGTACCAGGTGAATCGACGAGATTTCTGTTGCTCTGCATAGAAAACTCCACCACCGCGCGAAAACAAGGCGCTATTCAACGGGTAGAAGAAAACACTGCACCGGGCCCCGCTGTTCCATCTATCCAACTGCAACAAAGGATAGCCATTCTTGAAAGTAGTTTGCAATCTTCAGAAGAGAACCTGCAGTCGACTGTTGAGGCACTCGAAACCAGCAACGAAGAACTCCAAAGCACCAACGAAGAGTTAATGTCTGCCAACGAAGAAATGCAAAGCACCAATGAAGAACTGCATTCCGTCAATGAAGAGCTCTACACTGTGAGCGCCGAGCACCAACGGAAAAACGAAGAGCTAACGGAACGGGAAACAGACATCAATGTACTACTCAACTCATCAGGAATTGGCACAGTTCACCTGGATGTAAACTTATGTTTAAGGCGTTATACCAATAATGCCCTCAGCGTCTTTAATATAAAACCGCAAGACATTGGTCGATCCATAAATCACATCACCATTGTCACCACCGAGCAAGACATTCTCGGCCTGATATACAGCACAAGTAGAGATGGAGAAACGCACGAGATTCAAGTATCAGTGGATAACAAAACTCATCTACTGAGAATAATTCCATATGAAAGCGTCGATCATTCACACAACGGCGTAATGATAACAGTCATAGACATCTCTGATATTGAATACATTAGATCTCAACTAGCAGAATTAGATCTGCAATATCGAGACATTCTGGAGTGTACAGACAGCTTCTTTGTTAAATGGGATGCGAAGACAAATGCTATCCTTTTCTGTAACGAGCCCTATGCAAAGCGATGGGGTACCAATTCAGAAAATCTCATCGGGCAGAATATTCTCAGCATTCGAAGTGAGGAAGATCAACAAACATTCCGCGAGCTCGTGGGTAGTATCGCTCCAAACGAAACCAAGGCCGGCGTCTTTTCCGTAACCTATGCTGATGGAAATCTCTCACATTCCAATGTGTTTACGCGTTCGATTTCTAACGATGGTATTAACATAGATGCATACCAAACCAATGGTTTTGACTGTACAGACGAATACAACTACCGGGCAATAGTTGAAAATTTATTTAGTGTTGTCGCCAACGACACATTGGATTTCAACGAACGTCTGTCTCAAATCCTGCAAATCGGGCTCGATTACTACACGTTAGATACAGCCATCATCAGTATGATCCTAGGGAAAACCTATGAGGTCACCTGTGTGATAGGTGAGAACCCCCAGAACCTTGCGGTAGGGTCAAAACTGAATTTACAGGATACGATATGCAGTGTCTTTGTTGAGTCAGAGATGTCGTTGGCAATCAATGATCTCAGTAATAGCGAACTTGGCAATTTACAGTGTCATCGAAATACATCAATAGAGAGCTTCGTGGGAGCGGCAGTAAACACTGCATGCGGCCCTTATGGAACAGTGAACTTCTCCTCACTTGTACCGCGTTCGCGCGCATATAGCGAACAAGACAAGAATCTCTGTATGCTGATCGGAAGCTGGGTGAGCTTCCTGGTTGGCAATCTGGAACAATTAGAATTCATGGGCAACCAAAATGAATACTATAGCAGCTTGTTCCTGACAGTCCCCACCATGATATTTCTCTGTGATGAGGATGGTCTTATCATATCTTGCAGCAACCGGCTTTGTGAAAACCTTGGTCTTGATATTACCGAAGTGCCCGGGAAAAACTGTGTCAAATATTTTGACGTAGACAATAGAGATGCCTTAAAAGCCGCGGTTAAAACGGGAAGTGCGAGTCGTCTTCCACTTGTGTTCAACGTTCCGAATAAGCCGGTTTTGGAAGCTGAACTCGACTGCACCATCAAACCTATTGGAACTATCCAGGGCGTGCGAATGGCCGTTCTGGTAGATGTTTCCGAGAGAAACGCTGTTTTAAGAAAAGCCGAAAACCAAAACAAACTCCTTATATCGGCTAATGAAAACCTGAATCAATTTGCTTTTATCGCTTCTCATGACTTACAGGAACCACTCCGGAAAATTCAGCAATTCAGCAATTTTCTGGAAGAAGATCTTGACGGAAAATTGGTCGGGGATGCGAAGTACCACCTGGATGTCATAGTAGATGCATCTGAAAGGATGAGCACACTGATCTACGATCTGTTGCGATATTCCGGCGCGTCTCAGGAGGAACCCGAAGCCGAGTTGATTTCGTTAAATGAATTACTGTCAGAAGTACAGGTGGAGCTTGAACTGTCAATAGCTGAATCGGATGCCACTATTACGATAGGTGACTTGCCTGAAGTAACAGGTGACAAAGGGTTGCTACGACAACTATTCGTAAACCTGGTCAGCAACAGCATTAAATACCGTGCAAAAAACCGCGCTTTGGAAATATCTGTGTCTTCGCTTGCAGCTCCGTTTCAGAATGGGCTCGAAATTACCGATAACGGCATTGGCTTCGATATGAGTTTTGCTACAAAGATTTTTGAACCGTTTAACCGATTACACAACAACGATGAATACAAAGGCAACGGAATTGGATTAGCCATTTGCAGCAAAGTATGTGAAAAGCACCACTGGTCCCTGTCAGCTGAAAGCCAGCCTGATGTTGGAAGCAAGTTTATTATTTCCTTTAATCACTAGTTGTAAAGCCATGAATGAATCACAAAAGACTAACCCGGTTCTTCTAATGATTGACGATGACCGTGAAGACATTTACCTGACCAGGCGTGCGTTCTGTGCGCACGATGAACGACTGGACTTCAGAAGCGTTCAAAGCGGTGAGGAAATGTTCGACTACCTCAATTGTCGAGGGGCGTATGAGGGCAATACCGCGGCAGATATACCAGATGTCATTCTGCTTGATATCAATATACCGAAAGAAAACGGTTTCGCATTACTGCAAAGGCTTAAGGACGAGGAAGAGCACAGTCATTTGCCAGTTACAATGTTGACCACATCCAATTCCGCTGATGACGTCCGCAAAGCCTATAGCCTAGGCGCGAGTTCATTTATACGCAAATCACCCAGCGCCAGTGGCATGAAGGGCATCGCAGAAATTTTCTGCTCATACTGGTTCAACTTTGCAGAATTACCTCGTGCCTAA
>CALISD010000215.1 GCA_938041955.1 uncultured Granulosicoccaceae bacterium | reverse complement strand
GCATGCCAGATACGAGAACCTTCCGCCGGACTGTGCGGCAGGTGCGTCACATACCAAAGCACTAAATCAGTCCCATCAATATTCTGTGCTGGAGAGTTAAACAGATTCCCGATCTCACCACGTGCACCGTTACGCCAGCGACCCACTTCGGACGAAACAAACGCTCGACCAGCGAAATCCCACTTAGAAAAATTATCCGGTTGTCCGTCATCGGACGCAGGGATAAGACGTACCTTGCTGCCCGTCACTTTGTCTTGAATTGTCCAAAACGACGTGTTGGATTTAAGGTCATTAAACTCAGTCGCCTGAATGTCATTTGCCCCCTTTGCTATCTGATCATCAGCTGCACCATCTATATCAAAATCAAACATCCACTGTGCATGGTGGCCATGTTGTATCTGGCACTGCAGACCACGACTGTAGACTCTTGAATCAAAGTATCCGTTCTCACTAAAATAATAGGTCTGATAAATCTGGTACTCACCAATCTGCCAGTTCGCGCCTATCTCAAGCATGTTTTCACCATTTTGGGTGAAGGTACGACGACATACTGCCTGATTGTCGCATGCCTGAGCCTGAGCACCACTGCCCGGGTTTCGCAGTGCACCGGTAGAAAGTATATCTGCATACGGACCGCAGACATCGTTCTCATATTCAACACGCATTACCGGCATGCTGACTTTGCTAAGAATCTTCTTATTGTTGTGTGTAAGGTTAGTTAACACCAACCCGGACGAATTATTATCAGTACTGTAGTCAAAGCTCCAGCCAGACCAATCGACATCGGCAGCTTGAGCGACAGTGGCGCCCAACAATAGTAACGAACTCATCAATATTTTCATTTTCATCTCCTACTTCACCATGCCGTGTTCAAGGACGGTTGCACCACTTAAATCGACCAGCGCGGTATAGACAGGCAGCTCTCCACCACCCGGTCCAAACGTCACATACATCATTCGCTGTGGATAAAAATGTTGCTGCTCGCTCACCACTTCACTTGCAGGCGGGAAAGCCAGCATAGCTGTGCCTTGCAAACTGCTTACATCGAAACTGTCATTCGTAAGAGTGGTTCGCGCGAGGCTGATTGCATCCTCTACTTCCTGTGGATGTTCCGTCGGCTGGTAAACGGAGGCGGCAAAGATCTGATTGGATATAGATCCATCGCCGGCAAGTGAAACATCTATCGTTTCATCAGTGGCGTAGTTATAAAAAACAATTCGCGCCACCTCATCACTTTTGCTATCACCAAGAGTCGAATGAATCTCACGGTAATCACTACCCAGACTGGTCCGGACCTGCGGGTTGTTCAGGATGGAGCTTCTCGCAGCAGTCAACACTCCGGACAATGCACCAGCCCGTGCGCTCGCTGGATACGGCTCTACATTTGTCATATTTTCAGGCTGTGGAGGCCAAACACCATCTGCCGGGCCGGTGTGTGGCGTGTGCTCACCAGTAACACTTGATTCATTCGCTCCGGTGAGAAGCACACTACCCGAGTCGCTACATGCCGCTAGAAATACTGGTAGTGCTAATGCACCAACCAACAATCTCGCCGGCTGCTTTGACAACAGTCTGGAAAACCTATATTTGAACATTGAAGCCCCTTTAATCGCTACTAGTGCATTGCGCAATGCTCGAAGACCGCAATTTCCATACCCAGTAATGCACTCTTGGGGGAATGTAAATCGCAACTTGATGAGCACAGAGGCAATAAAACGCCAAATGACGTCTATACTTGATGAAATCGTCAATTTTTCAGACCTGCCGATGAACGACAACGACTTCAAAATAGATCGATTTACCTTTGCCATTCGAGTCGACCAGACGGCTGACGCGCTGAATGCCATTGAGGTGTGGGTATTCTTTATGGAGGAACCATGCTGTGACGACAACGGCCACCAATATCGCTTCTATTTGCCGCTGGCGTTAAAAGAATCAAGCCTAAGGGATTTATGCTGTGCGTTTACCAAGGCGGTACATTGTGAGCAGTTTGCCTCTGCCGCCTGAGTTGGCGCTGTATTGAGGTCAAGACTGCCGCACGACTGAGCTTTACAGTCTTTGTAGAGCACTTTTTTCTTTCCGTTCCGCGCAAGTAATGCAAAGCGTTGCGGCTGGGTTATGCTTCAACCTTTCATCCGCAATCTTTTCACCACATGCAGCGCACCACCCAAAGTCATCGTTATCAAGCCTGACAAGCGCCTGCTCCAACAAGAGCACCTGCCGACGAGCACGATTGAGAGATTCTTTTTGCATTGCCTGTGCTTGCAGTGCATCCATTCGAGAAAGGCGACCCACCCTGCTTTGATCAAGTTCTACGGTCGCTGCACCATCAGTGCTATCAGCAAGCTGGGAACGCAGTGATATAAGTTGAGCGTTGATGATCATGAGAAAGGATTCTTTATCTGGCAATGAAGCGCTCCGGAAAGGTCGATGACTGATGTGTATCCATAGAGAACACGTAGCACGATGCTTTCACATGCATGGTATTTCGCCTGCCACTTGCGGGCATTTCGGCGACCTTAATAATCTGCCTGTCGGGGGTGAAATCTCATATGCGTAGTTAAGGCTGTTCGGAAAGTTC
>CALISD010000214.1 GCA_938041955.1 uncultured Granulosicoccaceae bacterium | reverse complement strand
GATGAAGCCGTTACAGCTCAGAATCTGGAGTCGGAACTTCGTGTGGATTCCTACCTGTACCGAATGGCGAGCAAAGAAATTACTGTAAAAGAGCAAAGATGGTTAGAGCTGCGTTATCAAGTGATCAACTCGCCACCGCAGACCGAAACAATTGCTTTGCCGTCAGTGTCGTTTATAACGGAATCGGGAACTGAAGAAACTCTAGCCCCGTGGGAATTTACTATTGCGCCACTTACGGCTGCCGGAACCGATTCGTCTCCGATAGCAGATCGTCGTGCGCTTGATATCATTGAAACCCCCGGCAGCGATAAATTGAAGCTTGGCGTTGTTGCACTGTTAACCACACTTGCCCTATGGCTTGCGTGGTGGGTCGTCAGGCACTTCAATGATTCACATACACTGCCATTCGCAAAAGCCTACCGTACGATAAAAAAGCTCCCGGTTGCTGAGCGTGATTCAGATCCGCAAGCATGGATTGCATTGCATCATGGATTCAACAACGTTGCCGGTCAAACGATCAGCAACAGCACTTTGGACCAGTTATTCGCTGCGGCGCCGTGGCTTGGTGAATACAAAGACGCGATTAAAAACTTCTACACCGCTTCTTCTGCACGTTTTTATCAGCAAAGTGATACACAACCCATAGCGGTATCGGAACTATGTGCAAGCTTGCATCGTGCTGAAAAGCGTCAGGCTAAACAGGTAAAGAAAGCTTCCGGCAGATTGGCCAGTTAGCATGCCGGCACTTGAATTTTACAAGCCGTTGCTGCTGCTATTGCTGCCACTGGCATTATTGCCACTGATACCGAATCGACGCGACGAATTGCCGTTTCCGTGGATCAATTGGCTGCCGGTGGATGCGACAGGACAGCGTCTGCATTGGCTATGGAAAGGCTTAGCGGCACTTACTATCTGTTTGCTGGTGGTCGCGATAGCGGGTCCAAAGAGTTCAGAGAGTGTTATCGAGCGTATCGGTCGCGGTGCTGAAATTTCAATTCTGCTTGATCGCAGTGCCAGTATGGATGGTGAAGTCAGGCGTCCAATTTTAAGAGACTATCAGACTAATCAAGTTCAACAGACAAAGAACGATCTGGCAAGAGAAGCCCTAGGCTGGTTGCTGCAACAGCGCCCTGAGAACCGCTATGCCCTAACTTTGTTTAACGTTGTGCCAATGCGCATAGCAGAATTTACCGACGACACGACTTTCCTGCAGGCAGGGCTTGATGCCACAGCGATCGGGCGTGGCCCCAAAGAAACCAATATGGGTATCGCACTGTTGGCTGCCATCGATGCATTTAAACAACGTCCCTATACCGGTAGCCGCGCGTTGTTGCTGGTATCAGACGGTGGTGCCAGGCTTGATGATGCGACCCGCAAGCTTATACAGGCAGGCTTGCAACGGCATCAGATTAGTTTGTACTTCATCTATGTGCAGAGCGGTATAAATGCACCGGATTTTCAATTGGTAGGAACAGACACCTCAACGCATTCGGAAGAAGTGGCGTTGCATGTGTTTTTTAAGAACCTTGGCTCAAAATATCAGGTGTTTCAGGCAGATGATGTGGTATCAATGGGTGAGGCTGTTGCGACTATTGATGATCAGGAAAATCTACCGCTGACCTACTATGAAAAAATACCTGGTATTGATTACAGCCGCCTTTTGTTTATTGGCGCTCTACTCAGTTGTACGGCTTTAGCGGCAATTGCAGTCATGCGACTGGAGGCACTCTAGTGAAGCGCACCACCATACATTTATGTTTCGCAGGTATCGCTGCCTGCCTGTTGCTATTCACCCTATGGCAGGCGTACAAAATCTACGATACACAGCGCATTGTGCGTGCTATCAATGAGGTTCCTGATTCTTTGACAGAGTATGATGCCGCGGTAACCACCAAAGCCCACCCGGGTGTGATGCTTAAGACCGCGAATGCATTATCGGCAGGTGGCGAGTTTGAAGCTGCAGAAACAGTGTATGTGCAATTGGCGGATCAGCAACAGACAAGCCCGCTGGGTCACGCTTCACGGTTTAACCTGGCCAACCACTATTTAAAACAAGGCCTGCGTAGCGACTTACCCGGTGCACAACAGCGCCCCCTACTTGGAATTGCCAAACAGCGCTATCGAGATCTATTGCTTGTCAGCCCGGATGACTGGGATGCGCGGGTAAATCTTGAACAGGCGCTTCGAGCGGCCCCGGAGTTAGCAGACACAGGAAAGGACAAAGGCCCGCCAATTAAGAGTGTCAATGTGATCGTTCCGGATTTCACGTTGAAGGATTTGCCGTAGCATGGCAGCGCAACTGCTTAACAAAAATAGTTTGATCCTGTTGGCGCTTGCCGCGCTGCTGGTTTGCGTATTTCTGAAGCCGGTGGTGTTGACTCGTCCCGCATATAACTTCCAGGTAACGTTTGATATTTCACAGAGCATGAAGGTGGAAGATCATTTACTTGATGGCAAAAGTACCAGTCGGCTAAACGCTGCGAAAGAAGCGGCATTAGGTTTATTGCAGGCGCTGCCGTGTGGCTCCAGTATTGGCTGGAGTGTTTTTACTGAAAGACGTGTGGTGTCTTTGATCACACCGGTTGAAGTATGCCAGCACTACGCAGGACTCTTGTCTTCGTTAAACTATATTGACGGAGATATGCGCTGGGCTAATGCCAGTGGTATCGGTAAGGGGTTGCATTCGAGCATTCGTGCTGCGCATGGTCTGGGTGAAACAACAAAACTTGTGTTTATGTCTGATGGGCAGGAGGCACCCCCTTTGCGTGCTGGCAGTAGAGGGATGCCAAAAACCGATAAATACCCGGTGGGTGGTTTGATTGTTGGTGTGGGCGGAGCGACCCCGGTAAGAATTCCTAAGACGGTCGATGAGAACGGGCAGGTGACCTCCTACTGGAAGGCGGATGAAGTGGTCCAGCGATCTGATGCGACCTTTGGTCAAAGTCAGGAAGAATTATCGAAACGTCAGGATGGGCATTTAAGCAAACTCGGGCGCCTGGCGGATCTGATCTATTTACCACTGGAGTCAACCGATCAATTGGCCGATGTTGCATTAGTTAAATCTTTAGCACACGAGAATAAGGTTCCAGTGGATTTGCGCTGGATACCGGCCTCTTTGGCTTTATTGTTTTTGTGTTTCCGCTTTATGCCTGGTCGACTCAGAGTGTAAATATATATTTGTTAATCCGTTTCCAGCGCGAACACATGGCCCATTAGTACGTGAGTTATCGGCTTGTATTAAAACTGAGGTTCTGTCGCGTAAGCTGAGATAAGGTGGATGCTATGCCAAAGCTACTAAGAACTTATACTGTTGTTGTTGCATTAATCACGTTGCTTGCTATCAACGTATTGTCCGGGCAGGTTGTGGCAGATGAAAAGCCCGATAGTGACGCCGGCAAAAGTCCGACAGAGTTTCGTGTCGATGTCCCTGTTCGGGCCGATGATAATCGATCAGCCAAAGAGACGATGAAGAGCAAACTGCTGACGGAGAAGTTGATAAAAATGGGGCGGGCCAGATCTCAGGGTTGTACCCGTTGTCACGGCAGATCCGGTATCAAGGCGCTTGCTAAGTCGAGTGCCTGGCAAGGATCGATTGCCGAGTTTGTTGTAACCCAACTCACAGCGTTTCGTGAAGGCAGGCGAAGTCATATAGTAATGTCCAGCATTGCAGAAGCTATGAGCGATCAGGATATAGCCCTGGTAGCAACGTGGTACCAATCGGTCAGTAACCCAACAGCCTCAGACTGACACCATGCCCATACCGCAGTTGCGGCGGGCCTAAGCGACAAGAGGCCGGGCAGGAATTATTACTAAAATAAATTCCACCGGTTTTATAGCCAATACTGCTCTCTGCTTCAGCAGCTGCTGCACCCGGAAACCCGAAGCGTGAGCGAGTGGCATGTCACGGAGATTTCCAGTTCGTTATACGAAGGTTATTTACTTTTGGCCTGAACTTCTTGCCCGGCCTCTAAGCACATTCACTATGCGCACCCGTTGTTCACAGCAACCCCAAACTGTTTGGTAGGCTACCTATAAGGCAACGGGCGGGGGCAGTATTGAGCACACAATACCGAATGCACCAAATGATTGTATTAAGTCATTTTACAAGGCGTAGGCTTGTGTTGGCAGTAACCTGAAGGGTCCCTCCGAGTTGCTGGCGCTACATGTCAGGCTACACGACTGGGCTATCGAAATAAGCCCAGTCGGTATCGCGACCTCTACATGCAGGTATTTCATTCAACAAAATCTAATCACTGAAAACCAGTTTTAGATCTTTCCGTCCATACCCATTTGATAATACTTGTGTGTGATTTTGTCTTGATTTTCCAGTAACCAGTCAATGCTTGGCTCGGTGGCCATTGCTTTTC
>CALISD010000213.1 GCA_938041955.1 uncultured Granulosicoccaceae bacterium | reverse complement strand
CCTGCAGCTGAAATCGCACCGATAGTTGAGTTAGCCACAATAATTCCGTTGCTAAAACCGAACAAACAACACGGCAATGCCAGAGACAAGGCATGAGTAAAACCGAGTGATTGAGTGGTTAGCATAGCGATGATCGCAACCATACTCAGCGAGCATCCGATCATCGATGCTTGTTCGATACCCCTGCGCACAAACCACACCCGGTTCAATGTATTACCGACCAGGTAGCACAATGGCGTCAACGAAAACCACAGTCCAAACTCCGACATGGAATATCCGTTTCTTTGATACTGATAAGCGAGAAATCCGTTGAGGCAAAAGAACATGCCAATCTGCATCCCGCTGGCCATTGTCCAGCACACGAAGACGGGATTTCGCAACACCGCGCCATACGCCGTGACAATGCTCGACGGATTGATTCTTTGAAGCTTGTTCTGATTGGTCTCAGCCACTACAAGATACGCACATAACAACACCACCACACCCAACACCGTCAGTAACACCATGGTACTTTTCCAACCCGCACTTTCTGCAAGCCAGCCACCAAACGCTATAGACAATGCCGGTGCAAGCGCAAGCACTATGCTGATAGTGGACATTTGTCGCGCAGCTTCTGAGCGTTCGAACGCGTCATTTACCATGGCGCGCCCCATCGCCATGCAAGCCGCAGCACCCACCCCCTGAACTATTCTCCAGGCGATCAACAATTGAATCTCTTCAACAATGACCACAGCCAGCCCACCCAGCGTATACAGTACTGCACCGATCAGCATGACCGGGCGACGTCCATAACGATCTGACACCGGCCCGAATATTAGCTGCCCGACCGCGAGGGCAATCATGTAGCTGGTAAATAATTGCTGAACTGCAGCACTCGATACACCCAGATCAGATTTAATTAACGGCAATATCGGGGTCAGAATGGTCAAACCCACCACGGAACATGCGGCGCATAAGGCAAGAAACCATATCGGGGGAGGTATTGGTCGCGCTATGGGTGGCTCCATAGCCTGCTGCTCGCTGTCAGCTTGCGTGTGTATATCGTTAATTGCCTAATTTCCTAAGTCGAAGTTGACCCTATAAAGCCAGCAGGCCAATAGACGATTGTTACACAAACAATTCAACATCGCCTTGCTTTTGGCTATGGATGAGAATCCAACTCAGGGCCCTGGGCGTACGGTTTTCCAACACAAAAATTCATATCATCGCCAGCAGTTGAGTGTATGCCTCAGAATCAACAAAAAAGACTTGCAAATCATCGTACACGTCATGACACTGTGCTATTTGGGTCTGACACGCCAGCCCCTGAGAACCAACCCCCAACAAACCGTTTCCACTGACGCTCGTATCGGCTGTGAGTCAAATAGCTTATGAACAAGCATCTAATCCTGCACTGGCTGATCACCGCGATAGCCAGCATCACGCTCTTGTCTTCGTGCGGCGGCACAGGCAAGGATGATACACAGCAACCTTCAAATGCTTACACAGCATCAACAATGAAGTTCCCTCTGCCGGAACGAATCCGCACATCGCAAGCTGTCAATCTAGAAGAGACCAGAGCATCCCTGGACACAAGCGCCGGACCTGTCAACATGCGCCGCGTTGGCAATCAGTTTGAAGGAGCCATCAGCGTACCATTTGGTTCAGACTTTACATTTGAACTATTGATCTATGAACAGGTGGGAAATCAAAGAATCATTTATGTCACCAGCACGGGCTCAACCAATGAACAGGTAACCGGTGATGTTGAAATTGAAATATCTGCCGGCAATTATATAGAGCCCGATGACGACAACGACGGTGCCAGCAATCTGGAAGAGCGCAATGCCGGCTCCAATCACGCAGACCCCCTCTCCACACCAGCAAACCCTAACGGGCCTGGTGCGGTCGGCCAAATCAGCTTTATTGATACGACCGACCAGGTAGAAGAAGGCGAGCAACTGCTTATACCTGTTGCTCGAACGGGTGGCACGGGTGGTGTGGTAACAGCATCTGTCACTTCATCCGTTTTCACAGGGCTCACATTCAGCCCGCAGAATCTGATCTGGGCAGACGGAGAGTCGGGCACCAAAACCGTTCGTGTAACCGCTGATAGCAATGATGTGCCCGGTGACGGGCAAACAGTGCAATTCTCCTTAACCAACGCCACTGGCGGTGCAACTATTGGCAACTCACAGATTGACATATCGATCATCGATATCACAATCATCGCACCACCGACCTTCACACCACTGGCTTCTGACGGCGAATGGGAGGTATGCATTCCACCGTACAATACCACCGGGCCCTCCCCGTTTGCTACACAACTTAGTGCCAACGAAGGCCGCATAGTGAGTTGCGTTAAGGCCTGCACTGAAAACGTTATTCTTGATCCAAATTTTAATGGCTGGGCGTGGATGCCCGTGGAACAACACAGCTGCACCCTGGTTGCAGGCATACCCGGTAGCTACACTAACGTACCGCTTTATACACCGAGGCGAGAACAAGTCACCGTTAATCTTAGCACTGAAAATTTCATCGCTGATAACTCCACCTGGGCTTGTGACACACAGAGCCGCGCCAATGCAGAGTACTCTTATGTGGTGTCCACCGACAATCTATTGTGGTTGCAGTTTGATTCAGACGGCACATACCAACACGCGATAACCACAGACGGCAACCCGCCGCCACGGTACCAAGGGCCCAATGTATGGAGCGTGGATGGCAGAGTACTGGAACTCGCCCACATCAATACCGGTTATAGAAATATTATATTCTTTCCGGGTAACCAGACCTTCCATATTCATCCCGACACCGATGGCAGACTTCGTTGCACCAGGCAACAGTAGCCTGGCGCAACGCTATTGCGGTCGACTCAAACACACAAGCTTCCAGCTACCCCATAGGGTTATTTAGAACAACCGATCATAACAAGGGACCGATGTTTCACACACTTGAGACTGCTCGCTACTGCTGCTCATGATGGATACCGGCCAGCATCTATAATTCTGGAATGCTACACCAGCGCCTTTTAATGTAGGTTGAATAGCCTGTTATCATATAGGCTGAACTGATACAAAGAGTGCCGTAGATGGCTGAGCACAAAGGTTTCAAACCGCTAAATTTCGAACCCGCAACAGTCCACCAAATGATCAGCCGTTCGGATGAATTTCTATTAGAAATGAAAAGACGCAGAACGGTACGGGATTTCAGCTCCAGAGAGGTGCCAGAGACCGTCATAAGAAATGCTATCGCTGCTGCCGGTACCGCACCAAGCGGTGCCAACATGCAACCATGGCACTTTGTCGCTGTTAGCAACAGACAGACTAAAAAGAAAATTCGTATTGCTGCCGAAGAAGAAGAACGCGCCCTTTACCAGCACCGCGCTTCAGACGAGTGGCTCAATGCACTGGCACCACTGGGCACAGATGCGAACAAACCGTTTCTGGAAGAAGCCCCGTGGCTGATCGCGGTATTCGCACAGAAATTCACTATCAATGAGAATGGTGACAGGTTAAAGAACTACTACACACCAGAATCCATCGGAATCGCTACCGGCATTTTGATTACGGCGCTTCATCACGCAGGCCTGGTCACCTTAACTCACACACCCAGCCCGATGGGGTTTCTACGTACAACACTCGGCAGGCCGGAACACGAAAAAGCATTTTTGTTGTTGGTCACTGGCCACCCGACCGAAGATGCTATGGTCCCTGATATCCGCCGAAAAACACTCGATTCCATAGCGACTTTCGATACTTAATTACTCCCACCGTTTTTACGCCTTAGCGGCTCCGAAAGTATCTCAGTACACTACTTCTTACTACAGAACCACAGAATATTGACAAACGCGTCGTTAAACCGCGAAGCAGAGTTTCCGGCAGTATTGTAAAAGTACAGATAGAGGTAGTCAGCTTTATATTTCCAACCGGGATAAAACTCCTCTGTTTCAGCAACTGAATCCAGCGCCTGGTGGTTAATAGTATCTATTTTCAATAACGGGTACTCTTCATACATTTCTAAACTTGCTACATCAAGGTCTGAAAAATCAAATGCCTCAGTGAAGGTCCACACGTGAGCATCCTTAGTTCTGGTAGAAACACCGTCCATTGATTTAAATGCTGTAAATTTGCATGCACTGATTTGCGAAACAGTTTGGTAAAACTCACCGACAACCCATTTACAATCCGGGCATTTATTATCAGTGAAGTTAGCCAGTTTCAAAAAAAACGATGTAGCATCGACATCATTGGTATCTGCTAACGCACAGGAAAAACCAGACAGAAAAAAAAGTAGAGAGTATGTACCTGCCGGAACTCACTAATTTCCCACACATATTATAAATCTGATTTCTCGCTTAATGGCGATAATCGCCATACCGGTGCTTTTCTCAAGTGTGAACACCAATATCAAGCCACATATGTTCTTTGCTATAGAACTTACCAGATGAATAGATTGCTTTTGGTTCACTACCAAAAGATTTAAAACCGGCAGATTGATATAGCTTTACAGCGTCTGTGTTACCCTGCGTTACGGTGAGAAGTAGCACTTGTACGACAGCTCTCTCCCGCGCCTTTCGAATAACGACATCTAAGAGCTTTTTGCCAAGTCCCTTGCCTCTATACGCTGGTCGTATATACATTCCGACAAGGCGAGCCTTGTGTCGAGTTTTTGTTCGATCAGTGAATTCTATACCCACAACACCCACAAGCTCATCTTCATCCACAGCCCCGACAGTTAAAAATAAACCATCGTCAGAAGACAATCTGTTTTTCCACCAGGCATCAGGCAGCAGTTCACGCTCAGCCGGTGTGGAAGTAAAGGCGTCAGCATCGTTTTGATACGCCTGCAACATCAATGAACGATATTGCTGAAAATACGTATCATTAAGAGTCATCACATTTAGCATGTAGATAAACCCTCTAACATCAACCGCCTATAACATCCATACGAGGCATTAATTCGAGCAGATGCTGTGAATACTCGTGTTGCGGTGAGTTAAACAAATCTTCCGTCGTTGCTATCTCACAAATCGCACCATTGCGCATCACCGCTACTCGATCACACATCTGACGTATAACGGGTAAGTCATGCGAGATAAACAACAATGTTAAGCCCAGCTCATCCTGCAAGTCTTTCAGCAGATTCAGTATTTGCGCCTGAATCGAAACATCCAACGCTGAGGTGGGTTCATCACAAATTAATATTCGCGGCCGAGACGCAAGTGCGCGCGCAATGGATATTCGCTGTCGTTGTCCGCCCGAGAACTCATGCGGGTAACGTAGCGCCGCACTGCCACCAAGACCCACATGATCTAACAAGTCATGAACAAGTTGACGCGTGTGCTTTTCATTGTCCGATTGCTTATAAAAACGGATAGGCTCAGCCACTATATCCAACACCCGCAACCTTCCATTTAAACTGCTGTAGGGGTCCTGGAATATCATTTGAAGGTTCAGCCTGGCGGCCTTAACCAGCGGGTCTTTCTGGTTACCAAGAACATTTTGTCCGATGATTTCGACCGACCCACTGTCTGGCTTATGTAACCCTGCAATCAGTCTGGCTACCGTTGATTTACCCGATCCGGACTCCCCGACTAAGCCAAAGGCTTCACCCTGTGCAATGGCAAAGCTGACCTTATCTACCGCCTGCAGCATCCGTCGATTGCGCTTTAGTATCGCGCCTTGAAGTTTGAATGCCAGAGAGAGATCTTTCACTTCAATTGCTGACGCCTCACTCGATTGTGCCGCTGTAAGCTGCAGCTGGCTTTTTTTACCCAACCAGTGAGTGTTTATGTCTATGCGTTGCAAACCCGCTGAAGACTGATCTCCGGTTCCGTCGATGTAGTCCACACTGGCAAATCGATGTAAGCGTTTGTCGGCTCGCGGCACGGCTGCAATAAGGCTTTTTGTATATTCGTGTTGCGGGTTACCGAGTATCTGCGCAACCTCGCCCGTCTCAACAATGTTGCCACGAAACATCACCGCAACTCTGTCGGCAATGTTGGCGATGACACCGATATCATGGGTCACAATAATCACACCCAGATTGCGGGATTTACACAGCCCGCGAATGAGATCGAGTATTTGCGCCTGCACTGATACATCCAGTGCGGTGGTCGGTTCATCAGCAATGATCAAGTCAGGGTCACCGGCCAGGGCTAACGCTATGACTACGCGCTGACGCATACCACCGGAAAACTGGTGCGGGTATGACTTTAATCGCGCGCGTGCTTCAGTAATACCCACTGATTCAAGCAATTCGATTGCGCTCTTTTGCGCCTCCGATTGGCCAATACGTTTAGTCTTTAAGATCGTTTCAACCAACTGCTCGCCAATGCGTAGCAACGGATTCAGAGAGGTTTGCGGGTCCTGAAAAATCATCCCGATGCGATCCCCACGTATGCGGCGCATTTCATCTTCGTTTTTGCCGCGCAGTTCTTCACCTTGAAAACGAATACTGCCACCGCTGACCTCACCCGGAGATTCAAGCAAATCTATGATGGCATTGCCAATGGTTGACTTACCGGCACCAGACTCACCAACAAGCCCCAACACTTCCCCGGCAGTTACCTGCAACGACACGTCTTTTGCGGCATTTATTGTGCCCCGACGAGTAAGAAAATCTACATCTAAATTATCAATTTCAAGCAGCATAGACATTATCTTTATACGCCTATCGCAACTTGGGATTGAGCGCATCCCGCATCCAGTCGCCCAGCAGATTGACCGCAAACACCAGTACGACAAGGGCAATTGCAGGGAACAGCGTGATCCACCAAAGGCCAGAGAAAAGGTACTCGTTACCAACGCGTATCAATGTGCCGAGGCTTGGCGTGGTGGGTGGTATGCCTTGGCCAAGAAATGACAGTGTAGCTTCGGCGATCACCGCCAGTGCCAAGCCGATAGTCGCGATTACCAATACAGGACGCAATGTGTTTGGCAGCACATGGCGCAGAATAATTAACCTTTGCGGCAGGCCAATTACCTTAGCTGCCTGTACATATTCTTTTTGTGATTCAACTAAAGTGGCACCACGTGCAACGCGCGCGAACTGCGGCCAGTCTGACAGACCAATCGCAAAGATCACCACAAAAATGGCAAAGTCTTCACGCATATCTAAAGGTAAAACAGTACGCCCGATCCCGTTAATGAGAATCGCCAGCAAAATACCCGGAATAGTCAGTTGTATATCGGCAATTCGCATAATGATGGTATCGGTAAGTCCACCAAAGTAACCCGACAACACACCTAGCGTGACACCAAGCACCATACCCATACACACTGCAGCAAGCCCGACAAGAATAGACAAGCGCCCGCCGTAGAGGATGGTTGAAAGCATGTCTCGGCCCTGATTATCAGTACCAAGTAAATACTGCGGCTGCCCGCCCTCTACCCATGACGGTGGAAGCTTGCCGTCCCAGAGTGATATCTGCGCAGGGTCAAACGGATCAAACGGTGCAATCCATGGCGCGAACATGGTGGCCAGAATACAAACGACAGTGATAAACGCCGCAATCATTGCTGTAGGTGAATGAAAGAACGACCAGGCGATATCGTTGTCGATCAATCTTTTGAAAAACCCGGGGGCCTTAGGAGTTTGCGAGGAAGCCTGTGATGAAGTATCGATGATCAGCGCCCCGCTATTCGAATGCGGGGATCAATCAGCACGTAGAGCAGATCGACCACCAGATTAACTATTACAAACACCAAAGCCACAAAGCACAGATAGGCCGCCATGATGGGCACATCTGCAAAGTCCACTGCCTGAATAAACATCAAACCAGTTCCAGGCCATTGAAATACTGTTTCAGTAATTACCGAGAATGCGATAAGACCACCAATGTTTAAGCCGATAATTGTGATGACCGGAACAAGGGTGTTTTTTAACGCGTGAACAAAATTGATAGCACGTTCAGACAAGCCTCTTGCGCGTGCAAATTTGATGTAATCAGTCTGCATCACTTCCAGCATTTCAGAACGTACCAGTCGAAGAATCATTGTCAGTTGAAAAAGACTAAGCGTAATCGCTGGTAGGATAATCGAACGCCAGCCATCAACTGATAAAAAGCTGGTCTTCCACCACCCTAACTCAACAACGCCTGCACGCCCTGACGATGGCAACCAGCGTAACGTGACGGCAAAAAGATAAATAAGCCCGATACCGATAATGAAAGTGGGTAGTGACACCCCGACCAATGAGCCGGATAGAATAAATTTAGAAAACCAACCGTTACGCCTTATACCGGTATAGACACCGGCGGCAATTCCAAACACCAATGCTATTACTGCCGAGACCAATACTAATTCAAGCGTTGCAGGCAAGCGCTCTTTAATCAGTTCGTTTACCGGTCGTTTAATACGATAACTGAGGCCGAAGTCTCCCTGCAACGCATTGCCTAGAAACCTGAAGTACTGAACCGGAATGGGATCATCCAGTCCGAGTTCCTGTCGAATAAACACCCGATCCTCTCGCGTCGCTTCCTGACCCACCATGTTATTGACAGGATCACCAACGAAATTAAATAGCGAGAATGAGATGAGTGATACTGCAGCCATGACCAAAACAGATTGACCTAATCGCCGCAGAATAAAAGAGAGCATGTATTTTTGTTCTTATTTTAGTTGAATGTTGCAAGGGCAGCAGATACTGCCCTTGCGAGCCATACACTACTTCATAGTGATATAGCGAGGACGTAAAGCGTCATCAGAGGCGATAGGTGCATCTACCTTGTCAGACATTCCCCATGCAATTACCTGATGATGAATTGGAATATAAGGCATGTCAGTTCGGACTTGTGTCCAGGCCTCATCGATCATCATCGTACGCTTATCAAGATCAGTTTCTGAAGCAATCGCTTTAGTGATCTCGTTAACTCGAGCGTTGTTATAGGCCGCCGCATTCCACGAACCTTCTGAATCTAGCAGATAAGAGAACACATAGTGGCTATCAAGTGTTGGTACACCCCAACCTAACATGTAGAAATCAGAAGTACGATTCTGAATTTTAGGGAAGTGCTGCGACTTTGGAATAGCTTCCAATTTCACTTTGACACCAAGCTTGGCAAACATTGCAACCGCTGCCTGACAGATCTTTTCGTCGTTGTTGTAGCGATTATTCGGGCAGTCAAGCTGAACACTGAATCCGTCAGCGTAGCCTGCTTCACTCATTAACGCTTTGGCTTTTTCAAGATCAAAAGGAATCTCTGCATCTTGTGCTTCAGTGTTACCCAACACTCCAGGTGAAGTGATCATGCCAGCGGGAAAGCTCAAACCTTCCATAACGACGCGCTGAATCGCTTTGCGATCAATCGCAAGGTTCATCGCCTCTCGCACTTTAATATCTGCAAAAGGGTTCTTACCTTTTACATCAGAGGTGCGCAGCTCTTCAACGCCCTGATCCATACCAAAAAAGATGGTACGCACCTGCGGAACTGTAGTGGTTTTTAAGCCATCTGCGTTTTCTATACGCTTAAGATCTTGCAGTGGCGGATCAAGTACGAAATCCACTTCATTAGACAGCAATGCCGCAACGCGAGTGGCCGCATTGCCAATGGGACGATACTCAAGCTTGTCTATATTGCCCGGGAACTGACCTTTACCCCACCAATCTGCATGGGCTGCCATCACTGTGAGCTCATCCGGAGCACGTGAGACGAGAGCGAACGGCCCGGTACCATTAGTGTTTCTTACAGCGAAGGTTTCTTCTTTGGCTGCAAAGTCTTGCGGGCTAGCGACGTTATTTGCTTCAGACCAGCCCTTGTCCATAATGTACATAGAAGTTAACTGATTTGGCAGGATCGGGTTTACACCGTCTGTCACCAACTCAATAGTGTGGTCGTCTACAATTTTAACTTCCGTAACGGATTTAATCTGTTCTTTATAGTCAGATGCTTCATGACGAGCACGTTCAAAACTAAAAACAACATCTTCTGCGGTGAAATCTTCACCACCATGGAACTTCACACCTTTACGCAGGTTGAAAGTCCAGACATTACCCTCATTCGACCAGGACTCGGCAAGTTCAGGTAACAGGTTCATCTCAGTATCACGAGTCACGAGCGATTCGTACATCATGCCATTCATGGCAATGGTGGGAGATTCGTTTTGCGAGTGTGGGTCCAGAGTCAGTGCGTCACCCTGGCTTGTCCAGCGTAAGACATTTTCGGACATTGCCTGCCCTGATGTCAGTGCAAGTGCCACAGCACTTGCTACTAAATATTTGCGGTTTTTCATTAAGCTTCCTCTTACAAAGTAAACAGCGGTATTTTTTCGAGATTCCCTCACAGCAACATGAGGAGGTATTCCTGCGGGCCGGTCGATGCAATCGCCGACCCTCTGTTTTCATTCTTACACATTTCTCCGGGATAGTCAGTTTGCCAGCTGATTCGATGCACAACCCGGCCAACTATTTCGCTTTCAACCCGGGATCGACCAATTTCCACCCCATATCCGTATACTCGACACTATTTGATACCAACAAATCCGGGAGATCTACGATGTCTGGTGACCGCGAATCAGTTATCAATCGCGCTTTGACCTATCTGGAACAAGGCGATTTCGAAGTCGAATTGGCGCGACGTGTCGCACTTAGAACAGAGAGCCAGATACCCAACAACATTTCACCGCTCACTGCGTATCTGAACAAGGAGATGGTGCCGGCATTCGAGCGATTGGGATTCACCTGCACTCTATTTGAAAACCCGATTGAAGGCCACGGCCCACTGCTGCTGGCAGAGCGAATTGAGGATTCAAACTTCACCACAGTACTCGGATACGGACATGGCGATGTCATTCTGGGGCAGGACGATCAATGGCAGAAAGGTGAAGGACCATGGACGCTGAAACGAGATGGGGATCGAGTTTATGGCAGAGGCACGGCAGACAACAAAGCACAACACACCATCAATATGGCGGCGCTGCGTTTTGTGATTGAAGAGCGCGGGCAACTGGGTTTTAACGCACGCTTTATTATCGAGATGGGTGAAGAAGCTGGCTCCCCGGGACTCAGAGAAACCATCGCCGGCAATATAGACGAGTTTTCTGCAGACGTATTTATCGGCTCTGACGGGCCACGTGTTAACCCTGATGTCCCGACACTCACACTCGGCTCCAGAGGGGCTATTAATTTTGATCTCAACGTAGACCTAAGAGACGGAGCACATCACTCCGGCAACTGGGGCGGATTGATCGCAGATCCGGCCATTATATTGAGTAATGCGATAGCTTCTATCGTCAACGCGCACGGGCAAATACAAATTAAAGACTGGTTACCGCCTCAAACATCCAACTCTGTCAAAGCTGCATTGGCAGGGGTAGAGGTATCAGGTGGACCAGACGCTCCGCAAATAGATACCGAATGGGGTGAACCTGGTTTTTCACCCGCTGAAAAAGTATATAGCTGGAACAGCTTTGCCGTGCTGGCCATGACTTCAGGCAACCCCGATAGCCCGGTAAACGCTATCTCACCGAGTGCCAAAGCTCATTGCCAATTGCGTTTTTTTGCAGGCACAAATAACGAACAAATTATACCAGCACTGCGCGAGCACCTTGATGCCAACGGTTTTGAAATGGTAGTGATTAACGATTCACCGGAAAGCAATGGGGCAACCTTTGCCGCAGCTCGCACTGAACCGGATCACCCCTGGGTAGAGTTCGTTAAGGCGTCTATGCATCGCAGCAACGATTCACCACCTGTCGTTTTACCGAGCATGGGCGGCTCTATATGCAATGATCTGTTCACTGACCTACTCGGCCTGCCTGCTATCTGGATACCGCACTCGTATGCAGGTTGCTCACAACATGCGCCGGATGAGCATATATTGCTGCCGCTTTGTCGCAGCGCGCTGCAGACAATGACGGGTCTCTATTGGGATATCGGTGACCAGAGCCAAAAGCTCAGCACAAAATAAAAGCAAAGGAGACATTGCTATCGAATGGGGCAACTCGTGTTTTTTTAAGCACCGAAATAGGTTCGAAACCATTGCTAAATACTACCCGATGATAAACCCCACCAGCGTCAACGCCCGATATCCAGCGCGTAAAGTCGTTCATCTGACACACGCGACTTGCCACTCGCTCACGCGTCGGGTTTCCAAAAGCAACCCACGCAACGCCTTCTATCGTAGCCCCAAGGAAACCCGACGTGTCAGCGAGTGGCAAGCCTAGTAATGTCACCACCCGCAAGGGGCCACCACCCCGAATCGCAACAGCAAAACCAACCAAGCCCCGCATAGCTATATCCTTCCACACTAACTGCAAATATAGCCCCGAGGAAACCCGCCAGCGTCTGCAAGCGATACGCAGCACGTAAGATCGCTCATCTGAAAATACGCGACTTGCCACTCTCCCAAAACCATAAGGGACCGTCACCACTAACTGCAACGACGTAGGACTATGGTTGGATCGACGGACTGCGCACGGAACATGATCGATCTTACACTCTAGATATCCCTCACTGACGCTGGCGGGGTTTCTCATCGGGTAATAGTTGACGGTGATCAGCCAGACGTATCTCAGCGTTTACAAGCACAAGCTGCCCACGAGATAGGGCAACTTTCTCACTAAGAACAACCAATCAAACCCTACGAAAGCCCGGACTGCTCACGCGTAGCAAGAAACTCAATATCCGGCCAACGCTCAAGCGTCATCTGCAGATTAACCCGCGTAGGTGCCAGATAAACCAACTCATCAGCGTGATCGATAGATAAGTTTGCCGCCGCCTTAGTCTTAAATTCCTTAAGCATTTTTTCATCAGGCACTTTGACCCAACGCGCTTGCTGTACCGAGACGGTTTCAAACTGGCAATCAACCTTATATTCATCCTGCAACCGCTGTGCAACCACATCAAATTGCAAAATACCAACGGCACCAAGAATCAGATCGTTATTATTTACAGGCTTAAATAACTGCGTAGCACCTTCTTCACACAACTGTCCCAGCCCTTTCTGAAGCGCTTTCATCTTCAACGGATCTTTCAACACAGCCCGCCTGAACAGCTCCGGTGCGAAGTTGGGAATACCGGTGAATTGCATATCTTCACCAACGGTAAAGGTATCACCAATTCTAATAGTGCCATGGTTGTGAATACCTATAATGTCACCACTGAACGCTTCCTCTAGGCTGCCACGGTCAGAGGCAAAAAAGGTCAGTGCATCGGCAATTTTAATATCTTTTTTAATTCGAACATGCCTGGCTTTCATGCCTTTGTCATACTTGCCGGAGCAAATTCGCAGGAACGCAATTCTGTCTCTGTGCTGCGGATCCATGTTGGCTTGAATCTTAAACACAAAACCACTGAATTTTTCTTCCAGCGGATCAACCTCACGAGTAAGCGTCTCTCGTGGCTGTGGCTTCGGTGCGAACTCGACAAAATCATCCAGTAACTCTGCGATACCAAAATTGTTTATTGCAGAGCCAAAAAACACTGGCGTGAGCTTGCCATCAAGATACGCCTGATGATCAAACTCGTTACTTGCGCCTTGCACAAGCTCTATCTCATCTCTGAATTCCTGAGCCATGGCAGAACCGATAATTTCATCAATCTTGGGGTTATCAAGGCCTTCCACCACCTCGCCTTCCTGCACCTTCCCGCCATGCGTTGGTGAGTAAAAGTGCACCGTGTTACGCGTCAGGTGATAAACACCTTTAAACCGCTTTCCCATTCCGATAGGCCAGGTGATCGGTGCGCAGCTGATACCGAGAATCTGTTCGACTTCATCCATCAGATCAATAGGGTCCCGACCCTCACGGTCAAGCTTATTGATGAAGGTCATTACCGGCGTTGCACGCATGCGGCAGACTTCCATCAGTTTCTTGGTGCGTGGCTCAACACCTTTCGCAACGTCAATCACCATCAACGCAGAATCCACCGCGGTGAGGGTTCTGTAGGTATCTTCGGAGAAGTCTTCATGGCCCGGTGTATCAAGCAGGTTGACGAACCTTTCCTTATACGGAAACTGCATCACGGATGAAGTCACCGAGATACCACGCTCCTGCTCCATGCGCATCCAATCAGAGGTGGCGTGTCTTGCGGCCTTGCGCCCTTTTACGGTACCGGCAAGATTGATCGCACCGCCGAACAACAACAGTTTTTCAGTCAACGTGGTTTTACCGGCATCGGGATGCGATATGATCGCAAACGTACGCCGCTTGTTAATTTCACTGGTTAAGTTACTGTCGCTCATAACACCCAATATGCCGTTATCCCGAATTATCGTCGTAACGATGCGCGTCAGGATTTAATTTCTACAAAGCAGACCATTGTAGCTGAATGCAGGCAATGGTTCTCAGGGTTTGAGCACTATAGATCTGAATCGTCCGCGATCAGACTTAAATCCCTCGACATCACCAGCGCATCTTCACGGGCACGACCCCCACCTGAATGACGAGCCGGCTTCGAACCACGAGCCGACGGCTGAACCCGATAATAGTCTTCACGCCGGCCAATCTCCACAAAGCCAACTGATTCGTACAAAGCAATGGCAGACCGATTCGACTCACGCACCTCGAGGAAAATCACCTTGGCGCCATTGACCATCACAGTAGCGATCGATTGGTGTAACAGCGCTTTGGCGTAGCCATGTCTGCGGTAGTCAGGATCAACGCAAATATTGAGAATATGCGCCTCGCCGGCGGCACCGCTGGCGAACGCGTACGCCCGCATACTGCCCTCTTCTCTGAGCACCAGTCCGTGATACCCCACCTTTAGACAATCGCGAATAATCTGTTCCGACCAGGGGAACTGGTAGCTGGCGCGCTCAATCCGCATGACCTCAGCAATATCGTCATGCTGCATTGCGCTGATTTGTAACTCTGACTCCGACATGCCTCTAGTGTACTGTTTTAAACACTAACTACCCCGCCCTTGTAACCTCTGGCCATGTAACTACCCTAGCCATTGACGCAACAGCTTGAGATCTTCCCAAGCGGGACGCTTCACTTCAGCGTTGTCGATAAGGTCTTGCGGGTGAAAAGTTACTATCGCAAACGAATTCAGGGAAGGGAGTTGGTGTTGCTGCCCACGCAACTGATCCAGTGCATTAATATTTCCATTCGAACCCAACATCAGCACAATCGCTTTTGGTTTAACCTTCAATGCAACTGTCTGCAGCGTATTAGAAGAGGCATCTGAGACAGTGGCTTGCATTCGCCCAGCTGCATCAATTTTGATTGCACCGAACATAGAACCGAGTAGCTTGATACTTTCACCCGCAGGTTCCGGGCTTTCGGTGACCACCAGCAACTCCACGCCCTGACGCATCTGGCCAACCGCTATATGCAGGCCGGGAAGCAATGCCGTAAGCTCTGCCGGTGAGCAGGCAGCCGGTGTCTTGTTCGTTACAGCCGTGGCGCGTGATGTCGGCTCAAGCGTCTCAGTGGGCGCTTGATTGACGGGTGCAGTAGTCACTTCAAGGTCACGGCGCTCCCAAAGATCAATACCCATTGCCTTCAGATATTGCCGATCCTGTGCATGATTGTCAGTCGTGCCGCTCATAAAATACTCAATCCGCTGAAGGTGGCTCTGCCCTTCGCCTCCTGCGTTTTAGCCATCGAAACAGTTCAAACGCCGGGCCGGACAAAGCGTAAACAACAAAGCCGGAAAACAACACACCGGGAGGATCAAGTGACGTAAACACAAAAATCAGCACCAGCATCAGCATGACAAAAAACGGAACTCGCTTGTTGCCACCAATATCTTTGAAGCTGTAGTACCTGAAGTTTGACACCATCAGTAACGCCGCAGAAATGGTGACCACCATTGCCAGCGTAGTGACCTGGCTCCCGGTATAACCGTTGTCATGAAATACCCACACGGTCAGCACCATCACTGCCGCAGCCGCAGGGCTTGCCAGACCTTTAAAAAACCTTTTATCAGTAGAGCCTATCTGCACGTTGAAGCGCGCCAGACGAAGTGCCGCGCAAGCCGTGAACAAAAACGCTGCAACCCAGCCTGCCTGACCGAAGCCTTGACGACTGACATTGTGTAGAGACCACTCGTACATAATCAGTGACGGCGCCAGGCCGAATGAAACCATGTCAGAGAGGCTGTCATACTCGGCCCCGAAGGCGCTGGAGGTATTAGTCAATCGCGCGATTCGACCGTCCAGACCGTCGAGCACCATCGCGATCAGCACCGCAATTGCCGCGTACTCAAAGCGGTTATTGATTGCCGCGATCACCGCATAAAAACCGGCAAATAGTGCAGCTGTAGTAAAGAGATTGGGCAGCAAATAAATGCCTCTGCCTCTCTTATTTAATTTGTCTTGTTCTAAAGAAGCGCTCATCTGGTCTCAGAGTTAACTGCGGTGGCGTCATCATCTGCCGACACGGCCATGGTACACCGAAATAGATGCAGGCCGAATAAGATGCTGACTTTGGTTGCAACGGCAACGATAAGCTGCCAGCGATTCAAGACTGACCGCCTGCACGAGAGGCATCCACAGCCACTGGCTGGCGATACACTTTGGGCGTAAAGATAGGGATCCCGGAGTGCCAACTCAAGCTGGCACTGTTCATCGGGAAGTAGGTGTTAGACTTTCAAACCTCTTTCACCACGCGCTATTCCAGTCACACCTGATCGAACCACCTCAAGAATCTGCTCATCGCCAACGCTTTTAATAAAGGCGTCAAGCTTGTCGCTGTTGCCGGTCAGCTCAATGATGAAAGTAGATTCGGTGACATCGACAATCTTGCCTTTGTAAATGACCGACAAGCGCTGAATCTCATCACGCTGCACACCTGAAGCACGTACTTTGATCATCATCATTTCGTGAGCCACATGCGCCGCCTCAGTGAGATCAACCAGACGAACCACATCCACCAGCTTGTTCAACTGCTTGGTAATCTGCTCGATTGTTCGATCATCACCACTGGTGACGATGGTGGCGCGGGACAATGTTGGATCGTGGGTTGGCGCAACAGTCAACGATTCAATGTTATAGCCGCGCATACTGAACAGGCCAGCCACCCGAGACAGCGCGCCAGATTCGTTTTCAAGTAACAGTGAAACTACATGCTTACTCACCGACATTAGCTAAGCTCCCCTACTTTCGGGTGCATGCGCATCTCATGATGGCCTTTGCCTGCTTCAATCATCGGGTAGACGTTTTCAGTATCATCAGTAATGAAATCCATAAAAACGAGCTTTTCTTTCATTGCAAAGGCTTCTTTTAATGCGCCTTCCACATCACCGGGCTTTTCGATTTTCATACCGACGTGGTTATACGATTCAGCCAACTTTACAAAATCCGGCAACGCATCAACATAGGAGTTGGAGTATCGACCTTCATACTGGAACTCCTGCCACTGCCGAACCATACCAAGATAGCGATTGTTCAGGTTCACCACCTTCACCGGCAGCCCGTATTGCATCGCCGTAGATAGCTCCTGCAAACACATTTGAATACTGGCTTCACCGGTAATGCAAACCACCTCTGATTCAGGGTAAGCGAGCTTCACACCCAGCGCCGCCGGCAAACCAAACCCCATGGTACCAAGCCCGCCGGAGTTGATCCAACGACGCGGCTCATCAAACTTATAGTACTGAGCAGCCCACATCTGGTGTTGACCAACATCCGACGTGACATAGGCTTCGCCTTTTGTCACTTCCCATACTTTTTCCACTACGTACTGCGGTTTTATAACGCTATCAGATGCCTCATAGGCAAGGCTCTTTACGCTCTTCCATTCTTCAATCTGCGTCCACCACCTGGCAATATCTTCAGGGTTGGCACGCCGGCTGTCTTGCGCTAACAATTCAAGCATTCGAGTCAATACAACTTTAAGATCACCCACTATCGGAATATCAACACCGATATTCTTAGCGATCGAGGTGGGGTCTATATCAACATGAATAATCTTTGCGTTCGGGCAGAAGTGTTCAATTTCACCGGTGACGCGATCATCAAATCGTACACCTACAGCGAGTAACACATCGCAGTTGTGCATTCCCAGGTTGGCTTCGTAGGTACCGTGCATGCCCAACATGCCAACGAACTGTTTATCAGAAGCGGGGTAAGCGCCCAAACCCATCAGAGTGCTGGTCACCGGGTAACCAAGTTCCTGTGCGAGCTTGCGGAGTTCATGATGAGATTCACTCATCAACACACCACCGCCTGTGTAAATCATCGGCTGCTTGGCCTGTGCCAACAGTTCCACTGCCTTACGCACCTGCCCGACATGCCCGCCGCTAACCGGAGCATAAGAACGCATCGACACCTCGGTCGGGTACTCATAGGGAATTTTGATATGCGGGGCGGTGAAATCTTTCGGGATATCCACCACAACAGGCCCTGGCCTGCCGGTCGTCGCCACATAAAACGCTTTTTTCATCACGCTTGCGATCTCATCAGCGCTCTTCACCATGAAGTTATGCTTCACACAAGGACGCGTGCAGCCAATCGCATCGACTTCCTGAAAAGCATCTGTTCCAATATATTTTGATGTCACCTGGCCGGTAATCACTACCAGTGGAATTGAATCAAGGTGTGCGGTTGCGATGCCTGTTATCGCGTTTGTCGCACCTGGCCCCGAGGTTACCAGCACGACCCCTGGCTTGCCTGTCGCACGCGAATAGCCATCGGCCATGTGCGTTGCGCCTTGTTCATGCCTGACCAGAATGTGCTTGACTTGCTGCTGTCTGAAAATCGCGTCGTAAATGTGCAGCACCGCGCCACCCGGGTAGCCGAATACATACTCGACGCCCTCGTCTTGCAGAGACTGGATTAAAATTTCACCACCGGATAATTCCACTGAGATTTCTACCTGTTCGATCTATTGGTTATCTGATTATTAAGGGGATTTGATATGTTATTTGGACTGATTACAGCCTTTCCGCCCACGCAAACCTGTTGCACTGGCCAACGAAGCATCGAATAACCAGCGTTTTGGGTGGGGCTGGCTGATTCAGATGCGCTGTTGTGGTTACTATCCGCTGATGAGCACGGCTTGTTTCCACGGTTTCGCTCGGAATTAACGAAGTGTTCGACATCACATATTCGCCGAAGACACAATATGACATTTCGACCGATCAGCGTCTAGTGCTGCGCAAGACATTTGTCGCAAGATCTCCCTGGCGCACATTTTTATGCCGCAGAGATCTGTTTTCTTGCGATCCGAACTTTTCGGGCCACAGCTTGATACACTGATTGCCGATACCTATGGAACAAGCTTGCTTGGCTGCTACTCAAATCTATGATGAAAAGCCGTATTTGTACCCTACTGTTCGCCACCTCACTGCTGGTGGGAGCAAACACTCCTGCCGCCTACCCGCGCCTGAATCTTCCTCAGATGGGAGAACCGGCCGATCTCGTCATGTCACCTCGCGACGAAAAGAGAATTGGCAGGGGCTATATGCGCCAAATCCGCTCTCACCTTGATCTGGTCACCGACCCGGAAATAAACGACTACGTTCAGAAACTCGGCAAGCGCCTGGTGTCCACCCAGCCAGGGATCAACGCTGATGACTTCACTTTCTTTGTCGTAAACAACCAGGAGATCAATGCCTTTGCGATCCCCGGTGGCTTTATTGGTATCAACAGCGGTCTTATCACTGCAGCGTCCAACGAATCACAACTCGCAAGCGTTGTGGCGCACGAGGCTGCGCATGTAATGCAAAGGCATATCGCCAGACTGTATGCCAGCCAGGGCAATCAGGGCATGAAAACAGCGGCTGCCATCGTCGCTGCGATCCTGATCTCTCAAAAATCTGCCGAGGCCGGCCAGGCGGCACTGCTAACAGGGCTGGCAGCTTCCCGACAGTCGGCAATCAATTTTACCCGCAGCAATGAATACGAAGCCGACCGTATGGGCATTCAATTGCTGTCAGAAGCCAACTACAACCCTCGCGGCATGGTCGATTTTTTCGAAGTACTGCGTCGCCAAACTGCCTTAAACGTCACGGAACGGCTGGAATTTCTGCAAACCCACCCGCTGACCAACAATCGCATATCAGAGGCACGCAACAACGCCGAGCGCCTGGCCAACCCGGTGGGCATACAGGACACCACAGATTTTCAGTTCCAGCAGATGAAGCTGAAGGTCATGCATTCAAACAATCCCAAGTCCATGCTGCGGGCACTGCGAAGTGGCCACATTAGCAACAGCGAATCCGCGCGATTGTACGGCCGAATTCTATTGCACCTTGATGCTGGACAAGCGGCAAAAGCCGCCCCTCTGACTGAGCAACTGCTTGATCTACAGCCTTACAACAACTCAACCAGCCTGGTGGCTGCGCGGGTGGCACTGGCAACATCAGACTACGCACGCGCGGAAACACTACTAAGATCAGTCACCAACATTCAACCGGATCACTACGCGGCCACTGAAGTACTGATAGAAACCTTTGTGCAGCAGCGTGAAATTGAAAAAGCAGAACGCGTTATTCAGCAGTACCTGCGCAGTACCTCGCAACCTGCCCCGTCAGCGTATCGAAAATATGCACGCGTTTTGGAACTCAAAGGGCAAATGACCGCCGCCCATGAAGCCATGGCTGATCACTATTTCTCTCTCGATGAAAATCGCGAAGCAATAGGCCAGCTCGAACTGGCGCTGCGATCTGCAGACAAAGACTCAAACGATTCCTCAAGAGTCACCGCCCGCCTCGATTTGGTACGTAAGGC
>CALISD010000212.1 GCA_938041955.1 uncultured Granulosicoccaceae bacterium | reverse complement strand
CGCCCGCTTCGAACTCTAAAGCTTGGCGGCATTAAAGCGCTGGTTGCATACTTTGTGATCCCAAGTGCGGCACTAGCAGCATTAGCGGCCGGCGTGGTGTTGAACAAGGGCATGCCGGATCGCTTAAGCACAGCTACCATCAATACCGGATACCAGTTTAGTCATATCGATAAAGATAAATGTCCATCGCTGGTTAACCTTGGTTGTGCCGGCGGCAAGAAAGACTCCGAAAAAGAACTTCTTTTTTATGGAAATAGCCACGCATTGCATTACTTCGAATTGATTTCTCTATTGGCCGACGACAGTGACATGAGTGTGAAACTATTCGCATCCGGCGGTTGTGGACTAAAGAATAAATCTGCAAAGTGCGGCTCAACCAGAACCGGCTATACAGAAGAGCTTCAAGATGGCGCTGACATCTCCGTTCTGGCGTTCAGGTGGGACAAAGACTTTGCGGATGAAGAATTTCTCACCGAGCTAGATCAGGTGATAACACTCGCGCTGGAAAAATCCAAAAAAGTCATCGTCATGGCGCAACCGCCACTATTGACGTTCAGCCCGTCGAAAATCGCCAACTGCCACAGGCTCGGCATAGCCTGCTCGACACCAGAAAAAACCATTGACGATCTGTATCCGAGCTATAACGATGCTATCAAACAACGCGTGACGACTCTTGGTGCAGAGTGGTTTGACCCTTACGACACGATAACAGACAGCAGCCAACTGTATGATGAAGACAGGGTGCTCTACTCAGATATGGACCACCTGTCTGTTTATGGTGGCCGATGGCTGTTTGAAAATCTGGGCGAACGTAAATCGACGCTGCTGCAGTATTAGCCCACATTATTCATGAGTTGGCGAGCATATCGAACAGTGAATGACTTCAGAGTAAATCTTTTTCTCACGTTGAATACTTATGATATTTACAAGAGAAAAACTGCTGTGAAATCAAGGATCAACTGAGCTACCGTCAATCTCGTGAATAATGCGGGCCAGATCGAACACCTCACGGGCCCCCATCCTGTGTGGCTAACATCGCACTTACCACAAAGCTCAGAGCCTGATAGTCTTCTGCCATCATCACGACTGCAGGAACCAAAATGACTTTCTCCTTAGTGGCTCGCTGTAAAGACAGCGGCATGTTCGGTATCGTTATCTCGTCTTCCTCACCTGCAGTGGCAGCAAGATGCTCCTGGGCCAAAGCAGGTGTTGGAGCAGTGGCTACCCAGAACGTTACCGATCCATCGTTAGGCCCGAGAGCATTAGCGCTGATGGAAAAAGGGGCTAATGCCGCAGAGGCATTAAATGAAATTGAGTCGAGTTCAAATTTCATAGAATACCGACAGGTGCTTGCCGTGGACAACAGCGGCACCACCCATATATATTCCGGCACCGAGGCGCTTGGTATCGTCGCTGAAGCCAAAGTGATGAATGCAGCTGCGGCTGGTAACATGCTTGACAATCCCTCAATACCAGACGTATTAGTCAATACCTTCCAATCTTCCATCGGGCATCTTGGTGACCGATTGATTCAATCAATATTGGCGGCAGTCGATGCGGGCGGTGAAGCCGGACCAGTACATTCGGCCGGTCTACTTATCGTTGACAAGGTGAGCTGGCCCGTGGCCGAACTAAGATGCGATTGGGCGCCGGATGACTGCCCTATTGAAAATATCGCTACCGCATGGGCCACCTACAAACCACAACTTAACGACTACACACAAAGAGCGCTTGATCCACGACAAGCTCCCAGTTACGGTGTGCCTGGTAATGAATAGCCACATTTTAAAATGTTAGTAAGGTGGTTTTACTCTGCAGTAATGCAGACTGTTTATCACTGAATATAATCAGTCACAACCGGTGGTTCAAATCGCGATTCTATCTCTTTGTAATTCCCGACGATAGACTTGGCAAGCTCGTCAGCGTCCAGCTGCATTTGACTGCAGTCGCTACGTGATGACATTCTCTGCAGGCTCTCTTTCACTTCTATTGACGCATCGATACTGGCTTTACCGTGCATGCAATGATGCGCTCGTAGAGCATCGCTATACCGATTCCACTGATCGGTCAGATCACGATTGATAGCGAACAACTGATCTGGCCAAAGCGGTAATTGATAGTTCACTACCACCTGTGTCTCCACCCTACCAATACCGCAGCCCCTGGCCCCTCTGCGTGTATCGAAGCTCCACTTGAGATCCCACTTTGTGCTACCGGTACCATCGTTCGGTACAAGGCTTTTAACTGAGCGCAACAGCTCACGCGCCGACTCGCCGCTTATAACGGTATTAGTTTCATTCTCTGTAAAGCGGGGACGTGATGCCAGTTGCGTGCTTGTGAACTGATGATTGCAAACGGTATTCACTAGCCGAACCGCACCGCCGCGAGGCACGCTTGTTTGAGAGGCCTCTGATTGGGGAACTTCAGGGAGTGCGGTGACAGATGCACAACCGACAATCATTACCGCTGAAGCACCGCAAAATATACGTCCAATCAGATTTTTATCTAACATCTTAATATTTCTTTTTCAATCCATTTTCAGTCTATAAGAAATGCAATATCAAATATATCAGCACAGATAAAACCAGACTCATACTAACTACGCCCCGAATAGTTGCCAACATATGCAATCTGCCAAACAAACCATTAAGCGCCAGTACCACCACTGTGAGTAAAGCTATGACAAATCCAGCATCGGTAAAACTTGCAGGCTCAAACCCACCACTCCCCGGCAGCCCGTGCTTTGAAGCAAGCATGCCAAATAACATCGGCGCAGACAATAACGTATTGGTTCGTGATGCGAGCAATGCTTTTGCAGAAGCGGCGGCCACGTCTCCGGAAGAAATGCCACAAACAACCTTCTGCTTCGGCCAAATCACCAGCCATACATTCAAAAACATGACAATACCCATGAACGCTGCAACAACAATGTACTGATTGGCATATGCGCCCAACGCAGCAAGTAAATACACGCCGGTGAGCAAGGTGGCCACCGATGCCCACCGAAACCACCAGAGGGCCCTTGGCGCCATTTTCTGCAGAACCTCCTGTTTGGTGGAATCGGTAGCCTCCTTTAAAAACTCACCTTGAACAAAGTTGAAAAAGAAAAGCAAGCCCACCCAGCCAATGCCAAATAGCACATGGAACCATCGAAATAGAAACTCAACCAGATAGATCATTAATCACTCCCAATATACGCCGACGGCCAAGTATCGCACTAAAGCGCCCTTACCGTGTAGAGTGCTGAGTTTTTCAGGAATCATGCAATCTAAGGCCGGCCAGGTTCGGTAGCGGTCGGGCTGTAACACCACCACCTACTGAGTGTCTCCAGCTCCGAGCGGCGTGACGTGAGCGCCGTTGAAGCGCTGTCGCGGCTGAAATTTAGTGAAAATTCTGCAGTAGAATTGTTTGATAGATTCGCAAAACGTGCAGAGGTAGTGAATCCTGCGTTCAACGCTGATGCGTCCATAGATCTGCAGATGGGGCAACACCAAGCACGGTTTACGGATCACAAGATAGCGAAGGGCGAGCAAGACCTGCTGGAGGTTACCTGTTGATATCCAATATCTTGAAGTGCTATCTGCTCTTCGTCATAGTCAGCAGAGCACTACCGTGCAATCAGCTACAAACGTCAAACCAGGCTCGCTACAGAGTCACCTGTTACCCCTACGCGATCACCACTGCGATTTTAGTACGAACTTACAACGCTTAGCGAGTGCCTATAGGGTTCGCAGAAGAAGCACCACGAGCATTCAAATGACAAACATCATTTCGACTGCTTTAACACTATTCGCAGCATCATCTGAAAAAAACTGATCAGGCAGAAAGGCCCAAACGCGCCATGTTGTGGTCAGCCGATCTCTGACTACAGCGTTTTATATTGACCATCTGATTTAAGGTATAGATATGAAAATGCTTACAGTCTTTTTCGATAAGTCGATCTACAAAGGAATCCAGCTGATGCTGAGACGCCGTGGCCATAGCATCACTGTCATCCGCTACTGATGAAAACAACTCAACCAGAGCAGCAGGTATTTTGGTACCGCACCTTTCAGCAAAAGTGACAACATTTTTGAAATCTCTAATCGGCAACACACCAGCCACAATCGGCACGTTAATACCTATGGCTGCCGCTCTATCTCTAAAACGCTCGTACTCCGTTTCATCAAAAAAGAATTGAGTGATAGCTCTGTTAGCTCCAGCATCTACTTTTTCTTTTAATGCATAGAGGTCTGCCTGCTGGCTTGCCGCTTTCGGATGCGTGTCAGGATAACAAGCCACGCTGATATCAAACGGGTGTATCTCTAACAAACCACTAATAAAATCGGGAACATCTTTGTAACACTCACCCCGCTTTGACGCGAGCTCAGCATCCTCTCTGGCATCACCACGTAACGCGACAATCCGATCAACTCCTGCGTCTCTATAACATCTCGCAATTGCATTGATCTCTTCTTTTGTCGAGCCTTCAAATGTCAGATGTGCTGCGATGGGTGTATCGCACTCTTTCGCCGCGTGCTCTACTGTTTCAACACTTGTCGTCTGTGCACTCCCAAGCGCACCATAGGTAATAGAAAAGAACGCAGCCTCCTGCGCTTCCAACCGGCCAAGCGTACGCCAGAACCGTCTTTCACCGAGCTGAGTTCTGGGTGGGAAAAACTCATAAGAAAATACTGGATCATTCATATCGATTCCATGGTGTTATAAAGTACTAGTGAGCTAGCTGACGGACTGCAGGCCATATCTTCACCGTCAATGGATCACCTTGTAATCCAATCGGAGGCTCTGGCTTCATGCCGCAATTCTGAAGCCAGCCATTTATCTCCTCATCGTCAAAACCCAAACGATGATGTTTGTGCTCAACGCGCAACTGCTCTTCGTTGTGAGTTTGAAAATCGACAATAACCAATCGACCATTCGGTCGAAGCACACGTACCGCCTCTTCTATGACGATCGCTGGATCGTCACTGTAGTGAAGCACCAGATGTAAGGTTGCCAAGTCTATTGTTTGATCATCGACCGGCATGTTGTACATGTCGCCCTGGCGAACATGGACATTCCGCAGATTGGCTTGTTCCAGGTTGGTTCTGGCCACCGTTAACATTTCAGGAGAGACATCAATACCCATTCCTCGTTCGACTCTTGCGGCCAGTAACTCCAGGATGCGACCCGTTCCTGTACCAATATCCAGAAAATCGGTAATAGGGCTTTCACCAATAACTTTCACGAATTCTTTTTCCAGCAAAGCCTCAGGTACATGCAGTGCCCGAATCTCACCCCATCGAACAGCGTTATTACTGAAGTAGGCGCGAGCCACATCTGCCCGCTTTTGCTTGACCTGATCAAGCCTTTGCAAATCCCGGTTGAGCTCCGAATCATCGGTCGGCAGCAGATCCACAACCGTTCGCGCGAGAAAGGCCTGCTGTGTCCGATCGGCAATACGGTAGTAAACTGCTGCTCCCTCACGAAATCGATCAAGCAAGCCTGCCTCCACCAGCAGCTTCAGGTGACGAGATACTCGTGGCTGGCTTTGACCAAGAATTTGCGTCAACTCGCTAACACTGAGCTCACCGTGAGCACACAGCGCCACCAGCCGCAATCGCGTCGGTTCCCCGACTGCCCGTAATCCACTGAGAAGTTGATCCACAAATATTCCGAACAAGAAACCAAACATAAAGATATCTTTATATGTTTATTTCTGCAAGTTTTGGGTCAACTTTTCCGAATACTTTACGCCCCGCTTTGCCAGCAGCAACTATCCTCCGTGGGTTACGACTATCACATTGAATTACGAGACTTTAAGAAAAGCATTATTTAACAACGTGTTACAGTACTTAGTTCAATTCCCTCTAATACTCTCCCTCGACGTACCCCTAACAATAATAATCTTGGAGTAAAACCAACATGAACGAAACAGCCAACGGATTTCTCAGCTCGTTGCCATTCGGCGACAAACTCGGACCCATATTGATCGCACTGGTCATTCTGATCGTCGGGTTGCTTATAGCAAAACTGATCCGTGGCTTTGTGCAAAAGTCACTCAGTAGAGTCGGCGCTTTGAATCGGGTCAATCCAGATGGATCTGTCACTGACCTGGCAACTCCCATTGCTATGTTGGTGTACTACGTCATCGTCTTGTTTGTTTTGATTGCTGTACTTGGAAAAATGGGCCTGACCGATGTCCTTGATCCGCTTAAAAGCATGGCGAATCAGTTCATGGGCTATGTACCTAACATTATCGGCGCAGGCATAGTCGGTTATGTCGGCTACATACTGGCGAAAATTATTTCCGACTTCGTTGGCATGGGACTGGGCAAGGCAGATCAACAACTTGCTCTACGCACTGGCAGCAATGACATCCAGGTGTCTAAGCTGGGTAAGTCATTTGTATTCGCAGCGATCCTGTTACCTATTATCGTAGCTGCACTTGGCATTTTGGATATCGAGGCAATCAGTGGCCCCGCTACGGCAATGATCCAGAAACTCATGGCAGCAATTCCCAACATTATTGCAGCCGGCATCATACTTGTGGTCACCTACTTTGTTGCCAAGTTCGTCATTCAGATTCTTGCTGGCATTTTTGACGGAATGAACATAGACGCAATGCCTGACAAACTGGGCATGGCGGGAATGTTTACTCCGACATTTACACCAACCAAACTTATCAGCGGCGCGATTATGTTTTTCGCCATGCTGACGGGTTTAACCGCAGCGGTAGATAAGCTGAACATCAGTATTATTTCAGAAATCATGGCTCGAGTCCTTGAGTTTGGTGGTGGAATACTGGTAGGCGGCGTCATCCTTGTGATCGGCAATTTCCTCAGCATGGTTGCACATAACGCCATATCAAAATCAAGCCCCGGCCTTGCAGACATCGCGCGCTTCGCAATCCTTGGTCTGGTCCTCGCCATGGGTCTTAAGTCTATGGGTCTGGCAGACAACATTGTGAACATGGCATTTGGTTTCACTCTGGGCGCAGTTGCCGTAGCGGCAGCGCTTGCATTCGGTTTTGGCGGGCGTGATGCGGCAAAACGAATTGCAGACAGTCTGGCTGACAAAATCAACTAAAACACCTGCCTGCACTGCGACAGATCAATCTGATCTGTCGCCACTCACAATAATAAAAATAGTATGACAATCGCAAAGTTGTCACCGGAGTACAAAAGCGCATGAACAACAGTCTTTTTAATTTCAAAGATGACGAAGAACGCGAGATGTTTTTTATCGCTATTCCGGTAATCGCTTTGTTTGCTTTGCTGGGTTACTGGCTTATGAAAGGCAACGCACCAGAAGTTGCTGCACCAACAGTAACTGCCATGGTCGCTGACACAGACGCCGATGGCGTGACCGACGATTCAGACCAGTGTGTCAACATTGCAGGTTCGATCGCCAACCTGGGTTGCCCTGCAAAAGTAGCATGGGCTGACAGAGACAATGACACAGACGGCATCAGAAATGGTATTGATAGCTGCCCGGAAACAAAAGGTATTGCGGACAACAACGGCTGCGCAGAAAAGGCCGCACTTGCAACAGAAACACCTTCCCCGGCACCTGTAAAACCGGTTGATACTGATGGTGACGGCATTAGCGACAATGAAGATGCCTGCCCTACTGTTGCCGGCTTTAATGGCAACGCATGTCCGCCAGACACTGACGCTGATGGCGTGTTTGACGCAGAAGACAAGTGCCCCGCAACGGCAGGAACTGCCGACGAGCAAGGCTGCCCTCCAGACACAGATAACGACGGCATTCTCGGTAGCGCCGATCAGTGCCCGGATAAAATGGGATCTGCACTGTCGAATGGATGCCCGACAGACACTGATGGTGATGGCTTTGATGACATGGCAGACAAATGCCCAACTGTTGCCGGCACTGTTGAAGGCTGCGCTGCAGACGCAGACGCAGACGGCGTGCCTGATACATTAGATGACTGCCCGGCCAACGTAGGTCTTGAAATAAATAAAGGTTGCCCGGCAGACACCGACGCTGATGGCATCATCGACGCCGATGACCGATGCCCCCAACAGGCAGGTGTAGAAGCCAATCAGGGCTGCGCCGCAGATGCTGATGCCGACGGCGTCGCCGATGC
>CALISD010000211.1 GCA_938041955.1 uncultured Granulosicoccaceae bacterium | reverse complement strand
GTTACCGTCACTGTGATCGAATCACCTACCGCCAGATCATAATCCGGATGACTGATCGTATCTGACGGGGTTCCCGGAATGATGACAAACCCTGTCACTGCCGCACCACTTCCATCAACCGCCGTCACTGTGCCTGCATCTATTTCCGGTGGTAATATATCTGTAAAACTCGCGTCCAACGCCGCTGCATTGGACGCTGCCGTATGCGAAATCACATATTGATATACAACCGTATCACCCGCATCAGAAGGCGCTGTCGGAATGGTTTTTACTACCTGTATCTCTGGCGCAATCACCGTCACGCTGGTGGTATCAGTTAGTAACCCATCTGTACCATCTACCACACCGTCGTTATCTGAATCCCAGGTAAGGTCGGCCCTGTTGAGTAATGAATCGGCCAGCACCACATCGTTATCAGCATACACACGATAGGTAATCGTCACAGTATCAGGCACAGCATTATCGACATTGGTATTGGTTACTGTGCCCAGGTTGAATATCACATCACTACCGCTGAACGTCGGTGTCAGTGCAGATGCTGCAAAACTAACACCTGAGGTACCTACTGCTGTGATGGTAAATGACGGATCAAATATCAAATCCGTGTCAAGCGTATCCGTGATACTCGCCATCGGAGTAGTACCCTCAGGTACCACCACTTCCAGTTCGTAAGTAACAAACTCACCTGCGACCACTTCATTGATCGCATTGCTGCTGTCATCAAGGCCGCTACTGACTATGCTCTTATTGAACGTCGGTGAAGCAATGGTAAAGTCAGCATCATTTGATGCCGATCCTGCACCCTCAGCTGTTTGATTTCCCTGAGTATCGCTACCAAGTGTATCCCAGTCTATATTGGCAGTATTTGAAACAACAGTGCTAGCTGAAGCCGCCGTATCGATCACACCGGAAACCGTAAGAGTAATTGTCTCACCCAGTGGAAGATCATAATCACCGTGACTCACCGTATTGCCAGCAAGGGTAAAACCAGGCACTGCCGTCCCGCCACTATCAACAGCCGATACAATAGACGGAGAAATAAGCTCAGCTGGAAGGACATCACTGAATGTTGCATCAAACGCATCTGTTTCAGACGCTATGCCATGCCGTATGACAATAGTGTACTCAACGGTATCACCGGCATCAGCTGTTAAAGGTGCTACTGTTTTGACCACCTCAAGTACAGGCTCGATTACATCAAGCTGCACACTACTAATTTCCGACCCATCGTTAGCACCGGTGTTTATACCGTCGTTATCAATATCCCATATGAAATCGGCCACATTCGTTAGGGTATCTGTTGGGGCAGCACCAGAGATGTATGCACGGTACTCGATGGTGATAGTTTCAGGTGTTGGATTACTGTTGTTGCCATTCTTGATCGTACCAAGATCAAAGGTAACCTCACCGCCGACTACCGTCGGAGGAATGCCTGCATTGGCAATCACCAAATCCGCACTACTGAGGACCAACGTTGGCGTATATGACGTATCATAGATTACGTTAGGCGGTAGTTGATCAACGATCGCAGCAGTCGGAGTTGTGCCCTCAGGTATAGTGGCGACTAATCGGTATATAACGAACTCACCATTCACAACCTCAGTATTGTCATTGCTTGTAGTGTCTATTCCAGTGCTTACAACAGATTTAACCAAGGTTGGCGGATTAACAATAAACGCAACTTCGCCACTATCTGTGAGTGCCGGTTCAACCGCATCAACACCATCGTTCGGGTCTGCAGAATCTAGTGTGCTCCATGCAATATTCGCGGTGTTAACGATCTCAGCACCAGCGATGGCGTTTATTACCGTACCTTCCACTGTGATGGTAATTGATTCTTCGTCCGGAAGAGTAAAGTCAGGGTTAGAAATAGTATTGCCGACTAATCCGAATCCAGTTACCGCAGCACCGCCACCGTCGACTACAGACGTAATGTTTGGAGAACCTATCTCTACTGGTAAAACATCACTGAAATTTACGTTATGTGCGGTTGCGCGTGACTCAGTGGTATGTTCTATAGTGATTTCATAAGTAATCGGATCACCTACATCCGTAGGAGGCGTGCCAGTGATGGCTTTCTGTACATCAAGAAACGGGGTAATGATTCTCACATTGGAAGCTCTGGCTATTAACTGCTCGTTATTTGGTGAGCCGTTGCCGCTTGAGTCCCAGTTAAAATACGCACGGTTTCTCGCATAAACATTGTCGACTACATCACCTTTTACATAAGTCCGATATTCAAGGACTAGCGTTTCATCAGTGGTGTTATCAGTATTCGAGTTAGTTATGTTTCCGAAATCGAAATATATATCACTTGTCGAACCAGCCAATGGCGGGTCAACTGCAGCAAATCCCCCTGCCAGATCGGTACTCAACCCTGCACTCGCGGTTATGCTAAGTATTTCATCAAATCTGGAATCGCTATCGAGACGATCCCGAATCTGCGCCACCGGAACGGTGCCCTCAGGAATGGTAACTTCTACTCTGTAGGTAATATATTCGCCTGCCACCGCACGGTTAAAGGTGTTATAACCATCAACTATTCCGGTAGACACAAGGTCTTTTTGAATCGCCGGCCTGTCAGTGGATACAGACGCATCATCAGTCCACTCGGGATCGTTATTTCCATCTGTGTAATCCACACCACCGTCAATCGCAGAAAACGTCAATAACTCCGAACCATTAACGTAGGTTTTATCTGGTTCAGAATTACTATTTACGACGAGGTCATAGGTCAGAATAATAACGTTACTTCCATCTATGACTGGCGCAGCATCTACCCTTCCCGCACCGATAACCGCCTCGCTGGCTCCCTGTGAAAAACTAACCCCGGCGGGGTCCGCTATACCACCAGAAGTAAATAGATCACCTAAAACGGTTAACGGTGTGCCATCACCAAAAGCCGCCGTCATATTTAATCCACCGGCAGGTATCGCCAGTTGTGACGGGAAGTTATCGTTGAGGGTGATATCTGTAGCCGCGAATCCACCGGTGTTTTCTATGGTGATAGCAAAGCGCACGATATCACCACCATCTAAACCACTCACGTCCGAATTAATCGGGCTGGTATCGAGGTCGGGGGACGTAATAGAACCAACGAAAGCCGCTCCCACAGTACCAGCATCATTAAAAGATACCGGTCCAACGGCGCCTGGTGCAAAAGTACCTACAGAACCTGCATCGACAGACACCACACCTTTTGTCATTTCAAGTTCAGGGGCTAACGGTTCTATTTGTACAACTGATCCGATCGGTTCCTGAGGATTATTGGTGTTGTCGTAGGAGACCTGAGCCTGGTTAGTGAGGGATAAACCGTCGTCAAACGGCACATTAGATGTTGCCGTGGTGAATAATAAATCTATAACACCACCGCTGGAATTAACTTGATCAAAAGCGTCAAAATCCCATGTAACAGAGTTAGAGGTGCTATCAACAACAATACTTGCTATATCAAGGGAGGTACCGGTGGTAGCAAAGAAATTCGGAGGAAAGTCCGCTGTGTTAGTGAGCGGCCCAAAACCATATTCGCCCGGCGCAGGTACGTTATCTACCCCGGAATATTGGCCACTGTAAGCATAAGTAGCAGGCGCTTGAAAAACAGGTAAAGGCAGATAGTCTGTGATCTGTAGGTTTTCCACATCACTGGTCGGTAGGTCCACAGTGATTCGGTAGGTTACACTCTGTCCGGGCGCAATTTCAGGATCAGCGACATCCCAATCATCAGTATCTAGGTTGACGGCATAAATACTCTTAGCAGCCACCGGCGTAGCCACTACGACCTCTGCACTACTGGAGTCGCTCACCAAACCACCAGCGCCCAGCACTGCTGCAGTGGCCGTGACATTGTTGGATAATATATCTCCTACATCAACACTCGCGTCACCGCTAAACACCCCCGGAAACTGAAACGACTCCTGAACTTCAGTGCGAAAGGTAAGGTCCACAGTGGTCTGTGCAGACTGCAAGCCATCAACCATATCTCCGTGCAACACCCCACCGGTAGCTGCTATTTCAGCAGCCAAAATAGCTTCAACGTCGTAAGTCACCTCTGTTAGGCCGGTCGTCGGATCAATAGCTTCCAGCGTTACATTAGCCGCTGCTATCGCTGATGGGCCGATACTGTTGCCATTCTCAAAGATTTCAACTGTTTCGCTGCCAGATACATATAACTGACCATCGCTGAAAACATCTGTGATCTGTGATGCTTGCAGTGAGAAATAGTCTGACACCTGGTACTTAAGCGTCCATTCAAGCAGATCACCAGGAAGAATATTATTTCTTGCCACGGTTGCACCGCTGCCATCGAGGATAGTCACAGACTTCTGAATAGCGGCCGCCTGAGGCATTATCTCATCAGTGTCTATATCACCAACGGGTATCGCGTTGAATACGCCATCAACCTGAACCGTATTTTCAACCAGTGCCGCCGAGCCGCCACTTGCAGGATCAAGTATCGGATCTCCATTTGCATCCAGATCCGGTATATAACCTTGATAGGATACGACGATATCGTTCCCGGCTGCTGTTCCGGTCACACTGTCAAAGCTTACCGTTAGTTGATTGCCATTGTGAACACCAATCGTCGCATCGGTAGTGCCAAGGCTTACCTGAGTCCCCGAACCTGCCACGGTTAAACTGCCAAGGTAGTGAACATTGTTGGGTACAACATCGCTAAGTAGAATATTGTCGACCGTTTGTCCATCAGCCAAATCAACAATAATCTCAAAAGTTATTGGAGTATTCGGACCGGTTCCCACCTCCGATTCAATTCCTACTGAATTTCCTCCGGCACTAAATGATTCCTTTTCAACATCAATTACCGATGGAGTGATCGTGTCAGTTGTCAACGATCCAACAAGAGGCGGGTCTGTTGCCGGATTGTTATACGGATCTTCCCCGTATAGAAACCCTGTCTGTGCAGAAATCCCAATCGGCTGCCCTAAAGTCGCACCTAATGCCGGATCCAACGTTGCATCAAATACAATCTTTGAGGAAGGCTGTGCCGGCACATAACTGCCAAATGGCAGATCGACTACTATCCATACCGTACCGTCTATTGCCGGTGCTGCGGGCAATGGTACCGCAGAATCTAGCGGATGTTCAGTTAACGGATTGCTGGAACCGTCAAGCCAGGAGCCGCTAACAGCATCCCATGTGTAGGTGTCTGTACTGAGTGAATTGCCAAACAGTGTGGTGCTGCTAACCTGAATTCCAGGTTCGTGAAATACACTAACATACGGTTCATACCCCGTATCCGTTCCAGTGTTTTCAGCGGTAACGCAGAACTGAAAGTTTTCATTGATAAACCCTGTGGCGGGCAGCTCTAGTGTGGTGCCTGGTGTTGCCGCCAAAAGTCCGATAAAACCTGCTTGCGCTTCCACCTCGGTAACGAGCGTAGACTCTATTGGACCACTACTAACTTCAAGATCCCAGTCTCCACCTTCACCTACACTACCGGTAGGGTCATCAGAGGCAGCAATATCAGCTCCGGTTAAAGAAGACAGCTGTTGTACAAATTCAACACCCGCACCATCAGCACCTGTGTCGCAACCGTAAAGTAATATATCGCCCTTGTCTGTTAGGCCGTCACCCCACAGTGATATCTCATCAGCGCTGCTCGACAGCAGATTCGAATCAATCAGGTTACCGTTGAATACCACACCCGCATCCGTCCCATGGGATAAGACATGCACGGCATCTACATCCGTATGCAATGTGAGTACATCGGAAATGCCTTGCAAACCGTCCTGACTGCCACTAATTGCGTAAATAGAAACCAGTCGGTCCTGTTGTTCAGCAACGATGGATTGCAACCCGCTATTTTCGTCGGTATGCCAGAATAACTGGTCGGTATCACCCAGCACGTCTGTAAGTAGCTGCTGATAACCCTCGATAGTCGCATCAACAATGACTACTTCATTGCGCTTATCTTCAGCAAGCAATGGCGCAACGGTAGTGACTTCGGGTTCGGCGGAATAATTAACAGAATTGTTGTCAACGCCTGTTTGCGGGAGTAATTCTGTTGCATCCACAATCGCGGCTGGCGCAGCGCCGTCTAACATAATTCGCGATTCCAACGGCATTGCCTGCGACGCTGGATACAAACCGTCACTCCAATGTGCGACCTTAGCGGGGCTCTCCGTAGCCTTTATTTTCTTCTTGCGTTTTAACATGTCGGGCAACATGGAATAGCACTCCATAAAACTGTGTTTTTGCAGTTACCCTAAAAGAACAAACTTAAGAATATCTGCAGGCTTTCAGGCTCAAATTAATAAAGAAAGTTAAAATCCACTTTCTCTGATTACTACTCCATAGAGTCTGTCAGCTGCGCTTGATATCAGACTTTTAGCTTGTGCGGGGAACATTACATACCCGCTTCGCTCGCCGCTGGCTTCCAGTGACGTACTGTCTGCCGGAGATAGAACTGCCATTAACCAACCTTGTACTGGTTGCAACTCTCCGTTAACACCTGACAACACAGCAACCTCTCCTCCGTGAGTTACCGCAAGGGTACGATCATCCAATACATCTACATTCGAATCGCTGATGCTAGCCAGATTGAGATCAACACTATCTCTGCCGTCGTATGAATAAAATGTGGCTGTGTCCTGATTAAGCAGACTGCTTTTAGACGCAGGTACATATGCCCTGACTTCCATAGATTGCGTCGAAGCAAGTTCGGCCAGAACTGTATTGGTATTTACCCAAACACCAGTACGTAACCAGGAAGGCACTGATGTAACCGTTGAGTCAGAGGCTGCCACTAATACCAGAGAATTTATCTGTTCATCAATTTCATTCAGCGCAGCCTTACGTGCGCTTATGTCATACTCACTCACCTGAGTCTCCACATTGCCGGCCATCCATTGAGTTTCCAATAGGTTTTGGGTTTTTAGCGTTTCGAGCTCTTTTTCGATTTTTAACTTCTGATATTCAAGATCCGGGTTTTCAAGCGTCAGTAACTTCTGGCCAGTGACTACCTTGTCACCTTGATCAAAATGGATTGCACTTATTTTTGCGGCGCTGGTAGAAAACAGTTTTGCGGATATTGCCGTGCTAAAAACCGCAGGCGCAGACACCTTGCGTGGCAATGGTACAAACAACAGGGCAATAAGCAGAAAAAGTGTCACACTAAGCATGATACTTCGCGAATTTAGTCCGTGTTTCTTCATAATGCCTACATATTGTGCAGACTCCTTTACTACAGGTGCAGCTATCATTGTCATGAATACTCCTGTCATTAACATCAGTCCTAACGCTTTAAACCAGAACTGATAAACCATCCAACAGATGGAAAAATATAAAATCAGGCGGTAAGTCCATGTGCTGATCGCGTACAGGTTCATTACCGTCTGACTGCTTTCGGGGGTTCGATACGGCTTTTGTTCCGGGGTGCCGGTAAACCACTGGCGCAATTGCCAACGGAAGTTGCTAAAGGACTTCTCTTGAAGGTTATCCACGCCTAGCGCATCTGCTAACAAGTAATAACCGTCGAACTTCATAAACGGGTTCAAGTTGACAAATAACGTGGTAGCAAGAGAGGTTACTGCCAGAAAAAATGCCAGTGTTCTTGGAACACCGTCTGGAAGCAGCAGCCAAACCAGGCAAGCGACAGTTGCAATAGCAAGCTCCATTAACATGCCACCTGCGCTAACCAACAATCGCTTCCGGTTGTCGGTTAATCGCCAGGTGTCACTGGTATCGCAGTAACACACCGGTAACATAAAGATCAGTGCTACACCCATCTCGGTTACGCGACATTGATAGTGTTTTGCGACCAGACCATGACCGATTTCATGCAGCGCATTAACAAATACCAACACTATCGCAAATAGAGCAAAGCCTTCCAGCGTCATGAACTGGCTGAAAGTATTGCGAAACTCAAACCAGTGGGTAGCCACACCGTTAAGCGCGATGGCCGCCAACAAAGCCCAGCATAGAATCAACCATTTTTTTACCGAATATAACGGCTGTATAACACTATTAAGCGCGGTTAAGAATCCGTCAGGATTAACCAGCGGCTTCCGGTAGAACATACTCGAAGAAAATGCTTTTTTCAGGGCTGAGGGTTTGCTTTGGCTGGTCTTTGTATTGAGCGCCTGAAAATCTTCCACGCTTTCAGGGAAAATAAGCTCGTTGTTTTTAAGCATTGCCAGGAAAGAATCCACATGACCACGATGCACTCGAAGTGTTGTCTCGGAGTTTATTCTCCGAATAAGGGTGCTGATGTCGCTGCACGCCCAACGACTCAGAAGCTCGAATTCAAGCCATCCCAATCGATAGTATTTTCCTCTGATTGGATCTTGCAGTGTCCATTTCGGCTGCCCGGTTTTATCAAACTGTACGGGTTCAAGTTTTAATTCGGATCTCAGGGCGGGTAATAGCTCGACAACCGGTGGTGTTTGCGCTGCGTCGGGTGCTCCTGTCTCAATAGAACCCGCCAGTGGAATTCCTGATGTTGAATCTACATTGACAGAATCACCAGATGCAATATATCCGATGAGGTCCGATACGTTGGACTCACTGCGTGCTCTTACATCATTTGCCCGCCTACTGACTGGTGTAGTCAGTTCCAAAGTATTCACTCCTACACACCAACAGTCTTGCGGATAGCGCTGATTGGTTTACGGAATACATGATAGGCAATAGAAACCTTTTCGCCATAGAGACGCGCTGTGCCCTTCATGCCCAGACGTAAGGTTTCACTATTGTCGCCAGGTTCTGCGACCACACGATAAGCCAACTGCTCTGAATTGGATTGTGAGGCAAAAAATCCGACTGTATCTATGGATCCCTTCACCGATTGCAGCGGCTGCGCATCCGGGAAAAACTTAATCGCCTTACCACGACTGATTTCTATCGCATCGTTAGCGGCGACCCAGATTTCGAACTGGTTGTCATTAGCGCTGGCAATCTCCATGATTTTTTCACCGGTAGATACAGCCCTGCCCATCCAATCCTCGTTTCGACTGAATAACACAATACCATCGGTATCTGCTCGCAACTCCAGACGGGTGATAGAATCATTAACGTAGTCAAGTTCCAGCTGCTTCAATTCTATTTGTGAAGCAAGTTCCGCAAACTCACTGCGCTCTACTGTGGCGTTAAGAGAGTGTTGTCGTGCTTTGCGCAAACGTTCTTTAGCCAGAGCCAATTCCTGAGCAAGCGTATTTTTTCTATGTGTTAAGTCAGTGCTATCAAATCGAAGTAATAGCTGCCCTTGTGTGACTTGCTCGTTGGGCCTTACAAGAATTTCCTCCACCACGCCGTTCAACCCCGCAGCGACCACAACCGGGGATCGGGCGGTGACTTCGGCACTGGCAATAATACTTTGCGGCACAGGTATCAGTGATATCAAAGCTAAGCCACATACTGCCCAACGCCAGTCAGGTTTAACACCGGGTGCAAGTTTTCCAAGCATTGAAGGTTTCGCGTTAGATTGCAACGCCGAGATTGCGTGACTTATCGCCTCACCCGCCTGTTGCAACAGCTGTAACTCATGCTTTTGCCACGGCGGCTCGCGCGTTAACACTAACGTAGCGGATTTGTGGTTCTTTGGTTTGCTGCTGTGATTCTTTTCATTGCAATGACTATCACCGAGCCCCACTGTTACCAGCTGGCGCAACTGAATATCACTCAGCTTTTGCGCTACCTTCTCTGGCAATTCGCCTACATGATGCACGCGGGTATTGTCTAGTGGAATATCCCGTTGATTGCATAGTGCTTCACATGCCGCCACCAAGGGGGAACGCACATCAAAGTCCGAGACACCGGAAATTGTATTTACGCGTTGCCTCCCTGATTTTTCTACCAGAAGAACAGCAACATCATACGTAAGTAGCTTACGCAGGTAATTACATGCGGTGAACCCCAATGCGTTAACGCTGGAGGCCGCGCGAATCTCACGTTCAAACTGTATAAAGTCTGTCAGACGGTTGATTAGCTTATCGTTCATGGCAAATACTCTGATTATTCATCAAGTATCACCAGGCCACTCATTCCCGCCCACAGACCGATGCTGTCTGATTCCAGCCGACTGATTACTTTTACAGTTTGGCTGACAGAATCAACATATGGAATGACTTTGTCTATTGTTGCTGTATAACGCTTTCCGGTTTCACCCACCAGAAACTTAAAGGAGCGACCTGCCGTGAGTGCATTAATAGCGTTGGATGGCGCCAGAAATTCTGCCGTCAGGTTATCGTTATTAACGATCTCTAGTAGTTTCGACTTAGCATTTACTGATTCAAAAGTCTTTGCCCAGCTCTGTACCACAGTACCATCAAACGGTGCATACACCAGGCATTGACTTACCCTGAAGTCTGCCGCATCTAGTTCCGCTTTTGCCTTTGCAAACTCGGCTGCACTACGCGCCACTTGTACCTTGGTTGTAGAATTCAATTTCTCCAGAGATCGAGTGGATTTGTATTCATTTCGGGTATATTCAACTTCTGCTTTTGCCTTAGACAAGGCCGCCTGCTGCAACGTACACTCTATAGAAAGTAGAACATCACCCTTGGTGAAGGAATCTCCAATACGGGCGTGCACCTCTGTAATCAATCCATCCATTTGGCTTGACAGTACTGCAGTCTGATGAGACTTCACCACCGCTGCCAGTTCAAGCGGAGAAGTATCAGAAAGCACTGTCCCTGGAAGACACATAACAGTGCCAGATAACAACGCCGCTAATGTTGTTCGAAGATTCAAAATAATTCTCGCTTTTAGCATTTCCGTTCCTTATTTATCGCAACTCATTTAGCAATGATTAGTTGCTGGCTGCTGCGATTCCACGCTGCATTTGAGCCGCCTGTACAGGCACGTAGAATCCGTTCTCTTCTGAAAAAGCAGGTGCATCCAGGTAAATTTTCACCTGCTCTGTGAGTGTTTCAAGATCCTGGTTGTAATCCAGAAAAATGGCGGGCTGATATCCGATACTGGCATACAGCTGACCAATTGAATTCTGCCACTCCGCATAAGCCATCACATGGCGTATCATAGAAATGAGCATCCTGGCTTTTGCCTCCACAACCGACAAATGATCCATCTGTGAGGCGTTTTCCTTATTCACGTATTGCTTATAGAGACTGTCATCAACACGACTCATCTCTCGTGAAATGGAATAATCCTCTTTCGATTGAGACAGATTATGTAGCGCCATTTCCACCTGGGTGAGTACAGCCATACTCAAAGCCATACGTCGAAGATCGCCTAATTCCTTCGAAGATTCAGCAAGACTAATCTCCTTCTTTCCACTGAATATATTGAGTAGATTCCATGTCAAACGATAACCGGATGCAGCCCAGACATCATGCAGAAGATAACTATTGTCGTTGTGATTAACGCCAGTAAATAACTCAATTCCGGGTATTAGCTTAAGTCTGGCTTTTTTAATTTCGTTGAGTGCTATTCTTGCCTTGTAATCCTCTTCCAATAGCTCGGGTCGGTTCCTGAGTGCCAGTTGCTGTAGCTTTTCAACTTGAAACGTCTCATCTGTTCTATAGGGTGCAGTTTTACTTCTACTGCCATCTATTTTGAAGTCTGCACCGGGAGGTAATCCCATCATGGCGGTCAGTTCAATTCGTGCTTCATTGATTTCACGTTGAAGCGTTAGCATCTGACGCTGTATATCGAGCATAGCTCTTTGGTACTCAAGGCACTCTTCTAGCGGTTTCAATTTAGCTTGCTGAGCCGCATAGGAATCACGCAACCCCTGCTTAATCTCCCGTAGTAAAGGTGTCAGGGCTTTTTGTAGCCTTGCTGTACCGAGCATTCTCCAATATGCGTATCGCACATCTTTAATGACGTTTTGCGTCATCCTGCGTTGCCGCTCTACAGCGATCAGCGCCTCATCAGCAGATTGTTTTGCAGTGATATAGGCAATACCAAAATCCAGAGTGTCCCAACTGGCAGTGAGATCGGCGTTCAATATGCCTTTATCCTGCGATGTAGATGCACCAAAATTCGGTACACCAGTACCCAGATTTAAACTGCTTGATGCTTGTCTGCGACTACGAACGGTATAGCCGGCATCCAGCGCCAGTTGAGGAAGCTTTTTGAAATCATTCAGCTCAAGGTTTTTCTGAGCAATCACCGACTCCATCATTTTCAGACGGTTATCGAGGTTGTATTTCATTGACCGCGCGATCGCTTCAGACAGGGTAATTGTACTTCCCGCCGGAATGCCAGCTGAGAACATGTTGCTAAAGTCGGCGGTTGCCCGTTTATCGACTTCCTGCGCACTCATTACTTGCGGGCGGGTAGCACAGGCTGACAAAACGATTGAGGCAAAGACGGGTAAAAGTAACCTGACCCGTTTGAGTCGTTGATTCTGCATGCTATTTTCTGCTATGGCTGGACACCACTAATACAACTGGTAAGCCAACCGGAAGGGACTTAGGTCTTCAGACTTACAACGATTGGGAATATGAGAGGCAGTCGTTGTTTTCAGGCTCAAAGTAGAGTAATGGGATATGCATAGCCTAAAACACATGACTGGTTCGTATAGAACTTGTGTCATGAGCAGAAGGAACAATTGTTACTACGGGTAAATTAGCTGGCTTTGAATTCCTGTTAAGACTTGAAACATCAAACTAATGAGTAAACATCAAACTAATGAGTATCCGCCAGCTTACTGACGACTCACACCAAATCCTAAAAAAATAGATTTGTAGTTGTTTATCTCTGGAGTATTGTATATAAATACACCTACTGGATAAATAAACACCTAAGGCAGAAATATGCTGACAGCAAGACAACAAGAAGTATTAGAGCTGATTTGCCAGGGAATCCGCGAAGACGGCATGCCCCCTACCCGGGCTGAAATCGCTTATATGCTCGGTTTCAAATCAGCTAATGCCGCGGAGTCCCACCTGCGGGCCCTGGAACGCAAGGGCATGATAGAAATCCTGCCCGGCGCATCACGTGGCATTGTCATACAATCCGCGGCCGCAGAGTATGTAGAAGCCTGTCGTATCATTACCTCTGAAGGCGAAGCCGTTCCGCTTCCTGTCATTGGCAGTGTGGCAGCCGGTGAGCCCATTATGGCGGTCTCAAATGTAGAAGATCACCACCTGATTGACCCGGCGCTGTTCACCCCCAGGGCAGATTACCTGTTAAGGGTTAAGGGCATGAGTATGTGCAACGTCGGGATCCTTGATGGTGATCTGCTGGTGGTACATCACGCCCAGGAAGCACGCAACAAACAGATTGTCGTCGCCCGCGTTGAAGACGAAGTCACGGTCAAGCGTTTCCATCGGGTTCGCAACAAAGTCACACTCTACCCCGAAAATGATGACTTTGAACCGATAGAGGTTGATCTAAAAGAGCAGGAATTTTCAATAGAAGGGATTTATGTCGGTGTGCTTCGGCATAACGTAGGCAAAAGCGCCTAGTTTTTTTGCAACCAGGCTTTTTTTGCAACCTTCTCCTATTAAATGCAACCGAATGATATTGGTAGTGAAGTATAAAACAAGGCAAAAACCCGTCATCACTACGGCGCTGGTAGATAACTACCACAAAGGTTTTTCAATGAAACATGACTATCGAAGCGTTATTAAAGCATCCTGCTCTTTGGAAAGGCCGGGTACAACATGAAAAAAGAGAAACATTCGCCACCGGCTACGACGCACTAGACACAGCGCTTCCCTCTGGTGGCTGGCCTGTTGGCGCACTCACCGAGTTAATGGTTGCCCACGAGGGTGCTGGTGAATTCACTTTGTTGCTTCCAGCATTGGCTGCACTGACACAGCAACAACAGTGGATTGCTCTCGTGGCACCTCCCCACACCCCATATGCACCAGCACTTGTTAACGCAGGCGTCGCACTGGAAAGACTATTAGTAGTAGACAGCACTGATCAAAAAAGCGCGTATTGGGCAGCAGAACAGTTATTGCGCAGCGGAGTATTTTCATCGGTAATTCTATGGACAGATAAGATCGCCGATGAAAGCCGCCAACGCCGGCTACAACTTGCCGCTGAACAAGGCAAAGCCTGGGCGGTGTGTTATCGCCCCTATCGTGCATCTCAAACCTCATCACCGGCAGGGTTACGCATTACATTGCAAAGAGACAGCAACAACTTACAGGTAAACATCATTAAAAACCGGGGCGGCCATCTGAGCGAGATAAGCCTGAGTGACGTAGACATGAGTGAAACAGAAATATATACACTGGAGAGAAATATACGAAAAAACCAAAACCCCCATCCAGACAAAGCCAGCAGAGACAATCTATATCGAATGGCTCAAAACGAGCACCCAATGAATTAGCAGCAATTAAATACAACACAAGAGAATAAAAATAATGATAAAAATCTTGTTTATAGACACCAGTGCATTACTACATTTTTTCGTACACGGGAAAGGAACCTCCACCATGAGGTGGTTGTTTTCATCAGAAAACATCACCTGGTCAGAAAACACCACTCGCTACCTGATTAATAACCAGGTAATAGCCGAGTTCGAAAGCTGCTTAACAGCGATGGTCAAAAAGAATAAAATAAAACAAGCCAATGCAAATAGCATATTGACTCTATTCAACTCTCACTACAAAGAGAGAAATCTAAAAATAGTAGGGAAAGACGCCTCCATACAAAAAACAATGGAAGGCATATACAACTACCTTGGAGGCATATCACGGCCAATACTAGTGACCTGTAATCAAGAGCTAGCCACTGAAATGAATACCAAAGGCTATCCAACAATAAACCCGGAAATACAAACAACAGAAGAGATTAATGAAATACTAACAGAGGAAGAAGCCGTGACATAAGTTACGTGAACGCAAAATGGACGCGCTAGACTTGCCACTCGCTTACGCGTCGGGCTTCCTCGCTGGTGCTGTAACGATGTGTAGCAAGTACTCAGACGTTTGGTTTTTTAGAATATCTGAGAGTTAAAGACCATGGTGGCAAGCTCCGCTCGTTGAGCGGAAGCGAATACATAACACCGCTCACGCATACATACGGCGTGCAAAAATGCGGGAAACCCGCAACCCGAGCGTCTGATTTTTTTAATCATCCGGAGTCGGGGCCAGCGACAAGGATGTCGCGTGAGCGCTGTGCACAAGGATGTGCATGTAGCACGACCCGACGGAGGAGGATTTCAAAAAATGCCGCAGGCACCCGAAGGACAATAAAGCCGTGAAAAAGCGCTTGGGCTACTTTTGCGCTTTTCAAAAGTGGCTCGCTGACGCCCGAGAATGGCATCGAAAACCGCTATGGATGGCAAGCCACTCACGGAGCGCAGCTAATGCATCGTATAGCAAGCCGCTCACGCCAAAACTAAAGAAAAAAAAGAAACAAAGAAACAAAGAAACAAAGAAAATGAAAACCCAACTATGGATCAGCCTATATCTCCCGAACCTCCAACTAGACTCAATAAACCCAAACCAGACCACCCCCATAGCCATCACAGAACGAGTCAACAATCGCCAGCAAGTCATCAGTTGTACCAAAGGCGCAACCGACTTCGGCATCACCCGCGCAATGGCGCTCAACGGCGCCTACGCGCTGTGCCCTGCACTTACAGTAATGGAATACGATGAAGAGCATCAGACAACGTTACTTCGTCAGGTCGGAGAATGGGCTATGCAGTTTTCATCTATCGTCAGTTTGCATCCACCAGACCATTTATTGATTGAAATTGCAGGCAGCAAAAAACTGTTTGAAGGCTTTGAAACACTGGCAAGTCTAATAGAACAGGAACTGGCAAAACTCGGGTTTGGAGCGCAAATGGGGATAGCACCCACCCCCCTGGCTGCCAACCTGCTGGCTCGAGCCAACAACCGAATCGGCATAACCCGTGTAGAGCGACTGCCTGCCGGCTTAAAGGAACTCTCTGCAGCCTTGCTTGATCTTGATGATCAGACCAAAGAAGGCTTACGTCGATCAGGCATTCATACTATTGGTGGCCTGCTCAATGTATCCCCCGCTTCTTTGACGCGCCGCTTTGGACCTGCATGTGTTAAATACCTTGATTGCCTTCTGGGTAAACACCCGTACCCGGTGAAGCCATTGCGCAGTAGTGAAATTTTTGAAAGATCGCTCGATCTACCGATTGAAGTGGATGATACCAACGCATTGCAGTTCACCACTCAGCGTATGACCAGCGAACTCAGTGCATTCCTTGTTGCTCGCGATGCCGGCGTTAATGGCTACCGCTTTACGCTGCGTCATGAACGACATGCAAACACCACTTTGCAACTTCGCTTTCTACAGGCAACCAGCCAGCCCAAACATTTGCATCAGGTATTGTCCGAACGTCTGGCACAAATAGTATTGCCTGCCCCGGTCAGTGGACTGGCCATGATCGCAGATATTTTTAGTGATATTGAACGCGATGCAGCTGACCTTTTTCACAAAAGCCAAAGACAGCAAAAGAGCTTAGGAGAAGTGATCGACAAGCTCTATTCACGCCTTGGTGCAGATGCGCTCCACACGATTTCAACAGTTGACGATCATCGCCCGGAAAAAGCATGGAAGAAAACATTCCCCGATGGCTTTGAACAGGGCGATGATCTTTGGCCTCAACGCCCGTTATGGATGCTCGAAACACCAAAACTCGCCAAGCATCACTTAAACAGAATCAGTGAGATTGAACGCATCGAAACGGGCTGGTGGGATGAGACCGATGTTCGCCGAGATTACTTTATTGCCGATGACAAAAATGGCACTCGCTATTGGGCATTCAAAGAACGCGATGGATCAGACGAGATCTATATACATGGGCTGTTTGCTTAACCCTCTACACCCCCGGTCCTTCCTGCAGTAATATACACCACTGCCTCTCGACAAGGCTGCTCTACAGATAACCCTCCACTATTACCCTGCTGTTTCCAACAGGCTGATGTCGTCGACTTTACCGTGTGTGTTGTTCGTAGCAAGATGCTTAGCCAACCGCTTACCTAAACCAAGAAGCATTAAAGACGGTGGTAGCCCAAGCGCTTCCGGATACACAGAACAATCACAAACATACAACCCGTCAAATCGGGTTTTAAGATTCTTGTCTACATGCTCTCCGATTTTAACCGACGCACCGGGGTGAGCGGCGACAATCTGGCTTGTGTACGTCTTATGCGCTCCAGCTTGTCTCAGAATATCTTTCGCTATGCCTTCGCCATTGTTGAATTTGATCTTGTCAGCCGGTGATATATCTTTTTTCAACAATCCGCCATTGCGAATCTTCCCCGATAGGTCGTCACGGATTTTAACCATAATAGGAATGACATCTTCAAACTGACCTACTTTGCCAAGGTTGAGCGCGTGTACATCAAAAAACTGTTTAAGCACCTTGGGAATATGTAGATCCGCAAACATAATGCCTTCTTCTTTCAAATGGAACCCTGTCATCATTGGTACAGCACGACCACTGCCGCCGAGCCCCTTAACCTGGCCAAACACGACGAGAATAGGATCCATACATAGTTTCTCGCCAACGCCACTAAACCCGCTATTGCGTAAAATCACCGGCGACCCGATACCACCAGCAGCAATGACCACTATATCGGCATGTAGCGAAATATTTTTCACACCACTTTTGTATTCCACACCAACCGCCCGCCCCCCTTCGGTGATCACCCTTTTCACTTTCGCATGGTTGATCATCGTTGCTCCGTTGTGCAAGGCCTCGTCTACCAGATAGCGTGAATTCCACTTTGCACCGTTCGGACAACCTTTGATGCAACTGTCACAGTCACGCAGGCATTTATCCTGATATATGAATTTATCGAGCTTCTTACAGTCGTAACCGAGCTCACGTGCACTTTTCATGAATAGCTGTGCTGCCGGGCTCATCAGCTCATCTCGAATCGGCGCGATCGGTAGCTCGGCCCGTAACCCGGCTATCTCATCTCTTATATCGATGCCGTATTTTTCCAGTATTTCATAAGGTGGTTCGTGTGCGGTTGCCGTATAAAGCATACTGGTGCCACCGGTAGTCACTCCTCGCACCACCGGTTTAACTTGTGTGGTCAGTGGCATTTGCACGCCAGGCACCCAGCCACGAGAAACCATTTGAGAAATCGTACCGCGCGTGGGCTGATAGTCTCCCCGCTCAATGATCAAGACCCTTTTTCCTTGTCGAGTCAAATCACGTGCGACGATACCGCCACCAGGGCCCGTACCCACAACAATCACGTCATATCGGTCAACTGATTTTTCCATGCCCTATTCTGTACTATCCAAAAGACTTTGGGAAATTCTGCCAAGCCACAAAAAAAGATCCGGTTTGAGGCAGTGCCTTACGCAGTGTATTGAAGTAGTCACCCCGCTACTGGCATGCAATTGAGCGCCTTCACGAGTCCAGCAACCCTTGAGCAGTATACGACGATCAATTGCCGGATAAGGTGCCTCCAGTTAACACCAGAAAGCTACCGAACCCAGCCGAACTTAGCCTCTAAGCGCGTTTTATGGTGCTACTATTCGGATAATATTTCGCACTTACCTTTGGGCCAATGACACAAGTAACGGTACAATTCAGAAAAGCGAAAATCGAAGATGTTGAAGCCGTTGTGCGAATTCTCAGCACCTCACGGCTTGAGTATCTGCCCTATGCAAAATCACCTCACTCCCCAGACCAGGATCAGCGTTGGGCAAGTGGAAAACTCATCCCCACGGGTGGCGTCCTGATTGCGCAGCTAGATGGTGAAGACGTCGGTGTACTGGCGACATCGGTATCCAGGGATATTGGCTGGATAGATCAGCTATACCTTGCACCTGGCTATATCGGCCTGGGAATAGGTACAAAATTGCTCAATTATGCGCTTGAATCTCTACCTCGACCGATACGCCTATGGACATTTCAGGAAAATGACCGGGCCATTGGTTTTTATCAACATCACGGATTCAAGGCCATCAAGTACACCAATGGAGAAAGTAACGATGAGAAATGCCCCGATATACTCTTCGAATACCACTAGCCTGCATTATTCACAAGGCGACGAAGAAAACTAAGGCAAATAGCTGTAAACATAGGTCTAAACTGTCGTTGGAGGGCCACTATGAAAATAACAGTGTGTCTATTCGCCATCAGACGAAAATATCGCGTCACATCTCGCATGATTAAGCTCGGCACGTGGCGGGCCACGTTTCTCACTCGATCATACGACCTGTTTAGCGCTATTTCCGCTGAG
>CALISD010000210.1 GCA_938041955.1 uncultured Granulosicoccaceae bacterium | reverse complement strand
ATGCTTATGAATCTGGCAATCAGGTTAACGATTCAAACCGTACCGATTACATGACAAAACAAACCGATTGCCATTAGATACCGCTTACAGTGCTGTGCGTGAGATAATATAGCTCCGCGAAAATCGAACCACTGACTCATGCCAGATACCCTGCTTGCCATTTCTCCAATCGATGGCAGATATGCCAGTAAAACAACCCCGTTACAGCACTGCTTTAGTGAATACGGATTAATCCGTTACCGCACGATTGTTGAGCTGCGGTGGCTACAAGCACTTGCAAAGCACCCTGACATCGACAACTTCACGCTCAGTGACGATGCAAACGCGAAAATTGAATCCCTGATTGAGAGCTTCGGCACAGACGATGCGAAACGGGTAAAAGAAATAGAAGCAACAACCAATCATGACGTTAAGGCTGTAGAGTACCTGCTAAAAGAGAAGTTTGACAGCGATGAAGAATTATCAGCCGCCGCCAACTTTTTACATTTTGCCTGCACCAGTGAAGATATCAATAACCTTTCACACGCACTCGGCTTACGTGAAGCTTGCGACAATCTTCTCATTCCAACCGTAAAAAAAGTCTCTGCTGCATTGGTAACCCTCGCCCATACGCACGCCTCGACACCCATGTTAAGCCGAACTCATGGGCAAACCGCGACACCGACAACCCTCGGTAAAGAATTTGCCAATGTGGCGGCGCGGCTTCAACGCCAAATAGCGATTGCTGAATCCGCTGAGTTCCTCGGCAAAATGAATGGCGCGGTGGGTAACTACAACGCACATATCATTGCCTATCCATCGGTAGACTGGCTGCAAGTTGGCTACGATTTCGTCGAATCGCTGGGTCTTAGCCACAACCCTTATACAACCCAAATAGAACCGCACGACTACATGGCTGAGATCTTTGATTCGTTTGCACGTATCAACACCATTTGTACAGACTTCTCCAGAGATGTCTGGGCTTACATTTCACTGGGATACTTCAAGCAGAAGGTCGTCGATGGCGAAGTCGGTTCCTCCACCATGCCGCACAAGGTCAATCCCATTGATTTTGAGAATGCAGAGGGCAACTTCGGCATTGCCAACGCGCTGTTTAATCATTTCAGCAACAAGCTGCCGATATCTCGCTGGCAGCGTGATTTAACTGACTCCACAGTGCTGCGTAACCTCGGTGTTGCCTTTGCTCACACACTCATCGCCCACGAATCGCTACTTAAAGGGATAAACAAACTTGAGGTGAATGAAGCTGCCCTGCTCGCAGACCTCGATGCGTCCTGGGAGGTTTTAGCTGAACCAATACAAACCGTGATGCGTCGCTACGGCATTGAAAACCCCTACGAAAAACTCAAAGCACTTACCCGTGGCGAAGCCATTACCCGTGAAACACTGCATGAATTCATCAATACGCTGGAACTGCCGGATGATGCAAAGCAACAACTACTGCAGCTGACCCCATCCAACTACATCGGCTTGGCGGGAGAGCTGGCCACCTCTATTCCAGATCAAACCTAATGATAATTCAATGGCCCGAAGGCCTTAACGAGTCGCTTTTTCTCGAACAGTACTGGCAACAGAAACCACTGCTGATTCAAGGTGCATTCAACAATTTCACCAACCCGATAGATCCCGATGAACTGGCCGGCCTTTCATGCGAGGAGGATGCGAACAGCAGATATATCGAACACACTGGCAACAATGAATGGCGATTGTGTACTGGGCCAATGACTGATGATTTCTTCAATGATGTGACCGGCCATGAATGGTCACTGCTGGTCTCGGATGTTGAAAAACTATTGCCTGAATTCAGGCAATATCTAGCCCCCTTTCGCTTCCTGCCGGACTGGCGCATAGATGATTTAATGATCAGCTATGCACCGGTGGGAGGGTCAGTAGGTGCGCATGTCGACCAATACGATGTATTTTTACTGCAGGCTGATGGAATACGAGAATGGCAGATTGAAAACACACAGCGCAAAGGCGTACAAGCGTCTGTGAGTAACACCATAGCGATACTGGGAGACTTTGAGGCCGATGCTACCTGGCAGCTGCAACCCGGGGACATGCTCTATTTACCACCTCAGTACGCACATCACGGCATTGCCATTGAAGAGCCATGCATGACCTGGTCAATTGGTTTTCGAGCGCCTTCCGTTGATGAAATACTGCCAGAGCTGGTCAACTATTTACTTGAAACCGAAGACGCCGAACAGCGCTTTACCGACCCAAAGAGACTACTTACCAATACACCGGGGCTGATCAACAAGGACGATCTCAGCTCGTTACGCTCCATGCTAAGAGGGGCGCTTGAAAAAGACGATGACACTTTGAATCAATGGATTGGTAGATTTGTTACAGAGCCAAAAGAGCTTCAGGAGCCCATAGACGAAACAACAGAAGCCGCTCCCTCTGTTGAGTTCATACTGGGTGAATTAAAAGCCGGTGCCACGCTGGACTACAACTCGCAGAAACGCGTGGCATATACAAATTTGAACGGCGACCATACACTCTATGCTGATGGCAAGGCCTACGAGTGCTCCGAATCTCTGGCTCAGGCACTGGGCAATAACCGCACCGTTGAATTAGACGACCTGCAACAGGGAAACAACAACGATCTGCAGCTACTCGCCACCTTGTTTCAGCTACAACTACTATCATTCGAAAGTTATGACTAACCAACCTGCTTTTACAGTACGAATCGCAAGCTGGGACAAAGACTCCACTGCTTTAATGCGAATTCGCAATGAGGTTTTCGTGCAGGAACAAAACGTACCAATTGAACTGGAGTCCGATGAATACGATAGTAGCAGCTGGTACGTATTGACTGAGTCACATGAAAAACGACCCATTGCCTGCGCACGATTGCAGCCTAACGGTAAAGTCACTCGGATAGCTGTCTTAAAACCCTGGCGTCGACTCGGCATTGCCCGGGCAATGCTGCAACAAATTCTTGATCTGGCACGCAAACAAGACCTCAACACTTTGTATTTGCATGCGCAGTTATCTGCCATCACACTTTACGAAGAGTTCGGCTTTACTCAAGCAGGAGAGCAGTTTGAAGAAGCCGGTATTGAGCACATTAAAATGACCTGGCAAGCGATCCCCCCTCAGAGATAACCCACGGACATGAATGTAAGTACCAGGCAGATTCAATATAGGCGTTCATCAGTACTGATCATGATCACGATGGTTGCGCTCATACACAGCTTCACAGCTGCTTATGCCACCGAGCACTCTGTAGAGAATCAACTATCGCTGGCACAGACACTGTGCGACAACCCGAACCACCTTCCAGACCAGCTGAAAAATCATCAGACTACACAGCGTGATATCGTGGTGCGTGGCTCGACAATAGGCATAGAAAAAAGGTTTTCCACAACCGATCATTCAATCAAACTGGAGACCATCGAAGCCATTGGCCGCCCCCGCAGAATAATAATGACCACGGAGACTGTGTCTGACAAAACGCTCCTGCCAAACACCAGACTGACACTCGGGGATGAATGCGAATTAATTCAAGCGCTCAAGATCACCTACCGTGATAAAACTGCACTTTATATAGAAACTCTCTCGGACTCCCTGGAGCCCTTGCCTCACAAGGAATGGTTGAACCCACCACTGCCCACATCGAAGGGCAAACACGATGGCTTGAAGGTCGCCATGATCGACTCGGGGGTTAACTATAACCTCCCTGAAATCAGTAATGCCCTGGCATTGGATAGTAACAACAAGCTGATAGGCTTTGATTTTTGGGACAACGATGACACTCCCTACGATGCCAATCCGGCGCGCTCATTATTTTACGTGCAACGACACGGCACACGGACAGCCTCATTACTACTCAAAGAAGCACCGGGTATAGCGCTGGTGCCTTACCGCTACCCACGGCCTGACATGTCCCGAATGACCCAGTTGGTCGAACATGCTGCATCCCACTCTGTCCGCATTATCGGCATGCCTCTGGGAAGCAACCGATACCAAGACTGGCTGGCGTTCAGCGACGCAGCGGCCGCTCACCCGAATATTCTTTTTGTTGTTTCAGCCGGGAATAATGGCAGAAATATAGATGATCACCCAGTGTATCCCGCCTCACTTGAACACAAAAATATACTGGTAGTGACTTCTTCCGATGATTATATTCGACCAGCAGAGCGCACAAATCACGGCAAAATTTCGGTCGATTACCTGCTACCTGCAGAAAGCATAGTAGCTACCGACTACAGTGGCGAGCAAACATTGGTCTCCGGCTCAAGCTATGCTGTATCAAGAATGACTGCGCTGGCTTCACGGCTACTGGCAAGCAACCCCGAAATGCCCATAGAAGAGCTTAAGAGCATGATCGCTGCGTTGTCTGTGAAAGCCAACACCAGCAGATATGTTTCAACAGGTTATCTTGGAGATCCACTAGCCGATGCAGCCGCACTCCGAAGCCACATTGACAACAGCTATCGCCCGACCATCTCATCATCAGATATCACACTACGTGTCAATCTGGTAGCCCTCGATACTCGCTGGAGCACCGATAGAATCGAGCGAGCAATCACCGAGTTGAATTCGATTTATAAAGTATGCGGGATAGGCGTTACTACAATGCCACTTATTCGTGTATCAGGTGCAAGCTACATCTCCAATCTCTCACCCGGCAACGCACTAACACTACACCGCCATCTGCAACCGCTTCTTGTTCCAGAGGCCGCCACCATCTACCTCGCCAACGATACTGACATGCAAGTGCAATTTGATGCAGAAGCTTTTGGCATTGCCAATACAGAGCATCGCCCCTGGATGCGAAACTCGGTGTGGGTTTCGGAGGTTACAAAAAACGTAAGTATTGCAATAGCACATGAATTGACTCATGTGCTGGACAATAACGGACAACACAGCCAACTCGCAAACAATTTGATGCGGGATCAAACGGATGCAGGAAACACTCAACTCACCACTGAACAATGTAGCAGCGCTATCACTTCTGCCACAACGAACGGATTGCTTACTGATGACACGCCATAGTTCGGAATGATAAATTACTTAGAGTCACCGAATACTACAACCCAATAAGTACCGAAATCTGTTCGCGGGTTTCTGACGCAGGCGGCACCCACCTCAGTAAAAAGATCATTCATAATGTTGACGCAATGGCCGGCGCTATCTAACCAGCCCTGATGAACCTCAGCGATATCAAGCTGACCTGCAGCAATATTTTCACCCACTGCCCGCCACGGATATCCTGCAGCATCAGCGCGATGAGAGACACTTAAGCCGTCCGACCCATCATGAGAGAAGAAGTTGTTGATGGTCATATCATCCGCATGAGCGACAGCGGTCTGGGTCAAAGTATTATTCCACTGTAGCAGCTTGACCGGTGGACGCTGCATGTCACCACACATTCTCAGTTCACTTCTTGATGCATTGATCATCTCAAGCATCGTGTCACGGAAGATCTCCGGATCCGCCTCACAACCTACATTACCGGCTGCACTAATCAACTCTTGATTTTCACTATAAGCGATTGTTGTAGTCGGCTCTTGAGTCGTATCGCCGGTGTCAATCAAATTGGGTACATCTACCAGTGGCGGAACCGGTTGCGTGGTACCACCGCTACTGCTATCCGGCGTAGTCACATTTACCGTTGAATCTGTTCCTGCCGCCGGTATTAGATCAGACTCTGCACCAGGCATCTGCTTGGCGGCAGTACCGCCTCCGCAAGCGCTTAAGCTCAGTATGATAAGACCAACTGACGCCGCTGAAATAGACGCCTTTTTAACAGTAACACCTGCGGAATCAGGTTCACCCTGGGTTCGCTTCGAGAAATTTTCCACCAAACCACTCCTTAGCAACAATAAGATAATAGCTACTCAGGCCCACCAGCCAGAACTACCTTAGACAAAAGTTTGCTTCTTTCATCTTTATCGGCAATTTGACTACCGGCACGATAAGCCATATTTAAAACCTTCCTTGCATTATCTACATCTCCGGCATTCTCTATGGCGAGAGCAATACCATGATAGGCCGAAACAGCCGCAAACGGATCAACAATAGTTTTCACATGGTCCAACGCTTGATTAAACAGACCAATACGTGCCTCAGACATTGCCACATACCTCACCGCAAGGTCCCTCGCCGCTGTGTTTCTTGGAAGCTCTTCACCGGCACGCATAGATTCGGCGAGCAACTGTTCCGCCTCTTTGTCCCGTCCTGAGCGCTGAAAGTACCGCGCTGCCGAACTTAAGCCCACAGTCTTTAACTCTGGCTTACCCAGGTTTCGCGCGAGAATAGAAGCTTTAAGAAAACTATCAATCGCATCTTCATTCAAACCAATGGTCTGCTCCGTCAGCGCAAAGTCAGATAAAGCAAGCACACGCTCTTCTGACGCCTTGATGGCAAACGTATCGCGTGTGGCACTGGCCATCAGCTTTGCCACATCTTCGTTTTTGCCAACATCACTATAGGCGCGTGCCAACCGCTGACTACTCATCACAGCAAAGAGCTTATCTTTGGCTCTGTCACTCAACTGCTGCGCCACATCCAACTCACCCTTTTCGATCAGGTTATCAAGCAACGCCAGAAAAAGTAGAAGATCGGCCTCACGACTAGACCATTGGTCAAAGTAGGCATCGGCCGGATGTGGCACTCTGTTCTTTACACCCACCATAGAATCGCTCTCAGCCGGAACCGCAGCACCTAGCCTTGGGCCACTTCTTGTTCGGGCTACTGAATCCTGAAAGTACGGACCAAGATCAACGATGGTATTCGCATTGCTGCTCAAACTAAGATTGAGTAGCAGGTCTTCGGTGGATAGTTCTTCCAGATTGCGGTCTTCTGGCAATTGAGCCGTCTGAAAGTTAACCTGACTGGAAGCTAACTCCATATCGTTAGCCGGTATGACATTGTTAACGAAAAAGTGTTCGTTATCGACCGATGTACCAAGAGATCCTGCATTCATCAATGCGAATGTACCTCCCCCGGCCAATGCCACAACTCCCGCCAGAGCAGCGGCAACTTTCAATTTTTTACCCTGTTTAGGGCCTGCTTTCTCTTTGGCAGCAGACTTCTTACCCTTGGCAGATTTCTTTTCTGCCTTACCGGTCCCTGCAGCACTTTTACCCTCTGCCGCAGAACTCGAATCCACCACTGCAACTGTCGGAGACGGGGTGACTTTCACATTCTCTATTTGATCTTCAGGTGTTATCTGGGGAACAACAGAACGTGCAGGTTGTCCAGCGAGCACTAAACCGGCTGGTGCTTTCTTTTTTTCAACACTGGCAGCCGCCGGAGAGGGAGCGGGAGCTTCTACAGCGGGTTGCTTTGTTGCCTGTTCAGGTGCAACAGGTTGACTTGGTGCAGGGGCTCTATCCGCTTCAGGTGCAGGAGCAGAAGCAGAAGCAGGAGCAGGAGCAGGAGCAGGAGCAATACTCTCAGTCGCGGGAGTGATATTCTTCTCGGCTGTATCGATATCCGCTGCTGGTGCAGTATCTTCCGCCGTTGGATCACTATCGACATGCAAATCGTTTGCAACCGCAGGACCTGACACCTCTTCGATAGCCTCAGAAGTGATAACAGCCGGTGCTGCCTCCTCCGACGCATCGAAGTCATCAAACGTAAGGTCTTCGGCTGATTCATTATCAACAGGCAAATCACTTGAAGCGTCAGCACCTGATGCCACTTCAACCACCGCCGAAGCAACTTCATTTGCTACAGAGTCCTCAGCTGCAAGGTCGACAGTATTTAATCCATCATCGCTTTCCTTTGCCTGAGGTTGTACTACTGCAGTTTCAACCGCCTCGCCTGTAGCGGACGCTGCGCTCTCATCTGCAAGACTAATCCCGCCATCGTCTGCTGCATCCGGGTTACTTTTCGCTTTGGGGGTGGTTAACGGAGCAGAATCATCATCACTTAGGGACAATCCGCCATCGTCCATGACCACAGGCTCTTTCTTTTCTTTTACTACCGGACCCGGGTCAATCAGGTCGGCTTGAAGATCATCAAATGAAACAGACTCCAACGCCTCTGGAACATCGCTTTTAGGCTTTTTCTCACTGCTTGGCCCTACATCAGCATTCTCATCAACGGGCAAACCCATATCACCCATCTCTTCAGAAAAATCTACTTCACCAAATTCTTCTGCCTCGGCATCAAAAGTTAATTCTTCGCTACTGGCGTCGGCTTCGACTTTATCTATTGCATCTTCGATTGTATCTGACGCTGTTGTTGCCGGCTCCCCCGTATCGATATCATTCTCAAAATCAACAGCATCCTCATCATCAGTCACACTGGATTCTGGATCTAAGCTTGGGTCTGCAGACAAAACCTCTTCTGAAAGATCACTGACCACACTCTCGGGAACTTCCGGCTCTTCGATCAGAGCATCCGTGGAGGCCATATCTGCAGACGCTGCAACTGTTGGCGTGACCACGGCCAGTGTCTCTTGCGCATCTGAACTTATCAAACAAACTATACCGAAGCTTTCAAGCTGCGTCTTTCCCGCCTCCGCAACGGAATAATTGACATCTGATTGGGCCGCATAAGGAGCTGTCTCCCCAAAAGCCGCATCAAGCAACGGGTCAAACGCGACCGGGCTTTGGCCGAACTCCTCGACCAGCTTTTGTGTTATTTCCGCTCTGGAAAGGTCACCAGACACACCGACCACCATCAGATTTACTGTATCAGACATTAATACTCCACACGCGCCGCACTCTATGAGCGGTCAACGCTATAGTTTTTATCTATTGACAGTGTTGTATCGGTAAGGCTGATAAAAAATTGACAGCGCAGACGTGACTGGCTGTTTAAAGTTCGCTCGCAGACAGGCACTTGGCAGCTGTTGCACTGGAGAATAGCTAGACTGTGAACAAATTCACAAACCACAGCCGATGATCAGAGCTTAAAAAATGACTACATATTCATTTCATTTGCGCTTTTCCAGTCGGTTTACTCAACCTGCTTTGCTGCACGACGATAGCGATCAAACCAAAGTAACAACAACATGGTGACTGAATTATTGATTACCCCGTCGTCAAGCATCTTCATCGCGGCAGCAAAGGTAAAGACACTGGATTTAATATCTTCGCCTTCGGACGGCAGGCCAAATATACCCCCCGCATCTGACAAATCAGTTTTAGCCCAGTAAAGATCAATGGTTTCAGCGCTGCCGCCAGGGCTCGGAAAGTAAGTACTAATAAAACTAACCTCATTAAGTACTATGCCGGCCTCCTCGTGCGCTTCACGCCTGACAACCTGTTCGCTATTCTCACCCTCTTCCACCATACCGGCAACAAACTCATACAGCCATGGACTTTGATCGGTGTGCATCGCACCAGCTCGAAATTGCTCAAGCAGCAGGACCGAATCCGTAGCGGGATCATATGGCATCACTGCAGCGGCATGACCTCTTTGCAACACCTCACGATTGATCACCCCCGTGCCACCAGCAAACAGCGCGTGCTCAATGCGATAGCTGATGAGTTTAAAAAAACCACTGAACGATTCTTCACGTTGCAGTATCTTCCAATCCATCGTCATTGCTCTTCCCGACTTGCGATCTGCTTTGATAAAAGCGACTCAACCTCGACAAGTTGTTCCGGGGTATCAACACCCGGCCCCGGCAACTCGGCTGCGACAGCAACGTGTATTGCTCCGCCATTGTGCAAAACACGAAGTTGTTCCAACTTTTCCACCATTTCTATTTCACACTCCGGCAGCGACGAATACCCCGCAAGGTAGCCGGCACGATACGCATAAATACCGATATGCCGGAAGCTCGGGCACGAATCGTTGTGGTTGCCATCTCGATAAAACGGAATACCGGAGCGACTAAAGTACATCGCCATTCCAACTTTATTGAACACCACTTTAACTACGTTCGGATCATTATATTCTTCAAGACTTAATATCGGTGTAGCAAGTGTTGCCATAACCGCGTCGCGGTTTTGATGAAGGTTCTGCGCAACCTGCTCAATGCAGGCAACGGGTATCAAGGGTTCGTCTCCCTGCACGTTGACTATCACCGTGTCCGCGGGCCATTGCTGAGCCTTAACTACCTCAACCAGGCGGTCAGTTCCGGTGATATGGTCAGTTGAAGTCATACACACATTGGCTTGTGCTTTACTGGCGACTTCGAAAATTCGCTCATCATCTGTTGCTATAAGCACTTCAACAGCATTGGATTGAACGGCTTTCTCATAGACGTGCAATACCATTTCCTTGCCGCATATTTGCTCAAGCGGCTTTCCCGGAAACCGGGTCGACTGATAACGCGCTGGAATCACAATTCGAAAATTTTCTTTACGCAGCATTGTTTTTTCTCTGTAACAGCACGCGATTGACTAGATTCATAAATTCATCTGCCACTGCTTGATTAAGCACAGCCGTCACTGGAACGTACCAACTGTTCTCCAAACCCAGGTGCCTGCACTTGACCATGTCTTTCTCTGTCATAACTAACGGATAATCATCACCATAGTTGAGGTCTTCCAGTAGATAGAACGCATGATCGCCGAAAGGATGCTCTATAACGTCTATTCCCCTGTCTCGCAAAAACTGAAAAAAACGATCCGGAGAGGCAATGCCTGCAATCGCATGAACTCGCTGTAGATTCATGGAAGCAATTGGCCGCGAGATCACCGTATTATTTACACTAACTAATTCGGTTCCCTGCAAGGTATAACCCTTTTCACTGCCACTAAAGACAAGCATATCAACGCTTTTAAGACGTGAGACTGGCTCACGAAGCGGACCAGCAGGAAGGCAAAACGCGTTACCAAACATAAACTGCGAATCAACCACTGCAATTTCCACATCACGTTCAAGTGCGTAGTGTTGCAAACCATCATCACACAGCACCAAATCAACCTGATCCTGCGACAATAGAAATTTAACAGCCTGAACACGGTTAGCACCCGCCACGACCGTTGCCTGGCAACGTTGAGCCAACAATACTGATTCATCTCCAACAAGCGCTGCATCAGAGTCAGGCTTAACCAAGACCGGTTGCTCAACACCACTTCCTCCATAACCCCGGGTCACGATCCCAACAGTTAGGTTTTTACTTATTAATATTTCAGACAAGGCTATAACAAGTGGCGTCTTGCCAGCTCCGCCCACTGAGATATTACCCACCACGATCACCAGAGCGGGACTGTGCCAGGCTCCAATTATATTCAGGCGGTAACAACACTTACGCCCCCAAACAATGATTTGAAAAATCAGTGATACGGGAAACAACAGCCAACTGGTCAGATTGCGCTTAGCCCAGAATGATGGCCGGGACAGCTTCACGAGAAAGGAATAATCAGATAGTGTGGGTAGACACTACCCAACCTTTGGTGCTTCAGCATCCAGGTTCCCCTGCAGGAATGAATAGTAGCCTTTTTTATTAAGCAACTCTCTATGGGTTCCAGTTTCAACAATTTGGCCATTGTCCATCACAACAATTCGATCAGCATTTTCTATTGTGCTTAATCGATGGGCAATTACCAATGTGGTGCGATTTTTCATGAGCTCTGTTAAGCCCTGCTGCACTTTACGTTCAGACTCTGTATCAAGCGCCGAGGTCGCTTCATCCAATACCAATAAAGGCGCGTCTTTTAAAATAGCCCGGGCGATGGCTATTCTCTGTCTTTGGCCACCGGACAGCATCACACCGTTTTCGCCCAGCACCGTATCGTATCCATTGGCAAGATTCTGTATAAACGAATCAGCATGCGCTAACTCGCAGGCTTTTTTAACTCGAGCTTCATCTATACCACTCATTTGTCCGTAAGCAATATTGGCAAGGGCTGTATCATTAAATAAAACCACTTCCTGGCCAACATAAGAGATATGCCGACGCAAGCTCTCCAGTGTGTACTCGCGCACGTCATGACCGTTAATGCTAATGGAACCACTATCAATATTGTAGAGTCGCGGCAGCAGATTGGCGATAGTCGACTTTCCGCTGCCAGAGCCACCGACTAATGCCACGGTTTCACCGATGGGAATATCAAAAGAGATATCCTGCAGCACAGTCTTGTTATCTGCGTAGGCAAATCTTACGTTATCAAAATTGACGCTGATCTGCTCGGCATCAAGCTGCTTTGTTCCACTATCAACTTCTGATTCTGCATCAAGTATTGCAAAGACGCTTTCACCCGCGGCAATGCCTGCCTGTATCTTTGAATTAACCATAGTCAATTGTTTTAGTGGTGCAAACAACATCATCATGGCGGTGATAAAGGACATGAACACACCAACTGACACCTGACCCACAATAAACCCGGATGATCCCAGATACACGACAATCGCAAGTGCAACAGCAACCAGAAACTGGATCAACGGAGAGCTGACCGCAACCGTGACAATTTCCTTGATTGTTAAGCTCCGGTTTATTTCATTGACCTCTTCAAAACGACTACGCTCATAATCATGTGCACCAAATATTTTCACCAGCCGCTGCCCCTCGACCGCTTCCTCAATCACTGTTGACACACTACCCATAGACTCTTGTATGCCACGGTTGAGATGCCTGAAACGCTTACTGGCAAAGTGAATTATCATTGCCACCACAGGACCGAGAATCAAAAAACCAAGTGACAGCTTCCAACTGTGGTAAACCATCAGGCCCAGTAAGCCAATTATTGTTAGCGAGTCACGCACGAGGATGGTCAAACTGTCTGCAGCCACCACAGCAATATTCCGCACATTAAAAGTAACCCGCGAAATCAACTCACCAGATGATGTTGTATCAAACTCTGCTGTCGGTAGCTCAAGATACTTATCGAACAATTGTCTTCGGATATTTTTAACTACCCTCCAACCAATAGACGACATCAAGTAGGTAGATACAAAACCCGCCACACCACGAAACAAAAATACCACTAGTATGAGCACTGGCACCAAAGCGATAGAGCTCTGATCTCTCTCGACAAAGCTGCCGTCTAGCATGGGCTTCATCAGGGCGGCGAATGCGGTGCTTGAGCCCGCATAGACAACCATTGCCAATACCGCCCACAGCAGTTTGAATCGATGTGGCCCGACATAGGAAAGCAGCCGACGATAGACGATAAACCCGTCTGTTGAAGCAGCGGCACTGTGATCGGGGTTTGTCAAAAAGAATCCAAAGAAATCAGGTGGTTGCCAATGTCACCAAGGCCTGCTCTACCCTTATATCTGATAGATATTAACCTTGCCGAATCTACTAAAATTTTACCATATTCACACTCTCAGTAGAGTGCATTGCCGGACTGACACTACGGTGCTTCAGCGACCGCGATAGTTCGATGCCACCAACGCCGGAATTCAGTTCGGTATTCTGACACCAGTGTGCCAGGTCCATTGTCGCTCACCAGAAATTCTATCGCCCCGCTATCCGCGGTATTCAGCTGATTGGCACCGTGTGCCTGGTAGCGATCCAGCACTTCTTGCTTCGGAAATCCGAATCTATTTTTAAAACCGGTTGTATACACCACGTACTTAGGCCGTAACGATCGAATCAGACGCACACCGGACGAAGTCGCACTGCCATGATGAGGTGCCAATAGAACCTCCACTGCTTCCAGTTGGTTTTTATTAATCAACTGCCCTTCGCCAGAAGCTTCAATATCTCCCGTCAGGATGGTTCGCAATCCGTCGGGGGTTGATATCTGCAATACGCAGGACTGATCATTCTCTGACCCCAGGCTCTCTGGCTGTGGATGGAGAATCCGGAATTCAACTTGATCCCACACCCAGGACATACCCGCAAAACATTTTACAAATGAGACAGACGGCTGCTGTGGCAAAGGCGCAGAAAGCATCAGCTCAGCAACATCAAAGCTATCCAATAGTTCATCAGCACCACCACTGTGGTCACGATCAGCGTGAGAGACAATTAGCTTATCCAGCCGCTTTACATTTTTGCTTCGAAGGTATGGCACAACAACGGCATCCGCCGCGCTAAACTGACCACTGAATTGATCACCGGTGTCATATACCAACACATGATGAGCGGTCGACACCACCACCGAGGTGCCTTGGCCAACATCAAGAAATGTCACACGATAGTCACCCTTGGGAATACTTGCACCGTAGGGATAAAACAGCGGCAGTGGCAATACAAAAGCAATCAATCGCCAGGACATCGGGACCGGCACCAACGTTAGTAACGCACCAATACAGACCAGCCCCAGCGCCAAAGTAGAAATACCTGACACCTTCATCAAGGCAGCAGGCCAGCTGGCAAAAAGAGCAAGTAACCACTGAGTCAACGCCAGAAGGACATCCACACCTGCCAACAATACTGATGCCAGAGGAACACTCAATAGGGCCAATAGCGCCGATGTAAATACCAGCGGTGTAACAAGCATTCCAACCAACGGAGTGACGATAAGGTTCGCCAACGGAGAGACCAATGACGCCTGCTGGAAAAACAATAACGTTAAAGGGTACAGCCCGATAGTGATCAACACATGACCGCGTAGCACCCTCTTAAAGGTAGTTAATTGACCGGCGCGCTCTGCATCCGAGAACACTATATACAATACAGCCACGGCAGCAAAAGACATCCAGAACCCCGGGGTGAGCACCGTTAAAGGGTCACACAGACAAACCACTATCAATGCAACTGATAAGCTGTGCAATCGGCGCTGGTGTCTGCGCGTGAGGGTTAAACAAGCCAACACTGCAAACATGATCAGTGCACGCATGGTCGGCACGGTGAAGCCTGCCATAGCGGCATAGCAAGTGGCAGCGGCAAGAGCTGCAATTAATGCACTGTTCTGCCGCGTTGCTTTTGAAGCGAAGCCGGTATAACGCCAAAGGTTGGTTACCAGCAAGGCGATAAAGCCTGCCACAAGGCTAATGTGCAATCCGGATATCGCAAGCAAGTGGTTTGTCCCGGTGGCAATAAAATTCCCCCACTGCTCACGGCTTATGCCACTACGATCACCCACGGCCAAGGCCAGAACAATCCCTTGAGACTGAAACCCTTCACCGGCCAGTAACAATTGACGCTGTATTTTATTTCGTAAGGCAGCCACCGGAGTTAACCGGTTTGATACCACACTTTGCTTTACATCAAAAGACTTGCCGCGAACATAACCCGTTGCGACTATCTTTTTTTGCAACAGCCAACGCTCATTGTCAAAACCACCAGGGTTCATGAATCCATTCGGCGGTTTCAGCTTTACCACTATCTTTATTTTATTGCCCGCTTGCAGATCAGGGGCATCCTGACCATACCAATTCAGGCGTAATGTGCCACGTTGAATTGACGCGGTGTCACTCTCCAGTGGACGGAGGTAGTCTATCTTGCATAGAAATCGCAGCCTCTTGCCATTGTGAAAAGGCAAACCGACAACCGTTCCAATCAGCTCGGTTTCAACTCCCAGCAAATGATCCGGCAATCTAAGCGACAACTGATAGGAGGCATAACAGGAGGTGTAAACGAATCCACTGACAAACACCAGCAACGGCATTATCAGCCGCGGCGCTTTGTGTTTACAGATGC
>CALISD010000209.1 GCA_938041955.1 uncultured Granulosicoccaceae bacterium | reverse complement strand
ATAGTGAGCGCATGGTCTGGAATGATGCAGATCACCTGCCCGCCGTAGCCACGAGCCAGCGCGTATGAAGTTCCACTGCTGTCTCCAAGAAACCAGCCGTAACCGTAGCCGAGGCCGGAAAACATTGATCGGGTGACTGATTGTTTGGACCGGTTGATCCAGTCTTCGCTCAGTACCCGGTTGTTTCCGACAAGGCCTCCGTTGCGATACATCTCTCCAAAGCGGACCATCGCGGGTACCGTCAGCGCCATCTCGTTGCCGCCGAGATAGCGGCCTTGCGGGTCACGTGTCCAGGCCGGGATGTCGATGTCCAGTGGCCGCCCGATCCGGTAGCGAGCCAGTGCCAGCAGGCTCGTGCCGGTGACCTCTGACAGGATTGCACCCAGTACGTGGTAGGAGCCAGTCGAGTAAAGCATTCTGGTGCCTGGCTCTGCAACCATGGGTCGAGATAGGGCATTCTCGACCCAGTTTCTGCTGGTGATCCATTTGTTGTAACCGGGCCCTGACGTTCGTTCCAGACCAGCTTGCATATTGATCAGGTTTTCAACCGTTATCGTTGCCACTTTCGGATCTGCGGAGGGGGGAATCAGGCCGGGTATAAGATCACCCAGAGTAGATTTCACAGATGGGATTTCGCCTCGATCTATGGCAACGCCTGCCATCGCTGCGACGATGGTTTTAGACACAGATTTGATTGGTACCAGCTGATCAAGCTCGGGGCCCCGGAACCGTTCGGCCAAAACCTGCTTTCCGCCCTGATGTATAACGATTGCTCGGCACTGATCCAGGGCACGCGCCTTGTTTGCCACCTGCTGCCAGTCATAGGTTTGGGCTGAAACGGGACAGGCGGCTAGGGCTATAGCGCCACCTAAAAAAGTGCGTCGACTAATGCGAGGCATTGGAAATCCTTAATAGTAGCCAGGAGCTTGTCCGAGAACAGAGTCGTAGCGAGGTGTGAGATGTTAGGTCAGATCTTTCGAACGATTGAGGCTAATAGTTGTTCTTCTTTAACGAAAGGGATCGAAATAGCTGGTCTAAATATCAAGACCGCAGTAGATCCCTGTTCCTGGACAGGCCCTATTGTAAAGCCGTGGAGGGTGTTGGTATAGAGGAGCGTTTCCGTACCCGCAGATCTTAACTTTCATGTGGTGGTACGTTAGTTACTATTGACACACTTCCGGTTGAACTCGGCGATGACAGTGTGCGGGACGAGGCTATGCTTTCGAAGAGAGTTAATCCAGGTTTGATTGGGGTGGTAGATCGTTTTTAGCCCGGACTGAGCTCAGGCGACTGTCCGACGGCGTCAGTGGTGAACGGACGATCACACAGAAGACCCGACAAACCAAAACCCTCCCATCCGGCATTGACATGATCATGGCGGACCTTGCGTGAATGTTGACACCCTCGTTGGTGATCCCGCGATCGAAGCCACCGGCAGTAACACCGACGCATTGTCGACGACGGTGACTGCAGCTATCAAGACGCAGAGTTGACGGGGGATGGGGATGGAGGCCGGTAACAGGCAGAGTGTGCCGCATTTTGTTAAGGCACCTGTCAACACGGGTATGACTGTTAACGTTTGCTCGTACGCTGATGCAGAGCGTTATGGTGGGGGGAATCCCGTGACCCGTGAGAGTTGCCCGCCGATAGGAGTTATATACACGGTTGTAAATCGGTTCGGAGCAAGATGTGTTTGTCAGAAATGAGTTTGCTACATAGACAAGCTACCCGTTTCGGGTAGCTTGTCAGTCAGCCTACGTGAGTGCTGGCACACACCTACCTTGGCGGACAGGACTGCCCGGTCGATTGGTTCCAGCCCCAACCGTTTTGCGTGCCTGCATTACTGTAGTCACAAGCCTGGTCGGTATTGGCGACAGTATCAGTCTGTGGTGCGCAGGATTCGCGAGTTACTGGATTCCATCCCCAGCCGTTAGAAGCGTCCGCATTGCTGTAATCACAACGGTTTGAACTACCTGTAGCACCAGTGTCTGTGGTGGCCATACCGCGGGTTGGTGTGAGGTCGCTGCCGGATACATCCCGACATTCAAAGAAGCCATCTCTTTGCACCCGGTTGCCAGAGAACGCCAGGTTAAGTGCGGTATCGAATCTGCTCTCATGCCAGGTGCGTATTGCTCGTGTTCCGTTAGCGAGGCTGATTAGTTCGACGTAGGGGGATTGAAGAACTGTCGGTCCGATGTATCGCCCATCATTGGTTGTCCAATTGGCATCACTGCCAAATAAGGTTGGAGTGATCGTCGAGCCGTCGACATACGCGACCGTATCGATCAAACCGATAAAAGGTGCCACCGTAGGCAACGACAGATGATGAAAGCGGTACGAAGGAAACACCTGATTGTTCAGACTGGCGCCTGCCCTGAAAGGTACCGGCTCCAAAAGATACTGTCTGGAGTAAGAATCGTAGTAGTACAGATCGCATTGGATGATCCGGTTGGCAAGGTCGTTATTAGCATTCCAGTTTGCTCTTACCAGATCTACCTGATTGCCAGTTTGATCATTGATGAAAACCGGAGCCAGCTCAGACGCTGACGTTATTATACAACTCGCCTCGTTCTCCCAACCAAAGCCGTCGCCGTCTACGTCGTACAAAGTAGCACTGCAAACGGGAAATGCAGCGTGTGGATCTTGATCTTCTATAGGTGGGCAACTCTCGCGGGCAATCGGATCCCATCCCCATCCGTTGAAATTATCTGAAGTGGAATAATCGCAGCTTGAGGCCAGTTGTGGTGCGTCAGTCAGAGGCGGGCAGCTCTCTTGTACAATCGGGTTCCAGCCCCAGCCATTAAACAAGTCAGCGGATGAGTAGTCACATGCAGCGGATACAACCGGTTCACTCGATGATTCTTCTGGAATAAGATTACCAAATGTAGCCGGCAGGCCTGTATGGCAGGCAAGGCACTCCGACCCCTGTTGGGCAAAAGCCGCCTGGCTACCAATAATGGCGAAGAGAACGAAGCCCATAAGGACTCTTGAAAGGTAAGTCGTTGATTTAATAGCAACGGGGACAGTGTGGGTAGACATTGAGTAATTCTCACGAAGCGCTGAAGGCAGCATGTTTAAATGTCATGACAATATATGTCATGACAAATAAAATGTCAAACAGTTGATTATAATGGGCAGAAAGAGGGTAGGTGAAAAATAACGTGGAGCGCCGTACTGCCTGCATTATTCACAAGGCTACGTGGAAAACTAAGGCAGACACCTGTAAACGTAGGTCTGAACTGTAATTGGAGAGCTACTTTGAAATAGCAGTGTGTCTATTCGCCATCAGACGAAAATATCGCGTCACATCTCGCATGATCAAGCTCGGCACGGGCGGGCCACGTTTCTCACCCGATCACACTACCGTTAATCACTATTTCCGCTGAGTGACGAATCCTCATGAATAATAATGCAGGCTAGTGGGCTGATTGGAAAGCTCGGTAACACGGATCGAAGCCACAGCCGCGATAGCGTCGTTAGAAAAATTCGACGTAGGCCCTGCTATGCCTGCATTTTTCCGCCTTGCTCTGACGACTGTGGCTGTGAAAAGTTTGTTACCGAACTTCCCGCACAGCCCACTGGCTGCTGACCACACCGTGACTCTCATGTTTCAGCGACGCGCCGGTTTGTGATCCCTGGCTTACCGCGGGTGTCTTCGTAACACACTTTTAATACGATTGACGACATATAGAACATTGTTAGCAAGGGTGTATGGCCTGCGAAGGATGTCGTTATGATAACATCGCACTTTATATAGATGGTAAGGCTTACCTAGATGAACAGCTCTAATGATTCCGGCGGCGAAGTATTTCTAAAAGCGTTTTTTGTTTTTGCTCTTTTGATTTCAG
>CALISD010000208.1 GCA_938041955.1 uncultured Granulosicoccaceae bacterium | reverse complement strand
ACGGGAATTTCAGAATACCGGCAGCCACATAAGTACTATGCATAAGGACTTAACCATCAGCATGGATCTGGCGCGAACGCACGGGGTTCCATTGTTTACGGCATCGATGGCAATGCAAATGTTTCAGGCCGGTATCACTCGGTACCCGGATGCTGATAATCAAACAGTTGCAAAAATCAGTGAAGAAATCGTCGGCGTTCATCTTGAGCGTAGTAAGTAGTATTGGTAGGTATTGCGCCTGCGTATCCACATATCAATAGATAGGTTGTTGGATGCAGCTTGGCGATGTAGTCGCGTGTGACAGCGTAAGCAGAATCTTGTGTGGCTTGGTATAGCGAATCCGGTAGAAAGTATGGTGGTCGTTTGGAACTTCGATAATGGATTCAATGTGTGGTTATAGTTTGTTTGTTGGGGATTAAGCGCAAAAGGGGTGGGAAAGAATATGTAGGCATACGCCGCGGTGTGTAGGCCAACTTTTAGGTAAGCTTCGTAAAGCGAACTGGAAAATCACTGTGACATGCCACTCGCTCACGCGTCGGGTTTCCTGTCGCTCTGGACTCACCTGCAGCCTGGTGTGTCGGGAATCACCGAAGCCGTAGCGGGTACAAGCTGAAGGCGCATCCACCGATATCCCTCTCAGTGGATGTGCAATGAAGCTGGTCTGGAATATACATCCGCTGCACAAGTGCTTGCTTTAACTTTTCCGGGCTGAAGCAGGAAGCGTACAGGGCTATAAAATCGGTCGAAATTGCTTGAGCATCAATTCTTGCTCAGCTTACGGTGTATCCCCAAATTGCAGGAATAAGGCGTTAAACATTCTGCTGGTGTCTCTGTTGCCCGGCCGGAATCCTGAGCTTGGGTCTCACCTGGTAAATTGGCGGATAAGCCAGAGCATCCGCCATCATTGTCGCCTCGGATACCCTCTATGTAGGTTTGCCTGCTTGTTCGAATTTCCTGTATCTGCGTGTGATTCGAATGATTAGTCCTTTATATTTGCCCGAATTTGGGCAAAATGTTTGAATAGGGGTCCATTTTCACGCTAAATACCCGCCAATGTCGGACTTTGAAGCCACTGATCTAATCAAACACCTGGGCCGTAACACTGTTCTCAGCGAGCAACAGGCGAGTCAGGTGGTGGCTGAAGTGCTGGCGTATTTCAACGAAGACACAGAATCATTCATCCGGCGGCGGCATCGTGAGATGCAGCAGCAGGGGTACTCAAACACGGAAATATTTACCGCAATTCAAGGCGAATTGCGGTCGCGTTTGTTTCCGGCAGCGAGCATCAGTGAGCGCCAGATACGTCGAATGATTTATGGCTAAGCGAGTGCGGAAATATTATGTGTGGAATTATTGCCTATACCGGTCATCAGCAGGCAGCGCCAATCTTAATTGATGGCTTGCGCCGTCTGGAGTATCGCGGTTATGACTCAGCCGGCATTTCTGTTGTCAGCCGTAAGAAAGTGCGTACCTGGAAAGCGTCCGGCAAGATAGCCGTGCTTGAATCACGCCTGCCGGAGTCAATAAACGCGAACTGTGGAATCGGCCATACACGTTGGGCGACACATGGCGCACCGACTGATGAAAATGCCCACCCCCACAATAGTGCGGATGAAACGCTCACTATTGTTCATAACGGCATTATCGAAAATGTCGATGCACTTAAAGCCAGGTTAGGCGATGTTGAATACCAATCCGAGACAGACTCCGAGGTGTTGGCACATCTGTTGTCGCACACCATGGATTTAAACAACTGCTCATTAGTGGACGCGATGCGTGAGGTGTTGACTCGAATAGTAGGCACGTACGGCATCGCCGCGATCAGCAGTGCTGAGTCTGAGAAAATAATACTGGCGCGAAGTGGAAGTCCGGTGATCATTGGCATAGGTGAGGGAGAGATGCTTGCGGCATCTGATATGTCTGCCTTATCCCGTTATACCCGTGAAGTTGTTCACCTTGATGACGGTGAGGTGGCTGAACTCACACCGGATGGTTTTGCAGTAACCAAACTCGACGCAAGCCCTGCAGATAAATCTTCCATGACACTTGTTAATAACCTTGAAGATTATGATCGCGGTGGATACGACCACTATTTATACAGAGAAATAGTGGACCAACCGGATACCGTCAGGCGAACCATTAGCGGCAGACTGGATAAACGATTCAATACTGCGCATCTCGGTGGTTTGAATATGGATCCTCGTGATTTGCTACAGGTTCAGCGTATAAAAATATTAGGTTGTGGTTCTGCATTGTATGCGGGTATGTCAGGTGCAAGCATGATCGAATCTTTATCACGAATACCCTGTGATGCTGAGCCCGCTGCGGAATTCCGATATCGCAATCCGGTAATTGAGGCGAATACTTTGTACATTGTTGTCAGTCAGTCAGGGGAGACTTTTGATACCCTGGCGGCCACAAGGGAGATACAGCGCAAGGGTGGCTTTGTACTGGGTATAGTGAATAGCGTCGGTAGCACCATTGCCCGGGAAGTCGATGGTGGCATCTATATGCATGCAGGTCCCGAAGTGTCAGTGGCTTCCACCAAAGCGTTTACCGCCATGTTAAGTGTATTTGCGTTGCTTGCTATATTGTTTGGTCGCGCGCGGGATGTATCGCCGCAGCGCGGTGCGCAACTTCTGAAAGCACTGGAAGATGCGCCGGATAAAATTGCTGATGTGCTGGCACTGGAAACCCATATTGCCAGTATCGCTAATAAACATGCAAAGTGTCACAGTGCGTTCTTTATTGGTCGAACAGCAGCTTTTACCGTGGCGCTTGAAGGCGCGCAGAAGCTAAAAGAGATTTCTTATATTCATGCCGAGGCGTACCCTGCCTCTGAGCTGAAGCATGGGCCGTTGGCCTTGGTGACAAGCAAAACGCCTTGTGTAGTGATTCTTCCGGAATCTGAATTACTTGAGAAATCCCTCGGTACGCTGGAAGAGATTAAGGCGCGTAGTGCGCCGGTTATCGCAGTGACTGATTCTGATAATTCACGAATTGATAAACTGGCGGACGATGTTATTCGTGTGCCCCGTAGTGATGAATTGGTGCAGGGGATGATTATGGGGGTGGCATTGCAGATATATGCTTATCATAGTGCTGTAGCGCTTGGGCGGGATGTTGATCAGCCTCGGAATTTGGCTAAGAGTGTTACTGTGGAGTAGTTTTTTTCTTTTTCTTTTTATTGTTTCGTTTCATTCGCTGCGCTCAACGAGCGTGGCGTGCCATCCATGGCGGTTTTCGATGCCAGTCCCTGGCACTACGAGTCACTTTGCAAACACGCAAAGTAACCAAAGGTGTTTTTCGCGGCTTCATTGCCCTTCGGGTGCCTGCGGCATTTTTTGAAATCATCCTCCGTCGGGTCGCGTTGTATGCCCATCCATGGGCACAACGCTCAATGCACCTTCCATGGCGCTTTGACCCGACTCCGGATGATTTCAAAAAACAAACCAAACGCTCGGTGGTCGCTGCGCTGTGCTTCTATCGCTAACTCGTGAGTAGGTCTATTTAGTCGCTATGCTCCGCGTTGGTGGCTTGCTAGCGTAGTGTTTCATTCACTGCGTTCGACGGGCGTGGCGTGCCATCCATGGTATTTTCGATGCCAGTCGCGGGCGTCAGCGAGTTACTTTGCAAACACGCAAAGTAACCAAAAGTGTTTTTCGTGGCTTCCTTGCCCTTCGGGTGCCTGCAGCATTTTTTGAAATCATCCGGAGTCGGGTCGCGTTGTATGCCCATCCATGGGCACAACGCTCAAAGCGCCTTCCGTGGCGCTTTGACCCGACTCCGGATGATTTCAAAAAACAAATCAGTCGCTCGGTGGTCGCTGCGCTGTGCTTTTATTGTTGCGTGCGAGTGTCTATTCATTCGCTGCGCTCGACGTTGGCGCTTTTACAGTGTGGCGTTCGCTGCACTCGACCTAAACCGCATGTGTATTTTGAAAGCCCGACGCGTTAGCG
>CALISD010000207.1 GCA_938041955.1 uncultured Granulosicoccaceae bacterium | reverse complement strand
GCCATTGATACGAATTCGTCGTTGTTATGGCGCGAGGGATCCCACACCGAGATTTGCCATTGCTCATCAGCACAGTAACGAAAGTACCTTTCCTGATCGGCGGCAATTCGTCCCTGCAATAAAACATGTGCCATTTTGATTCTTCTCTGCAACTTATTGTAGATAACAGTTTGCCAGAAGCGGGGCGGCCGGTTTTAACAAATTAGTCTGGCGTGTTACAAGCTGCCGCCATGCACTCTTCTCTACAGCATGCGATGTTCAACCCGAATACCCAGCGATGTAGATGGCAGGCCTCTCTGTCCGATTGTCTTACACAACAATATCGATAAATTCGAAAATATCAGGACAAGTGGTTCGTTGACGATAGTTTGCAGTTGAGCGCGAGACCAGGCCAAGAAAATCGTCCAAAGCATCTTTGGTATGCCCGATGATGGCTTTACAGGTAAGTGCGGTATGTGCGCAAGTGGTTCTTTTGCGTTCACGGGTGATTCAATAGTTTTTGCATTTACATGGCACAAAGCCTAATGCCAGATCGCAGCGCTACTGCCGGACCATAGCCGGCTTTATTTTTTATCTTGAATACCGAGAACACGAGTTTGTTGAAAAAGGAAAGGAGAACTCGTGAAAGTTCAACATTCCTGTAAATGCCCGGTGCATACGTGTCAGTTGTGTTGATGCTTAAAAACCGTGATGTGAAGTTATCCATTATGTCGTTTCATTTCCGTATTGGTTGCAAAGCGGTTGTCGAGCCGGGTTACCACTGTACTTCAAACAAAAAACGAAACGCGACGCTAGCTTCCAGGAGTTACAATATCGTTTATCTGCTCTAATATTGCCACTTTTTTATGCACGGTCTTGCGGCTTCAAGAAAAAAGCATTGTGTGCGATGAAAATTCAATTGATCTTAGTAAGTATGCCTAAGGCGCACCGACTCTGAAAGCATGTCGGCCTGCTATCTGTTAAAACACTTAATCACAAATAGTCTTATGGTGGTATTGGCTGAACAGGCGTCAGATAGAGACAAACTGAAACGTGCTGAGAAGCAGTATTTATACATGCATACGACTAAAACAAGTCTTTTAAGAATTGAGTATTGAATCTCCCGGCTGCTGTAAGGTATTTAATCGGAAAAGCATCCTGTGACCTTTTCGACACACTCCAGCTTATAGCTATATCTTTCAGTTCTTTCGCAGTAATTAAAGAAAGTGAATTGCCAGTTTGTATCTCATGTGCCCGCGCATCGGCGTCGGACTCCGGCGTAAAGCTAGGAGAAATCACGACTAGCGCAGATACCCTTTTTTCTGATTTATTGAAGTATCTCTCGAACTGTGCGAAGTGCTCTTTGACCGCTACCTGAGTCTCCTTTGATTTGTTATCCCAAAACAAAACCTCATCACCAAGAGAGAGCGCTCCATCAGGCTGCTCGTTTCCAGGTAAATTGAGAGGGTTGTGACGCAAGTAATACTCGAATAGATAATCTGTCGCCTTTTCAAATCGCTTATCGATGTCTTGGTCTTTCTCTATCAGGTGTTGTGCTCGAAGGAAGTGGTAGTTTCTACCTGCAAACTCCTCATAAAAATCAAACCATGGCTTACGGGGATCATCTTGATCAGTTGATTTTTCAAAGAGCATGTCATAGTGTTCAATTATTCTACTCATCCTTTCTGTTTTTGTGCCGCTTGATTGCTGACCGATCTCCTTGCACCAGTTTTCCAAAGCATTGCTATCCAAACCATCTCTGGGCGTAACTCCACCCAGTACAACTTCGGGTGTTAAATGTTGTATACAAAGCTCTTGCAATTCTTCTACAGTGAGCGATCGCGCTAGAACTACCCCACCTTTCTGTAAAGTTTCCTCAAGGTATTGTTTCTTCTTTACGGATTTGTACTTTATAAGCTGCTTATATCCGTACCGACGCATAGAAACACCGAACGCGTCCTTAACTCCTTGAACCATCTCCTCCGGGATCACATCGTGATCACTTCCGTCGGATTCCCGATACGTTAATAATAAACCGCTTTCCTGAAGGTAGTTTCGTACGATGTTAATATCCTGCCTGGTGTGCAATTCATTGCCGAGCTTCGGAAATTTGCCGAGATCAGCTTCTACAAGTCGATACTCGCGCTCTGTAATTTTCAACTTCTTTCTTATTCTCTCGATTAACTTCTTTTCGTCCTGAGATATCTCGTTGTTTTCCTCCCACGCGGCTTCGAGGACGAATTTAAAGAAATCGAAGTTATGGATTTTACGGCCACCACCAATTTCTTTCTCATTTGATTCATCAATTACTTGCTGCTCCCATTCGAGCACTTTTTCCTCCGTATCCTTCTGAGGTAATGAATACTCAGGGGCTTGAAGCAGCACTTCCCCCAGTAATATTGAAGTGATAGTTCGATGGTCTCTGCTGCGATGCAAAATTGCTTCGCTAATAGCTGCTTGTATTAACTCAACGTTAGAATAATTGTGGGCAGCTTTGAGCAACAGTTTGCGAATGTCATCGTCATCCAGCCTAGTGACGTCGACCAATCTGGCTTTCGCAATTCTCTTTAAATCGTTTGTTTTGGTGATGTTCCCAACAACGGATTTAAATTTCATACTTCCTACCTCTTACATTTCTGTGACTAAATATAGCTCATCTAAGAATAACAGCCTCTTTACAAATTGGATGTATAGTTGCCTGTGGGTGGCTCGCGGGAGTTGGGAGTGAATACTGATCACATTGGTGAGTCTAAGAGGTCAGGCAGAAATTGTTATAAAAGTTACTTTTATTTGTAAAAATGTAGCTTTCAAAGGTGAGCCCTGCGCAATGATTGAGTTCTACACGAAAGCACTGGTGTACGGCGGATATAGTTGACTGATCTATTAAGTGGTCGGCCGTAGGAATTATATTCCAAGCTATCGCAAAGACAGAAATGGCCCACTGCCGGAGTTCGCGGATACATACCAACCCAGATCAGCTAGACTCTTCGAACACAGCCGCTAAACGTGCACACGGCCAAACAAGGCTTTCTTGAGATAAGAATTAACGGTAAGGCTATGCCGGATGTTGGTTATGGACTTGAAAGCGCTTGTTTGGGAGAGTGGCTTCAGGAATTTGATAAGCGATGAGCTTGAATTCGAATTACAACGAGCGACTAACGAGTGACTCTAGGGTGCCTAAGTGGTGAGTCAATTTGTGTCACTACCGACCATGGTGACCGGACGACAGTTCGATTATCTCATTCAGACCACTATGCGATGAAACTGCGTAGTGGGTCTTTTGCTTCCTTGCAAACAGCTATCACCGGAATTGAACGCACCGAAGCCCTTCTGTGTGTTGATTAAGCGTTGTAAACGACTGGCATCTGTCCCTGCCACTTTTTCCAAACTTCATCGTTAACTATTAACGACGCCATGAACCCTGCGACATTAATTCGGCTGGTTTTACCCGAGTCGAAAATCGGGTCACGTATCGGGGACTCGAAAACATCGTACGGGGTAATGGATTCCTCATCGATAAGACCATCTGGTCTGACCGCTACCCATTCAACAATGTTCTCGCTGGCCGCATAATGTGACTGCAGAAACGCGGCTGCATCCTCATTATCGGCATGCGGTGGTAGTAAGCATCTAAGCAAACTCACAACAACGCTGTGACTCAGTGTGACTTTTTCGCCAACCTGTTTATTCCGGTTACCAGTAGTATTCATCAAGATGAACTTTACCGGCGTTGCTGGATTTGCTTTTTCGATTGCTTTACAAAGACGTTTAACGCTGTCTGTTACCAGGCGTCTCGGGTGACCGAAAATACCTTTGAAGCTTAGGTTGTGACCTAGACACGATGCGACGGCGCGGCAGCCCTGAACGTGCGCTTCCAGTTCTTCATCTGTCATATCCAGCAAACTGGCTTCGGTGACGATAAGTCTGTCATTATTTATAAGCCGCTCCGGTAATGACATAGTAGAGCGCACAATAGCTTTAACTGTTTCGCCTTGATCAAGTAATTGCTCTACCAGGAGACGACCTGTTGCACCACTAGCTCCGACAACTAAAACAGACATTTTTTGTATTCCTTAAATAATTAGTGTCCGTTGACTATACCCATTCGATATTGGCAGGTATATTGGCTGAAACCGTATTGTAGCTATGCATTTCTGTATGAACTGGGAATCTGTTAACTTCGATTGGAATCATGCCCGCGCTTTTTACGTCACAGTGCAGGAAGGTAGTTTATCGGCTGCTGCTAAAGCGCTCGGGGTAACTCAACCGACCTTAAGTCGGCAGGTTGCTGCTTTAGAAGCAGAAATTGAAATAACCTTGTTTGAACGGGTTGGGCAGAGGCTGGTGCTAACGGACAGTGGTGCTAAGCTAGTGGAGCATGTCAGTTCGATGAGCAAGGCTGCATTGCAGTTTTCCCTAGCCGCCGGCGGCCAGTCACAGCAAATCGAAGGCTCCGTGGTCATATCGGTTAGCCAACTGGATGCTGCTTTTCGTCTGCCGAAAATTATAGCGGCACTACATCGTGAAGAACCTCTGATCAACATTGAGGTGATCGTCAGCAACGAACCCAGTGACCTGCTGCGGCGTGAAGCAGACATCGCAATTCGAAACTTTCATCCGACACAAAATGATTTAATTGCAAAAAAGCTCGGGGACGAAGTAATCAGGCTCTACGGAACACCTGCATACTGTGAGACGCTGCCGGAATCACCGGATGCCGCTGATCTACATACCATGCAAATCATTGGTTTTGATCGTAGTCGTGCGGTGACGGATATTCTTAATGATCAGGGCTGGAACCTAGGTAAAGACAATTTCCAATTGCTAACCTCCTTTCAGCTACTTCAACTCGGACTGTGCAAGGAAGGCCTGGGGTTAATTTTCTTTCCAGAGGATATGGGAGATGCCGACTCCGACTTGGTGCGCGCTTTTGAACAGGCAGAACCTCTCATGACGCTGCCTGTGTGGTTGGTTTGCCATCAGGAGCTTCGAACCAGTCTGCGGGTACGTAGAGTGTTTGATTTTATCGCAGATAGAATGACGCAGAATCTGAGAGTCTGACATTTCAAGAAGCATCTGGGCGTCCACTAGAACCCGTAAGCACCACCATCCTTGCGCGGATCAGACCCCCCTGCATATCCGCCACTATCAAGTCGATGGATTAGTTGTGCACCACCAAAACCAAACGCCAGATCAGGTTTTTCTATGATGATGTCATGTCCCATGCCAGCCAATACTTGAATGGTTTTACGATCCATCGCTTCTTCGCAGGATACACCTAAACCTTCTGTGACACGCCATCTCGGGGCGTCAGCGGCGGTTTGTACGTCCTGCCCCCATAGTTGGGTGCGCAATGCCATCTGTACGTGGCCTTGAGCCTGCATCATGCCGCCCATCACACCAAATGCCATTAGCGGGTCATGTTCACCCATAAGAAAGCCTGGAATAATTGTGTGGAAGGGGCGTTTGCCTCCGTCGAGTTGATTCGGATGACCGTCTTCCAGGGTGAAACCGCAGCCACGGTTTTGTAGATGAATACCTGTATCGGGTATGACCACACCTGAACCAAAGCCTGCATAGTTTGATTGTATGAATGACACCATCATGCCGTTGGCATCTGCGGCAGACAAACAGACGGTACCGCCTTGCCGGGGGGAGCCACTGTTGAAGTCCTGCGCTTTGTCGGGGTCAATGAGGCGCGCGCGTTCGGCAAGGTAATCCGGATTCAAAAGGTGTTCAGACGCAACGTCAGTCATGTAGGCCGGATCAGCAACGTATGCCGCTGAGTCTCTGAACGCCAGTTTCATTGCTTCAAACATCAGGTGCATGGCTTTGGGTTCATCGGCGCTGAAGTCTCGAATATTCGTGTGTGCAAGTATTCCCAATGCCATGCACGCGGCAATGCCTTGTCCGTTAGGCGGGATTTCATGTAGTGAGAATTGATCAAATGATTGCGAAACGGTGCTGCACCAGTTCGGTATGTTTGCAGCCATGTCTTCTACGGTAAGCGCGCTTGAATGTTTGGCAGCATCGGCTGCAATCTGCTCTGCCAGGTGACCTCTATAGAAAGACTCACCATGGGTTTCTGCAATAGATTTTAATGTTGCAGCGGCGGCAATGTTTACGAAGCGTTCACCGGCCTTTGGTGCTTTGCCTCCCGGTAGAAAATGATCTGCAAAGCCCGGCTGTTCATTGAGAACAGTCCCTGCTATTCCCCATAACTTTCCAATAATAGGGGAGACAATAAAGCCGTTCTCTGCATAGTGAATGGCAGGCTCAAACAGTTTTTCAAATGGCAGTTTGCCGAGCTTATTATGCAGTTCTACCCAACCGCCAACGGCACCCGGGACGGTTACTGTCTCCCAGCCACGGTCCGGTATAGCACCACTTTTTGAGAAACGATCCGGACGCCATGATTGTGGCGAGCGACCGGACGCGTTAAGGCCGTGTAGCTGCTTGCCATCCCAGATTATCGCAAAGGCGTCAGAGCCAAGACCATTGCCCGACGGCTCGACCTGAGTAAGCGTGATGGCAGCGGCAATGGCCGCATCGACTGCATTGCCTCCCTGAGCCAACATAGATAAACCCGCCTGACCGGCCAGTGGTTGTGATGCAACCACCATGTTTTCGGCCATGGCAGCTGAGCGTTGTGAAGCATAAGGAGGAGGGGTTGGAAACTGCAATGGGTTGCCTGCTAAGTTGTGGTTAAAGGGGTGGCGAATGACTGTGAAACAATACCGTCACGAGCCCACCGGGCTTCGCGTTCGATGATGGCACGATCAAGTTCTGTGCGGTCTGTCGTGCCGGAAAAATTTTCATCGGTAGCGAATGTCTTTGCGAAATGCGCTGCGCGTTCCTGTGCGACGGAATTTAACCGTCGTAGTTCAGCCAGTGGATCGGCATGGTCGTCAGCGCGGAGATCAATAATGGGGTAGTCCTGACCACTATGAATGCGTAAAGCGGCTGCCTGTCGGCCACGTTTGTCACCACCGGCAGCTTCTCCTGCGTCCATCGCAGCAAGTAATCGTTCTATAAAACTTAACCCGGTGTTATCCAGATAACAGCTTAGTGTGTCGTCGACGACTGCCGATCCTGCAAGCATGTTGCCCGCAACGGACACACCATCGGCTATTTTATGGCCTGCCCAGTCAATGCAGTCTTTACCGGTATGCGCCACACTGTGACCGTGTGCATCAATCATGTGTGCCTGTCGAATGGCTTGCCCGGCATCGCGGTCTATAAAGTCGGCCATCACACCTGTGGCGCTCTCACCGGTGGCCAGGCGAGGTGATCCTTCAATGCCCCACATCGGGTTAACGAAGGCTTGTGTGGCGATGGCGCTGTTATGGTTTATATGGGGCACCAGCGAGCCGACGGCAAAGAACCGACTTGCGACGGCGATACCAATTTCTCCACTGACCGGGTCACGTGCGACGATTGAATAGGTCAAGAATAATTCCTCTGACGGTTGGTGGTAGAGGTTGCTGTGATACCACTATGTTTGCTGTTAAAACGCATTGGCGCCAACTGCGGAATACAGCGACGGGGCCCAGTGTTGCAGTACCTGACCCAGATGTTGAGACATGGCTTTTTGAGATTGCTTTGCGGTACCTTTGCATAAAGACTGCAACAACGACCGGTGTTCGTCTCCCACACCGGCTTCCTGAAAAAAATCTCTGGGAACTTCCACGTTACCCAAAGTGAAGCGGTGGATATGAAGGGCACAGCGTTGTAGCACAGGCGCTAGTTGTTCCATGTCTGCCATGATGGCCAGTTGTGCATGAAAGCGTCTGTCCAGTTCAGAGCATTGGAACAGGTCACCGGCGGCGTGGGTTTCGTCCATGGCCGTCAGGATTTCATTTACCGGTGTTGTATCGAGCGTCTTGCGACGCGTATGCAACTGCGCGGCAACACTGCGCTCAATGGTGAGTCTGACTTGAACAAACACTGCTGCTTCTTCCAGAGTGGTATCAGTGATATAGGTACCGTGATAGCCGCTTCGTGTGACCAATCCATCTTGCGAAAGATTGATGAGCGCTTCCCGCACGGTACTCTGGCTGCATTGAAACTCACCGGCGATAGATTGTTCTCTGATTTTCTGTCCGGGCTGATACTGTCGTAGCACAATAGCCCGTTTAAGTGCGTCATAAGCCAGATCTGACTTCTTACCGCCTAGCCGGATAGGTTGACCTGACACATCGTGACTATTTAAGGATTCAGCGGGCATACGTAAAATCTGTTCCAATTTT
>CALISD010000206.1 GCA_938041955.1 uncultured Granulosicoccaceae bacterium | reverse complement strand
CAATCAAAAAGGCCAAAGCCTGGTTTCGGGATAAAACTGCGACCAGGCAAACCAAAATGCCTGATGGCTGCCCGGATCCGTTCCGTTGCTTGCGTCGATAGCTCTTATACCGCCACCATCAAGCACCAGTTGAATGTTCTCGACCACCAGTTTTTTACCGCCGCGCAGCGCAATGTACGCCTGGTTTCTCGGAAACGCTACAGATGCGCCTGAACCTGTAATCACCCCGATCACATCTTCATGTACTGGCAGACGAGGGTCAATATCACCCACGGGAAAAATAGGGCCACTGGCATCGCGGTTGTTACGAAAATCAAAATCACGACCCAGCGCAAGCGACTCTGCCAATACCGTGGTGTTCGGATGATCTCTTTTCCACGTTCCCCAGTCAGTAGTGACAACGCTTGCCTGTTTTAGTTTTAGGTTTTTTTCTGCCAGTGGGCCGGTAACTGCATGCCCACGGAAAGTATCAAATACGGAGTTTGTATTGAGGTCATACATGACTTTGTTTGAACGAATCAATAATCCGGAAGTTCTCAATACCGGGCGCTGCACACCATCAGGTAGATCATCGGTGAAATAGGCTTGCGCAGATCCACACAAGGTGCAGTACGGAATACCAAGGTCTCTGCCACCGAGCGTATCGTTAACCATCTCCCTGACCTCCATTATGCGTCGTGGATAAGCACGGTACTCACCGTTGACCGCAACACCGAAAACGATGTCATCGTCCTTCAGCCAGCCGGCCTTTTTCACACTGGTGACCTCTGGATTGTCTGCCGCAGGGATGCAGTTGCAAGGCTCATTTGTGGTATCAAACGCCCTGTCATCTATTAATACACCACCCCACGAAACATGGCGCCAGTCGATATCACCTTCAACAAATATCTTGTCCCAGCCAGGCACCAGCCTGGTGAACATGCCCCTCTTATACTTCAGGTAGTCTGGCGGGGCAGCAATATCCCATGCAATCAGGTGATCAGTGGTAACACCCCAGAAGTTACCGCTAGTGTATTCAATATCTAAAAGATGACCTGCAGTATCAGCCAGCAGGGAAGACAGATCTGGACTGGCAAAGCGCATCAGATCAGCGATCAGCCATGCAAGACGAGGATCTTCAGAAGCAGATATTGCAGCCAGAGATGCAGCCTGCTCACTCCCCCAGGATGTTGACGAAAAACTATTGCTAAACACTTCCTCCACTGCTTTTTGCAGATCTTCGCCTAGCCCTGCCTCAGGCACCGGCGGTGGAGCACCAAATTGCTCCAGCACATGTGTTGACAGCTTTAATTTATCAGCAGAGTCGGCAGCGAAGACCGAAGATGCAGACACTGCAAACACCAGTGTAACGATGAGGCCTGACACAAAGCCCAACTGAAGGTATCTATTGCTCGTAAGTATCATTTCAAAAATCCCCCATTGTGCGTTGTAACCAATAGGACGCTGAATTGATCAAAGAGTTCTGCAATTAGCCAAACCGATTTCCGGCACAGGCAGTGACAGACAGCTTTAAATCTCACCCGTTCGCCCCGGGATCGGACAGGTTACTTCCTTCTAACGAAACATCATCAGCTGAAGCCGAATTCTCTGATGTGTGGTTATCAGTTTTTTAAAAGCTTAGAATCCAGCCGCCCCTCTCCACCCAACCCCCTTACTTCCGAACGCGACGCACAGCATCGCAAGAAACGTAAACTAACTGTTACTTTTTCATTGAGAACATCGAAAAGATGGGCAACGCTGGAAAGGCTCACAACCTGGTGGCCATTAATTAAATCCTGCGGTTAAGCGAGATATAAGGGTGAATGATAGATCCGTCACCTGTTTTTTCTTTTCATCGACCCCGTAATTTACTTCCGGTTACCGACAGTAAAATCAACCTGCAAGGAGATACATCAGGTGGGTGTCTTCACATGCGTATCGGGTATGAGTATTGAGATACCATTCGGCGACAACAACTCCGTTAAACCCCCTATCGGCTCCCTCAATCTATGCGGTTTCATGCTCCTGTTCGCAACTTGCGAATAGAGTTAACGCTCAGCCCTTTTTCCAACGCCAAACAAACAGCGGGGGAATATTTAACCACTCGGTTTCAACAGTTTTCTGGCTTTTATCAAAAAAGGTATTTAACTGGCTCACACGCGGATTCACCTGGTAGGCCACAAAGCGACCACCGGAAGGAAGTATTGTGTATATTTTCTCAATAAGCTCTGTACCAATTTTTCTATCCATACACGAAAATGGAATACCGGAGATTACAACGTCCGGCATCTCAAGGTCATGAGTCTGCAAAATAGATTCAATATCACAGGCATTGCCGTGATGGGCGACGAAACGCGGGTCTTTAATTTCACTCACCAACTCATACAGACCTGCATTCAGCTCGATACACAATAGCTTTGCGTCCACAGGCATGCTATCCAGAATTGCCTGTGTGGTGCCGCCGTTACCCGGCCCCAACTCAACAATAACTCTCGCATTAGAGGTGTCAGCATTTCTGATAATTCTACGCTTCAGAAACCCTGAACTCGGGATTATCGATCCCAATTGCATTGGATTTTTTAAAAACTCTCCAAGAAACAACAATGCACCACTTCGTTTTTTCACCGAGTGTATCCGCTTAGTATTTGCATGTGCGACCGCACAAAGGGGCAAACGTTAACGGAATCGATGCCCGGCAGCAATGCTTTTAGTGCAACCAACGAGTTAAGTTTCACCCATATCAGCCACTACAGTAAGACGGACACAAACAAGTAACGCCCAACATGAAATCCAGTAAATCAGCCATTCTGTGCCTGCTTTTCGCTACTGCTGTCACTCAGGCGCAGGCTGCCGAAAGGTCCGCTGACACGCTGGAACTACTCCACGCTACTGGTGTAACACAACAGATTGCTGCACTGCAGGCTCTCGTGACAGAGTCAAGCCTGGGAAATGCGACTCGGTGCGGCAGCAAACCACCATCTACCCACATACCAAGTTTCAGCGCCGAGTCCGTAATCCATGACACGCTGCAAAACTTTGATCACATTGAAGCACCGGAAATGAACCTGATAGTTAAGTGGTTTCAAAGCCCACTGGCACAAAGGATACATGAGGCCGAACAACGCGATCTCGATCCCCTCGGTGTGAGCCGGTACATACCCTTTTTACGGGAAAATCCAACCAGATTCGAAATGACTCAACGCATTGTCAGAAACACTCGTACCATGGATTTTGTGATAACTATCGGATCAGAAGTCGAATACGCAGGCTTGTTGCACAGCGGCTGTATCGCCAAAGCTCAACCCAGCACACCACCAGGGAGTATCAACCCGGAACAGGCCTTAGCTGATACCAATCGCGGTGACAATACACTTACCGCTCTATTAATGGCAGAAGATATCACCATAGATCTGGCCTACCTGCTACGCCACCTGACAGACTCTGAAATAAAACAGTATGCAGAGTTCACCGAAAGTACGGCAGCACAATCCTTCTATAAAAGCCTCATCACTGCGATCGAAAAAAGCGTTATGTTAGCGAGCGACAGAATCCAACCTGACAGGACCCACAGCGCTTTAGACTTTTAAATTCGAAGTAAAGCAGGCAAACAGGCTAACTAAACAACCACAAAAAGCCCAGGTTGTACCACACGTGCACAATGATCGATGGAGTCACCGCATCGTAGCGTTCACGCAGATACCCAAACACCAATGACGGGGCGAATACCAAAGCCGCAGAAAGTGGAGACTGGTTGAATAGATGCAGAGATGCAAACATAAAGCTGGTCAGTACGTTGGCACGACTGATTTTTAATACCAACAGCCTTTTCCATATAGGTCGTTCCAGTAACCAGGTTTGAATAAAGCCTCTGAAAGCAAGCTCTTCGATCACCGGGTATAACAACACACTACTGAGAAATACTTTAAGCGCTAAACCACTGGCCTGAGGTTGACCCGAAATAAACCATAACGCAACCCAGACCACAGGCCCCAGTGCCAACGCAATCCAGAAATGCAGATCAGTCAAGACCCGATTGATAAGCAATTTCAATGTAACGCCTTTTTAGTTCTAAGTAGACTCATTCAACCATGCAGCAATATCACGCGCATAGTAAGTCATAATGGCATCAGAACCAGCACGCTTAAGACTGATGATGCTTTCCATTACCACTTCACGTTCATCAAGCCAGCCGTTTTGCGAAGCCGCTTTCAACATCGCGTACTCACCACTTACTTGATAAGCACACACTGGGACACCGAACTCGCGTTTTACCCGGCTGATGATATCGAGGTAGGGCAACCCTGGCTTGACCATCACCATGTCAGCCCCCTCCTGCAGATCAAGTGACACCTCTCTCATCGCTTCATCAGAGTTGGCCGGATCCATCTGGTAACTGTATTTGTTGCCGCCACCGAGTGTTGCTGTGGCACCCACCGCGTCGCGAAAAGGGCCATAAAAAGAAGACGCGTACTTGGCAGCATATGAAAGGATTTTGGTGTTGACATAACCGTTAGCTTCCAGCGCGTCTCTGATTGCACCGATACGGCCGTCCATCATGTCAGACGGGCCAAGTACATCAGCGCCTGCTTCCGCATGTGAAAGCGCTTGCGCCACCAACACCTCTACCGTCTCATCATTGACCACATAACCATTCGAATCCAACAAACCATCCTGACCATGAACGGTGAAGGGATCGAGCGCCACATCGGTCATTACTCCAAGTTCCGGAAACTCGGCTTTAATCGCCCGAATAGCTCTTTGCGCCAGCCCTTGCGGATCATAGGCCTGTTCAGCTTTTTCAGTTTTTACATTATCCGGGGTAACCGGAAACAGGGTAATACAGGGAATGCCCGCCCGAACCAATGATTCCGCATCACGCAGCAGTAAATCAATCGTCACGCGACTGACCCCCGGCATACTTGGCACCGGATGACTTTCACCCGACCCTTCGACAACAAATACCGGATAGATCAGATCATCAGCGGTGACGCGAGTCTCACGCACCAGCCGTCGGCTGAAGTCACTGCTACGCAGTCGACGGGGTCGTGTTCTGGGAAAGCTGCCGTGGTTCAAGAATTAGCTCCATTACTGCAAAGGTGATTCATTTATAGTAACCATTCAGTAGGAAATGACCTGAATTATTCAGTAGGAAATGACCTGAATTCATATTTTTGACTGCAATTGCACTCTTGAGTAGCTTTTTCAGGATAGGCCTGACGTATTCCTGGGGCAGGAGTTCGCGCAATATACAGGTGTATTTAAGCCCGAACGACAACGCCCATAGATGCGACAGGTGGGCCCTGAATCGTTACCATTTATAATCCATTTTAGCAGCCTCATACAACGACCCCATGAAAAATAAATTCGCCGTTTTCGGCAATCCGATCAGGCAGAGCCTGTCACCGCAAATCCATCAGCAGTTTGCCAGCCAGCACGCTTTAACTATAAGCTATGAAAGAGTGCTTTCTGATAACACGGGATTCACCAGCGATATAAACGAGTTTTTCAAAAATGGTGGTACGGGCTGCAATATCACTGCACCATTCAAAGAACCCGCGTATGAGATGTGTGCCGAGCTCACCGAGCACGCAAAGCGCGCACAGGCTGTTAACACGCTGTATAAAAACGACTCTGATCAGTTGTGCGGGCACAACACGGATGGCGGCGGGCTACTTCGAGACTTGACCACCAACCTCGGCTTATCGCTTAAAGACAGCCATATCATCGTATTGGGTGCCGGTGGTGCCACACGCGGGATCTTGCAGCCACTAATTGATCAGGGGCCGGCTAGAATCACCATCATCAATCGCACTCTCGCTAAAGCACAAACGCTGGCAAACGAATTCGGTGACGTGTTCAGCATAGAGGCGGTTGCCGCTGATAGTATACCCACAGATCTTCCAGCTGCAGATCTGCTGCTGAATGCCACCTCAGCGAGTTTAGAGGCCAAACTGCCTGTGACGAACAGCGCGATCATTAGCGATAACACCTTTTGCTACGATCTCTCTTACGCCTCTGAGCCAACACGGTTTTTACAATGGACCAAAGAATGTGGCTGCAGACATAATCACGATGGGCGCGGCATGCTAGTAGAGCAGGCAGCGCTTGCATTTACCAGCTGGCACAAACTTGAAGTTAGTACTAAAACCCTAATCAACAATTTTGAGGATTTAAAAGCGCAATGAAATTACTAACCCAGTCATTGATTGCGATTATTTTTGCCACTGTCATTAGCAGTAACGCAGCATTCGCAGATGAGTCCTGTAAAACAGACGCGTCGCTACACATCAACCAGCAAGTCGCGCAAGTACAACTCGCGATTGACGAACGCACTCGCCGCTATGGCCTGATGTTTCGCTCAAGTATGGGTGAGCACTGCGGCATGCTGTTTATCTTTGATGACAGCCGCCCACGCGTCTTCACCATGCGCAATACACTAATTCCCCTGGATATCGCTTTTATTGATGATGAAGGCCGTATTGGTGAAATATTCACTATGCAACCAGGTGGCGACCGGTATCCGTCAAGCGTCGCCGCACGCTACGCGCTTGAGATGAACAAAGGCTGGTTCAAGATAAACGGTATCAAAGTGAATGATGTCGTCGAAGTTGCAGATGATGCAGGTGAGCTTAAGCCTCTTGAATCAGTGGCCCCAACTAAAAGCGAATAGAAGCTGCAGTGAACCACTAATCGCTAATGTCTAAAATGACGAACACCGGTGAACACCATGGCAATGCCGTGTTCGTCAGCCGCTTTAACAACTTCATCATCACGCATTGAACCTCCGGGCTGGATAATCGCCTTAATACCGTATTCAGCCGCCTGATCTATAGTATCCCGAAACGGAAAGAATGCATCTGATGCCATCACTGAAGACTTAACTTCCAGCTCTGCATCTGCGGCTTTGATTGCGGCAATTCTTGCAGAATAAACACGACTCATCTGACCTGCACCTATACCTATAGTGGCACCGTCTTTACAAAATACAATGGCATTAGATTTCACGAACTTAACCACCTTCCATGCGAATAGCAGATCCTGGATCTGCGCCTCTGTGGGTGCGACCTTTGTAGCGATTTTTATTTCTTCAGCTGTGACTATCTTGCTGTCATTATCCTGAACCAACATGCCGCCGTTCACGCATTGGTATATTTTGCGTGGCTCGTATGCAGTTAGGTTACTTTCGCCTATCTGCATAACGCGAATATTTGGCTTTTCACTTAATATTTTTAAAGCATCTGCGTGATACGAGGGAGCTAGCAGCACCTCTACAAACTGTCGATCGACCAGGCCTTTGGCAGTTACAGCATCTAACTCACGATTCATCGCGATAATGCCACCAAAGGCCGATACAGGATCTGTTTGATAGGCCTTCTCATAAGCGTCCGAAATATTGCCTGCCACCGACACCCCACACGGGTTCGCATGCTTCACAATCACGCATGCAGGCTCACTGAATTGCGCCACACATTCAAGCGCCGCATCTGAATCTGCAATGTTGTTGAACGACAGTTCCTTTCCCTGTAACTGCACAGCTGCGGCAATACTTTGCGGGCTTGCGGTGCCATGTTTATAGAACGCCGCTGTTTGATGCGGATTTTCCCCGTAGCGCAGATCCTGAATCTTATCGAGACTTATTTGTAGCGATTGACCAAGGCCACTGGTTTCAGTAGACGCTTTATTTTGCTGCATCAGATAATCCGTCACCGCACTATCGTAGTTAGCCGTATGCGCAAACGCTTTGCATGCAAGATCAAACCGAGTCTCATCAGATAGTCCGCCGCTACCACCGATAGAGTCTGCCAACTGCGAATAGTCTGCAGGCTCAGTCACCACCGCAACCTCTTTATGATTCTTCGCCGCAGCACGGATCATTGCCGGTCCGCCGATATCTATATTTTCTATGGCTTCAGCTAAGCTGCAATCGGGATTCGCGACTGTTTGCACAAATGGATACAAATTCACCACCACCAAATCAATGGCATCAATATCGTGCTCTTGCATTACTGCAGCATCAATATCACGCCGCCCTAAAATGGCACCATGAATTTTCGGATGTAATGTTTTTACGCGACCATCCATAATTTCTGGAAAGCCTGTGACATCTGAAACTTCAATTACTTCAATACCTGCTTTCGATAGAGCCGCCGCCGTACCCCCTGTCGACAACAAGATAACGCCCGCATCTGACAATGTCTGTGCAAACTCAACAATCCCTGCTTTATCAGAGACACTTAATAGTGCGCGGGTTATTTTCTTAGACATAGATCTTTATCAAAAGTTAAGTGGGAACAACAAGGAAATTAATTCTCTGTACACAGAGAAATCGAATACTAAAACTGCAGCCATACCGGCAGAGGTAAACGCTTAGGATATATTGTACTGCGCCAGCTTCTTGCGTAACGTGCCACGATTGATCCCAAGGTACTCTGCAGTTTTGCTTTGATTGCCATCGCAGTAGTCAAGCACGACGCGAAACAAAGCCTCTTCAACCTGACCCATCACTAAGTCATGCAGGGCACAAGGCTTCTGGCCATTTAAGATACTGAAATACTGATGTAGTTCTTTTTCTACTTGTTCCTGTAGTGGTGAAGCGCCCATCAAAGTGCACCTGCTGAAAGTTCAGCTGCAATCTGTGGCAGTTCATTAAATGGCTGCCTGAAAAAGGCGTCCACCTGATCAAGCTGCTCTTCAGCGGTTTCCAGCTTATACACATTACTTCGAAATTCAGCGGCGTTCTTCTTACCTTTGCAGTACCAGGCAATATGTTTTCTGGCAATTCTGACTCCACTGTACTCCCCGTAGAGCTCATACAAATTTTGCAAATGCCACTTCAGTACATCTGCTTTTTCAACCGAAGTGGGCTCAGTGAGCTCTACACCGGTATCAAGGTAGTGTTTTATCTGACCGAGAATCCATGGATTGCCCTGCGCAGCGCGTCCGATCATAACGCCCGCCGCACCGGTCATTTGCAACACGTGCTCTGCCTGCTGCGGGGTGTTGATATCGCCATTGGCCAGTACCGGCATATCGACACTCTGAACAATTTTTGCAATGGTTTCATACTCTGCTTCGCCCAGAAATTTGTCAGCACGGGTTCTACCATGAACAGATAGCATCGCAATGCCGCTATCACTTGCGATCTTCGCAATCTCGACACCGTTAATGCTCTCCCTTGTTGGACCCGTTCTAATCTTCAGCGTCACCGGCACATCAACACAGGCCACCACTGCTGAAAGAATTTTATGCACCAGCGCTTCATCAGATAAAAGCGCTGAACCCGCCGCCTTATTGCAGACTTTCTTGGCCGGGCAACCCATATTGATGTCGATGATGTCAGCGCCCAGCGCTTCATTCATGCGAGCAGCTTCGACCATCATTGCCACGTCACCTCCGGCGATCTGGATAATCTTCGGCGATACTTCCCCCTCATGGTTCATACGTGTGAGAGACTTGCGAGTGGCGTATAGCGCCTTGTTTGAGGTCACCATTTCAGACACCGCCAGATCAGCGCCAAGGCGTTTGCAGAGTATTCGAAACGGCCGATCGGTCACTCCGGCCATAGGAGCCAGAACAACGGGGCGATCAAATTCGAAACGGCCAAGGCGCATAGCGGTACTACCCAAAACAGGGCGACCAATTCTACAGAGTTTGTTGCACGCTGTTAATAGACAGTTTTCACAGCCCGCCGGGAAAGCTTATTCAAACTCAAGCGCAACATCCGTCGCACCCAGCCCGGTATCAACCACCTCAATGGTGATTCGTGTAGGCTCTTCCGGCATTAAAAACCCCGAGTTGCTGCGATCTACTACTTCATAGTCAGCAGTCTCAAAGCGCCGCTCAGCAACCGCACCACCCTCAGCGTTTAGCAATGTCACCGATACCGCCGGATAAGGCTGCTTGTAAATTGAATTATTGACAAGATCGATACTGATCACCAATGCATCAGCAATATCAGGATGCGGGTACAGACGCTGGCGCATGGTTTGTAGTTGACTAGTGTCTATCTTTGCCTCTGCCGGCACACAGCCGGTCACCTGGCAGAAGCTCGCTATCAACGGCTCAGGCAAACTCATATTCGCAATAACATTGCGGGCCGTGTACAGCGCCAGGCACACCGCTGCTATCAACGCACAAGCTATCAACCAGGGACTCAGGCCGGATCGTCTGTTTTTGGTTCTCGGTGCACGCTCAAGTATGGGCTCTTCAATAAATTCACTGACCTCAACAGCGGGCCTGTGCTGCTGATAACGACGCATCTCCTGCGCTGATGAGTCACTAACATAGCTATCACGAGATTCACGACGACGCCCCGGGGCGTCATCAGCACCAGGCGTTTCTCTGGCCGCTTCACGTTCCGGCCGAGAACGGTCCAAAGGTACCGCGCGACGGTCATCACGCGAACGAACCGGCTGTCGATTCAGATCACGCTCTTCTCTACGATCATTTAACGCAGTATCGAATTGTGGTGTCTCAGAATCGAAGCGCATGCCTTCACGCCTGCCATCATCTTTGTAGACAGGCGGGTTTTTTAGTACATCATCTGGTATGAAGGCGTACTCTTCTAATTTTTCATCACGTTTCTTTGCACGCTCCGCGACTCTGCTTTCAGGCCTGAGGGCGAGATCACGGTCATCAATAGCAGACTGGCCAGCTACCGCGTTACGTGCGCTAAACTCTTCAATTTGACGCCGTTGATTTTCATCAAGCTCACGTACCGGCTCCATTGCCAGCGCACGGCGCTCTCTATCACTCACCGATTGCCTTTTAAGTTGCCGGATCTCTTCCGCTGCCAAGCGTTTCCGTTCGGTTTGATCTGCTTTATCGAGCGGCAGTGATTCTGATGCCGGATAGATATCAGGCACTGCTGTGAATTCGTCGCGGTAGGGCGCTTCAGCGGAAGCCCTTGCCGACATATCTACACCAGTGGCGCCAAGCGTCGATTCCGTCGCCATGGTCCGTCCAAACTCAAGGTCAGATGCAATGCTCTCGCTGGGTCGATACACAGGGTAGCCAGCAGATGAACCGCCAGACAGATCGATATCCGGGCGGCTTGACTGCTCGGCATCCATTGCCATAGAAGCAGTAGTTTCGGCCAGCGCAGGCTCAGCGGTGACTGCCGTTGTTCCGGCCTGCCGGCCTGCACCGGCACGCTGATAAAAGTGTTCAGTCGCCACTGTTTCAGCCATTTCAAGCATGGTCGGGTCGATTGATTCTACAATCCGATTTTTCTGTACGGGCTTATAGGTTGATGCTGCCTGCTGAGCAGTGGCTTCATCATAAAGATTGGCGCGTGCATCAAACAACGACATGCACTCTCCACATCTAACACCTGGATCTCGCGAGTAAACGAGATCGGCACTGACTTCAAATTTGGATCCACAATGATCGCAACGCGTAATCATGGTCTGACCTGCTTCTAATGTTGAATTAAGGATCGCGGCATACGCCCTGTAGCGAATGCCAAACGTTCTTTTTGAGGCTACGTTGTGATAACGCCCTGCTTTAGTGCAGTGTACATCGCCCACTGCTCGCGGATCTCGGTTTCACTATGACGAAACTGTGTGGCATAGGCCGCAGCCAGCGTGGCAATTTGCTCTGACAACACTCCGGACACACCCAACTTCCCTTGATCTGACAATAACGCTTTAAAGCGAGACTGCAGCTCAAGCAGCGGTGCCAATAAAATATTAGCCACGAGAACATCAACACCCGCTGGAAGTTCTCTATCGCTATGACAGATGGCGATTTTGTCTGCAACTCCATTGCGCTCTGCATTTTCTGCGGTAGCCAATAGCGCTTGTGGATCAATATCAAAAGCATATACGTTTGCCGCACCGAGACGCGCCGCAGCTACCGCCAGAATGCCGGAACCACAACCGTAATCTATTACCAATTTGTTTTGCAGATCCTGCCTGGCAAGCCAGCGCAAACAGAGATGGGTTGTCGGATGCGTACCCGATCCAAAGGCCAGGCCGGGATCCATCACAATATTGATCGCAGATTCATCCGGTGCTTCACAGAAGGTAGGCACCACCCAAAGCTTTGATGTGATCTCAACCGGCTTGAAATCGTCCATCCAGGCGCGTACCCAATCTTTATCTTTAAGCAATTCAGAGGTAATTTCACCACTGATCACTTCCTGAATCTCAGCTCGTAGAAGAAGTTCGATAATGTCTTTGTCAGCTGACGGGTCAAATACCCCTGTGACGATGACGTCCGGCCACAACGGTGTGGTACCCGGAGCCGGCTCATGAATAGGAGTGTCTGTCGCATCCTGATAGGTGCAAGACAGGGCACCACTGTTGAGCATCGCCGCCTCGACAGTCTCAACGTGATTGCTTTTAACGCTGACCTTCATTAAGAGATAATCGTCAGTCATCGACAATCTTTATACCGGTCTAAAAACACTGTGGGAATAAGCGACGCCGCGATCGACGTCAACGCTTACATTCAAGGCTCAGGAAATACCGAGCTTCTTTTCAAGGTAGTGAATATCAGTACCACCCTTGGCAAAGTTTTCATCGTCCATGATGGATGAAAGCAAAGGGATATTAGTTTTAATACCACTGATAAACACCTCGCTTAACGCACCACGCATACGCGCTACAGCAGATTCTCTGGAGTTTCCGTGAGCGATCAGTTTGCCGATCATAGAGTCATAGTTTGGCGGCACTTTATAGCCATTATAAATGTGAGTGTCTACTCTCACACCCAAGCCACCCGGTGGATGAAACTGCTCTATCAAGCCGGGGCTTGGCATAAAGGTTTCCGGATCTTCTGCGTTTATCCGACATTCAAACGCATGACCTGTGATTTTTATGTTTTCCTGCTTGTAGGTCATTGGCTGACCCATGGCGATTCTGAGCTGTTCCTTGACAATATCAACCCCGGTAATCATTTCAGTGACCGGGTGTTCGACCTGAACACGGGTGTTCATTTCAATGAAATAGAATTCACCGTTTTCAAATAGAAATTCGAATGTACCTGCACCGCGATAACCAAGCCGTTTGCACGCATTCACACAACGCTCACCAATTCTTGCTCGCTGCTCTTCTGTAATTCCCGGAGCAGGCGCCTCTTCAACCACCTTTTGGTGACGGCGTTGCATAGAGCAGTCTCGTTCACCTAAATGGATGGCATCACCGTGGGTATCTGCCAATACCTGAAACTCTACGTGACGTGGCGTTTCAAGGAATTTTTCCATGTAGACAATGTCATTATTAAAGGCTGCTCCGGCCTCTGCCTGAGTCAGTGCGATAGATTCAATGAGGTCTTCATCACCACGAACCACACGCATCCCACGGCCACCGCCGCCACCTGCGGCTTTAATGATGATCGGGTAACCAATCTCATTGGCAATTTTTAAATTAGTTTTCGCATCCGGTCCGAGCGGCCCATCAGAACCCGGTACACAAGGCACTCCGGCAGCACGCATTTCTTTGATCGCACTGACTTTATCACCCATTAAACGGATGACACCCGGTGTAGGACCAATAAAAGTAAAACCGCTCGACTCGACACGCTCTGCGAAGTCTGCATTCTCCGATAAGAAACCGTAACCAGGATGAATGGCGTCTGCGTCAGTAATTTCTGCCGCACTGATTAATGCGGGAATATTGAGATAGCTTTCATTCGACGGGGGCGGGCCGATACAAACAGCTTCGTCCGCCAGTCGAACATGCTTAAGTTCACGATCAGCAGTGGAGTAAACCGCCACGGTACCAATCCCCATATCACGGCAGCAGCGCATGATCCGAAGTGCTATTTCACCCCGGTTGGCAATCAGTACTTTTTTCATGTTTCAACGATCATCAATGGCTGACCAAACTCGACGGGCTGACCGTCTTCTACCAATAACTTTGTCACCACGCCGCTGACCTCAGATTCTATCTGATTGAGAATTTTCATCGCCTCAACAATACAGATGGTGTCACCCGGTTTAATTGGCTGCCCGACCTTCACAAACGACGGGGCGCCCGGCGAGGGTGCGGTGTAATAAGTACCGACCATAGGCGAGTTGATCACCGTACCGTCAATCTCAGGTTCAGGCACTGGAATGGGTGGCGCTGCGAGTGTTTGAGCCACTGGCTGCGGCGCAATTGCCGGCGCTGCTGCCGGTGGCTGTGCGTAGACCGGCGCACTGTTGGCGCGACTGATCCGCACCGACTCTTCGCCCTCCTTGATTTCAATCTCGGAAATCGCTGACTCTTCCAGCAGTTCTATCAGCTTTTTTACTTTGCGAATATCCATAGATTTTCGATCCGCCTCTCGGTGTTGGACTGCAGCAATTGCTTCATAACCCGGCTTCCTGCTCCGGCGAAGTCACCGGTTGGACAGTGTCAGCTTTATCCGCCACACTCGAGCGCAGTGATGCCGACACCCCAACATGTTCGAACTGCCATACCCGTAAAATGGCTTACTCGAAGAAACCTGCCATAAACTGCAGAAGTTGTTATTTCGCTGAACTTAGCAACATTAGCGCGCGTATTTCAGCCTGTTCGCGTGACATTAACATAAAATCATTCATCACTCGCTCATTGATTGACATAAAATGCCGGATTCTCAGCCGCCTTTTCTTACCGATCGTCCATCTCGTCCAAATTCAGCATAAAACAACAGAGCACTGAAGTGACCGAACAGGAAAAAACAGACAGCTTCGAAAACCTGTCGCCCGAAGCAATTCTGGACGCGATTGAATCGCAGCCTGGCTTGCTCACCGATGGCAGACTGCTGGCCTTAAACAGTTATGAAAATCGTGTATACCGCGTAGGTATTGAAGACGGCGAACCACTGATCGCAAAATTCTATCGTCCGAATCGTTGGACGGTAGAGCAGATCGGCGAAGAGCATTCATTCGCACAAGAGCTGGCCGATGCAGAGATTCCAATAGTCACGGCATTGCCCGACCCGGATGGCAACACACTGCGGGAGAGCCAGGGGTTTCACTTTGCCCTGTATCCGATGCGCGGCGGGCGCTCACCGGAACTGGACAACCCGAAACAACTCGAAGTCATTGGTCGCTTTGTCGGGCGCATGCACAAGATTGCAGAGACAAAAGAGTTCATTCACAGGCCGGCTATTAATACTGCAACACTCGGCCACGAATCCGCCAACTACCTGCTCGACAATGATCGCGTGCCATCGGCACTGGCAAACGCCTATGAATCCCTGGTGATCGATCTGTTAGACAAAGTAGATGATTGGTTTGAACAAGTAGCAAACACAAAAAGTATTCGCTTACACGGTGACTTTCACCCGGGCAATATTTTATGGCGTGATACCACACCTCATATTGTTGATCTTGACGACGCACGAACCGGCCCGGCTGTTCAGGATATCTGGCTATTTTTATCCGGCGACCGATTCTATCAACAAGCGAGACTGGCAGATTTATTAGAAGGCTATACTCAGTTCAGAGAGTTTGATCCGGTTGAACTTGGCTTGATTGAATCACTTCGTACGTTAAGAATGATTCACTATGCCGCATGGCTTGACGTGCGTCGCAGTGAACCTGCATTTCAACAAGCCTTTCCATGGCTTGCCGATGCGCGTTACTGGGATGAACATATTCTTGAATTAAAAGAACAGAGTTCAGCGTTGGATGAGCCACCGCTTAAGTGGGATTGAATATTCATGCGCCCCAACGGCTCACCATACTTGTGTCAGATCCCTAAAAGCAACGCACCACTAAGACCCAAATCGCGACCCCAAGAAACCCGACGCGTCAGCGAGTGGCAAGCTCTGCATTGCTAACCTCGCTAATCCTGTTGTCGATACACACAAACCCACCTTAATGCACAGCAACTATCACCATCACGGAAACCGACAAAATCGCGGCAACACACCCACTCGCTCACGCGTCGCGTTTCCAAAAGCAACCCACCACTAAGATCCAAATCGCAACCCCCAGGAAACCCGACGCGTCAGCGAGTGGCAAGCTCTGCATTGCTAACCTCCCTAGTCCTGCTTGTCGATACACACAATCCCACCTTAATGCACAGCACCATCACGGAAACCGATAAAATCACGGCAACCCACCCACGCGCTCACGCGTCGGGTTTCCAAAAGCAACACCCACTAAGACCCAAATGCAACCCCCAGGAAACCCGACGCGTTAGCGAGTGGCAAGCTCTGTATTGCTAACCGCACTAGTCCTGTTGTCAATACACATAAACCCACCTTTATACACAGCAACTATCAGCATCACGGGAACCGATAAAATCGCGGCAACCCATTCGCTCACGAGTCGAGCATCCAAAAACAACGCGCTACTAAGATCTTAATCATAGCCCTCAGAAAACCCGACGCGTCAGCGAGTGGCAAGCCATGTGCCTGCCGAATTCAACAGCTCGATAAAACGAATGATTATAGATATCCACGTAACAACAAAACTAATAGCACTTAAACCGATCAATGTAGCGCAGGCAGTGGTTCCATCTGAGCTTTGGAAACATGCAAATCAATGTCTCATTCAGCGTGCGCCACACCAGATTTGAGGTATCTTAACTCCTCAGGATTATGCGTTTGGAACGCAACCCGGAAATATAAATGAGATGTATCATGAAAAGTATAGCGTTACTTATTGTTGGCGTAATTACCGGTGTTGCTGCCGGTGTATTTTCCACCTCACGTATCAACCAGCCAAAAAACCTACCAGAGCCTGTAGCGCCTGCAACAACTGTTCAACAATCAAAAGACATTGCATCCCCGTTTTCGCCAATTAATGATGCTGCACCAAAAACAACGATTGTGGCAGAACAGATACCAAATCATCAACAATCAGCACCAACAACAGTAACCACACAACCTGATAAAACGCTTTCCGAATCAAAACACTATCGCGAAGTCATCTCGTACTTGCAATATATCGATACCGCCAATTCTGACGAGCTGCTGGCCTTGCTGCCAGAGGTTAAGAAGTCCAATGGCAACTCACCTTTCGCAAGAACAATAAACACCGCCATTTACCAGCGCTTTAGCGAAGTTGATATAGAGGCGGCTCTCGACCATGCCATCTCAGAGATAGAAAACACCCGGAATCAATACTCACACTGGGCACATGAAGGCCTATCTGTTTTGGCAAGCCTTGAACCGGACTTTGTTCGCGACAGAATCGAGAGTATAGACAGTGATGCTCCGTACTCTTCCCTCAAGACAGCTATGTATGCCGGAATAGCCAGCAATGATCCAGAACAGTTTGCCAGGCAAATCGTCGAAGACCGTGAAGGCGATGAACCGCTCCGAGATGAAGCGTTGTCGATGGCCATCTCGGAATGGGCTATCCAGGATCCACAGGCAGCCTGGGACTTCTTGCAAACAGAAGCTGACGAACAGACCCGATCCATGCAAGCCGATCAGATTCTATATATGTGGTTCGAACGCGATCCGGATGCAGCGCTGGTAGAAATAGAAGCGTTACTTAACAACGGCTCTTCGAACCCCGAACAACAATACATGCTGACCGACCTCTATGTATCACACCTATCCAGGACTGACCCTGACGCTGCATATCAATGGGCCCTGTCACAAGACGACCCTATGTTAAAAGAAAATGCACTAATGACTGTTCTACACAACTGGGACGTCAATGACACTGCCGGACTCGAAAGCTTTATTAACCAGATGGACCCGACAATGGCTGAGCGTTATATGCCCATGGCAATATCAGCCCTGGCAAACAATATGGCGGAGACTGATCCAGACCGAGCAATGAAATGGGCTGAACAACTACCCGAAGCACAGGGCTTTGAAGCGAAGATGAATATAGTGAGTCAGTGGGCGCACACAAACCCGGACGCCGCCGCAGAGTGGTTGTTTAACTTACCTGACACACCAGGCAACGACCTGCTGATTCAATCCTCGGCTGGCTCGTTTTTATACGGCAATCCGGAAACAGCAAAGCAAGTATTTTCCAGAATGCCGCCGAACATTCAATCTGGATTAACACAACAGATGATGATGACACTCGAACCGCAAGCAGCACGGGAGTGGCTCAACGAACAAACCAACCCTGAAGTACAACAGATCGGATCAATCATCCTCACCGCAACGGACCCGAATACCGACACCAATACGGTGCTCGATCAAATCGCCGGACTGCAGCAAAGCAACCACAGACAAGGCATGCTGTTTAACGCTATAGGCGAACGCATGCGAACCGATCGACCTGCGGTACAACAATGGATATCAAACACCAACCTGCTAAGTGCTGACGAACGAGACATGCTGCAACAGATGACACCTGAATTTAATCGATTCGGCTTGCCATTTCGCGACCCCGGTCTTTACTCTATTGAGTACAACAACCGGATCGAACATTAATACTCCAGGCGGAAGTCACCGCTCCGTCATTGCAGTCGGGCAAAATGGTCCGCACCAGGAATAGCCAATAGACGCCCCCATACGAAAATTCACTACTAATCACTTTGACGTTAGCATTTGGTTTACTGGTCTGGAAATACAGCGCCCTGCTCAACCCAATGACGCGAAGTAAATTATGCAAAGGATTTCACGCCTTTTGATTCCATACCAAACTACTTTACGCCCACCATCAAACTTGCTTTGCTAAGACACATTACTGTTGCAAGAACTGAACGACGCCTGCATAACAAATCGTTGCCTGGCGACATAGCTTTAATAGAAATGTCAATTCCAGATACACATGTATTCATATAAGTTACACCTTGTGAAGGTCAATCTACGTAACTTTGACAATGGTTCCGGCACGGTATACTTTTTCGCTAACGTTTTGTTAACTAAAGGCTGACCGGACATGTTTAGAACATCTCAACGAGCAGGACTGACAACAACGCTATTGCCATTGTTAGCACTGGCATTTATGACCAGCCTCCCTGCCCAGGCAAAAAGCAACAAAATTAAAACGGGCAAAGATAAAACCACAGTGTGCCATGTTACTTCCAGCGGCCGTGTTATTGAATTACGCCTGCCAATACAAGCCGCAGCAAGTCATTTTGGCCACGGAGACTATATCGGTTCAGATGCGGGTTGCGATACCGGTTTTCCGCCGACAGAAGAAACACCACTGGAAGAGCCGCCGATAGAAGAAATGCCAGTAGAAGAAGTACCACAAAGTTACCGCATCATGGCGCTTGGCGATTCCATCACTGAAGGCGTTTTCGGCGCGCAAAGCTATCGAAAACCACTTGTCGATTCACTTAACAACCTCGCATGCGACTACCAAATGGTTGGCACACGTGAAGAGAACCTTACCCCTACCGATTTTATATCCCCACATGAGGGTTATTCGGGGCATCGTGTGGATTTCTTCGTCGAGGGATCTGTGAATGCCGGAAACCCTGGCATTGACAGCATCATGGCGGATCACATGCCGGACATCATTTTGGTTCATCTCGGTTCGAATGACATGCGCCTGGCCCAGCCAGTCAATGCTCCCTACCTTGCCAACGGTCTGGGAGGCACTATTGAGGAACTGGATGCATTAGTAACAAAAATCTGGAATGCCAACGCAGAAGCAGAAGTTTATATTGCGAATGTCATTCCCTGGTACGGCACCTCTTCCGCAAATGCGAATGTGACTGGTGACATCCAATCGTTAAGCACAGCCATTGGCACCTGGGTTGTAAATGAGAACGATACAAGGCTTCATCTCGTCGACGTAAATTCCGAGTATCAAAGCTCATACATGCAGAGTGACTTAATCCATCCAAATGCCAGCGGGGATTTATTCATAGCAAACACATTTCTGACAGAGCTTAATGCTAACGGTGTATGTGTAGCCAACTAGCTTGGCTTACCCTCTTGTATGTGCGCAGATCATTTTCTGCGCACATAGCAGGAACTGCAAAACTCCAGTCACTGGTATTACTTGAGCTTGATAATTCAGCTCAGCAGCCAAAGCTCACCCGACGCATATAGCGCTGGCTATCACTAACATCAGTGCCCGACTTAACTTAAACAGCTTATCCGTTGTATCTCTGCATAATCAACGAGGCATTCGTGCCGCCGAATCCAAAGCTGTTAGACATCACTGT
>CALISD010000205.1 GCA_938041955.1 uncultured Granulosicoccaceae bacterium | reverse complement strand
TGCTTACAGCTACGCTGCATCATATGCCCGCATACCATTCGATTAACCGCGAACAATAACCTCAGCCAGTTCCGCAAACCCATAGCCACCCGCTGATTTTGTTTTGAAGGTTGGCAGATACGTCATCTGCTTGAGAAACCGTTCTACATTTGCCACACCGACCGAATTCGGGAATTTTTCGAACATCGACTCATCGTTAGGTGAATCTCCAACAAATAGACAATCTGACGGATCATAGTCACCGCGGCCAAGCCACTCCAATGCACCTGTGGCCTTAGAGTGATCGCCCACCCATACGTTGATATGGATCGAACTCTGTCTGGCCTGCAGGCCCTTCAACACCAGCCACTCGGTGGCGACTCTGGCAATTTCGTTCGGCACCGACACTGTCTGTCCTATATCGAATGCTATATCGGTCAGTCGAAACGGCTGATCCTGGGTATAACCGATAAGGGGGAATTTTTGCTGTAGCGTTTCACCTATACGCTTTAGGTGCACAAGGTCACCTTTGATCTGGCTCTCATCCTTTAAGTAATGAGTATGAACAATACCTGCGTCATCCTTCTCCAAAAACAACGCACCGTTCTCTCCAATGATAGTTTTTATCGGCCATGTCTTGATCAGGCAATCACACCAACCGGCACAACCGCCAGTCACTGGAACCACAACAATGCCGGCTTCCCGCAATTGATGCAGTGCAGAATAAGTCTCCGCTGGTAGCTCACCGCCCCAGGTAAGCGTATCGTCAACATCGGTAAACAGCACCTTAACTTTCGACGGCAATCGTTCAGGTAGCGGTAGCACCAGTTCACTATCCGTTGAAGATTCATTTTTCAATCCAACCACTCCAACAAAAGCGGCTGATGATCAGACGCATCCGTATCAGTATTCACCGTAATTCGGGAAACGTTGGCGTCTGCATCTGTTGAAAGACGCTCGCGGGAAATCAGAAAATAATCTCGAATATGCGCACCTTGCGGCCACAACACATGATCGTAGATACCGCAGGTCGCGGTTCGATCATCATCCGAATTCAACTCAGCTTGAATACCCCAGCAGTCAGCCCAACCATTCTCCCCTACCAGTTGTTCATATTCATCCGACTCCAACGCTATATTTAAATCGCCACACAACAGTACCTGCTGACTTACCGGTGGTTGTTCGTAAGCGCCTATTTGATCTGCGTTATCAGCTGATGGACTGTGGGGTAATATTTGCTCTCGAATGTCTGTAAGCGCGAGCATCTGATCACGCCTCTCATTCGAATTGTGAAATGCCAGGTGTGAATTCAGCACCGTGACCGGTATTTCCCCCAGTCTGACCGTTGTTTCAACCGCTACCCGCGGTATTCTTGGGTGATCGCCTGCAGGCCAGGGCAAAAAATGAGTTCTGGAATCAAGCAATAGCGGACTACGCACCAAAGTTAAGTTACCAAATTCTGATCGCCTACCATCCTCTCGGCGCGTGCTGAAGCCCGCACCCCACACCCCCTCATGAGTGGTGAAGTGATCTTCAAACACCTGTCTCTGATCAGCGCCTCCATACACCGGAACATTGCGCGCCACCTCTTGAAGACAGATTACATCTACCTCACCGAATGACTCAATCACATCAATAATGCGCTGCGGATCATATTTTTCATCACAGCCCTTGGTCGATTGAATATTCCAGGTCAGCACTTTCACTATTTAATACCCGCCTGCATAAATGACTGCACAAACTGACGCTGGAATAGAATAAATACAATCAGCAGCGGTCCCACCGATATCAGTGTGCCGGCAGATATAACAGCCCAGTCCACACCGGATTCCGGAGCACCAAAAATTGACATGCCGACAGTTAATGGCCTGCTTTTTTCAGTGTTGGTAACCACCAACGGCCACAGAAAGTTGTTCCAGTGATAGCTGATAGATACTAAAGAGAACGCCAAATAGGTCGGCTTTGCGAGTGGCACATAGATATGCCAAATGGTGCCGAGCAGTGAACACCCTTCTACTCTTGCAGCGTTTTCTAAATCTTCCGGCACCGTTTTAAACGTCTGACGCAGTAAAAAAATACCAAAAGCACTGGCGAAGTACGGTAGCGCCACGCCCCAATAGGTATCGATCAGCTTTAAACCCGCAAGCGTCTGGTAGTTTTCAACAATGAGAATTTCCGGCACTACCATCAATTGCATAAGCACCAGTGCAAATACCAACGAACGGCCTTTAAATTCCATACGCGCTAATGCGTATGCCGCCAGTGTGCAAAGAATAAGCTGCCCACCGAGAATCAACATCGTTATTGCAACGGTATTGATCATATAACGCAGAAAAGGCGCTTGATTCCATGCCTCTCGAAAATTATCCAGTGTCAACGGTGCGAACAGTTCGAACCGGGTAACAAATTCCGAAGGATGAATAGAAGCCCAGATTGCATAGAGCAATGGAAACAGCCACAGTATTCCAAGCGCCCACGCAAGGCTGGTAGAAATAATTGAGAGTATCCGGTTCACGTGTGTATTGCCTGCATATTTATCGGTAGTGAACCCGTTTCTCCAGCACGCCAAATTGCAGCAGTGCGAGAAACACCAGTATGATCAACAACAGAACAGTTAACGCAGAAGCGTATGCCGTATCAAAGAAACTGAAGGCGTTTTCAAATATGTAGTAAAGCAACAGGTTACTGGAGTTATTAGGGCCACCCTTAGTGAGAATAAATAGATGATCCACCAGTTTAAACGCATTGAGTATTGCGTTAACTAATACAAATAAAGTGGTTGGCATCAGTAACGGAAAGGTTATGCGTTTAAAGATTGTCCATCGACTGGCATTTTCCAACGCCGCTGCATGATATAGATCCGGACTGATCGTCTGCAGTGCCGCAAGATAAAAAATCATAAAAAAGCCGGCCTCCTTCCAGATAGTCATTGCCATCAAACTATAGAGACTGATATCAGGATCACCCAGCCAGTTAACAGCATCAGCTCCGAAGTAACCGAGAATATTATTCAGCAGGCCAATTTCAGTGCTATAGAAAAACAACCAGATATTAGCCACCGAAATCATCGGCAATACCGTCGGTGTAAAGTACGCCAGACGCAGCAACCCCACTCCACGCAATTTAGTGTTTACCCATAACGCCATTGCTATGGCCAGTGCAATAGACACAGGCACGGTAATGGCCGCATACCAGAAACTATTAGACAATACTTGTAGAAGGACTTCGTCTTCCAACAGGTAGCGGTAATTATCCAGGTGCAGGCTGTCACTCATCCTGACGCCTGATCCGGCAAAACTACGCCACACCGTTCTGATCACAGGGTAGTGTGTAAATGCTGCCAGCAAACACAATGCCGGCAGCAACAACAACCACGCTTGAATTTGCCGCGTTGTGTTATTCACACAAGCTCGCAATATTCAAACTAAAGGCTGGAACGTAGAGCATCAAAACTAGCGGTATCGCTTAAGGATACGATCAGCTTGTTTCTGCGCTGAAGATAGCGCCTCTTCTGCTGTGCTCTGCCCTGACAGTACAGACTGAATGGCATCATCAAGTAGTTTGCGAACTCGCCCCGCCTGATGTGTCGAAAGCTCAGCCGTCGCATGTTGCAACTGGTTTCGCGCAATCGCAGCCGGCGGGAATGTTTTTACATACTCAGTCAGTGCTTCAGTCTCATAAGCGGCCGGGCTGACCCCCATGTATCCGGTCTCGATACTCCAGCGAGCTGCCTGTTCTGGAGATGTCATAAAACGCACCAGCTTAAGCGCCGCCTGCTGTTCTTCAGCACTTGCCGCCTTAAAGATATAAAAGTTGCCACCCCCTGTAGGTGATCCCAGCTCAGTGCCTGCAGGTAGCATGGCCACACCAAAATCAAACGTAGCATTCTTCTTTACAGCGGTCAGATTACCAGTGGAGTGCCACATGATTGCCGTCTTTTGCTCAAGGAAGTTCTGACGTAGCGTGCCCCACTCAATGGTGCCCTCCGGCATCACGGCATGCTTGGTGCCCAGATCACGCCAGAAGTTAAGCGCTTCAACAACCTTCGGGTCATCAAAGTAGGTTTCATTACCGGCCTGATTCATAAGCACTTGACCTTTTTGCTTAGTCAGAGCACCAAACATCCAATAGGGATAACCCGTTGATGGAATCATCGCGCCCCATTGATCAACCTGGCCTGATGCATTCTTCTTGGTTAAAGCAGCACCGATCTCTGCAAGTTCTTCCCAGCTTGTCGGTGGCTTTTCGGGATCAAGGCCAGCCGCTCTAAACATATCTTTGTTGTAGTACATAACAATGGTAGAACGCTGGAACGGGACACCATAGGTTTTATCACCGACTTTTCCGTTTTCCATCAATGCCGGATAAAAGCTGCCCAACCAGGCTTTTTCTTCATCGGTGCTGACGACGTCATCAAAAGGAACAATGGCATCAAGGTCCAGCAACTCATGTACATCAATTGAAAACATCACTGACAGTTGCGCCGGATCACCGCTCTGCAATGCAGCCAGGGCTTTGACTCTGGCATCATTGTAGTTACCTGCATAGATCGCATTGACGTTGACATCGGGATTGTCTTTTTCAAAGTCAGCAACAATGCCGTCGACAATCTTCGTTAATGCACCACCTACTGCGACCGGGTAGTACATGGTTAAATCTGTAGCAGAAAGAACCGGTGTTGAAATGCTTAGCGCAAGTGCCGTCGCACCAATGCCTATTTTTTTCAGAAGTTGCATGAAATTTCCTCCAATAGAAAATATAAAGTTAACGTGCCTTCAAATACCTTAAGAGTTCATCACTGAATTGGTTCTTTCGATTCTCTGACCGCTTGAGCTGCTAAAGTGATGTTCGTTTTCCGGTACCCATTGAATATTTACAGCAGCACCAGGTGCAAGTACGCGCTTACCAGCAAGTGACAAGCGAATAGTCGATTCTTTAAATGAAGTGGTAAGTATGGTTTCGGAGCCCTGATAGTCACATTCGACTACCGACACAGCCAGACCACCCTGCTCTACCAGGCCAATATGCTCTGGCCGTACCCCCACCAATAGATCATCAAACGCGATCAGATTCATTGGCGGGTGACCGATAAATTTGGCGACAAAAGGCGTTTCAGGGTGCTCGTAGAATGCTTCAGGCGTAGAAGCTTGTTCAATTCGACCTTCATTCAGCAGAATAATCGAATCGGCCATACTCATGGCTTCTATCTGGTCGTGGGTAACGTAGACGACAGTTAAACCCAGTTTCCTTTGCAACGATCGAATCTCACTCCGCATCTCGGCGCGCAGCTTGGTATCCAGGTTCGACAATGGTTCGTCCATCAGACATAACGGTGCGTTTGATACGATGGTCCGTGCAAGTGCTACGCGTTGGCATTGTCCGCCGGACAATTGCCCGGGCTTTTTATTAATATGCGGCCCGAGATCGACCATTTCGACTGCTTCATTCAGTCGCTTGTTACGCTCTTGCTTTTGAACTTTGCGTGCTTTTAAACCAAAGAGAATATTTTCTTTCACACTCATGTGTGGAAAAAGCGCGTACGACTGAAACACCATGGATAAGTTGCGTTTACCCGGCGGAGTATTGACGACATCACTGCCATTAATTTCAATCTTTCCAGCAGTTGGCAACTCCAGCCCCGCTATCATTTTAAGTGTGGTTGATTTTCCACAGCCGCTCGGGCCGAGCAAAGCAATAAACTCACCTTGCTTGGCACTGAAACTAATGTCATTAACGGCGTGAAATTCCCCGTAAGAGCGCGAAAGATTAGAAACGCTAAGAAAATCACTCATCATGCTGCCGACTCGATAGTGGTAACAACATCAACTTCAGCCTCTTCACACAGAGCGGCCAGCTCCGGACCAATAGAATCTGTGAGCAGTAAATCTATATCACGCAGATGCCCGCTTATTACCGGTGCCGAGCGAGTGAATTTATGATGGTCAGCGACCAATACGCGCGTTTCGCAGTTTTCCCGAATAGCCTTTGATACATGCGATTCTTCCGGAGTGAAGTCGAGCAGATGACCAGTGTCAGATATCCCACCGACACCACAGACGCCAAAGTTCACCTGAAAATTCCTGAATTGATTGGTAGCATCTTCGCCTACAACATCTTCATCGGTCGGTCGCACTTTGCCGCCCACAAGGTAAGTTTCTATGCCCGGGTTACGACACAACGCCAATGCGGCATTGATGTTGTTGGTGATCACGTGCAGATTTGAGCGCAACGCCAGTTGTTCAGCTATTTGCTGCGGCGTAGTTCCAATACCCAAAAACAGGCTGGCACCATCAGGCAGGTAGGCTGCAGCCAATCCGGCGATGTGCTTTTTCTCTTCCAGGTTAATCACCTGGCGATTGGTAAATGACAGATTGCGGCTCTGGGTCGGCAGGGTAATGCCGCCATGAACGCGGCGCACAACGCCCAGATCGCTCAACTCGTTCAGATCTTTGCGGATCGTCTGGACCGACACCTCAAAGTGATTCGTAAGCTCGCCTGACGACAAAGTACCACCACTGCTGGTGAGAAATTCAACGATTCGGGCCTGGCGGTCTGTGAGTTGCATTAAGATTTGATTGGTTGTTTTAGGCTTTCGTAGTAGGTTCGCTAATCTTCGAACGATACTATAAAATATTTCGTACGAAAGCAATATAGAAACTGGGTTAGTCGGATTCCTTGGAACTTTTACTACTGTTAATCAACGTTGCCGGTGCGGCAACACTCATGTTGTGGTCCGTTCGCCTGGTACGAGTGGGTTTCGAGCGCGTCCACGGCAATCGGCTACGGGCTGCGGTTCGACGCTCTGACAACGGGCGAATGAAGGCCGCGGCCATTGGCACGGGCGTCGCCATGGCACTGCAAAGCTCCACCGCAGTCGCGGTGCTGGCAGCCGGGTTTGCCGGCTCCGAGGTCTTCTCCGTCGCCCAGGGGATCGCCCTGTTACTGGGGGCCGATCTCGGCTCAGCCCTGGCGACTCAATTACTCTCTTTCGACCTTGCGGCTGTCATTCCATTGTTACTGCTGATCGGCGGCACGCTGTTTTTACGTGACAGCAGTCGCCGCGGGCAGCAGATCGGGCGCATTATTCTGGGCATCGGCTTAATTTTACTGTCGCTGCAGTTACTTGCCGATGCGACCGCACCGTTACGCAACAGTCCCTTTTTGATGCAGACCATGGTGTATCTTGAGCAGGACATCGTCACCGCTTTTCTAGTCGGTGCGTTGTTCACCTGGTTAATGCATTCGAGCGTTGCCTCAGTACTTCTGGTAACCACACTTGTGGCTCAAGCCGTGGTGCCGTGGGGCGTGGGACTGGCATTGGTCCTTGGCGCTAACCTTGGCAGCGGCTTAATCGCCTGGGCGTTAACTCGTGACCAGCCACCTGCCGGCAGACGCATACCGCTGGCAAACTTAATGTTCCGTGCTGCGATGGCAGTGGTGGTATTGCTTGCACTTAAGTTTATACCGATCAAAGCACCGGAATCTGCCGCCACCGCTGCACAGTGGATTGTTCTTGCACATGTTGGCTTCAACGCGCTGATGCTTATCATCTGTCTGCCACTGGTAAACATCATGGAACGACTCACAGAGAGCATGATTCAAAATGCACCGGAAACCGGTGCTTCACTGCAAATTTTGTATGGTCGTAAAACAGCACTTGAAAACATTGCGACCCAGGCACCGCAACAGGCATTGGCAAGTGCCAGCCGTGAATGCCTGCGGCTGGCAGATCATATCGAACTGATGTTGCAACCGATTATGCAATTTTACGAACAGTACGATAAACCGTTGGCTGATGAGGTTTTAGACCTTGAGTTGGTGGTGAACAAAATGCACTCAGACATCAAGTTATACGTGGCCGAGATTGATGATCAATCGCTTTCTGATGCTGAAAAAGAACGCAAGTTCGCACTGATAAACTTTGCGATCAACACAGAGACGGTTGGTGACGTAATCACTAAAAATCTGCTCACTCTTGCAGAAAAGAAGAATCGTGAATGCCTGACATTTTCAGCACAAGGCTGGTCTGAATTAATTCAGCTGCATGAACAGGTGATTTCGAATATGCACTTGTCTCTGAACACCCTGATCTCTGGCGATTTGGATTCTGCCAGGCAGTTAATTGCAGAAAAAGACCGCATAAGAAAGCAGGAGCGTAATAGTAACCTACAGCATGTTCGCAGGTTGCAGTCCGGCGCCCCGGACAGTATTGAAACCAGTGACATGCATTTGGAAACATTGAGCGCGCTTCGTCAAATAAACTCGCTGTTCGCCGCTGTGGCTTATCCGATTCTGACCAAGCACGGTGATCTACTGGACAGTCGATTGGCAGAGCGGACTAACAAGTAACTCACAACACACCTACCCAGGAACGCTGACGCCCGGGCTTCTGGCATCAGGCACCACCGACACGCAAGCGTGTAGCATGCCGCAGTTCTGCCTCGGCTCTTCATACTTACATCGCATTAACCGCATGGGACATTAGCGCAAAGCGCGCTTGCTCATGTTCCATCAATTGCATAACGTGTCACTTTGCCTGGCGCGAACAACCTAATAGCCAATGAAATGTTCAATAGCTCATCGGCTAATCATATGTCGGCGCTCTCATCGCTGTTTATACACTTGTGCAACAAACAAGTGGTACAGAAGAATCCGGTGCAAGGTATTAAACGGCCCAAGACCCCACAGCAAGGCATCACCTTCCATGGCCAAATAAGATGGTACGTAAAATACTTAATGACATTGCAGAGGCACTTGCTAAACCCAAGACATCAAGCGCCTCCCTGCAAGCGGCACGTGACAGCGCCATCCTGCACATATTGTTCTGTCTTGGCCCTTGAGCCCCTGAAGCGTGCTCAATGAATGTCGGTGACATTATTGCCGACGGTGAATACACAGCAGTCAAGGTCACGATAAAAGGCGGAGCCGCCCATCGAGTGGCGGCACCGCCTGAAGCCCTAGCTGCAGTGAATCACTATCTCTTGATGGGGGGCCATACAAAAGGACCGATGTTTCGACGTGTGAAAGGGGGTGATGGCCGGTTAAGTAGAATCGCGATCTATAACGTCATTAAAAAAGCGGTTAAACGATCAGTGATCAATGGCGACTTTCTACGCACTCTGCCCGTGCAATGTTTGCAACTGAATAACTTGAGGTGGTGCATTGCTCGAGCATGTGCAATCAGCGCTTGGTCACGCAAATATCGCCACTATGCAATTGTACGATCGGCGCAAAACACTGCATCGGGGTTCGCCTACGCTTCGGGTTCGATATGGATGATCGGATGCTGGGCGAGCAAATTATTGGGTGAATAAATTAGCTGCGAAGGAGGAATGAAGAGAGATTTCTTCGAGTGTTGTTTCGGTGCTGACAAAAATAGCAATTATAATCTAAATGTTATTTCCGGCTCTTCTTGCGATTTCTTTTTCTGTGGAAGTAGTGCGACCACTAACGACACAATCGTTGTAGATACAATCGAACACAACGCTGTCGCCGCAAGTTTAGAGCCACCACTCAGGGAGCCGCCCATAATTGGAGGACCACCATTCAGGGAGCCGCCCATACCTGCTTCAATATGCCCAACGTAAAAAGATGCAATTGGATATGTTAAGAATACAGAGATTAAGTACCAAGGTAGGCCGTTTCTACGCTTCCAATAGACGGCTAATAAACATGGAAGTATAGATAGAATAAATGGCAAGAGTACAAATATACCCATAGCGATGGGAGTGTTAGAAATTCTGTGTCAATCCATTATTATATACAAAATAGGATTGACCAATGTCAGAAAAATTCAACTTTGAAGAAGCGCTAAAAGCCCTTCAATCAGGACAAGCGATAACCGGAAAAGATGGGGTTCTTGCCCC
>CALISD010000204.1 GCA_938041955.1 uncultured Granulosicoccaceae bacterium | reverse complement strand
TCATCTATACAAATCATCCTGGTTCTTTGGGTTGCCGGGCTTTGTGCGGCAGCACAGTTTGCCAAAATGGGGCTTTTTCTTCCTGAACTACAACAGATTTACCCGGAAGCAGGGGTTGCATCAGGATTTCTAATTACCCTGATTAGTCTTGTCGGTGCACTGCTTGGGCTTGTTGCGGGCATATTGGTGGGACAACTTGGACCTCGTAGTGTTCTTCTTGCTGGTCTGACGATTGGTGGCCTGATTTCTTTGCTGCAGTCGGTTCAACTTCCGCTGAATGTTTTACTTGCTACCAGGGTGGCGGAGGGGGCGTCGCATTTAGCTATTGTAGTGGCAGCGCCAACGCTTATAGCGCTCTATAGCAGTGACCGGATGCGCGCTTCTGCGATGACATTGTGGGGAACGTTTTTTGGTGTATCCTTCGTGCTGACCGCGTGGCTTGGCTTACCGATAGTGGCAGCGCAAGGGATACATGCGTTGTTTTTTGCTCATGCCGTTATCCTCGGGGTAACGACAGTCCTGGTGATTCTGGTTATACCCGGGCAGGCACCAACAGCCGGCGATGAGCCCCTGAGTTTTGCAGCCAATTCGTTGCTGAGCATTTACCAGCGCCACAAGTTATCCTGGACGTCACCCCATATCGCGGCGCCAGCCTCGGGATGGTTGTTCTACACAATAACTTACGTCGCATTGCTTGCGATATTGCCCGGTCTGATGCCGCTTGATCAGCGGGGGGTTGTGGCTGCAGCCATGCCCATGGCGAGTATAGTTTCGTCTATGACTCTGGGAATCGTTCTACTCCGATGGTTTACAGCAGTTCAAGTCATTAATATCGGTTTCATGGCGGCGATATGTTCTGCGCTGCTCTTCATGTCTGCACCTGATCTGGTGCTTGTGAGCATTTTATTGTTCTCTGCGCTGGGTCTGGTGCAGGGGGCAAGCTTTGCTGCTATTCCGCAGTTGAATACAACTGCATCGAGGCAAGCCTTAGCTTACGGGACGCTTGCACAGGCTGGCAATATCGGAAATTTGTGCGGTACACCATTGCTCCTCGTCTTATTTAGTTACGGCGGTACAGAAGCAATGATTGCACTGGTTGTGGCTTGCTACACAACTGCAATCTGTGTTCACTTATATTTCGCCAGGCGACGGTCAGCTAAAGGCTTTCCGCTCGGCTGACACTCTATTTTGAAGTGGGATCGGGCTCTGTTAATGGGATACTGAATTCTGTCAGTCCAGCGTGGCGTTTGACACCAATTACTTATAGTGGTTTGGTATTAGCTTTTGTGTCGAGTTGCTAGACAACAACCAATAAGCCGCGCGTCCGCTTGCCATATTTTATAAATCTACTTTTTGTATTGTTCGAGAGAGCATTGTCTTCGACACATAGCCAGTGAAGTTGTGGAGCACTTGGTGCCCAGGCCAGTAGAGCATCAGCACCTTTATCACTGATACCGCATTGCACCAACCCGATCTCTGTGAGTGTGGAGGGTAGGGTGTTGACCAGGCTGAATACCCCTTCATCTTTTATATTTTGGTTGTAACTCATACTAAATGATTTCAATGAAGGGCCATTCTCGTCGTGAACAGTTTTTATTGCTTTGGAAATCAGTATGATTTCATCAATACTTAGATTTGCGTTTCGCAAATGCAGGTCATAATCGGAATGGTTGTTTTTTAAAAGCAGCTTTTCCGCTTCTGCATTACACACAGGCTTGTTCGTTGATCTCAGAACATCAACCAGATAATTAATAACCATGATAGGCTTTTCTACTGCAGTTGTGTTGGAGGTATAGCCAAGAGCAGCCGCTGCAGCTGTTTTGATAAATATTCTTCTGGTGCGTTTTTTCATTGTAAGGCCTAAGTATACGTATAGGAGGTTTTTAGTCCACTGGTGTGGATTATGGTTGCTTCATCAAATATTATTTGATAACGTAAAGCGTCATGACAATAAGGGTGGCGTATGCGCTCAGGTTTATGGAAAAATCCCCACAGAGATCGGAAACCTCTCAAAGTTGCAGCACTTATTTCTGGGAGGGAATCAGTTGTCAGGTTCCATTCCAGCGGAGTTAGGTAACCTCAACAATCTTCAACGTTTGGGATTGGATGGAAATCAATTGTCCGGGTCGATTCCCGCCGAGATAAGTAACCTTAGCAACGTTTTCCAATTGCGCTTTAATGGAAATCAGTTAACTGGCTCTATACCTTCAGTGTTCGGTGATCTAATAAAACTGGAATGGTTGATTGTTAGTGATAATCAGCTATCAGGTTCAATACCAACTGAACTTGCCAGCCTCACCAGGCTGGAAGAGTTGGGGTTGGGTTCTAATCGATTGACAGGAACTATACCGGCAGAGCTTGGAAGTCTCGCCAGCCTTGAGGGGTTATATTTGAATGACAATCAGTTGTCTGGTGATATCACTGCACTCGGTGATCTGTCGGATACAATCCTTGAAATTAATCTATCTAACAACCTTTGTCTGTCTGCTGCAGATTTGACTGTCGCGGCATGGCTTGATGGCATACGCCCGGGTTGGGATTCGGGGTGTTTTTAAGAATTCTTAACAAGCAAAGTAGCATCTAAAAACGATTGCAAATTCAAAGTCCGCTTTGCTCTGCTGCTACACACCACAGCAGTGTAGTGACTACAAAACCCGGCGGCATGTCAGTGCACTCTGCCTGTTCGTAGTAGTGACGCACCAGTACGGTGTGGTCTCGCCGGGCGTCTTCCGTGGTTTCTGTAATCACCCGGTTCTCACCTTCGGTAAGCTGTAGGTAGTCAATACGAGTCCGTTCCAGCCGTTGTGGATCAGGTGCTGCGTCGGCACCATAAAAGTCCATATCTGACAGTCCGGCGTAACAAATACTGTCTACGGTGCTATAGCCTGAGAGTCTTCCATTAGGCGTGTAATCGTACATGGTGGTTTCACAACCAACCGTGTGATCGAGTCTTGGGCCCGAGACGGTTAGTAGTTGTGCCGATTCGTTGTAAGCCATTATTTTTACTAAGGCTTGCGAATTTGGAAATGTATATTGTATTCGGTGTCCATTGTTGAGACTGTGGAATTGCCAGACACTTGTGCCGTCAAGCGGGTTTTCGGTTTGACGACCCCAGGGGACGAATGGGCCTTGGCGGTTTGCCAGATCGTGGTATCGGGTTTCGGCTGTTACCACACCTGAAGGGTCTAGATCGAAGCTGGTGGTTGTTTCTGACTGTGGTGACCCACCTGGATTGTATTCGTAGTCGATAACCTGAGACGGTTTCAGATCCACAGTGTAGATTTGATCTGGCTGCAGAATGTAAGTCTCCGATTTTATTAGTCTATCGGATAAGACAGTTTCGCTCGTAGGTGCTTTTTTATCAGAGTTGCTGCCGCAGGCCCAAAGCGTTGAAGTCAGCAATACAGTGGCTGTAATTCGGTTGACTAAGTTTTGACGGCAATGATCGCGACTCACGGGAGATCTACCCTTAAGCTGATTGGATTACCTTAGCAAGGCATAATCAGTTCCAATCTCGAACGTTTATTTCGTCAAGATGCCTTATATTTTCGTTAGTGACGGAGGGTAAGGGGCGATGATCTTTCATCGACCCCTTGTTAGAACGATAGCGAATACTAGTCGTACAAAACAGCCGCGATTTCAGGTGCGTCTATATTGGACTTGTCGTAGTAGTAGAAGCCTGTGTCGATAAGGCCTGGAACACTCTCTCCATTAATAGCCGCCACTGCTGCTTTGACTGTCTCATAACCGATACCGACCGGGTTTTGAGTAATGGCACCTGCCATTAAGCCCGAGCGAATCGCTTCCTTTTGCGCCTTGCCGCTGTCGTATCCGATGACGATCAAGCCTTCAGTACCAGACTCGCGCACACCATTAACCACGCCGATGGCTGAACCTTCATTGGTACCGAACATTCCTTTTAGATCAGGGTTGGCAGTTAATATAGACTTGGCAATTTCAGTCGATTGCAGGTGATCACCGCCGCCATACTGCACTGTGACGATTTCAACATCGGGATATTCTTTCGCCATTCGATCAACAAATCCATCACGGCGATCGATACCGGTTCGACTGGTTTGATCGTGCGCGATGACTGCTACTTTTCCGCTCCCCCCAATCAGCTCAGCCATTTTATCTGCAGCCAGTGCAGCGGCGGCAACGTTGTCGGTAGTTGCTGTGGTGACCGGGATGTCGCTGTCGACACCACTGTCAAACGCAATCACCGCAATGTTATCTTTCTGAGCCTGCTTAAGTAGCGGAGTAGCTGCCTGGCTGTCGAGTGCTGCAAAGCCGATTGCTGCAGGTTTTTTTGCCAAAGCTGCCGCCAGCATATCAATTTGCTTATCCACTTGAGATTCGCTATCCGGCCCTTCGAAGGTCACCTTTACGTTAAATTCTGCAGCGGCTTTGTCGGCGCCTAACTTCACCGCTTGCCAGAATTGATGTTGAAAACCTTTTGAGATTAAAGGTATATATATTTCATCAGCAGCGTTGGCCATGGGTGCCGTTGCGAGTATCGCAGACGCGGCCATTGCTGATAGGAATTGTCGCTTGTTCATCATTTATTAATGCTCCGATATTTAAAACTAAGTGTGTTGTGATGAAGGATTCGCCCGCCCTTCTTTGTAAAGTTTATTCCGACTTTCGACGCCGCAGCATGTCTGCATAAACCGCTGCAATGATAATTGCACCGGTTACCACAGTTTGCCATTCCTGGGCCACAGACAGTATGCGTAAACCATTGGTCAGCACCGCCATAATAAGTGCACCGATGAGGGTGCCGACCACAGTGCCGCGGCCGCCGGAAAGTGATGTGCCACCGATGACCACTGCTGCGATGGCTTCTAATTCATAGCCTAGCCCAAGAGCCGGTTGCGCCGAATTTAACCGTGATGCGATTAATAAACCGCCCACGCCGACAATAGCGCCTGCCAATGCATAAATCGCGATTTTCCAGCGATCTGTGTTGACCCCGGACAGTCGCATGGATTCCTCATTGCTGCCTAATGCGAAACAATAACGACCCAGTACGGTACGGCTGAGAATATATGACGCGATGCACGCGACGATAAACAAAATAAGTACCCCGTTGGGAATTGGCACAGACGGAAAGAAGTGACCAATGATCGAGCCGCGGGAAATTAAGTCAAAGCCCGGTGTGTCATTGAAGTAGATCGGGCGGGTGCCTGAGATGATCAGGCTCAAGCCCTTTAAAATTAGCATCATGCCGAGAGTGGCAATAAACGGCGGAATTTTCATCTTCGCCACAAAGGTTCCTGAGCATAGTCCACAAAATGCCCCGGTCACAATGGCTGCAATCACCCCTAAGGGAAGCGGCGCACCTATCTTTGTGAGCACCACGCCGGTGATAACAGCGGTGAATGTCATCAGCGTTCCAACCGATAAATCTATTCCGCCTGTGATAATAACAAGCGTTGCGGCAATCGCTAATACTCCATTAACACTGGTCGCCTGCAAGATAGCGATCATGTTGCTGGTTTGCATAAAGTTTGGGGAGGCTAACGAGAAACCGATGAGCAATAAAATAAGACTGGCAAATGCAAGGAGCTTTTGATGTGCACCGGTGTCTGCGAGCCTTTTAAAGAAACCGCCGGAATCTGTGGGTAAGGGGTCAGGCATTCGACAAATTTCCAGTGGAATCTAAGGTGTGGTGTTCATCGCTTCGCTGTGTTGCCAGCGACATAATATCTTTTTGTGAAGCGGTGCCGCCGGGTAAGATCCCGGTAAGGCGTCCTTCGCACATGACTGCAATGCGATGACTTAAACGAATCACTTCCGGTAACTCAGAAGAAATAACAATAATGGATCGCCCCTGCGCTGCGAGTTGGTTAAGTAATTTATAGATCTCTGCCTTGGCGCCCACATCAATGCCACGTGTTGGCTCATCAAATATCAATACTTCACAATCACGCAGCAACCATTTACCAATGACAACCTTTTGCTGATTGCCGCCGGAAAGAAAACGCAGCTCCTGACGATCTGATGGTGTGCGAATACTGAGTTTCTCTATGTATTCATTCGCAGCATCACGCATGGCGGGTTCATTCAGTACGCCAAAGCGTGAAGTGAATCGCTCCATGCTTGCCATTGCGATGTTTGCTCTGACGTCCATGCCGGTGGCTATGCCAAAGTGCTTGCGATCTTCTGACAAATAACCGATGCCAAGGGCCACGGCATCAGAGGGTGTTTTAATGGACACTGTTTTACCGTGAACTTTGATTGTACCGCTATCGATTCTGTCCGCCCCGAATATGGCGCGCGCCACTTCAGTGCGGCCGGCACCCATCAATCCGGCAAATCCAAGTATTTCACCTTGCCTGAGATCGAAACTGACTTGCCGTATTTCTTTACCACGGCAAAGGTTTTCAACTTCGAGAACCACGGGTGAGTTTGACAGATCAGGTATTTGTACGGAATCGTTCGTTAGTTCGCGGCCAACCATCATTGAAATGATTTTATCAGTGGAGGTCGATGCAACATCTGCGGTATCAATGGTTTCACCATCTCGCATAACGGTGACACGGTCTGCGATGCGATTGAGCTCATCCATCTTATGACTGATATAAATAATACCCACGCCATCAGCTTTCAGTTTTTCGATGATGACAAAAAGATCCGAAATTTCTGCTTCATTGAGGGCGGCGGTGGGTTCGTCCATGACAAGAATTTTACTTCGATACGATAGCGCTTTGGCTATTTCAACCATCTGTTGCTTGGCGATCGTCAGGCTTCCCACTACCGTGCGCGGATCGATGGTTAAGTTCATCAGTTTGAATATTTCGATCGCTTGCTCATTCAGTGCGGTTTCGTCCAGGCGCCCGAATGAAAGCCTGGGTTCCCGGCCGATAAATATATTTTGCGCAACGGTTAAATCATTCATCAAACTTAGTTCCTGATGAATGATGCAAATGCCGGCGTCCTGGGCTGATCGCGGGCCATCGAAGGTAACTTCTTCTCCCATCAATTTCACAGAGCCCGAATCTTTTGTATACACGCCTGACAATATTTTCATCAGAGTAGACTTGCCAGCGCCGTTCTCACCCATCAGCGCATGCACTTCACCGGATTCTAAATCGAAGCGCACCTGCTTCAAGGCATGAACACCGGGGAAGCGCTTTTCAATACCACTCATTGCAACCAGCTTGGTCATGCAGCCAAGCCCAATGAATAGAATCGATCTGCTGTGCCGCCGAGCACATTCGATAGCTCTGTTGAGTCCAGCTCATGCAGCAATTCTGCTGTGAGCTGATCCCATGCGGCATAGTTGGAAGCCAGCGTTAATACCGGCCAGTCCGAGCCCCACATCAATCGCTCACTACCAAACAAACTCAGTAAGGTGCTCACATAGGGTTTTAATACCTGCTTTGCTTTGGGTAGTAGCTCTGCAGGAAACTCGGTTAACAGCCCGGAGAGTTTGCAGTAAACATGTGGGTGCTCAGCCAGTTGCGCCATGTCTTGTCGCCATTTTTCAAAGTCGGGCAGGCTGCCTTCCAGCGCAGATTTAGGTTTGGCGGCGTGATCGATAACAACAGGGATGTCGGTATGCGTTTCACAGAATGCAGTCAGCATAGATAAATGACGAGGTTGTACTAATGCATCAAAGCACATGCGTTTATTGGCAAGCACTGCCCATAGCTCTGATCGCGGGGCCTGTAATAGCCAATCGGTATTGTTGATATCTTGCAGCATCGGACGAATGCCTTTGAATTTTGCATTGGTCGAGAAGCGTTCCAGCGTCTCTGTGGCATCTTCTCGGGTGAGGTCTATCCAGCCAACCACACCGGCCACGTCATCATGTCGGTCAGCAATGCTCAACAGGTATTCGGTTTCGGGTTCAGACGCCGCCGCTTGCACAAGCACTATCTTTTGAACATTGGCAGCGGTGAGTAATGGTGCAATATCATCATGCCCGAAATCCCTCACGATAGGACGTACTTCGACGTTCTGTTTTGATAGCCAGCCATAATCACCACGCTCGATCGACCAAAAGTGACAGTGCGAGTCTACTCTGAGCATGCTTGCCTGGCACCGGCGGTGGTGCAAAACAGCGCGTTATTATTCACTTGGCCTTTGCTGTAGATGTGACGCACGAGCGATTTTCCCCAAGATGCAATGACAACTCCTGTGTGAATTGTCCACTCTCTTTAATATGTACACAGATTACGCATATACATTATCAAGAGTCAACAATATTCGAGTGTGTGGTTCGAATGGCAGGTATCCACGATCGCCAGATTCTAAACTTTCATTGTGTATTACACAGCATAAGACAATGAGCAACACGAACTCATTTGCTGCAGTGAAGTATAGGCAATTCCATTGGCCGTTCTTATTGCAAATTGCTGTTTTGAAAGTGTAAAGTGAGGCAGGGGAATAAATGTTTCAACTTGGGGGCATCAAGATGAAAAGAATAATCTGCACCGCCGCGATTACAGCTATTACCGCATCCGTTGCGATAGCGGATATGAAAGAATCGCGCGTTACATTTACTTCCGGTGGTCAGGAAGTAGTTGGTACTCTTAACGTTCCTGAGGGCGCCCCGGCACCTGTGGTTTTGCTGTTCCACGGGTTTACAGGTGCCAGAGATGAGTTGAAATCCGAGTTCGTAAAGACTGGAGTGTTCGCCCACACGGCGGCAAAGCTGGCCGAGGCTGGCTACGCCAGCTTACGCATTGATTTTCGAGGCTCTGGTGAAAGTACTGCAGATCTGAATTTTGCGCAAACAACGTTTGAAGGGCAGATTGCAGACGGGCTTTCAGCGATGGAATACATAAAATTCAATGAGGCGGTTGATGGCGATGATATGCATATCATCGGTTGGAGCCAGGGCGGATTAATTGCAGCAGCCGTCGCGGGCCGTTCGAATTCACTCGACTCGGTCGCTCTATGGAACGCAGTCGCTGATGCAAAGGGGACTTACGGCGGGCTGTTAAGTGATGAGGTGCTTAAAGTGGGGATGGGCGCCGCTGCAGATCAGCCGGTGAATGCTAAACTGCCATGGGGTGCGGAAATCACACTTAATGGCGCTTTTTTTGATGAGGTTGAAACGTTAAACCCGATCATTGAAATTAGAAATTATTCAGGCCCGTTGTTTGTCGCACAGGGAACCAACGACACTGTTGTCGCTCCGAGGAGCGCAGATGCATACATCCAGGCTCACGAGGGAGCCGAAATGCTGTGGACGGCTGAAATGGATCATGCGTTTAACGTCTTCACGACAGACGAAACACTAAATCAGATGATTGATGAGACAGTGTCTTTTTTTAATGCAAACGCAGACTGAAAATGCAACAACAGTTGCTTTGCGCCTTGTTGCCACACCGATTGACATAGAGTGGCTAAAGCTCGGTTTGGACATTTCTTCGCGCCGATGATCGACAGGGTTTGTATTGTCCAGTAATGTAGGTGGAGAGGGTGGCTCTGTTTCAAGGCAAATAATGCGCACGTCGTCTCATCTCAACTGCTGCTGAAATGCGCTGTTACAACCTGTTACAAGCCGATACCCCACTGCAATGCATCAATTCTGTTCCTGACCGACACTATGTTTGCCATAAGGCAATAACGAATTCACAGGAACAAAAACATGAAACGCTCAACTAAAATAATTACTGCTGTCGCTCTGACTGTCGGTTTGGTCGGTGGTGCTGCAGCGATCGGCAAAAGCCATTTCGGCAGCCATGAAAAACGTGCCGGCTATGTAGCAGCCTACATTGCTGACGAGCTGGAGTTGGACGCCACGCAAACCCAGGCATTGGAAGTACTTAAAGATCAGGTGCTCACCGCTCACCAGACAGTGAAAGCGAAACCGATGCGGGAAGAGGCAATGGCACTGCTTAATGCCGAAACCTTCGATCGCGCCCAGGCGCTTGAGATGATCACGTCCAAAACCGCTTCGCTGAACGAACAGTCGCCGGAGCTTGTCAATGCACTTGGAGACTTTCTGGACAGCTTAAACAGCGACCAGAAAAGTGAGATCACTGAGATCATGAAGCAACATCGCGGACACCGTGGCCGTCATAGTCGCTAATTCGGCAGTAAAGTGATATCGATGCGATCGTTAAGCGTTGGTCGGGCAAGTGTCCGGCCAGCAGCGGTCGCTACGGTTTGCCAGTGGCGCTATACTGCGCCTACCGTTCACTAAGACTCTGCAATGCTCAACGTTTTAATAATCGATGATGATGAAAAACTCGCTCAGTTAGTGAAGGAGTATTGTGCCCGTTATCACATCAATGTAACTGAAGAGTTGTTGCCTTCGAGTGGTCTTGAGCGGCTGAAAAGCGAGGTGTTCGATGCCGTTATTCTCGATGTAATGCTTCCGGAAATGGACGGCTTTGAAGTGTGTAAAGCAATACGTAGCTTTAGTGAAATTCCAATTATTATGCTTACCGCGCGTGGCGATGTGATGGACCGGGTGATTGGTCTTGAGCTGGGTGCAGATGACTATCTTCCAAAACCTTTCGAGCCACGGGAGCTGGTGGCAAGAATAAATAGTATCGCGAAGCGCAAACCTACTGATACCGGCGAACTGTATTTTGACGGCTTGCAGATCAACACACAGGAACGGGTAGTTAAGGTGGGCGATAAGCCTGTTGAACTTACCACGATGGAGTATCAGCTACTATTGCTTCTGGCGTCATCCCCTGGCAAAGATTTTAGCCGTGATGATATTTTAAATAACCTTAAGGGCACAGAGACGGAACTGTTTAGCCGGTCTGTTGATATTTTGATCAGTCGCCTGCGAAGTAAGCTCAAACCCACAACGGCTATTAAAACAGTCTATGGGTCTGGTTACGCATTCGTCGCACCATCAATCAAGACCCGGGGTAGTTAATCTCTTGTTAGAAAGACTGCGGCAATCTTTAACTGCACGACTGCTATTGCTGTTTTTACTGACCTGCCTGTTAATAGTTGGTCTATTAGTCGGGTCTCTTTTTCATGCCATCGGATCACAGTGGCGTTATTCGATCTCACCACACATCGAACAGTATCTTGACTACGTGAACGAAGATCTCGGATATCCTCCTGATCAGCAGCGGGCAATTGAACTGGCTCAAAAACTTCCTATTAATATTTATATCATAGGGCCGGGCACAGATTTTTCTACCAATGGCAGGCCGTTGGATACCGCCGATCTTGAGTTTGAAAGTCGGCGTAATACACGTAGGAAGCACTTCCGTAAACCCTATGATGAGCGCATTGAAGTAGGTGAGCACGATGACCGTACCGTACTGCGGAATAATACAGGGGAGTATAGTGTGTACTATGAATTGCAGCACGGGCGAGCCAGGTCAAGACATAAAGACAACCTGTGGGTGCCGTTGTCACTTCTGGTGGCAATATTAGGTGGCTGCTATCTGGTGATACGGCGAATGCTCCGACCGGTTCAGGATATAAAGCAGGCAGTTCATGCAATGGGGGCTGGAGATCTTGATACCAGAGTACCTGTGCGATCCAACAATGACCTCGGTGTTCTTTCATCAAGTATTAACACGATGGCGTCAGATATAGAGAAATTACTCAACGCCAAGCGTCAGTTGCTGTTAGGTGCCAGTCACGAGTTACGCACGCCGGTTACCCGTGCAAAGATTGCAGCGCAAATGCTGGATGAATCGGAAAACCAAAAGCGAATCATTGAAGATCTCGATGAAATGGAATCATTGATCGCAGACATTATGGAAAGTGAGCGAGTCACTGGCGGGCACTCGGCGCTGAATATTACCCGTGTTGATACCAAAGATCTTATCACTTCCGTTATTCATGAGCTGCGAGGTTCGCAGGAAGTGGAAACTGATTTCGCAATAGGTCAGTTTGAGATTGATGCAGATACTACAAGGTTACGACTGTTACTGCGTAACCTTATCAGCAACGCCCTATACCACGGGCAGAGTGAGAAACCGCCTCTCGTTAGAGTCACTGGAGATGGCTGCAATCTGACTATTGCTGTTGTTGATTATGGTCGGGGTATACCTAAAGAGGTCATAGATAAAGTAACCGAACCTTTTTTTCGTGCAGATCCTTCAAGAGCCCGAAAGACAGGAGGATTCGGGTTAGGTTTACATATCTGTGATCTTATTGTGCAGGCGCACGGTGGTCAGTTGGATATTGAAAGTAAACCGGGCGCCGGTACTACCGTTATGGTGACACTGCCGCGAGTGCAGGCGGGTGGTGCGACGTAAGAATACCTGATCGAGTAAGCAGTGTGTGCTGTGATTTTCTGTCGTTCTTCGGAGCTGGATAACTGCTCGATGTCTTAGGTTGAGATTGTTTGTAGTTGAGGGCTTGGGTCTGGACGAGCAGGGTGTGCCACTCGCTCACGCGTCGGGTTTCCCGGGGGCTGCAATAGAAGTCAGGGTGTGTTGCCGTGATATTTTTTGTTCCGCTGTTGATCGATTGGACGAGCAGTTTCGGCCTTGCTCATGCAGCGGGTTATGTTGATCTTCTATGGCCGATGATGAGTATTTCTTTTCGAACTTCCCTAGCCGGACAATGGATGGCAAGGAGTGAACGGCAGTCGTTGATCGATCCCAGGTCGCCCGCCGCGTGAGCAAGGAACAGCGTTTACGCT
>CALISD010000203.1 GCA_938041955.1 uncultured Granulosicoccaceae bacterium | reverse complement strand
TTTTGAAAGAGCAAAAAGTAAGCAAAAACTCTTCTTCCTACTTGTTTTGCCCTGCGGGTGCCTGCGGCATTTTGAATCTCATCGGACCGCTTGCGCCGCTCAGACGGCACATCCATGTGCCTACTTCGCTAACGTGGCATCCATGCCACTTTTACCTGTCTCCACGATGAGATTCAAAACCAAACAAACGCGCGGCTAGCTCTAGTAACGGCTCGCGCCTTTGGGCACATTGCTGCGTAACGCGGTAATGCCCGTAGTATTTGATTCTTCTTTCTGTAGTCGACGTCCCGACGTAGGGCGGGTATGTTCGCGCATCCACTGCCGGGTTCAATTCAAAATGGGTGTGTCACGGTGATGTATAAAATGTTTGAGTTTCGAAGCTTTGCATGAGATGGCTCGACTATCTTATCTTATCGGTTTCATTTGGTGCTGTTCGTGTTGCTTTCAACTGTTCCTAGCTAGTATAGGGTTCAAACGTTTCTACGCGATTTGAAGAACCGCGGTGTATCTGCGTGAGAATAAAAAATTTGTTGCTAGCGCTTGCTGGTGTTGTCGCGAAGTATTTGCAGTGCAAATTGTGAGGTTGCTTTTAACATGCTTGATCGTCCGTCATTGCAGATGACGAACGCTATTTTGTTTCGTTCTGTATTGATGAGTACGGATGCTGCCCACGCTGTGTTCGAACCTTGCATTCCGAATTCAACATCCGGAAGTCCGGTGCGGGCGATACCTTTGGCCATGATATAGCCAGTGGGTGCATTCAGTACTGCATTGACTGCCGATTGGGATACGCATGTTTGATCGTTTTTGTTGAGGAACACGGCCAGGAATTTAGCCCAGTCAGAAAGGCTTAGGTGCAATGTGCCGGCGGAGGAGAATACACGGGGGTTGTCACTGGTAGATTCTGTTGGGGCAGCCGACTTGCCTTTGAACAGGTGTATCCATGGCAGGCGCAACAAGGCGGTGTGGCCTTGAATATCAGTTGGCGGCCCGTATCCGACTGATGTTATGCCCAATGGGGATAACAGATTGCTGTTGAGGGCGTCTTCGTATGGCTTTTTGCAAAGGCGGTCTATGGCAGCACCGATAACTATATACGACAGATTACTGTACACAAATTTCCCAGCGGCAGCTGCTGGTTGTGAAAAAATATGCTGTGTTAGGTTGGTGCGTTGCTCTGAAAGCGCCCGATCATCTTTCCATGCCTGGCTCATGATCGCATTCGTCGGGTTAGCGGGCATTCCAGCGCGGCAGAAAAACAGCTGTTCTGCAGTTCGCTCTCGCCAGGATGGGTGCATACTGTCAGCGCAGTCGGGAAAAAGCTCCTCGAGCGTGCTTGTCCATCGGGTGATTTGTTGTTCTACCAGTAGGCTGTAGAGTACGGCCGTTAGTGATTTAGTGCAGGAGCCAATGTGCCATTGATGCGAACTGGATGCTGTACGCGTGTCTGCGCGATTGCATGTACCAACTACTTCTAAGGTGGTTGCTCCAGTGCTGTCTATGACACCTGCCCCTACCGACGGGGCACCTGTTTTATCTAAAAAATTATATAGCTCTGTCTGGAGATTAAGTTGTCGGTTGTGCATATGGGGCAAAAAATCGCGAGTACCTACTAAAGTTTTAGAGACGTTATACTAAGAAATAATCATACAAGCTAAACGAAACTAACGTTTGATCTTCTGCCTTGGCGCAGTGTTGAGCATAAGATTTAGTTTGAGAGGAAGCGTGGTGTTCGTGTTGGTTGTAACAATTGATCGGTGCTCATCTCGGTCTGATTATTACTTCATACTTTGTTATTTTAGTGAATTTTTAACGGATGGTCTTTCTTGTAGTGTGTTGGCCCAGCGGTTGAGGGCAGGGCAGTGTTGGCGCCATGGTACGCCGTAAACCTGTAGATAGCTCTGGTTCGACGCTACCCATGGGATGCAGGCGATATCTGCAATTGTGAAGATATCACCGGCTAGGTATGTTGACTTGCTCAGTTGTTTGTCCATCAGTTTCAGGCATCGCCAGACCAATTGTTCAAAGTGTTCAATGGCACCCGGGTTCGGTTCGTCAGCGCCACTAAAGCGGCCGAACTGACCAGCGAGTGGTCCCAGTTGACCCACTTGCCAAAATGTCCATGATGAGGCCCGCGCATGTTCCTCTGGAGTACTGCCCATTAATACCGGATAGAGCTGCGCTAGATGAAACAGTATGGCGCCAGATTCGAATAGTGAGATTTTTGTTTCACCATGACTGACCAGTGCAGGTATTTTTCCATCGGGTGAGAGTGCCTTAAATTCAGGTGTATGTTGTTGGCCGTTTCGGATGTCAATTGGGTGGTATTCATACTTGGCGGCTACTTCTTCTAAAGCAATGACTATTTTTTGGCCGTTTGGTGTGTTCCATGAGTAGAGGTCGAAGGTGGGTTGCATCGGATTCCTGGTTGGCTGTTAATCTGTTGTGGGGATAGTATCAGCTCCGGGAGAGATTCCACTACGGGCGTAAACTGGTCTACTGGCATGTTTGTTTTCTCTAGTGCGCTTGTCAGTTCTTCCTGTAGTAGCGTTGTACAACAGTCTCGTATCTGAGCGCTATAATCTGCTGTGATTATATGGGCTTTGATATTCATGCATTCTTGTATGGACGGTGAGTGCCTTGCTCTCGCAGCGGGTTGCCTTGTGAGGTTATGGTTGGTGGTTTGTGTAGCGGTTTATGTGTTGTTGTTACTATAGTGACGGGTTGTACTTCGTTGGGTTTTGTAAATTATTGTATGGGTGGGGGATTTGTTGTGTGTGTACTTCACGAGC
>CALISD010000202.1 GCA_938041955.1 uncultured Granulosicoccaceae bacterium | reverse complement strand
GACACCTGCACACTGCCATTGCCTGGCTGCTGGGTGATAGATACCGAGCTAGCTATCAGACTGCCGTCTGGATCCGAATCATTTGACAACACCGGGATCGACAGCGAACCACCGAAGCCAAGAGTCGCTGTATCGTTATTTGCTAACGGAACAACGTTTACCCCGGTACTGAGTGTTATGTCTGTCACACCCCACTTCCAGCCACTTCTACGAGCTTGCGCAAACTCAATCGTATTGATGCCCGCCACTTGCTGCTCTGCCGATAATTGAAAAACGGCAACGGCATTGAAACCATTGTTCAATCCCCTGGGCAGATACCCCAAAAGACTTCCATTTAATGACACAGAAACCTCCGTGTTGCTGTCTACATCAAAACCCAAAACTGACAATTCTGCATCAGAGCCAGTATTTTGAAACTCAGCCGTAACAACATCCACATTAGCGCCAGAGCCCCATTTCCATCCGTATTGACCGTTTTCCTGAACGCCTGGGGTAAGAAATATATCAGCCGAAGTGAGAGGTTCAATAACAATACTTACCGTGGCCTCGTTAGATCCATTTCCATTTGTGTCGAACACCACATAGCTAAAGGAATCCGCGGTCGTATTACTACCATCATGGTTGTACTCAATAAAACCATTGCTTTGTACTTGCAGCGAGCCAAACTGGGGAGGCTGCGACACCTCTACAGATGCAACGTCCAAAGCCCCTGACGGTGCAGAATCATTTCCCAGCACATTTACAGAGACTGAAGCGCCAACGTTAATGGTAGCCGTATCATTATTCGCTTGCGGAGGCTGAACCGATACCGTTGTAATGGTAATAGAAACGGTAGCTTCGTTCGATGTTGCACCGCTATTGTCATTAACAGTGTATTTGAAGCTATCGCTTGTAGCACTGTTCGCATTGTGTGTGTAAACCACAGTGCCATCACCAGATATTTGCAACGAACCACTCGCAGGTTGCGCCGTTACAGATACCGTACTAGCGGCGAGTGCGCCGTCAGAATCAGAATCGTTGGCCAATACTGCAATTACCACCGCCGCTCCTGAATCAACAGTCGCAGCATCATTGACCGCAAGTGGCGACTCATTAACTCCAGAGGTACTGATAAGAATATCGGTGACACCCCACTTCCAGCCGCTTCGCCGAGCCTGTGCGAACTCTACTGTGTTAGTGCCAACCAGTAACTGGGCAGCAGTTAACTGAAATTGCGAATTGTCATTAAAGCCATTGTTTAGGCCTTTGGGAAGATACCCCAGAAGACTGCCATTAAGAGACACTGATACTTCGGTATCGGTGTCTACATCGAAGCCGGTAACAGATAGCTCAGCACCAGCACCGTCGCTCTGAAACTCCGCGACAACGTTATCCCGATTAACGCCAGAACCCCACTTCCAGCCATATTGACCGCTGTCACTTATACCCGGCGTAAGCACAATATCCGCAGCGTTGGCAATACCGGAAAAAGCGCCTAACAGACCAAAGAGAAAACACTTTCTGGCATGCCTACACAGTGACTCAAATTTCATTATTTATGCCGCTAAAATCAAAAATGTTGTTGAGACTACAGCAGATACATAAGTCAAACCACAACAGACCACTCAAGTTTCAGTATTGGTTCACAAACGCAGCAATAAAGTACTGATAGGCGAGCACCCAACCATCTTCTTATGACAAAAAGAACACACGAGAAAGTCAGATCGGCGAGAATCCAGCAGTGCAAGTGATCCTTGCCAGCAAGCAATTGTCTGCCTATTGAAGAAGCAACAAGTGCTCAGTGCATCAGGCAGAAAATCCTCAAAACGGCAGCCTATTACCCTGGCACGCCAGGCTGCTTAATCATGACGCTCCCACGAGCACATAGCACCTCGGGACAATGTTCACGGGTTATTTTATCTTTATAGAGTGACCAAACACTTATTATCGTTACTCAACTTCCCCTGAACTTCTTACCGCTGCCTTTCCAGTGGCATCGACTTATGATTTTCTGCGTCAGTCTTGATGATTCCCTGATAACGACTGATCTTGCCCAGGCCCCCCATCGGCGTGACCCGTTCCGGGCAGTATGACCATTCTTAATTTCCTGAGCCTCTTCTCTTGGCCCTCGACACTTTCGGCTTGCTCCGAAGTACTCAACAGCACCTGGAGAAAACTCAGAATCTCTCACGATCATCAAATCATTTTGCTGCCTACCAAACTCTACGATCCAGGGAGCGACGATACACACCACCAGATGCATACATACAGTGGTAGCCCTCCGGAACACTCGTACTATGAGCTACACCAATGAGTCATTTACAGCGACTTACCCGCTTCAATTCTTACTTACGGCCCGCAACCTCTCTTCCTACGCTTAACAATCCTCGTTAGTTCGCAACAGTCAAGACTCGGTAAACGATGTGCCAGGTAGTACTGCACACACTGCGTGTTTGTTATGCGATTTTTTGCACATGTTAGTTGAATTTGCTGACCGCAAGCCGAATACCCAACGCAAGAAACATTGCTCCAAGAC
>CALISD010000201.1 GCA_938041955.1 uncultured Granulosicoccaceae bacterium | reverse complement strand
GTTATTGAGAAGTACCGTGACTTCGGTCGATTGGTCGATGTCGTAACCCCGGACGTCTAACTGGACGGGCCCGTGGCAATTGTCAACGCCGAAGACGATTTGGCTTAGTGCGCCGTTGTTTCCATATCCGTCGCCATATTGTCCCGTATCAGCGATCCCGTCGATCAGTGTCGTCGAGGTGCCATCAAAGGCCAGCAGTGACTTGCTTTCATTATCCGAGCCGGAGCCTCCACAAGCTGATATCAGGAGAGCGGATAAATAGACGGCTAGATACGGTCTGGACATAATTGATTCGCAGTGTGATGTGTTGTGTTCTAACAATTGTTAACGACAGTGTCAGGTTCATCTAAAGCGAATTATTATGGCGAAGTGGAATAACACCACGGGTGATTTCGAATTTACGTTTAGAAAATCAGAGTGCAACTGTGTTCAATGAGGCAGAGAAATAGTTGATCTGACCAGGAGGCTGGTGGCCTTACCTGTCGGGTGGTTCTCGCACGAAGCGGCATAATCCATCACTCACGCTTCGGGTTTCCCGGGGGAATCCAATCTATAAACAACGTGGAGTGGAGTTAGTTAAGCGTTGGCAATTGATGAAGGGCATTCACCTTGTCTGTTACCTGGACAAGGACTTGTTACATAAGTATGGAGGGAACGTGTATACGAGAGGTTTGACTATTTGCTTTTGGGAAAAATTCCTTTAAATGGTCAGAATAAAAGAGTGGTGTTGTAGAGCGTAAATGTTGCCGCCCCGATTTATCGGGGCGGCATGCTTTGCCAGGTGGGTTAGAGGTCTTAAGCGCCGTTAACAGTTTCGTTAGACTGGACTCGGAATTCTATGTCGTCATCAACTTCCGGGTTGTCTGATTCGCCGTTACATGTGTATGCGATGGTATAGTCAGCCGGTTTCAGCCATGGCGCTGTCCAGGTCCAGCCCAATCCATCTTCTGCCGGTGTCATGTCTACACTGACTGTCGGCTCTGATTCAATTCCTCCATAGTCATCTGGTGTGATGTCAGCCCCTTCGTAAAGATATGCCATCGGTGCTACGCAATCCGTGGCTTCAGTGTACAGCCAGCTGCCTGACAGAGTTTGTTCTGCGGCGTTATTGATGCGTGAAATTTTTATAGTAGGCTTCAACAGATACTTACTTCCGGCTTTGACGACTGATTTACGCAAATCAAAATCAAGCACCAGATGGTTAGGTTCATCATTGTAGGCATCGAAACCGCCTGTCAGTTTCAGGCCAGTCTGGTTTCCGCTGGGGATGACCAAGTCGTGTTCTGTTCCATCTTCAAGAACAATGGTTCCGGGATCATCTGCGAGTTGTAGGCGTATCCACTGATACTTTCCGGCGGGGATGACTACACCATCAAGTAAGCGCTCTGCTGCACCATCGGTTAAGGCCAGCAGATCTACTTTACGGGTCTCCGGTGAGGCACATGCTGGTTGTTCGGCTGAATGCTCTTCCATACTGTCGTCAACTTCATCGACATCGTCGGTATTATCTATATTGGCTTCAGCAATCTCAGTCGGATCGAGCTCTGAGTCGCTGCCTTCCGCCAGAGAATCTGACTCTGCGTCAGTAGTTTCGGTGGTTGTGTCGGTAGTCTCAGTCGGTTCATCCAGACAGTACACATAGCTTACGCGTTCCTCTGGACCCTGCAATTGCATGCCGACAATATTGACGTAGACGTTTGAGGCAAAATCAACGGGCGCGTCGACCAGGTCAACTGAAAGTACTGCATTACCGCCGGCCAGATTTGAACTGGTAGTATTTGAAATTTCACTGCCGCCGCAAGCTGAAAGCAGGATGCTGATGGCGAGTGCTGTCATTGTGTATTGAATTTGATTGTTGATCATGCCGTCTCGTTAAGTTGCGGAATCAATTCATGTTGTTGACAACAGCGGCCGATTCACCGAATTCTTTAATCTGAGAGCGAATGGCAGCGCAATGTAGTGATTTGCATTCTTAAACTGGTTGAATATTGCATCGCTTGTTACTGGATTTCAATCGCGGCATCAGAGTGGTGCAGTGCCAGGGTACCATTCATCGATCCTCTCGGTTCATGCGTCACGTGGTTGATTGTGACCGTGCAACGGAATGCCGAATTCGCGATGGCAGATGGCAGCTAATTTTGTAATGCCTTCGTCAATGGTTTCTGCAGAGGGGTTGGCGAAGCATAAGCGCAGATATTGAGTTGAATCTGATTGCAATGACCACTCGTTACCAGGATTAATTGCGACGCCTTCGGCGGCGCAAACTTCACTTAGTTTGCTGGTATTAATAGTGTCTGGTAGTTTCACCCAGAGAAATATTCCACCAGGTGGAGAATGATATTCAGCAGTAGTTCCAAATTCCCGGTCAATGGCATTTGTTAGCGCATTGAGTTTTACCTGCAGGTTCTTGTTTAATTTAGTTACGTGATAATCAAATTTTTCAGTGCAGTACTCAGCAAGCAACATTTGTTCAAGCGCACCCGATCCGGCATCTGTTTTAAGAGACAAAAGGTATCCCATTAGTGACCAGTCTGCGACCAGATAACCGACTCGTAGTGCAGGTGCAATGGTCTTTGAGAACGAACCAATGTGGATGACACGTGCGGTTGAGTCCATAGAGTAGAGCGCCGGAGGCCTGGTTCCTGACCATACTAAATCGGCATAACACTCATCTTCAAAAATGGCAACGTCATATTTGACTGCAAGCTCTATTAAGTGTTCGCGCCGTGCGAGACTCATAATGGTGCCGGTGGGATTGTGTACGGTAGGTATCGTGTAGATATAGCCAGGCTTAATGCCTTGCGATTTAAGTTGTTGAAGTGTTTGCTCCAGAGCGTCCGTGCGCATGCCGTTTTCGTCAACAGGTACTGCAATCATATTGACGTCAAGTTGTGATAAACGTGACAGTACGCCGCCATAGTTGGATTCCTCGATAATCACTGTATCACCGGGCTTTAGCAGGGCTGCGTTAATCAGGTCTATTGCCTGCAGTGATCCGGAAGTCAGTAGAATGTTGTCTGCATCGCATTGCATGGAGGCGTATTTGTCGAGCTTGCTGACCAGAAATTCACGAAGGGGCAGGTACCCCTGCGGGCCGCTTTCCAGGGAATAGGTGGCGAGTGTTTTTCCCTCGCGCAGTAAAACGCTGTTACAGGCGGCGGTAATTTCATCTATTGGCAGGGAGTCCGCATCGTTGTGACCTCCAACAAAATTGTATTTGGGAAATGCTGACCATAGTTTTTGTGGAGCAGGCAGGTCACTGTTTACCGCTGTGCGAAAATCGAACTTCATATTATTATTCCCCCGAATTATTCTTTGTGTTCACTGTGCGTGACTGGAAACTGATCACTTAAGAGATTCAGAATTCAGTATACCTGTGTCGATGGGGAGGTTGGTATGGTCAGTTGGGTAAAAAGCAGCGCTTACTGTTGTCCGGCACAGTGAATTGTGGTGCTGCGTTCTGGCTGGCAGGTGGATACGCGGCAACAGAGAATTCGGAAATCGGTTTCCATTTCTTGCCACCAACGATGACAGCCGAACAAAACTTGATCGTTAAAGTCTTCTGACAATGATGCGTAATCCGATTGCCACCATGATCTTCATGGTCGTTTACGGATCCGCCGCGATGCTTGCGTCTTTAAAGGATTTAAGCACACCCTTGTCTGGAGTAGGGCGAGGTAGTTGGTTGTAGTTGAATGTATACCCCTCCGTCAACTGAATGTGAAGGAGGGGTATGTTGACTACTCGTCGATTCCAGAGACCACGGTGTCTTCTGTCTGGTTGAATATTATTTCTACCCGGCGGTTTCTTTGCCTGCCTTCAGCGACACTGTTACTTGCAATTGGGGCGTTTTCCCCAAGGCCTCGTGCAACAATACGAGAGCCGTCAATGCCCTTTTCCTGAAGCACACTACGTACAGCGAGTGCTCTTTCGGTAGACAGGTTGAAGTTAAAGTCGTCATCGCCGGTGCTATCGGTATGACCTTCTATCTGTAGAGTTCTGTCGGGGTATTTCTTTAAGAACCTGGCTACTTGCTCAATGTTATTAATCGCACCTGCTCTAAGGGTTGACTCACCTGTGTCAAACAATACGTCGCCGAGTGTTAACACCATTCCGCGATCAGTGTTTTGTGCCTGCAGCGCTTTGAGTTCACTAATCTCGGCTAACTGTGCCTGGAGTTTTTGCTCTCGCAATTCTACTTCTTGCTGTAGTTGCTCTGCTCTGGCAGTCATGTCCAGTGCTTCTCTTTTGGCTGCGTCTGCCTCATTGGCGCGCAGATCCATTTGAGCATTGGTTCGTTCCAGTTTTCCATTTTCGATTTGTGCCTGATGTTGCAGTAGTGTTGAGCGTTGCTCTGCAATCAGTGCGTACTTTTCAGCGATATAAGCGCGATTATTAATCTCGCCCTTGGGTTTCTTGTCATGCCAGGCGTCAACAGCATCATCGAGCTTTAACTTGGCAACATTCAGGTCTTCTGTGGAATATTCGTTAACTACATCGCTTGAGCTCACTCGTTCATAAACACTACGTGCAGAGTCAAGGTTAGCGTTTGGTTTTTTCCCGGCGCATCCTGTTGTCAGTAGTGTACAACTGATGGCGATGGCGATATTCGTTTTAATACTGGTGATATTTAATATTTCTTTCATGGTAGTCCCGTTAAAGTCCGTCTTTTTTCAAGACTGATCTCTATTAAATTGTTTTTTTCGAATTATTTATCCAGGATTTAGGAAGCCCTAATTTTCCTGTGCTCGTTCGATTTCTTTTTTCATTAGATCAATGCTTTGATTAAGTTCGTCTTGTGCAAGGGCTGATTTTTTCGCCTCTGCGGAGGCTTCTGCCAGCTCAGCGTCCACGATAGCTAATGCCAGATGACTTTTTGCTCTATCGTATTTTTTGCGATCAATCAGTCTTTGTGCTATCGCTACTTTTTGTTGTGCTGCACGTAATGGTTTTGATGCGTAGTCGACTGCACCCGCGGCTTCTGCATTCCTGATTGACGTTTGTGTTAAAGCCATTTCTTGCAGTGGTGGTGATCCGCTAGCGCATGACGTTACTTGTGTTGCTAACAAAATGGCGAAAACGCCAGTAGTTATTGTTTTATTCATCACAGTTTTATATCCCCCAATGGTGTGACGGTAGGCAAAGGCCAGTGTGCCGTTACCAGTTGCAGGGCTATCGGCGGACGGGTAGTGAATTTGATATGTGATTGGGTATTGTGGAAGGGCTGTAATGTAAGGGATATATATTGTTTTTTGTGCAACTGCACAATTTCTTGTTACGAGCTATGAGTAAATTTGAATGGAATCATGGTTCTAGAAGTGATGATCAAAATCTGCCATCGAAGGATTATTCGGCAGGTTGATATGCATATGGCTGATAAGTGAATCGTATTGCAATCCTCACAGGAAATGGCCATGCTGATCGGTCGCTGGTGAAATACGGTATTTAACAGGTCCTCATGTGTTGCGGTTTCTTTTACTTTTCGCCGTTTCCTACAACTTTTGGCGATTTGCCAACCGGGCGCGGGTTATGTTGCCAATAAACTATCTATTTGTTGATTTTGGCCGTGTGATGAAAAGGGCTGTGAGGCTGGTCTGTTGGTTTTCAGGAGCTGCGATTATTTGCTTCAGGTCAGGTTCAACCTACAAGGTACTAAATGCATTGGGCAGTCTGCGGTTTGTTTTTCGAGCCTATGTCGCGCCGGATATATTTTGTTACAACTTCACCCGCGTTGCCAGCCTATGCTTCGCAAGACATTAATATGACCACTAAACTGAGTTTTCAGGGAGTTTAAATATGGGAAAAATCACAAGTAATCCAGAGCGTTCTCGACTTGCATTGAGTGTAGGTGCAGCGGTGGTGGCACTTACGATCGGATTGGGTGGTTGTGCCACCACCCGGAGCATCGACCCTGATTCACAGGTGCACTACGATGCAAGCTACGATTTTTCTGACAAAGATTTGATAGTCAATCACTTGAGTGAAAGCCTGGTCAATTTTGTTGATGGTTCGAATGCGCGACCGGTGATTATCAGTTATGGCATTGGCAATCAAACTTCGGAACACATTAACACCAGTGGTATCAGTGATGATATTCGGCTTGCGCTGGTGCAGTCTGGTAAATATCAACTCATTAATGAAGCGCAGCGCGCTAACATTGATGAGGAATCCGGCTTTCAAAAAACCGGTACCGTCCCCGAGTCGCAACGCATTGCACAGGGTCGGCAGCTTGGGGTGGACTATATTTTGGGCGGTACACTTCGATCGATCGTCAAGAACCAACCGCGACAGATTCGACTGACTAAGAAAAAGTTGGTGCATTACAGCTTGAATCTTGAGTTGACCGACACAGAGACAGGTGCGATCGCCTGGGCTGATAAGGTTGAAATCGCACGGGAGTCCTCGCGACCCATCATTGGTTGGTAAATTGTCGTGCCAGTCAAAAAGGAATTTTCTGTGTCCAGGCGTCTATCTGTCTGGCTGATAGTGCTTCTACCGATCACATTGACGGCATGTAGCACGTCTGCCTTGTATCAGGCTCGATCTCAGTTTTATAGCGGGGACAGTTCTGCAGCACTTACCACACTGGCAGACAGCGGCGTCGTATCGTCATCTGACCGTTTACTTTATTTACTTGAAAAAGGTCTTATTCTGCACGAGTCAGGGGACTTTGAAGGTAGCGTTCGTGAGTTACTAGCGGCCGTTGACTATCTGGATAAATATGACTACGTCAGTTTAGGTGACGAAGGTAAAACGTTGCTCGCTAATGATTGGGCGAAACGCTACACGGGGGAATATAGTGAGCGCTTATGGGTGCACAGTTATTTAATGATGAACTTTCTTGCGCTGGGTAAGTACGACAGTGCAGCTGTTGAGGCCAGGCGTGCGTTAGAACGTATTGACATGCATGGTGGAGCACTGGAAAAGGATCATTTCACTCGTTCACTTATCGGCCTGAGTTTTGAAGCGGCCGGGCAACTCAACGATGCTTATATCGAATACCGAAAGCTTGCAAAACAGTTGCCTGATGGCTCATCTCTTGATGGCATGTTATACCGGTTTGCCAGTCGCCTCGGGTTTGAAAGCGATGCCCGGGAATATAAGAATCAGTTGCGGGCGGCGGGGCAATTTGTAGCGCTGCAAAGTGATGGTACTGAATACGAGGCGATTGTTTTTGTATCGAACGGGTTTATACCGCGAAAATATTCAGACTCACTGCTTACCGATTATGATGTAAGGCTGTCCTTTCCCAGGTATTATTTCGCTCCATCAACACCACCTGCAGTTGACGCTCTGATTAATGGAGAGAGCTGCAAATGCGTATCTGTCACCAGTGATCTGGGTCATCTGGTGAGTGCATCACTCGCGCAACGCGCTGCAAAACTGACCGCAAAGGCGGTTGCGAGAGTTGTGGTGAAGAATGCGGTTGCTGAAGCGGTTGAAGATAAAGACGAGATAGCCGGTGGGCTGGTGAGGTTGCTATTTTATGCGCTTGAAGAAGCTGATACACGTAGTTGGCTAAGTCTACCGCGACACCTGAGTATGGTTCGTGTGCCTATCGCAAGTAACGATACAAAAGTAACGATAGCGATGAAAGGGTCTGGAGAGGTGCAGGTAATGCCGTTAATTGGCGATTCCAAAAAAGAAGGCCGGAGTCAAAGTCCGCGTTTGCTATTCTATCGGCTGCGCCAATCTGGAAAACTCTAAGTGGGTGGGGCTTTTGATCGAGTGAGGTCGTCCACGGCCGTTCATCCTCAACAACCTAAGAGTTCTCAGACATAAGCGCCGCGCTTGTGTTCTGAAGGTTGAAATTTACTGCGCGCCCAACCTGTGTTCCCTCGAAGCCGTGCTGAATCAAGCTGCTGTTGTCGATACTGGTGCCTCTTTAAATTTTTTCAGGCAAGCATGGCTACGTTTCTATCGCCACTTTACCTGCTGTTGTATCTGCTCAACCGCATCTTCAATCAGTTTGCGACTGACACACTAGTTTAGCTTCTAGCTGCACTTGTTCATCAGGCGCATCTAAAAGTGTTTTGTCGTATTTTATATGCAATCAAGTGCAGGTCGAATTCGTTACCTAAGCTCGAAGTCATTTTTAACTTGAGCGCTTGGTGGATCACATTGAACTATTTTAATAGAAACTATATTGGTAACAAGGGTACGGCTAGTATCCTTAGAATTGGTCTGGGGTTGGTATTTTGCATAGGCGGCTACAATAAGCTGTCGCAATTGCTTGATCCGGAACGCACATTAGCTATTGTTGGAAGCTACACTGGCGGTAAAGGCTATATCAATGAATTCTTCATGACTTATTTGTTCTCTGAAGGTTCGATGTTAACACCCTGGGGGTTTCTTACCGCGCTATCAACGTTTGAGTTATTGAGTGGTGTGGCGCTGCTGATTGGACTGATGGTTCGTCCTTTGGCGCTGATTTATGCGTTTCTATTGTGGACATTTGTTTTCTCTCTGCCGGTAGTTACTACGCCGGGTGTAGAAACAACGGTTAGTACCTATACCTCACCGGCTATGTTTGTTCAGATGCGGGATATCGCACTGTCCGGTTTTATGTTTGTATTGCTTATTGTGGGGTCAGGTAATCTAAGCGCTGACCGGTTGATACTGACGAATGGTGTTAATTCAGAAAACGCAGACTGGGATAATCTTGGATTGTTACTTAGGTTGTCCTTGGCAGCACCGCTGGTGATTGGTGGGCTTTTTGGTAATTTCGCACAGATAGCAACCTTTGCGACCTATCAGCCGGTGTTGCTCATACTTGGAGTGCTACTTGTGCTGGGTGTTCGAACCCGCGAGGTAGCCCTGGTTGTTGCCGCAGTAATGGTGTGGTTCATGTTTAATAAACTCAATATAGAAAAATCCTTAATCGCTAATCTAAACGGTTTTAAGCGTGAATTCGCATTCATCGCTGCCAGTGTGGTGATTGTTCTGCGGGGTAGTGGAAATTCTTATACTCCGCAGGACCTCTTGCAAAGAGTCCGCTATTCATTCGGACGGCAATCGAAAATGCAAGGCGTTGCCGAATTGACTTGATGCGTTTAATTACGGCTGGCTACGCTGCTGAGTACGAGTTTTGTAGGTCTGTTTTGGGGCTGTAAGGAATAAAAAAAAGGCACCCGTTTGGGTGCCTTTGCAGGTCTGGATCTTGGTGCATTACCCACTGATTATCCAGTGGGTAATTTGCGGGTTTATTTAAATTTCTTTATCTCACCCGAACGTATTCGAGAGACAAAAGAGGCCAGCTCGTCCTTCACTTTCGGCATTAAGAAGTACAAGCCAATGATGTTGAAAATACTCATGGCGAATATTGCCGCATCGGAAAAGTCGATCACCGCACCAAAACTTATTGATGCACCAATAACTACAAATACACAAAATATAATCTTATAAATTATCTCGTTTATTCGACCTTCACCGAACAGATAAGTCCATGCTTTCAGCCCGTAGTAGGACCAGGAGATCATGGTTGAGATAGCGAACATCACCACTGCAATGGCAAGTGGGTATTTAAACCAGTCTGCAGTCTCCTGAAAGGCGGCGGCCGTCAGGTTTACACCGGTAAGGCCCGAGCCATCAAAAGGGCCGCTGTTCATGCCGGAGATGGTGATAACCAGAGCGGTTAAAGTACAAATGATGACGGTATCAATAAATGGCTCAAGTAATGCGACAAGCCCTTCGGTAACCGGTTCATTCGTTTTTACCGCTGAGTGAGCTATTGCCGCTGAACCCACGCCTGCTTCGTTAGAAAACGTCGCACGTTTCAATCCTTGTATGAGTGCGCCTATGAAACCACCTGCTACCCCTTCTGCTGAGAAGGCGCCATTGTAAATCGCTGCAAACGCCGGACCCACCTGATCAGTATTTGTGAGAATAACCACTAGGGCCATGGCGATATAGATGCCAGCCATCAAAGGCACCAATCGTGAGGTGACACTGGCAATTGATGGCATGCCACCAATGATTACGGAAAAAACAAAACCTGCCAAAATGACTCCGACCACCCAGCCGTAGCCGTCAGGTAAGCCAAAAGTACTGACAAGCATGGCATTGGCTTGATTGCCTTGAAACATATTACCGCCGCCTAACGCGCCGAGGATGGTCATGACAGCAAAGGCGACTGCCAGAAATTTCCCCAGACCTTTCAACCCGCGTTCTTCCAGGCCGCGACTCAGGTAGTACATGGGTCCACCAGACACAGCACCTGAGGGTAAAATGGTTCGATATTTAACACCCAGGGTACATTCGCAGAACTTGGATGCCATGCCGAATATACCGACCAGTATCATCCAGAAAGTCGCGCCTGGCCCGCCAATGGCGAGTGCTGCACCGACGCCTGCGATATTGCCCAGGCCCACTGTTCCGGATAACGCGGTAGTGAGTGCCTGAAAGTGCGAGATTTCGCCTTCTTCCTGGTGGTTCGGGTCGGTGTATTTGCCGCGTACGATATCGACGGCGAGCTTGAATTTACTGAACTGTACAAAGCCGAAGTACAGTGTGAAGATAAGCGCGGCTATGAGCAGCCACCCCGCGATAAGGGGGAAGTTTGCCTCTCCGATCGGGACTGAAGTGAAGATTAAACTCGCAAACCAGCCAAGATAATCATTGAAAAAGGCGTCTACTGTTTCATCTATTCCAGCGTGGGCGCTGGAAGATGCCATCAGTAGCAGGGCGATTAGACGGATATATACAATCATTTTCTCTCCATGGGAATAATGAAATGCATAATCGATACGGCAGATGTACATAACATCATTGGGTGGGTTCCTACATATAAACCAATCACTTGGTCTATATACGATCGAGCATTCTAGGTCACTTTTACATTCCGGGACACTGGTGCTGTTACGGGGGGGGAAGTGTATGAAAAACGCTTTTCGTTTTCTTGCGTAGATAGTTGGCCGGTGTGCAGTGCAAAGAGATTTCACCCGCTCATGGCCCGTGTTTCGTGGCATATTGCGCTTAAAATAGTTAGTCAGTGAGTCAATTGATAAGTTATTGTATGGGATTTAACCTACATATAAAGTACATGATTCGATGATGTTGACTCAGTTGGTACAGCGAAAAATAAAGCCCGGTTCATTGCTTGGTTTGTTGGTCGTGATTTATTTTTACTCGTCAGTTCTGTTCGCACAGCACAGCTGGACAAGGACCAATCCGGGTGGTGGTGGTTCTACTTCGATGATGGGGGCCACCGCCAATGGGACTGCTTTAGTTATAGGTACCGATCTCAGCGGTGTGTATTTGAGTGTTGACAACGGTAAGCGATGGAGTCCGCTGGGTGCTAACAATGGCCTAACGTCAACAGATGCATCGGCCCTGGGCTTTCATCCAACTAATGAGAACACCTTTTTTGTCGGCACTGGGTCCGGCGTCTACCGAACCAACACCGGTGGCGGCACCTTTGAGAAAGTGCTTCCGAACGCAGCCAACCCCTATCCGGTGGAATTTATCGAGAGTATCGTGGTTTCCAAAAGCAGCCCGAATATTGTCTATGTTGCTCAGCATCGTTGGGGCGAAGGAATACCGGGTAGTGTCTATAAAAGTGCTGATGGCGGGAGTAACTGGCGGTTGCTTGCGTCAGTCGGAATTGCAGAAGATCTAAATATTGTAAAGCTGCTGGTGCATCCGGCAGATGCCAATGTGATTTATGGTCTGACCGGCAGGTCACGCTTTAGGTGCAGTGCTGCACATTTATATCGATCGGTAGATGGTGGAAATAACTGGACACGTATCGGTGCTTCTCTCGGTGACATTCTTGATATGGATGTGCACCCCGCTAGGACTGAGATTGTGTTCACGAGTACGTTTGTTTCAAACGGTTGCCCGTCTGCATCGGATGAAAACTACACATATATTGGGGGCACTGTTGATTCCGGTGCGTTCTTTAAGAGTACCAATGGAGGCAGCAACTTTACGCAGATTAGCGAAAAGACCGGCATCATCAGTGTGGGTCACCAGAACCCGCAAACCATCAGGCTGGTGGATGTGCTACGTCCGTATGACTGGAATCCGAACGCTGGCACCTGGGAAAGTGTCAATGGGGGTCAACCGGGTTCGTGGACTCGCACCGGCTTGGTGACCGAGTGGCTTACCGGCTATTCAGACAATCAATATTTTACCTTTAATCAGAGTTTCTATGGGTTGACAAAAACAGTGACCAAAGATCTGTTTAACGATGAAAGAATGTATGGCACGTTCGGGGGATGGGCGTGGGCAAGTTTTGATGGTGGAAAAAACCTGAATAACGTAGCGACACAAAAAGCGGATGGTGGCTGGCTTTCGACAGGTATGGAAAATATTAATGGACATGCGCTCGATGTGAGCGATGCTAACCCGAACGTAGTCTATATGGGCGGATATGATATCGGCTTCTGGACCAGCCTTAATGGTGGTAGGAGTTGGAACAGAAGCCAGCCGAATTACAATGTTTATTCAGACTATGTCTGGCGTATTGGTGTGCCGCCAGTGGACACTCAGCTTGCGGTGCGTGGTGAGGGTTCTAATATATCAACGTTGCTCAATGACCCTGAAAGGCCTGGGGTTGTGTGGGCTTCTTTCAGTCGAGGTCAGTTTAGTGATGAGTCGCAAGGTGTGATTACCAGGACCGGCTTGTTCAAGAGCACAGCCTACGGACAAGAGTGGCAGTGGGCAGGTAATGGCTTGCCTGCCGGAGACGATGCCGTTCGAATGTACGGCCTTTCAGTAGATACCACCAGCCCTGCAAACAACAGAACGATGTATATGACCGTCAAGGGTGATGTATATAAGTCGGTAAACGACGGCACGGACTGGTCTCTGGTGTTGGCGTTACCAGGTCACGGATTGAAGTTTACTGCGGTAGATAAATTTAATGGAAGCCTGGTGTATGCTGGCGGTGAGGACGGGTTGTGGCGCTCTGTTGATGGCGGCGGGAACTGGATGCAGGTTGGAGGAGAGCGGATGCGGGCAGATAGTGATCACGTGCCGATGCGTAAAGATATCATCCCCACTTCCTCTACGAAAGATTGGTCGAACGGAGGGCGGGTGACTCTTCACGCCTGGGAGGGTGTATTTGATATCAAGACAGATCCCAATAATGCCAATCGGGTGTATGCGACAGTCTACGGGCAAGGCAAAGGCCTTTATCGTTCCAACGATGCAGGCCAGACATGGAAAAAATTGCTGACTGATGATCACATGCGTGGGGTGGCGATCGCACCACGTGAGTCGAGTCTTATCTACGTAACCTCATCTGAAAGTTATCATTCCGGTGCGAGCAGCAATTCACGCGGTATACGCTTCTCTGATAACGGGGGTGCCGATTGGCAGGATGCGAACGACGGTATGGCATGGAACTATGGTGGAATGATTGAAGTTACAAGCGGCAATACGCCGCGCGTCTGGGTGTGGGCTCCGGGTACGGGTGTTCAATATTCAGTAGCGGCTGTTAGTCCAGTTGATGATGGTAATGAGCTGGTCATTGACCCCGCTTGTGATTACCGGGCCGCATCGCAGAATAACGGGTGGGGCTGGAATGCCGGTGCAGGTGAATCGTGCGCTCCTTTGTTGGGCACTGACTTAGCAACAGATGTACTTCCGCCCGGTGATTGCGACTATGCCGATGCGTCACGAAATGGTGGCTGGGGCTGGAGCCCGGTAACACGAAAAAGCTGTCGACCCCGTCCTTAACTTTAAGCATTGCCTGATTTAGTTGAGGCGATAATCGCACCAAGCATGCAGTTCTTCGGATGAGCAATGGCGTGTAGGACGACTTGCACTAAATACAGGCGTCATAGCGCCTGTCAGTAGATGGCATTGACTTGCTAGATGGCATGCACGCTACATCTGCGATGTTCTTGTCGGTGCTGTTTTATTGCAATGGGGAGCATTAAACAATACGTTGTGTTGCGTCTTAGTTAAATGGTGCCGAGTGTTAGCACTAAGGTTATTTGATCAGTAGAAACTGCCATTGAGTCCAGTGTAATACTATTACTCAATTGTTTCTTGACTTAGATCTTAACGCATGATGAAGTTCGACAGTGTTGTATCTGAAATACGGTACCTCTTTCAGAGCGAGATCAACTCAACTGGCCTGTTTAGATTCAGTCAATAAAAGGTGTTGTTGGTTCGGTTATTTTCGAACATCTGCGTAGTAGTTAATAAAAACATATTTATAAAAAATGCTTTGTACAAACAAGGAGTAACAATGATTAAAAAAATTTCAGGACTGGTAGCTGCATTAACAATCGCTGTGTCAATGACGAGCAATGTTGTTGCACAAGAGGCGAGCCGTGATTACAAAACTGCTCTTGAAGAGTGTTTTTGGGGTCTTATTTTGACGAAGGAAGATCAGCGCGGACTATCGCTGGGTCTGAACGTTGTGTCAGGTGCGCTTGGGCTTTATGCTTATACATCTGCTACTGCATCGGCTGATACATTTTGTGCGCAGAAAGAAGCTGCTACTGCACTTTTTATCAATGAGTCGTACCCGGCGCTTGTTGAAGATGCTGCACGTGGCCACGGTACCTACCTTACTGCGGTCTTATCACTTGCAGGCTGTGAGGTTGCTGATCACGCTAAAGTAACGCCGTTGATTCGCAATGATATCGCAACAGCGCTTGGTGTTGATGGTTATTCAAGTCAGGAACATCTTGAAAAAGTTCAAACCCTGTTTGAGTCTGTAAATCTGCACAGCGCGGCAATTTGCACCGTATAGGTATTAGGAGATCTGTCGAATAATTCGGCAGATCCTCCCACCTCCCACCTCATAATCTTCCGAATTGTCCCAAATATTTTCAAGCAGCGTATCAATCGATTTCTGTGTAGTGCGTTAATTCTATGCTGGTCCTCAGCGGCACATCTTAGCCCTGGAAGTCTCTCCGCAGACTTGAGTGCGCTGGCCTCACATCCACAATGGCTAGCGCTGCTGCATTATGTAAATGGTGAGAGCAGTGTCAAGTCATCAGATTTTTTCTTTGCTGAAAATGGTGCGCTGTCAGCTGACGCTGAGCTTAAAGCAACGATAGCTGCCTTTAATTCGCCCGGGACTAAGGATTTTAGGCATCCACAATGTCTGTTTCCAGCAAGAAGGATATGGTTGTCGCTACACCTGGGCGCCGATCACTTTAAGACCGTTAACTGTTTTGAATGGAAGCGTTGGGCTGAACTGGATACTCTTCAGTCGATAAGCATGATCTACGCAACAGGTCATATGAAGAGCCCTGTCTCTTATTTTGGCCACAATTTTCTTAAGTTCAACAATGGAAATAGCGTTGGATCAAGTAGGTTGCTGGACCCGACTATTAACTTTGGAGCGGAGGTACCTGATACTGACGGGGGGTTAAAATATTTTATTAAAGGAATATTTGGTGGTTATAAAGCCGGGTTTGAAATGCAACTCTTTTACCGGCACATGGCTAAGTATGGGGAGGCTGAGTTACGCGATGTATGGGAGTATGTACTCAATTTAACAGACAGTGAAGTAGAGCTTGTAGCGGCACATAGCTTTGAGTTGCAAAGACAGAAGCTGGATTATTATTTCTTTCGCGAAAACTGTGCGCATCAAATCGCGAAACTACTTGGTGTTGTGGTGGATAAGCGTCTGGTTCCGCGCCATAATTTCTGGACCATGCCATACAATGTAATCGATCGACTCTCGGTCTCTGAGCAAACGCCGGAAATGATCAAAGGGTCGTTGATAAGCGATATTATCTATCACCCATCAAGAAGAACACGCTTTCACCAGGCGTACTTCAGGATGAGCGCTGCGTTAAAGGTGATCTTTAAACACCAGGTGGAGAGTTTCAATGGCGAGGGTGTTTTGGCCTTCGTTGGTGACTACCAGGCACTGGCTAGCGCTGAAAAAATCTTGCTGATTGAGAGCTTGCTCGACTACTACGAATATCAGATTATTGTGGGTAATACAGAGAATGAATCGGCTGAAATTAAACGCCGATTATTATTAGAAAGGTTTGCTCTCCCTTCGCAGCCAGAAGAAAATCAAGATCATCAAGAAGCGCCGCCACACCTCGCCCAAAAGCCGAGCCGGGTTGCTCTATCTGTGGTGGATGACAGGAATTTCGGAAAGTACACGGAACTGCAGCTACGGCCTGCGTATTTCGATTTCTTGAGTCTTGATGCGGGTCGTAAAGCTGATGCGAATTTCACTATACTTGATACGCGTCTCGGGATCGCACGCGGCGAATTGAAGTTGTTGGCCCTGGACTTTCTAAACATCACTAACTTGAATCCATCTATTACCGGGTTGTCTGATGATCGTGGTTTGTCCTGGCATTTTCGTTTGGGTTTAGATGAATCTGATCCGAATTGTTTTGGTTGTGTTGCATTGAATTTCGACTGGACGGCCGGGCATGCGGTAAAGTTTGGAGAGAGTTTCACCGGTTTTGCGTTAGCGGGTATTCACCTTGAGGAAAAGGGCAAGTATCAATCAAACGCGATAGCAGCTGATATCGGTATAACCGGTAGTATTGGTTCTAATGCTCGATTATTTGCCGGACTGCAGCACAAACATAGTTTAACAACCACGCAAAATAATACTGCGCTAGACGTAGAGCTTAGATTTGGAAAAAGCGCAGTTTGGGATGTGCGGCTTGGATATAAATATAAGCATGCTTCGCGACTGAAGTTTACAGTCGCGTATCACTGGTAGTTGAGTAAACGGCGATGCGTCAATCCCGTTCCGAGTCTGCCTCTGCCATTCGTTGATCTTCATAGCGTGTGCCGACAACAGTAGATTCATTGATCAAGCGGTTCAGTTTGGCGACCGTATCTGCGTCGAGTGTAACCGCAGCGGCAGCGGCGTTTTCTCTCATGAAGTCTATATGTTTGGTGCCTGGTATAGGTACGTCGTTCTTTCGATGCAGCAACCAGGCTAGTGCGAGTTGTGCCATGCTGCAATTATTTTGTTCCGCAATCTCGGCATACGGTACTAATAACTCGCGATTCTTTTTAAATGCTTCCGGTTCAAAGCGCGGTCTTGCGATTGTGCAGCGTAGATCGTCATCGCCAAGTGACGAGATATCTGTAGCCTTACCTGTTAAAAAGGCGCGACCTAACGGTGAGAAAGGCACCATAGTGATACCGAGTTCATCGCACAGATCTAATATGCCGCGCTCCGGTGTGCGGGACCACAAAGAGTATTCTGATTGCAGCGCAGCGACAGGATGGATATTGTGAGCGCGACGTAAGTTTTCGCAGCACACTTCAGATAGCCCGATCTCTCTCACTTTGCCTTGCTCTACAAGCTGTGATAACGCACCAACGCTGTCTTCGATCGGTATGTCGGGATCTACTCTATGCAAGTAGTAGAGATCTATAGTGTCAGTTTTAAGTTTCTTTAAACTGGCGTCACAGCTTTCCAATATGCCCTTGGGGTCGCCATTGATACCGCTTTTTGACAGCCCGCACTTCGTCGCTAATACGAATTCATTGCGCCGTGAAGACAGGGCGTTGCCAATGAGTTGTTCGTTGTGTCCGAATCCGTAGACCTGGGCGGTATCTAAAAACGTATAACCGACGTCCAATGCTTCGTTTAAGAGTTTTGTTGATTCTTTGTCGTCCGCCGGGCCATAGCCCGCCGACATATTCATACACCCAAGCCCGATAGCGGAAACCTGTAGTGATCCAATGGTTCGTTGTTGCATCTGTGCTCCAGCGGTAGATATTGCAGATCACAATATACTACGCCAAATTTGGTTCTGCGATAGCGCAACTGAGTTTGTGGGGAGCACCGTATGGAATATGTCGATTTGCGCTCTGAAGATTGGTGGTTCAAAGGATGTAGCTGACGAGCTTGCTCAACGATTGATGGGTAGCGGAGCCGGTTAGGTGTTGAACCTGCGTGGCCACCTAGCCCAATTTATGTTGACGTTGGTTGATGAGTTCGCATCATGCGTTGCAGACAGGCAGGTTGAGTGCGGGTCCGACGATACTTTTTTCAATCGCTGTGTGCTCATGCACACAGCGATTTCACATTGCTACAAATTACTAAATTCAAATTCAACTCGTCTGTTTTGCTCACGCCCTATCGGGTTGGCGTTATCTGCAATCGGTTGTGAATCTCCGTAGCCATACGCCTGTAGGCGATCCAGGCTGATTCCCTGAGCAGCTATGAATGAAGCACATGCGCGGGCCCGTTGCATAGACAGCTGCATGTTCTTTGCAGTGTTGCCGGATGAGTCAGTGTGACCGCGAATCTCAAGGATCGCCTCGGGATACTTTTTCATCAATCCGGCTACTGTTCTTAGTAACTCTCTTGATCGGGCGGTGAGTATTGCACTGCTGGAATTGAACTTTACCCCGTTAACTGCCGCATCCAGAGCGCGCTTTATTTCGGCGCTGTCAGGGGCGGCATTGGCGGGACAGCCGAGTGATTCAATTATACCGGCAGTGGAAGGGCATTGGTCATCTGCATCCGCTATGCCGTCTCCGTCACTGTCTGTCGGGCAACCGGAGTTTGACGCTACCCCTTGTATTGACGGGCAGTTGTCATTGCTATCGGGGATGCCGTCACCATCGGCATCGGCATCGGCATCGGCATCGGCATCGGCATCGTCAGCTTCAGCTTCAGTGGCAGGGCATCCGGCTGAGCTTGCGACACCTGCTGTATCGGGGCATTGGTCGTCAGCATCGGCGACGCCGTCGGCATCAGCATCTGCGGCGCAGCCCTGATTGGCTTCTACACCTGCCTGTTGGGGGCATCGGTCATCGGCGTCGATGATGCCATCAGCGTCGGTGTCTGCCGGGCAACCTTTATTTATTTCAAGA
>CALISD010000200.1 GCA_938041955.1 uncultured Granulosicoccaceae bacterium | reverse complement strand
TCAGAAGGACTGAAGCTAAAATGCCGTATTTGAACAACAATCACCATAGCACGGGGCGCGGATGGAAATTGTTGTTGTGGATTGTTGTACTCGCAGCCATCCTGCTAGCGGCTTACAAATACGGGTACGGAGACAATATTCGTTCATTCCTGATGGCTATTGTATCTATGGTAAAGCAGGCGATTGAAGCGCGCTAAATTGTCACCGCCCTAATTGAGCGCTATTCTAGCCTGCATTATTCATAAGGCGACCTAGGATAATTAACGATGTACCAATTTTTATAGTGTTTAAAGGCAACAATCTATGTACAAGCAAAAAACACTCTGTCTATTCGACCCCAGAGCGCAATTTCGCGTCACATCTCATCAGATCCGCATCGCTAGTGGCGAGCTACGTTTGCGCGTGAATCTACTGACCTGTTTAGCGAAATTGACTCTGGATGCCGAATCCCCATAAATAATGCAGGCTAGAGATGCTCACTTTAGAGGTACGATCATGAAGTTTTATACGCGAAGCAGCCTGCTGTCAGTTGGCTTTCTAATGACCGCTCTCATGTTGATGTCGACATCGGCTTCAGCGTGCGGTGGATTTTTTTGCCAATTGGTACCCATTAACCAGGCGGCGGAGCAAATTGTCTTCCGCCAAGACGGCAATCAGATCACTGCGATGGTACAAATCCAGTTTCAAGGTGATTCTGAAGACTTTAGCTGGGTGGTGCCGGTGCCCTCAACGCCTGTGTACGAGGTAGGAAGTAATACAGCGTTTACCGATCTTGAGCGAGTTACCCGTCCGCAGTTCAATCTAATGCGAACCGGTAGCGAGTGTGCAGTACCGGTGTTTTCTCCAACATCACCACGTGAATCTGCTGATGATGGCAGCACCATAGAGACTGGTGGTGTGGTCGTAGAAAGTGTTCAGGATGTGGGAGGTTACGTAGTTACATTAATCAGCGGTGACAATGCAGAATCAATATCGCAATGGCTTATTGATAACGGCTACGATCTGACGGCAAAAGGGCTGGAGCTGCTGGCACCCTATATAGAAGATGGTATGAAGTTCGTCGCCGTCAAGCTGCAACAGAATCGTGGCATCGGTAGCATCCAGCCTCTGATTATGAAGTATCAGAGTGACAAGCCGGTGATACCCATTCGGCTCACAGCGGTCGCCGCGCTTGAAGATATGGGAGTGCTGGTATGGCTGTTAGGTGATGCACGCGCCGTCCCTGAGAACTATCTTCACGTCACACCAAACTATACACGGCTTAACTGGTTCTCGGGTACTCGTAATGCCTATGCCAGTTATCAGGCACTCATTACTGATGCAATGAACGAAGCCGGCGGACAGGGCTTTGCAACAGACTACGCCGGGCGGTTTAATAGTCTGCTTTCCGCTTTAACCTCAACTTCTGATCTTGAAGCTCAGCGTGCGCGACTCAGTCGCTCATCTGATGTTGAATATCTGAGCCTGGTGCAGAGCTTTTTTCAAAGTGCTGTCGTTACAGACACACTCACTAACGCACTACCATTGCAAGATGGTCAATCAGCGCTCAATTATTTTGATCGAATGTTTTTAATAAACAACTATACCGGCGCGGAGTTAAGCGCCGCACGTATATCTGTCGATTCGATCCTACGCACAGATGTGATCGCACCGTTGCAGGCATCGCTTGATGTTCTAAGCGGCAACCGATACCTGACGCGCCTCTACACCACTTTGTCTGCTGATGAGATGACTCTGGATCCTGCTTTTGTTTTTAATAGTGACATGGGCGGTCAGCAGCTTGATCGTAACGCCACATTAGACGCCAACTGTATTGAAGATCGCAATCACTGGACCTTAAAGCTCGGTGAAGGTACGGGTCGTAGCGATGAAGTGGTGATTGATACCATTGGTCCAATCCCGTTTATCGCACCGGCTATAGGCCAACAAGCCAGCTGGAAACTTGAAGACACAGGTCAATCCGGTCAGCCGGTGGTGCGTTTACAGCGGCAATTTCAGGTAGCCTCTCTGGGCTCACCAGGCGTCATAGAAATTACTGACAGTATATGCGTTGATGTGGATGGTGACGGCTGGGGCTGGGATGGCGCAAATACCTGCATACCGCCAGTAGAAGTCAGTGAGACGATCTGTGTGGATAGCGATGGGGATGGATGGGGCTGGACTGGAACTGAATCCTGTGTAGTTGAAGCAGCGCCGCCAATGGCCAGCGATGAAATCTATACCGGCTTGCCTTGCGTTGACTCCGATGGCGATGGTTGGGGCTGGCAGCAACCACCCGGGCAGCCTTCGTTAGGTCGCTCTTGCGTTGTTGCCTCTGACGACTAGTGGGCTGTGCGGGAAGTTCGGTAACAAACTTTTCACAGCCACAGTCGTCAGAGCAAGGCGGAAAAATGCAGGCATAGCAGGGCCTACGTCGAATTTTTCTAACGCAGCTATGGCGGCTGTGGCGAAGATAAAGTGTCACCGAACTTTCCAAACGGCCCACTAGTGGATTGGTGAGCAATTAATATACGGTCATCGCCGCTTACCTGCTTCGATGACTATCGTGAATGGTGTATAACACTATAAAGGCAAGTCCAAGGCTGAAAAGCAGTGCGACCTGACGACTGGGATATCCTTCGCTGCGCGGGGGTTTCCATAGCATGAACTGGTACCACTAACAAACCACCCGTCAAACAGATCCCTACGGAAACCCGGCGCGTAGCGAGTGGATCAAGCCCCATACGATCCAGCTCAAAGCAAGACTACTGTAGATCTCTCGAATAACGCAGAACCAATTACAGCCCGATAATAAACCGCCAACGTTAGCGAGGGATATCTAGTAAAGTCACCCTCCAACATCGGGCCATCCTGTCGTATGATTGAATCGTTACGTTAATAGGAATCGTCCAATGTCTACTGTCACACCTCCCGCAAATCCAGAAGCCGACCCTCGCGTCAAAGCGATTTTTGATGACATCCGCCAGATACGTGGAAACGACTTTATCAATAACGTCTGGCGTTATCTTGCATTTGATCCTGCCCTGCTCGAAGAAACATGGCGAGATGTACGAGACGTCATGGCCAAGCCAAGCGCTATCGATTTTAAAACCAAAGAGATGATATACGCAGCAGTATCAATCGCAAACTCCTGTGATTACTGTGTGCACTCACACACGGCCGCTGCTAAAGCGCGTGGTATGTCGGATGCAGAACATGCTGAGCTTCTGCGTATTGTCTCTACAGCTGCGCGCACCAATCATTTGTTAAACGCTATTAAGCCACCGATTGATGAAGTATTTGATCTGTCTGAATAACGTCAAGCGCCACCAGAAAAGTTCGATAGCGTGCTAATCATTAATCTGGTCAATACATATGCACAGCAGAAATGATATTCTTGTGAAAAATAAGCTTAGAGGAAGCGAACTGCATGAGTAAGACCGATACAAGATTATCGCTGTTAAGAGATAAAATGGTAGACGCAGGTGTGGATCTTGTAGCACTTGGCCCTGGCCCTCATATGCAGTGGTTACTCGGTTATCACCCCCATCCAGATGAGCGTCCCTGTCTTCTTTGTGTTAGCCAGTCGGGCGCGGCCTTGTTAATGCCATCACTGAATGCTGATGGAGCGCGGGAGAATACCAGCCTGCCGTTTTTCAACTGGGCAGACGATGTCGGACCGAACCTCGCCTTGCAGGAACTCCTTCAAGATCTGTCTGTAGCAAAAGCCAACTCTGTTGTGCTTGATGAAACGATGCGTGCAGACTTTGCAGCACTTGTGCAAGACACGTTGCCAAAAGCCAAAAGACAGTTCACCGCAACCACTATCGGTGCGCTGCGTATGTGCAAAGATGATGATGAATATAAAGCACTCAAAGCCAATGCATTAAGCGCCGATCAATCGATGCAAGCGGCCTGGGCTGCGATGAAGCCAGGCATGACAGAAATCGAAGTCGCGGAGGTTGTGCGCGCCACCTTTACAGCGCAGGGAGCAAAACCACTTTTTAATATTATTGGCGCCGGTGGTAACGGTGCGTTTCCTCATCACCATACTGGCAATACCGTACTAAAGTCGGGTGACGCTGTAGTCATGGATATCGGTGGTGGTATGCACGACTACTCCAGTGATATTACCCGTATGGCTGTTCTGGGCGATCCCCCGGAAGGTTACGTGGAGGTGCACGAAATCGTAGAACGAGCAGTACAAGCGGCCATGCAAGCAGCTAGACCAGGTATAAAGGCCAAAGAGGTGGATGCCGCCGCGAGGGGAGTTATCACTGAGGCGGGCTATGGCGACTACTTTATGCACCGCTTAGGCCATGGGCTTGGAATTGAAATCCATGAACAGCCCTATCTTACTTCGGTTTCTGAAACTGTACTTCAGGAAGGAATGGTGTTTTCGATTGAGCCTGGAATATACCTGCCGGGACAGTTTGGCCTTCGATTGGAAGATATTGTTATTCTGCGTACGAACGGGCCTGAAGTGCTTTCAGAATTACCCCGTTCGCTGACTATTATTTGATTTTCAGTTTTTAGGCAACCTAAGTGGGCTTTGATGCAAGCATTCCTGGCCGAAAATCGACCAGATACGCCCTAGTTGGGTAACTTAATGGCTTGGTATCTAAAAGTGATCGTTAATATTGCTATACTACAGTCAGCGCTACCTGCGGGCCTTCACTTAAATTAAGGCAATCGTGCGATATCTGGTGGCAGGTTGACTACATAATTAAGGAAGTTTGAGATTAAGCCTACAACAAAAATTACCTGGATTGCCGGCCTTAAAGCAGCCTTTGCAACCCTTGATGCAAAGCAAAAGGGCCAATATTCCTGGGTTGGCAAATCAGACGAATGCTATGTATTCACTGCAGAGATCGACCATATCGATGAAGCGAATAATGTCTATAAGCATAGTGACGGTGTTTTTACCCGGTTTATCCCGCCGCACAGCAAAGATAATGGTGATGCACCCTTAAGTGTTAATAACGCGCAAGACTTGTTTAATGCCGCAACAGACGCATTCCAAACCAGCTTAAAATGCCGTCTACTTTTAGTGAAGGGCACAAAATACGGCAAAGAAGTTGGCGGTGTGAAAGCTGCCGCTGACGGCGACTACTGGCAGATTACTGAACTCAACGGGACTGTCGCAGAAGGATTCGGTTTTACCTTAGTGCGCGTTGAGTGATTGCACTTTAGCGACCACAACGCTTACTAACGATAACAGACGTTCAGGGTTCAGTGTGAACCCGCTTGGTAACTGTTACGCGCTGTTCCCGTGGTAAATACGCCCACCACCCTGCCACAGTTAAACAAGCATGAGTAACCTGCACTGGCATCAAGTGTCCTTTTTCACGACCAGGTTGCTGTTGTGGTATTTCAAATAATTGTGTTGGGTGGATATATGATCAGCGATATATTTTGCGTCGTGCCATACCCCCCATATAAACGAAGATCCTCGCCGCGAGAGCCAGGGTAGTCCAACAAAGTAAATACCCTGCTCTGTGGTTACACCCCGCTGATGATTCGGTTTCCCGTCTTTATCAAATACATCGGCTTTTAACCATTCAAAGTCATTGGCATAGCCGGTTGCCCAGATGATTGACGTAACTCCAGCTTCTGCCAAATCGAGCTCAAGCGTCGGGTTTGTCATACATACATGATCATCATCTATTTCACGGGCGCCTGGCTCTTCCGGTAGTTCGAGACCGTTACGCTTAACGTAAGCGTCCGCTTCATCAAGCATTGATAAATAGTTGGCATCACCGTATTCAATATTTTTAATCAAATCATTGGCAAAGTGCAGTACGCCATTGTCATACGTCTGCGTCATTCCCAGTAGCTTCATGCCACGGGCTGCTAATCGTCTGAAATCAACTGTGTTGCCCCCATGTGCACCACTGACGGCAATGGTGACGTGTGCGGTGTCTGGATCAACCGTCGCAAGATCCCATTTGCCGAGCACCCCCAGCCACCAGACAAAGTCACGACCACGATAGCTTCTGGGCGGACGATCATGCGGACCAACAGAAAGATAAACCTCTTTACCTGCTCGCAGGAGTTCGTCTGCGATTTGTGAGCCTGACGAACCGGAACCGACTACCAGCACGGCGCCGACAGGCAGTTGTTCCGGATTGTAGTAATCGTTTGAATGTAATTGTTGAACGCTTGCGTCTTTTGGCACCACCGGTGGCATAACCGGGTGCTGAAATGGTCCTGTGGCGGCAACTATGTTGTTGGCCTCAAAGTGACCTTGGGTAGTCTCTATACTAAACCCAGGTCCGCCAATTTTTTTTCGCACTTCCCGGACTTCAACGCCACACTGGATCGGTGCATTGATCTTTTTCGCAAAATCCTCAAAATATTTGGTAACTTCATCCTTGGTAGCAAACGCATCGGGGTGAAGTTCGAAATCCATGGAAGGAAAGCAATCGTGCCACGCCGGGCCATTCGCCACCAATGAGTCCCACCGTGCGGTTCTCCAGCACTCGGCAATTCGGTCTCGTTCCAGCACAATGTGGTCAACACTGTTGTAGCCCAGATGCTCACTCATGGCCAATCCGGCCTGGCCAGCCCCAACAACAAGAGTGTCTGTTTTTCGAATAGTCATGAGGTGCCTAGTGTGAGACCGAGAACACTATTTTAACCGGTACACCCTAAACTCCAAACTCTTTCTGACAACCAATACGTCGGAATATATTGTCTAAGCGAAAATTTGAGGAAATGCGGGATGAATGAATCGCAGGTTACAACGAGGATATTGCCATCAAATGATGATAAGCATTATCATCATGGGGCTAAATGCCATTGCGCTTTTCTCTGACTCCCCCTTTTTAAGGTTTTCTTTGGGCTCGAGTTTCTCAACCTCAAGTTTTGCAGCTCGTACCTCGTGACTATCCTTTTTCTTAGCCAATACCACTCCATTTGAAACTACGTAACTCCTGCCACAGAATGTTTATTGATCTGCGCCTCACTAACTACCGGCCATGGCAACTGACCACTGTTTAGTCTGGTTCAGCTGCTTCACAGCGCAAGCCGCAGAGCAGTAGACTGGATAGATAATTTTGGTTGCAATCTTTAGTTTCCGACTACTGAGCAGTCTATGAGGCAGGTTCCACTCAGGGGAAAAAAACAGAGAACCGCCAAACCGGGCTTGATCCATTCGCTTACGCACCCGGTTTTCTTTGATAACATCAGCATGATTAGCAACACGGAAACGAGCGTGTAAACTGTGCGTGGAAACCACTTTGACTGGAACATCAATGAGTACATCTCAAACCAGCCTGCCTAAGATCGCCATCCTTGACGACTATTACCAGCGTGCACATGCATACGCCGATTGGTCTGACGCCAATTTTGCCCGGTTCGAATTCTTTGAGCATCCTTTTCAGTCGGAATCTGAACTGGTTGAAGTATTAAAAAGCTTCAAAGCAGTTGGACTGATGCGTGAGCGAACTCCGTTTCCGAAATCACTAATCGAACAGCTGCCTGATCTGGAACTTATCGTCACTACCGGTAAGAAAAACGCTTCCATCGATGTGAACGCTGCAGCCGAAAATGGCGTGACCGTGTGTGGCACTGAGTCACCCGGCCATGCAACTGCAGAGTTAGCGTTTCTTCTCATTATGGCGTTATCGCGGCAACTGGTCCCTTTGACGAACTCACTGCAACAGCAAGGTCAGTGGCAGCCAGTGATGGGTCGCGATCTCAGAGGACAAACCCTGGGGATTCTCGGGCTAGGCCGACTCGGAAGCCAGCTAGCCGGGTTCGCAAAGTCGATGGGAATGCGGGTGATTGCATGGAGCACGAATCTCACCGAACAACACTGCATTGATCAGAACGTTGAATACGTATCTCGACAGGCTCTGTTTGAGCAGGCAGACGTGGTCTCAATTCACCTGCGTCATTCAGATCGAACCAATGCAATGGTTAATGAAGATGATCTAAAACGGCTGGGGGGAAATGGCTATATAGTCAATACGTCACGCGCAGAAATATTTGATCTCGATGCATTAAGAAGCGCACTTGATAACAATATCATCGCCGGTGCCGCCACAGATGTATTTCCTGTTGAACCGGCCACTAAAGACCAATGGATCGTAAACCACCCGAAAATATTGGCAACACCGCATGTTGGCTATTGCACCGAAGAAACGTTTAAGGTGTTTTACCAGCAAATGCTTGAAGCGTTTCAGGGGTTCTATTCAGGTGCGCCGGTGCGTTTAATTCCACCGCGTTGAGTGGTGTCCATTGATACACAAGCGCTACCGAGATTCCCACTGTCAACCACTGCTTCACCGACTACATTTAAGCTACCTGAGAGTAAACTAAAACATCCACGCCCAGTAAGCGATATCTCTTGCGTGTAGGTTGTACTCTCTACGTGTTTCTTATGTGTGGGTGCAGAATAGGCAGACAATCTGCAATCGGTTTATCGCTGCAGTTGCGCCTCACGGCACAATGCAGCCAGCCGAAAAAATCCATGGGCCATTTTAGAGTATGGAATGGCGATAAAGAACGTCGCCACCAACGACAGATGAACAATTAGCCAGCTGCTTGCCAGCCCGGTATCTTTGCTCCAGTACAGCAACAGACCTGTAGTTGAGACAAGAAACAACAATCCGATAAATACGTACTCAGCCGTGCTTCTCCGTGCAGAACCAAGAGTCCTATCAGATTTGGTTTTTAGGTACCACAGTGCGGCGCAACCTGTGGATAGCAATAAACCTCCTGCCACACCAAAGAGCTTTGGCAAGCTCAATAATGGATACGGCGCAGGAGAATTCAAAACGTAGTGATAAAGCGTCGCTGTAGAGGTGCTGAGAAAGCAAAGCAAAAACCCATACATGGTGGCCTGGTGTGCCCAGCGACGTAATGAGGAATAGCGTTCCCCGGATTCATAGTTGCAACCCTGCCCTTGCCCGCCACTCAAGTTCTTCATGGACGCTGCAGACAGCATCGCCTCATGTAGATCTGACAGCCTGAGCCTGGATCCACCGACAGACTTCCAGTAACCACGAATACCTGCAGCGAGGGATATGAGCGGTATAACGAATAACGGCGTGAAAATCAGTACCAGCGCATTGTGACTGATCGATGCATAAAATGGCTGTGCTGATATCCATGGCACTTTAATCACAGTACTAAACAATACAATAAACAATACGATGAGCAGAGCGTAGGGCCATACACTGCCTTGCATCACCCGGCTGAGCGCTTGTGGTTTAACATGCTGCTCCCAGTTTTTCGCACGCACATTAGCGAGCAATGCCGGAATGTTTAAAGCAAACTCATGTGGCTCAGTGTATTGGCAGGCATAGTAGCAACCACGACAGTTATGACACAGGTTGGCCAGATGATTCACTGTCGCCTCATCAAAACTTCGGTACCTGGTCAGGGCCTTAAACGTTCCGCAATAGCCTTCGCAATAACGGCATGAATTACAGATACCCAGTTGCCTTTCGGCTTCAGTTTGTAGTTCAGTGTTTGTCACAAGTTCCGCAAGTGGCTTCACTTTGATCTGAACATTAGCTGTTTGCATGAACTGCTGCCTGTTGTCCTGCGATACGACCGAACACGGTGCCAATGGTCATACCGAACCCTGCAAGATAACCCTCCCCCAGTATATTGCCGGCCATAATCTCACCGGCAGCCCATACGTTTTTGGAGCGATTGCCATTGAATGTCACGCGAGCTGTCTCATCAACATTGATGCCGAGGTAGGTGAAAGTGACACCGGGTCGCAGCATATAGCCACGAAATGGCGGAGTGATAATGGGTCTGGCCCAATTGGTTTTGGCAGGCGTTATGCCCTCGGTAGATAATCCATCCAGTTCGGAAGGGTGGAATTCACCCTCACTACAAGCATCATTAAATGCCTCAATAGTGGCCATCGTTTCTTTGGCTGGCAGTCCCATTTCATTGACCAGATCAGACAATGAATCACAACAGGTCGCCGGGAACACAGATGGCATGAACAGCTCACTGGATTTATCATCTATGATAGCGTAGGCGATCTGGTCAGGCTGTGCAGCCACCAACCGGCCCCAAATAGCGTAGCGTTTAGGCCAAACATCTTCGCCCTCATCATAAAAGCGCTCACCGTGTTTATTTAGCACCACTGCAAAAGGCACGCAGTCGAGCCTGGTGACAATGCCACCGTCATATTCGGGGGCGCGGCCATCAATCGCCACCGCATGGCATTGACTGGGGTCACCAATTGAATCCGCGCCGTGAGCTAACACCTGTCTAAGCACCTCACCTCTATTATATGGCGTACCTCTGATCAGAAAGTTTTTAGCGGCCTCGCCCCAGGCTTCTGCGAGCCACTCTTTGTTCGATTCAAAGCCGCCGGCAGCGACAACAAATGATGTTGCGCGGAGATAGCGTTGCGCGCCTTCTATGTCCACTAAAACTCCATCGCAATCGCCGTTTTCGATTTGTAGATCGAGCACAGTAGCATTATAGATAATATCGATATTCAAATCTTCGCATCGTTGAAAGTAAGCGTTAACGAGCGCTTTGCCACCTCCCAGAAAAAACGCATTGGTGCGGGACAGAGATAACGTACCGGACAATGACGGCTGAAATATCACGCCTTGTTTCGTCATCCATTGATAGCTTTCCGGTGCATTACTTATTACAAGTTTAGCCAGCTTTTCATCAGTGTTGCCTTTAGTCACACGCAGCAAGTCATCATAAAACTCATCGAGCTGATACGCGCCAGAGAGCACACCGAGATCACTGTCATGTGAGCACCGGAAGTTACGTGTGTGGCGACTGTTGCCTCCACGATAGCTTCTTGGCGCACGTTCAAGCAGTGTGACTTTCGCACCCTGCTCAGCAGCAGTAATAGCGGCACACAAAGCCGCATTGCCTGCACCGATAACTATCACATCGGCGACAGGCGAACCCACTCCGGGCGTCATGATTCTGAGATCAGGCTGTAATTCAATAACAGGTGTTGTCATCTTACAGTTCCTGCTGATACATGCGAATGCGATAACGTTGTGCGCTTTGCAGGTGCTCACTCATAATACTTTCAGCTTTGTCGCCATCGTGTTTCTGAATTGCCTGAATAAGCCCGCGATGCTCTTTTATTGCAGTTGAGGCCCGTTTGGGGTCTTCAAGTGTCGACGGCCCAAGTATCAACAGTGTACGCAGCATGCTTTCAACAGCACGGGTTAAGAATCGATTCTTTGCCATCTGCAGCAACGCCAGATGAAAACGTTGATTCAGTGCAGCCATTTGTGTTGCGTTGTTTTTGGATTTTTCAATCTGAGTTTGAATTGAACTAAGCTCTAATAATTCGACTTCTGTCGCTTTGCTTGCTGCGAGGCGTGCCACTGCCCGCTCGTGAATCTCTCTTACTTCATAGAGCTCTACCACTTCAATGTAGTCGAGTGTCCGTACCCTCATACCCAGCCGCGATTCGGCCACGGCCAGACCTTCGGTTTCCAGCTTGCGCAAAGCCTCCCGCACGGGGGTTCGGCTGACACCGAATTCCTCGGCCACTGCCTGCTCACGCAGATAGTCCCCTGGCTTTATGTCACCGCGCTGAAGCCTTGCTATTAATTCGCGATAGCAGTTGACGGATTGATTCTCGGCCGTGTGATTGCCTGAGGGCTGTTTTGTGGCTTTCTTTTTTTTCGCTGGAGGTGACATTCGCTAAATAGTATACGTTTGGATACAATCTGCCAACGCCGGATGTAAATAGTGTCATTTTTAGCCTTTATGTCGTGAATCGATAAGCTCTGGAGATCTGACAGGTCCAGCATGTGTGAACTGGTGTGGCACGCTCGATTGTCGTAGCCTGAGCATACGCCATCAAACATGCCGACAAAGGGCTAACGGCGGTAAGCAAACTTTGCGTTACACTTGAATATGAGAGCAAACCTCGACAACCCATGTCGACAACGAGAGGAATGATAGATGAACCCAACGACTAAAAAACTGCAACTTGCGGCAGTGGCCATCGCACTTGCTGTTTCCGGTGCGGTCAGCGCTGAAGACTTCGCAGGAAAAACCATCGAATGGACTATTCCATTTTCTGAAACCGGTGGCTCTGCAAAATGGGGCAACTTCTTTGCACCGCTTCTGAGTGAGGCAATGCCTGGTGCACCAAGCGTTGTAGTGAAATTCATGCCTGGTGCCGGGTCTACCAAAGGCGCTAACTGGTTTCAGCGTGAAAAACACAAAGATGGCACGACCGTATTCGGAACCTCTGGTTCAACTCAGTTTCCGTACCTGCTCGGTGATCCACGTGTTCGCTATGAATATAAAGACTGGAACCCTGTGATGGCTACTGGTACCGGTGGAGTAGCTTACCTAAACGCAGAAGACGGAAAACTTTATGACGGCACGGCAAATAAGTTGAAAGGCAAAACCTTCGTGTACGGCAACCAGGGTGCGACCCGTCTTGACTTAGTGCCTGCACTTGCATGGGACATGCTAGGCCTTGATGTACAGCACGTGATGGGCATTAAAGGTCGTGGGGATGGCCGCAAAATGTTCGAGTCAGGTGAAGCCACTATTGATTACCAGACATCTGCCAGTTACTTAAAAGGCGCACAGCCATTGGTTGATGAAGGCAAAGCAGTGCCAATGATGTCGTGGGGCGCTTTAGATAGCAGCGGTGATATTGTCCGTGATCCTACTTTCCCGGATATGCCTACTTTCAAAGAGGTTTGCGATGCGACTGACGGCTGTGAAACAACCGGCCCGCAGTGGGATGCATGGAAGGCGTTCTTTGTTGCTGGATTTCCAGTGCAGAAAATCGCGTTCCTGCCAGCTGGCACTCCTCAGGATGTGATCGACACTTACGTCGCAGCATTCGATGCAGTAGGTGCGCGTGATGACTTTGCAGAAATTTCGTCCAAGCGTCTGGGTAAATACCCGATGTTTACCGGTGATGCTGCAAAAGCCGCACTTGAAACAGCACTGAATGTGAATGACGAGGCGAAAGACTTCATCAAAGGGTATTTGAAAGATAAGTTCGGTGTGTCTCTGGATAAGTAAGTTAGTTCTGCGGGCACCCTCTATTGCAGGTGCCCGCACTGAATAGCATGCTGAACCGAACCTAGAGTGGAAATCATCACAACTGCCTGGCAGGCCTTAGGCGATGCATGGACTCTAATCCTTAACCCGGCAACGTTCGGTTATTTAGTGATGGGCGTTTTTCTTGGCCTGTCCATTGGTGTCTTTCCAGGCCTTGGTGGTATTGCAGGCTTGTCCCTTTTATTGCCTTTTATGTTCGGTCTTGAGCCGGTCTACGGACTGGCGTTAATGATCGGCTTGATCTCTGTAGTACCCACTTCCGATACATTTGCCTCAGTGCTCATGGGCATACCCGGATCCTCATCATCCCAGGCCACAGTACTAGATGGCTTTCCGATGGCGAAGCGCGGGCAAGCGGCACGCGCCTTGTCGGCGGCATTTGCCTCCTCTTTGTTTGGAGGCCTGGTGGGCGCTGCCTTTCTCACCTTCTTTATTTTAATTGCACGTCCGATCGTGCTGAAATTTCAGTCACCCGAATTGTTAATGGTCTCAATATTCGGGCTTTCAATGGTGGGCATTTTAGCCGGGCGTGTAGCACTCAAAGGGCTCGCCTCTGCTGGGCTTGGCATGTTGGTAGCGAGTATTGGTGAAGGTCCGTTCTCGGGTGAATTGCGATTAGCCAGTTACGACTACCCGTACTTCCTGGATGGCGTAAAACTGATTATCGTCGGGCTGGGTATTTTTGCCGTACCGGAAATCATCGCTCTGTTAAGAACCAATCGTGCAATCAATGAGCGTGGCACTCTTGGCGCTGGATGGCTCGAGGGAGTCAAAGACTGGTGGGCCAACAAGTGGCTGTCTGTTCGCTGTTCCCTGATTGGCGTGATGGTAGGTGTCATCCCGGGTCTTGGCGGCTCTGTGGTTGACTGGATTGCCTACGGTCATGCAGTGCAAACGACTAAAGACAAAAGTCACTTCGGCAGTGGTGAAATACGGGGTGTTATTGCACCGGAAAGTGCAAACAACGCCAAAGAAGGCGGTGGTTTGGTGCCTACACTGCTGTTCGGCATACCGGGTTCCGGTTCCATGGCCATCTTTATCGGCGCTCTGGCGCTGTTGGGTTCCGGGGAGCTCGAGGTGGGTCAGGTGATGCTTAAAGACAATCTCGACTACACCTATGCGATTGTATGGATGTTGGCGTTAGCGAATGTAGTAGGTACCGTGTGTTGCATCATATTTTCGCCGCAGATTGCCAAACTCACGAACATCCGTTTTGTGTTAATTGCACCATTTGTATTCATGATCATTTCTTTTGCAGCGTTCCAGTCGGGCCAGAACCTGCTTGATCTGGTTACGCTGTTTGGCATTGGACTCATAGGTATATTTCTACGCCGGTTTGATTGGTCGCGACCAGCGTTTCTGATTGGCTTTGTGTTAGCAAACCCGGTGGAGAACTTCTCTAACAACGCCTATCAAATTGCCGGCATTCGGATGAACAACGACGGTCTTGCAGGCTCGCTGAATTATATTTTCAGCCCTATTGTCTTAACGCTTATTGTTATCACTGTAATTTCAGTTGCGATGGGCTTGCGTCAGGCCAAACACATCCAGGCTGAAGGTGCAGTGGCCGCTGGTCGTAAACGAGCGCCGTTAATCTTTACACTGCTTGTGACGTTGTTCGTTTGCTGCATGTTATTCAATGTTGCACAAATACCAGACTATGCACGTGTTGATGCCATATTTCCGCTAACCATTGGCGTCGTCACGCTGCTTTGTTGCTTAGTATTGCTACTGCAAATGATGTTCAAAGCAGATGATGATCCGTTATTTGCAGATACCGAAACGGTGATGAATACACCCGTAGAGAATACAGACAAACCAAAAGGTCTTTGGTCAACGCTTGCGTGGTTTGGCGCGTTACTAATTGCAACCGCATTGTTCGGTTATATCATCGCACTTGCGGCATTTCTGCTGGTGTTCTTTCGCTACCGCGCCATCCTGCCCTGGGTTAAAGCATTGATATTAACAGTGTGTGGGGTTGCTTTTATGATGGCAATGGCGTGGTTGCTTAATCGTGATTTTCCACCAGGCTGGTTACAGACGATAGTGACACTGCCCTGGCCGTTGGGCTGAGTTACTCGTCGCGGATGCCGGCGCGCTTATCGTCGAGCACTGCTAAGCGGAGGTTATTCGTATGTAGCCGGGATTCTCTATTGCCGACCGTGGGGGATTGTCACTCGCTCACGCGTCGGTTTCCCGTGCGACAGCACGTACTGCGGTGGCGCGCTCAGTCAAATGATTGGAAAGTACTCTGGGAGTTATATCTTTGTAACTGCAGGTAGACTTCTGTCTGTTACCTACCCGCTTCAGCGAATGATGCCTCGCTCGTCAGGCCGCTCAAGTGTTGTGTGTTTCATACGCTCGTGGCTTTGCATACTACTCTTCTCGCGGATGCCGATGCATTTATAGTCGGGCACTGCTAAGCGGCGGTTATTCGTATGCAGCCGGGATTCGCTATTGCCGACCGTGGGGGCTTGCCACTCGCTCACGCGTCGGGTTTCCCGTGCGACAGCACGTACTGCGGGGCACAGTCAATCCGGTCGCTGTTCCAGTTTCTGCTAACCACCAGTGTTAGCGAGGGATGTCTCGCAAGTCAGGTCGTTCAAATGTTACGTGTTCAGGCGCAAGCGACTTTACGCACTGGATACCCTTCACTGACGCTGGCGGGTCTATTATTGGGCTCTGTTTGCTGAATCCCTGCTTGCATTAGATTGTTATACTAACCACGCAGGCTCAAAAGTCAGGATATCGGTTCGTGAAATCAGACGTTAACAATCTCTTGAAGAAAAACGAGAAGCTCAATCAATTGGATTCCGTGAAAGTGATAAGCCACGTACAACGCGAAAGTGGTGATTGGTTTATTAACACGTTAATGCTGGAGGGCTACGATGTGCCGTTTAAATATAAACGAACGAAAAAGTATCGCAGCCTTCAAGGCGCACCTGTTAACCTCACTTACTATCCCAAAACAGAGACCGTGGCCGGAATGGAATTCGAGACCATGAAAGTGGTCAGACTTCGCAGAAGCTGAATGCACTGTGATCTTCAAAAGCCTGCGAAAGGGAGCTTGTCATTTTAATTCGCCCCTACTTGCTACAACTTGCAGACAATAACTATCTTCGTTCAAGAACTACCCGCTCGTCGGGGAAACCCGACCCATGAGCGAGTGGCAAGCCCCTCACGTCCGGCAACAGCGAACCCCAATGTTGCAAACACGGTAGAGTTTGGAATTACAGCCCACTAAACTCCCGCCAGCGACGCACTAAACAGCAAAGCCAAAAGGCACCTGCCCCGCTCGTCGGGGAAACCCGACGCGTGAGCAAGTGGCAAGCCCTGCTCGTCCAGCAACAGCGAACCCCGATGCTGCATACTCGGTAGAGTTTGGAATTACAGCCGACTAGACTCCGCCAGCGACGCACTAAACAGCAGAGCCAAAAGGCACGTTGTCCCGCTCGTCGGGGAAACCCGACGCGTAAGCGAATGACAAGCCCCTCACGTCCAACAATAGCGAACCTCAGACGCTTCATACACAGCCGCCTGTGACTATATTCACACCATAGGCGTAGTACTACGGTTGAGAGCAATCAGTGATCCTCAGCAATAAATTGCGCCGCACGGTGCCCAATCATAATCGATGGCGCATTAGTGTTCGCAGAGGTAACGCCAGGCATTACAGAAGCGTCCGCAACCCACAGTCCATCAACTCCGTTGAGCCGTAAGCGTGCAGAGACCGGCGCTTTATCTGTGCCCATACGTAACGTACCAACGGGATGGTACGCAGTGCTTAACCGATCACGAATATGCTGTTCAATCTGCGCATCCGAAGTGACGTTGTTACCCGGAAACATTTCAGGGGCGGATCTGGAACCGAATGAAGCCTCTTTCATGATTTTACGTAAGCGTTTAAATCCCGCCACTAACGTTGCTAGATCGTCCGGGTGATCGAGCAGGCCAAGATCGATCTGTGGCGCTACGTTAACATCGGCTGACACAAGCCGAAGGCTTCCTCGAGACTTGGGCCGACATACGCCAACATCAGCATAGTATCCCGATCCCCAAACACAAGCTTTACCCTGCCACCCCATCATGTAGGGAATAAAGTGCACTTGTACATCAGGTCGGTCTTCTGTTTCTCTGGCATTGAAGAATGCACCCGCCTCAACGAGGTTTGACGCAAGCCGCCCTCTTTTTAACAACAGATAAGTAAGCGGTGAGATCATCCAGGCTGGCAGTTGTGCCAATGTAAGCCCGTAACCTGATGCCGGGCCCGCATGATGTACACCAATGACCGGATGATCGTGCAGATTCAGGCCTACCTCAGGAGCATCCTTTATCAGATTAATTCCAAGTGATTTTAATTGATTGGCAGGGCCGATTCCCGAACGCATTAAAAGTGCGGGTGACTCAATGGCCCCGGCTGACATAACAATTCCCTTGCGCGCGTATATCCGTTCACCGTTAACTAATTCGACGCCTTCCGCACACTTGTCTTTAAACAAGATTGTAGCTACACGCGACTCGGTGGTAACAGTAAGGTTGCCGCTGGCTTTCGCAGGATGTAAAAAAGCATCGGCCGGTGACCAACGACGTCCGTCGCGTATATTGACGTTAAAGACGCCTGCGCCTTCATACTCAGGTGACGGAGGAGTATGACCATCGCTTTTTAGCGAGCATGCAAAGCGTTCAGCCAATGGATGAGGACCTGCCAATCGTTGCGGCATCATACGAGATTCGATTTGTTCGAAAGCAGGAAGCACATCAGTGGCAGACCACCCTTCTACTCCCCATCCATCAAAGTCGTCCATACGACCACGGAACCACACCATCGAATTAATAGAGCCTGAGCCACCCACCATTTTGCCTCGAGGAACAGCCAGAACTCGATTACCCAGTTCTGATTGGGCTGCAGTGTTGTAGCGCCAGTCGCGTTTGCGACTGCCCATCATAAACATCAGTGCAAACGGTGTTTTCACTATAGGTGAATTGTCAGAGCATCCCGCCTCTAGTGTGCAGACGGTTCCTATTCCAGCCTCAACCAGCCCTGCTGTCACGGCGCAGCCGGACGAACCGGCTCCGACCACAATAAAATCAAAGCGGTTTTTTGTCATACGCTCGATTCACAAGAAGTCATCAACCATCATCCATCACACTGCCGCAACCATTCGCCCAATAAGCCATTAACAACGTCCGCCTGCTCTAACACAGGCAAATGCCCGGCACCCACAATCACTTTTAATGTAGCGCCAGGTACCAACTCACACATTAAGCGATGTTTCTCAACAGGGCATAAACGATCCTGCTCACCACACAGCACCAGCGTCGGTACTTTAACCGCACGTAAAGTGTCTGTCTGGTCTATCCGATTACGCAACGCTACTGACTGACGGATAAAGACATCGTCGCCCAACTCCAACGCCATCTGCAAACACAAATCAAGAATATCGGCTTTGCCATCACCATCAGCCAGATAATTAGGCTTCATTTCATCACGCATCACTTCCAGTAAGCCACCTGCTTCTACCTTTGTGATTTGTGGTATCCGTCGCTGCTTAACTTCGTCGTGCTCGGCCAACGGATTGGTATCTAGCAGTGCAAGCCCGCGCACGCGCTCTGACGCTTGCCGCACCACTTCCATCGCGACGATGCCCCCCATACTCAGCCCGCACAACGCAAACTCGGTCGGCGCGTGTTTTAAAACTTCCTCAGCCAAATCACCGACATCATCATGCCCGACCAACGGACTGAACTGCACCACACGTTGCTTGGAAAAACAATCTATCTGATTACTGAACAACTGTGCCGAGCACATCATGCCCGGCAACAACACCAGTGGTATCAAACACCACCTCTCGCTATTTCTGCACCCTGCGACAAACTCTCTAACTTTGCATAAGCTATATCTGGATCCACTGCACCAAAGCCTGCGAATGTACCAAAGCCACAATCAGACCCGGCCTGCACACGCTCAGCCCCGACAATATCTACAAACCGTGTCAGACGCTCAGCGACCAGTTGCGGATGCTCGACAAAATTCGATGTGGTATCGACCACACCTGGAATGAGAATCTTGTCATCAGGAATATCATTTTTCTTATCACGAAACACTGTCCACTCATGACCATGCCTCGGGTTGGCAGTTTCAAATAACACATGGCTCGCACGTGTATTCATCAAAACCGGAAAGACGGTGGCCATATCTACATCACACACATGCGGCCCTTCGTAGTTTCCCCAGCAAATATGCACACGCACTTTGGCCGGATCAATATCACGTAGCGCGTGGTTTAACGCTTCCACATGTGAGTGTGCAATCTTCAGGAACTCTGCATCACTAAGGTCACTAAACAGCATGTGGCGTGATAACGCCAGATCCGGACAGTCCAGTTGCAGGGTCAGGCCTGCGGCGACAATCGTTTCATACTCGGTCTTCATGACATCCGCCAGTGCGGCCAGATATTGCTCGCGGGTTTTGTAGAAACTGTTCTGCAAGAACAACGAGATCACACCGGGGGATGCTGCATTCATAAAGCCGCCTGCCGCACCATGCTCTGCCATGGCAGCTTTCAGGTTGGCTATGTCTTTTTCTAATTCCCCCTGACCTTTGGAGAGCACTTCGCCTGTACACATCGGCCGTGCGTATTGGGGCGTGCCACCTTCATCCGCCAGTCGTTTCAGAAAACCCGGGAACAACTTTAAGTCTGCCGGTGCATTGCGTTCACTGTCACCAGAAAAACCGCTATAGCGATCTTTCACATAAGTGGCGTAGCTTATCTTGCTGGTTTCACCATCTGAAACGATATCAACACCTGCATCCACCTGGCGCTTGACCGTTGCCGATACGGCGGCAGTCATGCATTGGTCGAAGGCAGCCTGATCGTATTGTTCTTTATTTTCGCGGGCGAAAATAAAGTCGACCACTTCCTGAGTCCGTGGCAGTGAGCCTACGTGCGTGACTGGGATCGGCTTCATAAAAGTGCTCCGGTTGGGCCTGCTTTGTCGTCGGTATTGCGTACTCGGTATAAGCTGGCCTCGCCACTCATACTCGGTTCGATTGCGTGAGATAGGTTCGGTGGTACTGCGCAGGTATCACCAGGATTAAGCACCGCGCTGCCACCTTCCCAACTGATTCGCCAGTGGCCACGCATGACCATTAAAATTTCATGCTGTGGCACACTGTACTTGGCACCATCCAGCGAGTTGCGACTGATGAAGTCTACTTCGAAGCCAGGGCGGTCTTTGATTAATGCCTGCGCGCCTATGACATCGCAGGGAGCGTTAGTTGAGAACGCCATCATGTCCTGATAGCGGCCGACGTATTGGCCTACAACTTCGGTGACGGACGGCTCATTGAGTTGTGCGATTTCCGATTCAGTCATCAACGGCATGGGGGCGACGCCAGCGGGGAGTTGCTGACCCTGTTTGCTGTCATAGAGCGCGCCGTTGTCGCCTAATATCAATCCGTGGGCACTGGCTTCTTCAATCACCTGTGGTGCCCATAGCACCCCGCCACCGGCATCATCACCACCCAGCACTGCCATGATCATTCCGTAGTCTGTGCCAATATTTTCGAAGCCACGGAACATACTCGTGGGTATGTTGATGATGTCGCCTTCTTCCAAAACCACTTCTCCAGCGGTGCCGTAGCGTCCCCAGAAAAAACGCCAGCGACCCTTGAGTATGAAAAATACTTCGGCAGTGGTGTGGGTATGTAGTGAATTACGCACCCGCGGCGGTTGCCCTGCTGCACCTATATTAAAACCAGGTGTCTCGTTAAGGTGTACATGTTGGTCCGGGCTTTCAGACACGCCACCACCAATAATGGTGAAGTTTTCTTTTTGATCAGAGCCCGGTGTGTGTGCGTCTATAAAAGCAGTGCGGCACGGGATTAAATCACCGTAGCGAACAATGCGCGCTTCCATGTCTTGTGGTGTCATGTGTGCTTATCCGGTTTTAAGAACGATTTGCTTCCAGACGGCGGTCTCGTCAAACAGGACGAACTCACGGCGCAACCCCCACGGTCCAAACTCTGCGTGGCTGGCGCCCATGATGTAGACATCAGCGCCACTGGGTGTGCCAAAGGCTCCCCAGCCATCGTGCTTGCCCTGCAAGCTCCAGCGGATCGCGGCACGTGGTGGCATGAGTGGATCGTCACGACCAATCTGATGTTCTATTTTAAACTCTGCATTCGGGAAGCTGGCGCGCAGCGACGTCCAGAATTGATCTGCATCACAGTGCGAGTGACCACTGATGCCACCAGGATATTCTAACTGGCAGCCGCGATCGTACTCAGCGGGGATAGCGGCAAGATCTGCCGACATGATGCGCTTTAGCAGGTCGGCATAGCGCTGCCCCCACTCGTTATCGTTGCCGCTACTGGTATAGGGGCCGGGTTTGTCGATGGCGGGGGTAAATCCCGGTGCGCTGTTTTCAGCGCCGCCTTCGGCTTCTATCTGTTCACGTGCATAGTCTTCCGGTTCCCAACCCAGCTGCCGCACGACCGCCCCTTGATCACGAATTAACCATTCATCGTTAATTTGATTATTAATCGCATGGCAGTCGGCGATGATTCGATACCCCAACGCGGTACCAGTGGCTTTGCCATAGACACCATCGCCACTGTGGGTGGCGGTGGAATAGATGCGGTGCGATGACAGCATGCCTTCTTCAGGTGTGCCACTCCAGATCACATCCTCACCTAACAAGGTGCGGTCGGGAAATTCAGCCAGCGTTGCCATGGTGGCTGCGATCACACCTTCATTGCCAACCACCACTGAACCCGGTGAACGTACAATGATATCTGGCGAATAATACTGGTGCAGTGTGGCGATACCACGGTCTTCCCAGATCTCTTTGGTGATACCAATAATATAGTCGGGGAAGTCTTTAAACTTGGGGTCAAAGCCTTGCATGTGAATCGTTCCTGTTAGGGTTTGACGCTAGAGCTGCGAACCACCAGCGGGCCGTCCAGCGCCAGGCGCAGCGGTGCTGCATCATCGTCTTCAATTTGGGATAATAGCGTGGTGATCGTTTGTTCAACCATCCGGTTGGCCGGTTGCCTGACACTGGTAAGTTTGTACGAACCCCAGGCCGCGGCCGGCACGTCGTCATAACCGACTACTGCAACATCTTCCGGTATACGTAAACCCAGTTCATCACGAAGCACGTCCATAACGGCGAACGCCATGTGATCGTTACAGACGAATACCGCGTCAGGACGTTCGTCCACCGAGAACATTTGTCGCGCGGCTAACTTGGCTTGTTCAAAATGAAAATTGCCGTCTTCACGAGCGAATAGCTTTAGCCCTGAGGCGGCTAATCCCTCACAAAAACCGGCTTCGCGATCACGTTGTGTGGACGCGCCACTCCAACCTGCAATGTAGGCAATGCGCTGATAGCCTTGCTGAATTAAATGCTCTGCTGCTTTGCGCCCGCCTGCGACGTTGTCTGAGGTAATAGACGAGAGCATATCGTTATCCTGGGTGCGGTTAAACAACACCACTGGCACACCTTCGGCACGACAGCGCGAAGCGAGCTCTGAAGACATGGCGACCGATGCGAGGACAATACCATCGGCCTGATAGTCAAGTATCTTTTCCAGTACATCGTCTATGTTGTCCGGGGTTTGCTCTACCATAAACACCAATACGTGATAACCCTTGGCCTGCAGTTCCTTGGATAACTTTTCCATGACATCGGGGTAGAACTGGTTGTTAAGATAGGCCACCACCAGGCCAATGATTTTTGACTTGCCGGTCATCAGTGAACGCGCCAACACATTGGGGCGATAACCCAGTTCGTTTGCAGCACGACGAACTTTCTCTATGGTTTTTGATGATGCACTGGCACCCGGTGTGAAAACGCGTGATACCGCCGACTGACTGACACCTGCCGCTTTGGCAACTTGTGCGGAGGTGACTTTTTCGCCTGCCATTAGTCAGCCGTCCAGCCGCCATCGACCATCAGTGCAGTGCCTGTGACTAACGCCGAGGCGTCGGACGCCAGATACAACACCGAGCCCATGATGTCTTCAACCACTCCAGTGCGACCCAGCTTTATTTTTTCTTTGATCCACGCCACGCGCTCCGGCTGATCAAAGGTCTGTTCTGTCAGTGGTGTGCGAATAAACGTAGGGCACACGGTATTCACGCGTATCCCTGCACTACCCCATTCTATGGCCATGGCTTTGGTAAAGCCTTCTACGGCGAATTTAGACGCACAATACACAGCGCGATCTATCCCACCCACGTGTGCCATTTGCGATGAAATATTGATTAACGAGCCAGACTTCCCTGATGCTTTAAGTGCCTTTGCAACCGCCGTGGTCAGAAAGTAGGCACCACGTAAATTGATATTCATCACCGTGTCAAAGTCAGCAATCTGTGTGTCTAGCGCGGGGCTATGAATCGCAAGGCCGGCACTGTTGACCAATACGTTAAAGGGTTGTTGATTTTCGATGGCCGCCTGTGTGGCTTCAACCTCCGCGACATCAAGGGCTAAGGCTTCACAGCTGAAGCCACGTTCGTGCATTGCATCTACCGTGCTGTTGAGTCGTTCTATGCCTCGTGCTGCCAATACAACATGCGCACCGGCTTCTGCAAGTGCAACCGCGCAACCCTGACCAATGCCGGAAGAAGCTCCGGTGACCAAAGCCCGTTGGCCGTCGAGTTTGAATGAGGGGGTACGCGGTAGTTGATCCATTAGGCTTCCAACATTTGTTGCTGATGCAGAGTTGTCATACGTTCGAACAGATCTATACCCATTTGATTAAACAGATCTATCATGTCAACAAAAACCCAGTTCTCGGTGAACTGGTCACCATCTCGCAACCAGAAGTCGATACCTGAAATTTTGAGGCTTGCCCCTGATGCGTGTTCTCCCAGGTAGGAGCCGGTATGAGTGGCTTCGACTCCGGCAATACCGGACGCTGCCAGTAAGCGCCCCTCGGCGAACAGAGATTCAATACCCACGACTTTGCGATCGGGAAACGCCACCAGCCACGGCTGTTGGTGGAGTTGTTCGAATTCAGATAATGACAGGCAGGCACCAATACCCCCCGGGCCATACCACTTCAGGTTGGGGTGAAAGTACTCAGCCATACCCATGCTGGCCAGTGCGGTTTGATCAAAGCCGTTTAACGCGCCGTATAACAGCGCATTGCCGAGCTTCAGCGTGTGTGTTGTTTCAGCACTGTTTTGTGGTTCAATTAGTACGCCGTCGAATCCGGTGGGTGCAGGATAAACGTGTTCAGCGCCGCGTGATTCTGGCAACACGGGCAGGTCTATTTGATCAAACCAATCTACGAAGTCGATGATCATCTGCGACTCCACCATCACGTCATCTTTAAAGCGGATGAACTCACTCCATCGAATACGCAGCGGATGGCTGGTAGCAGGTATGCCGATAAAACTCTGCACTGCGGTACCGGTAAAATAGCCGGTGCCGGCAACCCAGTAGGCGTCTTTGGCATCCTCACCGACGTGATCAGATGATTGGCCGCCCATGAACAGGTGTGTTTGCCGTTTCAGATCAGGGATAGCAGACTTCAGTGGTGCCAGTGCGAGTTCTGCCAATGCAACAGGACCGGTAGCCTGTCCCAATGGCGATGGCCCATTCCAACAGAAGTGCTCTGGCAGATGGGCGCTTGCCGTTGCAGCCATTGTATCGGGGCTGGCTGTATCTATCGCCGCCCAATACGCCAGCACCCGCTGTTTGTTGGAATGATTGGAGGACACTAACGCCCCCTAACCTTTGGTTACAGTGTATGGAGCCGCTTCGCCATACGGAATGTTGGTGCCGCCATAACGCCTTACACGCACATTCGCCTGCTCTGCATGACCGACAAAACCTTCCAGCATACAAAGTCGCGAACAGTAGGCACCAATTTCAGCCGCTGCTGCGTCCGTGGTCACGCGCTGGTAGCTGTGTGTTTTTAAGAACTTGCCCACCCACAAGCCACCTGTGTAGCGGCCGGCTTTGTTAGTGGGCAAGGTGTGATTGGTGCCGATAACTTTGTCACCATTGGCGACATTGGTACGTGCACCAAGAAACAAAGCGCCATAACACGTCATGTGATCAAGAAACCAATCGTCACGATCAGTCATTACCTGTACGTGCTCACTGGCTATTTCATCT
>CALISD010000199.1 GCA_938041955.1 uncultured Granulosicoccaceae bacterium | reverse complement strand
TCGCATTGTTAAATCCTCTTGTTTGTTTCTTTTTTGTTTGCACTTCTAAGATAACAAATTCAAGGGGATTTTTTATTCCCAGCTACAAATATATCCTGCTATATCAAATACTTTTTCGTTTCTGGATGGGCACTAGTTAATTAATTCTTGAGGTAGGAGTTCGCGCGCAACATACAGGTGTATAGAGCACGAACGACAACGTCCATGGATACGACAGGTGTGCCCTGAATAGTTACATCTACTCAAACATATCAGGATTGGCCGCAACCACCTGATCATAAACGGGCTGGAAATGCAGCCATCCAAGATAATCACTGCCAACATGTTTGGCTGAGTGTTTTGCGGCAGTATCATCCATAAGATCAGGCTTACTGGCTGATGCTTCGATCAGCAGTTGTACATGGCAACAACGGTCCATTGCGATAAACCAGAAAACCGCATCATCAACCGAGTGCCTGCTTGCAGTTAAAATACCGTGATTTTTATGCAGCACAGTACGATTGTTAGCGAATGCCTCTACAACACCACCGCCCTGATCGGTGAACACAGTAACGGCACCACCGTCATCACTGACGACCGCATGATTTTCATAGAAACAGGCAGCATCCTGATTGAATGGTTCTATGGGTCTTCCTGTAGAGCACCATGCAGTGCCGTGTGGCGTATGTGCATGACACATCGCGACGATATCCGGGTGGGCCTCATGCACCGATGCATGGACAACAAAACCGGCTCTGTTGATAGCGTATTTACCTTCAACGACCCGACCTTCATGGTCGGCGAGAATCAAATTAGACATCTTGACCTGAGAGAAGTGGACCGCCATAGGATTAGTCCAATACAGATTCGGATGCTCCGGGTCACGGACAGAAATATGTCCAGCCATACCATAGTCAAAATTATGCATTGCAAACGCGCGGCACCCGGCAACCAGTCTCTGTTTGCGGTGTTCGCGTTCTTCGGCAATGCTGTCAAACACAGGCTGCTGCGGAAATATCAGACCCGATTGCTCTGGCTGGTAAATGGAAACCCGTTCGCCCAAATCATTGCTTTGCGCTGTGTCGGTATCAATGGCGCTGGATGGTTGCATACTTTTTCCTCACTCGTTTTCGACGGCACACACTACGGCCGCACTACAGTCGTTTATAAAATATACACTGCATTTAATTTACACGCTACCGTGCTGACAATGACAACTCAATCTTGCGTTCTTAGGTAAAGGACTGCACGGGCGCAGTTGGATCGCATGTTGGCGCACCAGTGAGGCAGTTATGCACACCGACTGGTGGTTCAAGCTCTGAGGGACGGCAAACTGCATGATGTGCTGAGTATCCGTGGCCAAAGCTGGCGGATTTCCATGGGACATGAAAGCAGATCTATAAGCGCCTGTCATTGAGCTTACAACAGGCGTCCTTACAGGCAGACTAGTGGGCTGTTTGGAAAGTTCGGTAACACGGAATCGAAGCCACAGCCGCCATAGCTGCGTTAGAAAAATCCGACGTAGGCCCTGTCTTCTTTAACGATATGGATCGAAATAGCCGGCCAAAATATCGCGACCGCAGTAGATCATAGTTCTCGGACAAGCTCCTAGCGCGTGTATCAACACGACACTAACCGCCCTCAAAAATTTGAAGTGGAATCTGCGCTGATACGATCCAGTTTGGCACATCGACAATTTCACTGATTTTCAAATCTACTATTGCGCCACATAACAAATAGGACTGTTCACGAGTCAAACCATGCTCTCTGACCAGCCAGTCAATCATCTGCCTGGTGGCATTCTGCGCATTAACATAGAGGTCGGGCCCGTGTGCCGTCGTACCGAAGTGTCCGGCGGTATCTGTCTTAGTCATCGGACTCAGGCGGCGATATTGAAGCTCGGTAACCGGCGAGTTCTTGTTCAAATTAAATCGCATAGTGACAGTCATAGGGCATTCGATACCAGTACCGCAAATCTCACCCTGCCCCTGATTGGCGTGACAATCACCGGTCGAGAATAACGCTCCGGGCGTGAGCACCGGCAGCCAGAACACGCTACCCGTGGTCAAATCACGAACATCAACGTTGCCACCATTTTCCCGTGGCGGAATAGTATTCAATCTACCCGGCTCACGCGGCGCGACACCAACACAACCAGGCATCGGTTCAAACGGTAAAACAATATCAGCCACACCAAAGTGACATTTTTCTCCATCAAGCTCCCATATATGAAAACAGGGTTCTTTGAAATCCTCCGCCAGCAATCCGAACCCTTCACGAAACGCCGTCCAGCCCCACCCCTTGTGCTGCATATCGAGTATTTCAATTTCCAGCGCGTCACCCGGCTGCGCACCATTGACATAAACCGAACCGTTGAGCGCGTGCACCTTACTGCGATCGGCGTTGAGGTAGTCATTCACTGTCGAGTCAGGAGTGTATTGCCCGCTGGCTTCCAGACATTCAAATACCACAGTATCACCCGGCTCTATTACAAGACGCGGCTCCACTGCGTTGTCCCAAAAGGGCTGGGTCACGCTGTCATCGAGGTAGTGAGTAGTCATGCATGAAAGCCTATAAAAGTAGAATTGATAAGTCCGGCGGCACTTAATTCAAGACGCTCAAATTCTTGCCATGCATCCGGATCGCGCACCGATGCATTGCTCAAAACCAATCGCTATCTGTATAGATGGCGCGCACCCAGTAAAAGTATCAAGTTTGAATTAGAAAAGGAAAAGATAAAAGGCGCCACCTCAAACTATATTATTGAGAATTTTCTCTACTTTGGATAGTCTTTTCATATTTCCGTTACTGCAGAGCTAACGTAGCAAACACCACTAACTGCGACACGCCTGTCTAAATAGGCAAATTCAGCTCAACATTTACCCATTCACTGCTGATAGCCTCTCATTACATGCAGTGACACTACATTCGTAAATTACTGCACAACGCTTTTTTGAGCAATTGCAATTTCCGTCAAATGATGGATACGCAGTTGTAATTTCGAGTAAATGGTTTGAGCATTTTGTTGTTCGTATAGCAGGTAATCTTCAAATACAGTGGGTTCGCTACTCAACAGCGTTTTTATATTTGCAAGGGTTTTGGCACTGACAAAAATCACCCAGTTATCCAGTGCTTTTTTAGGGTCAATAAACACATTCTCCGGGCTTGACACCAGTTGAGGCTCATACTCAGGCGAAAAATCAGACCAGCTGCTATCTCTGGTCTCGGGCCAGTCAGTGCTCGACTTATTTTTCGTCAAATAAGGTAGCTCGATAGCTTGAGCCGCTGGACTTCTTGATTCCGCAACTGCTCGTCGCTCTCCTCGTGAGAGTTCTGTTGTGACTATGGTTGTCCAGCTGATGGACTCTGGCACTTCAGACTCGGTTGCAGCAACAGGTTTTTCGGTGAGTAGTTGCTGGCTATCAGGCAACGGCAAGTAATCATTGGCTGGAAGCAACTCACACTGTAAGCCTCCAGCCGCCAATTTTTCCCGGTAGAGCTTAAGCTGCTCGACGCAGAAATTGACCTGGTTCCGTGCACGCCACAACACGGTTGAGGGTTGCCCCTGTTTTTTCTCTCTGATAGTACAAAGTAAGCCTGAGTATGGATCTTCGTAATGAACTTCCACCACACGGCTGCCGGGAGCATCTTCACAATACAGGCGCTCTGCGACGTACCCTGCACTCACTATTGCAGGTAACAATAGCGCAGAAGATACCAAAGCCGTATTTTTGATTAACCGAAGCAACTTTTAATCCCTGACTTCACGCGCTTGTAGAGTAATTTCGAAAATACACTCTGTCGTGCACCCATCCGATCGCGATTATAGGGTTAACCGTTATCCTGGATGATTAACATGAGGTAAATAATTGGTTCGAAAACAGTTTATCCACCAATCCCCCGGCCCGACCCGCCTGACGATCAAGAAGCTTGAAACCAATGCCGACACCAATTTAATGTAATGACATATACAACGTATTTTGGTTTGTTTTCAGTATTTCTACTGCACTCCATCCAACCAGTTGAGAATATGCTGACAACACACGGATTTCGGGATTATCGGAAACATCCAGCGATGGAACTTAGTCGCTCTATCACTTCTTCCGGATGACCCTCTAAACAAAGTAAATCCTGCTTATTACCCACTTCGATCAGCTCTGTTATTTCAGCTAAAAGAATTCACATACTGTATTTGATGTATGTAGTGACGCGAATATATCTAATTTTATACTGCATATGCATCATGTGTTTATTTCCCAGCTTAATTACAATCGAGGGAACATCCAATACCTTACAAGTATAAATATTGAACGCTGTAAATTTAGAACAGAGAATTCGTTTTCATGCCAGATAAAAATGTCCTTGCGGTGCGAGCCGCGGCCAAAATTACTTCCAATTCAACCGGAAATATCGCCCCCAACATCAATAACTCCGGGGAAAATGGGATAAGACAACCACCCCCTGCTGACAGCAATGACAAAAACCCCTTAGTCACGATTGCCACCATAGCCGCATGGCTCGATGTAGTCGAGTCCAACGACACCGACAAGTAAATTGATCACGGCGATTTAGGAATTAAAGAAAGGTCCGGTAGGAATAGAGTAACGCCCAATATCTCACATTGCATTCGCTACCGCATATGCAGTCAGTGAACGACGCACTTGCAACAAGCAGCTTTCAAAGCAACTGCAATCATGATTGCAACCACAGGAGCCTGCACTTCAATTGATCGTCGTATCAAGGGATAAAACTGGTTAGGATGACAATCAACCACAAGTCGAAGCGTAAGAACAAAATGACAATAAAAACCGAAAATACGGCCATTATCCTGACAGGTCGATGCTATTGCGGTGTGACGACCTTCACTACCACACAAGAACCACAAACCATCGCCTACTGCCACTGCGACTCCTGTCGACGTGCAACCGGAGGACCTGTTGCGGCGTTTGCTGCACTGAATGAAAAAGCGGTCACATTTACCCCGAACGAAGGTCGTAAGGTAGCCATCAACCCGGGTGTAACGCGAACTTTCTGCGCTGACTGCGGATCTTCGCTCACCGGACGCTACGACTATCTTCCCGGACAGGTTTATATCTCGGTGGGAGTTATCGACCAGGCCAACGATCTCGCTCCAAAGATTCACTGTCATGACTCAGAGCGGTATTCATGGCTTCATATCGAAGACGACATAGAACGGGTTACTGCAACAGCACGTTCAAAAATTAGCCACGCATCGAAGTAATTAACAATAAGCGCTCGGCAAACTATTCACCGAGCATTTCGGTGTTCAATCATTGCCTGCTAATCCATAACTATGATTTATTCATACGCAGAGTAAATAAATCCTTAGTACGATGGAGTCGTACTTACTAACTCATCTGGGCTATATACTCGGTTTAAGAATTCGGCCATGTTGAGTGTTCATTCGGGGTAATACTGAAAGCGATTTCAACACCCCGTTTTTTTTGCATAGAAAGGAGATTGCAATGCTCACATTAAGAACCTTACTTTTGATTGGAATAGTACTTATCACAAAGTCTGCATCTGCCGAAGGTCCACCGGCATTTATGAAAGACACACTACCAGAACACGCGATGATGAAAATCGTTGAAAGCTGGGGTGCTGTACAGGGCGAAGGAGCGGCAATTGATGCTAAGACAAGGGAACTTATAGCGCTCGCAGTCTCTGCACAAATACCTTGCGAATATTGTGTACACGCACACTCAACGCGATTGAAAACAAAACTTGGCGCCACTGACGCAGAGCTAAAAGAAGCCGTTGCGATTGCAGGCTATATTCGCTTGTTCAGTACAGTTTTTAACGGCAACAACTATGACATAGACAAATTTAAAACCGAATTCGATTCTCTAATGACGAATTAGCTTACTTACTGTTTATTACTTCTGCGTTCGGGACAGCCGGGTGTTAACCCGGCTTGTACATACAATACAGTGAAATTGTTCACTTCAACCACAAGCACTTCCTTCACATACACAGATCAGCTTCTGCGCAGCACGCCATTAGTTATTAACATGCAGAACCCTCACGTCGATCACGGATAACCGTGATACGATGCATTGAACGATGCTGCGGCAGGTAGTCCGCCACGGCGTAATGCATCGTCACCCGGTTGTCCCACATTGCCATTGCACCTTTAGTCCATCGCCATCTCATCTGCATCTCAGGCTTGTTCATATGATTGGCTAAATAGTTTTTTAACGCGTTGGATTCATTCGTCGTCATGCCAACAATGTGAGTCACAAACGCCTCATTGAAATTGAGAAAACATTTTCCTGTAACCGGGTGTGCATCTATCAACGGGCGTATGTTGTGGCCAAACCGACTCATGCCATCGTTAAGTCGGTCGGATCCTGATTTACCGTTGATATCGTCAGCAAAACTGTTGCGAAAATCCCCCATATCATGCACTGCCTTAAGATCTTCTAAATCGCTCTTCATTCCAGTGGATAACCGATCATACGCAGCAGTACAACTCGCCCACATGGTGTCACCCCCGACATCGGGCACCTGACGGGCGATCAATACGGAAGCAAACGGCTGTTCAGATTTAAAAGTTAAGTCGGTATGCCAACTGTTGGTGTCTGGTGGAGTGCTTGCATCGTTTTCCAATAATACGATATTTTCAAAACCATCAACATGTGGATACAACGGATGAGGCGCATCAATTTCACCGAAAGATTGTGCAAAGGCCAGATGTGCTGCCGGGCTGATATTCGCTTCGCGTATAAAAATGACTTGATGATCAAGAAGCGCCTGGTAGATTGCGTCCTGCATACCCGGCGACAACGGCCGGGAAAAATCAATCCCCGTTAACTCGGCACCAATTGCAGGTGTTATCGGGTCGATAGCGAACATGTATTTATACGCCCCACTCTGTTAATTCGGAGATGCTTACCGCACCATATGCTAAATAACCTTATGAAGATTGGCACAACAATTATCAAGCTGATATCCGATCTGCTATCGACAATATTCGATACATATCACGCAGCACCGGCTTTTCTATCAGCTTTCCATCAATCACTACAAGGCCAGTATCAGCCTCTTCAAACGTTTGGGTAACACGACGGGCACGCGCTATTTCATCAGCAGTCGGGGTGAATACTTTGTTTAGTGCCGCCACTTGTTTCGGGTGTACCGAACCCTTGCCAGAGAATCCCAACGCTTTGGCCTTCTGCGCTTCAACTACCATACCGTCCGGGTCTTCCAAATCAAGATAAGGGACATCAATAACATCCACTCCGGCACTGGCGGCGGCATGCACTACGCGTGAGCGCGCGTAAAGCAGTGGCTCCCAGGCATTCTGACAACGGAGCTCTGCCGCCATATCAACACCGCCGAAAAACAGTGCATCAATTCGTCTACTGCAATGAGCAATTTCGAATGCCGCCTGCAGCCCGCGGTTGGTTTCAATAATCACATGAAGACGGGTATTGTGCCCGCGCTCTGTAAGTAAATCATCCAGCCACACCACCTCTTCAGGCGTGCGTACTTTCGGTAACATGAGCGCAGGTGGCGGCGTATCGGTTGCGAGTATGGCTTGTACATCCGCTAATCCGAATGCCTCACGCAGGCAATTAATACGAACAATACGCTCTACGCCATCATCTGCCTGCGTTTGTTCAAAAAGTGCCAGCGCAGATTTACGTGCCTCATCTTTATCTTTTGGTGAGATGCCATCTTCAAGCTCAACACAAACTATGTCGGTGCCCGATGCGAGCGCTTTTGGAAACATGTCCGGACGCAGGCCCGGAGAGAATATAAAACTACGGCGGGGTCGAGGTTCCTGAACAACTGGCTCATTCATTTCCATTACTCTGATTATCTGTCGGAAGACAGGTAGTGTTCGTATCTCAGTAAGCCGTAGCCTGGGCTATTCAGCTATCACACGCTTGAGGATATAATGCCAATTCGGCGAAGCGAGCCCCTCTGCTATCACAACCCGCTACCGCTACTCAATCACTATATAAATTTCAATGAGCACTGTATAGACCAATCAGACCTACCAACACCAAGCTCAAGGCCCAGACCACATCAAGATTGAACCAGGTCTTCGACAGGAACTTTAAACCCAACCAGTAGTAAATCACAGTGGCGATAATAGCGCCTGAAATGGACATGGCCAGTGTATGTACCACGGCAACGCCGACAGCACTGAGTATCCTTCCAGTCATTAAATTTTGTGCGGCAGCATGACCGGCATCAACCCCGGTTGTGCCACATATACCCAGATAGATAGGCACCAGCATCAGCCCCGCTCCATGAGCCATCGCCGCCAGGAACGACCAAAGGCCTAGTTTTGCAGGGTGAACACGAGCAAGGAACTTAGGATGTTTGCGATTCCATAACAGATAGAGACCCATAGCAATCACAATGACAGACGCTGCAAGCTGCAACGCGCGCTGCTTTTCCACGAGTATCGTTAACATCGAAAACGGCAATAGTATTGCCATCATCGCAAGCAAGTGGCCAAACGCCAGCATCGCCAGCGCTATAGGTAACTGGCGTGCCCGGCCACTCATAAGCGCCGCTGATACCGATAGCGGCCATCCCATACCAGGGTTCACGCCATGATAGACACCCGAAACAATAACGGCCCACCAAAGGGCCGCTACTGATGCTGTTTCAGTCACCTAAACGTTGGGATAACAGAAGCTGTCTGTAGAACAGTCACCCCCTTCAAGACGTATCTGATGACTTCGATAGCCCTTCGGGAATTCAACAAAAAAGTCTTTGTCTAGCTCAAGCCCGCCGTCTTTGCCCGCACGCGCCATGACCATCTGGCCGCCTTCGTCATCGGGGTAGAACTGATCATCCCAAGTTGAATACAAAGAGTTCGTCCAGTACACGCGCTCACCATCGCGACTGATCTCAACCATCTGCGGACCAAACACGAAATCCTTGCCGTTAGGGTGTTTTGTTTTCGAGGCGATACCTCCCAGTTCAACCTTACCTGCCAGTACTGGATTCATGGGATCACTGACATCGTACTGGTGCATCTCACCAAGTCCCCAACAGGCAACATAAAGAAATCGGTCATCCAGACTCAGATCAATATCAGTGACCAGTGGTGGTACCGCAGAAAAACCTTTCAGCAATTCCGGTAAGTCTTCAGGATCAGTGGGGCGCGGGTCTATCGTAATGGTTTTTTTCGCCTGCCATTTACCATCGTCGTCACGCCACCAGGTAAAAATAGCGCCTTGCAGATTGGTTGTATCTATCACCACACCACAAAAACCGTATGATTTTTTCGGATCGTGAGCAGGTCGAATCTCAAGCGCCATCTGATGGTTCTCACCCAGATCAAGGGTCTGAATATTTTTGCGTTTGCGCAAATCCCAAAAATGAATTGAGTGACCGTACTTGTTACTTAGAAGATCTTCCGCGACCACGCCATTTTCGTACTGCGGCGGCAGACCCCATTCAGAACTGACCATGTAGTCCTGCGGCAGGTTCCACCAGAAATCATAGTGCTTGTCTTGCGCACCACGGTCCATTTCGTAGCGACCGATGATCTCAAACGACTCACAATCCATAATGAAAATTCCAGGAGGTCCGTCTGTGCCATCTTCCCCGCCACCACCGAGTGTAGATACATAGATACCCTCTGGCCCGCAATGAATGGTGTGCGGTCGGGAATAGCCTGTTTTAGCGAATATTTCTTCAGGCTCAAGTGTCTTGTGAATCTTCGCTTTTAGCGGGTCTTTAACATCAATAATGTAGATTCTTGAAGATCGTATACCCGGCACAATCAGGTAGCGCCGCTCTAGAAAAGCATGGCCACTCAAAGGCGACAAAGAAGAGGAACAGGCATTCCAGCCAAAGTGATGAAACTCGTCTCCCTTGGTCGGCACAATCACCTGGTGAACAATCTGGCCATAAGTGGACGAATCAGGGTTCAGATCTACAACGGCAATACCATCAGACTGCGAGCCATCCGGACTGAGCATTACGGTGAATCCGTAATTCTCCACCGGTGCCTGCATAGCGAGTTCTGCGGTTGCATGAAACGTGGGGTCGGGTCGGGCTATCATTAATCCTCCAGTGCTTTAGACATCAACTTGGCTATGTAACTGCCTACTGCCGCCCTGGTAGTTAAGCCAAAAATCAACAAAACCCGAGCGACTTTAGCGATTATATTGCCACATGTGAGCAAATACTGTTTATATTTGGCCAATAATTAGCAATTAATTAGTGGTTTTCAACTAATGAGACTAGATGCGACGGATATAAAGATTATCGACGCCTTGATCGAAGACGGCCGTGCAAGTGTTGAGGCTGTCGCAGAACGGATCGGGTTGAGCCCGACCCCCACACGCAGGCGAATCAGACGTCTGGAAGAAGAAAAAGTGATCACCGCATACCGCGCAGAGATCGATATCACCCGTGCGGGGCTGGAGATCCGCATCCATGTGCTGGTCAAGCTGAAGGAGCGCGACCCATCAAGCATTGAGCTTTTTGAATCAATCGTGCGGGACACCCCGGAGATTCAATCCTGTGATCTTGTGACAGGTCAATACGACTATGTCTTGATCATTCATCTTTCGTCAATGAATGACTACCATAGCTATCTGAGACAGTTTCTGAAAGACAACGCAGGGGTAAGTAGCATTGAGTCCAACGTAGTCATTGGCCGTATTAAGCAAACCCCGAAGTATGCACTATCAGCGGCACGCCCGGAGTAGCTCAAGTAACTGCCTGTCACCGCGATAGTTCAACCAAACCGAAGCCAAGCTTATTACCGTATACCTATCAGCAAAGCCCCCATAGGCGGCAGAAACGCAGAAGCGCATCTACCGACAGCGCAAAAATCAGCCTACCCGATTGCCCGTTTGGCACACCCGAACAACTGCGCCTGAGCGATTTAATAACATCAGTCACCGCGAAGAAGCTTACCTGAACAATCTAAACCGGCCGGCACACCCCCAGCCAAATACAAAGGTCGTATATTGCCCCTTACTAATGCATCGCTTCATAGCATTGGCAGATGCAAACAATACCTTTCCGGTTTACACTATTCCGGTTGTGACCAACAACGAATTAACACTGCCGGTCAGACACTAAGTTCGCTACCATTGCGGCATCCATTTATCCAAGAGATGCCCGCCATGAAATTTGTTCTTATCCTGCTGGCCGCAGTCGCCCTTTGGTACATTGCAAACCAGTTCTTGAACAGTGGTAAAGCGAAAGAGAATATCCAACTGGGTCAGGCCTTCCTGGACAAAAACAGCACGGCTGACAGCGTACAAAGCACCGCTTCAGGGTTGCAGTATAAAGTACTTGAGAAAGGAACAGGCAGCACCCATCCCACTGCCACTGATCGCGTCAAAGTGCACTATCATGGCACACTGATTGACGGCTCCGTGTTTGACAGTTCAGTCGAACGAGGTGAGCCAATTTCATTTGGTCTAAATCAGGTCATCCCCGGTTGGACAGAAGGACTGCAATTAATGGTCGAGGGCGAAAAGACCCGGTTATTCATCCCCAGCACTCTGGGTTATGGCAACCGTGCTGCGGGAAAAATCAAACCCGGCTCAACATTGATATTTGATGTTGAATTGATTGGTATCAATGTCGACTAGTTGAAAACTGCACCTGCCTGTATTATTTATGAGGATTCGGCACTGAAGGGAAACCTCTGAGATGTGACGTGAGATTTTCTTCCGGTGTCGACCAAAAACACAGACAGATTGAAAAACATCACTTGTTATCTCTAAACACTGCGCATGAAGATTAAACGCAAATTTGAGCGGCCGCCTTGTGAATTATGCAGGCTACAGAAGTAACTTACGGCTACAACTACAGACTGATGACCATGAAAATCACTGAAATCCACGTGTATCAAAAGGATCTGCCAATAGTTGATGGCCCCTACACAATGTCTACTATGACATTGCATTCCATTGACACCACTATTGTAAAAATAGTCACAGACACCGGATTGAGTGGCTGGGGAGAAGTCACGCCACTCGGACCGAACTACCAACCACAACACGCACTTGGCGCGAGAGCCGCGATTGCTCACATGGCGCCCGGGTTAATAGGGCACTCCTGTTTAGGTACCTTGTTACTACGTCGGCATATGGATGCACTGTTGAATGGGCACAACTACGCCAAAGCACCTATCGACATCGCCATCATGGATCTGATCGGCAAACATCACGGCGTTCGGGTATGTGAATTACTCGGTGGGGCAACAAGCGAAAGACTACCTGCTTATTATGCAGTAGGCGTTGGCAACCCGGATGAAACCGCAAGAACTGCCATAGATAAAATGCAGCAGGGATATCAACGTCTGCAATTCAAAATTGGCGGTCGTGACGTAGCCACAGATATTGAAGTGATGCAAAAGGTCTGGGAAACAGTCGGCAACAAAGTTCAAATAGTTGCTGACGCTAATCGAGGGCTAACTGCTACACAGGCAAAGCAATTTAGTTTGAGTTGTCGCAATATTCCGCTGGTAATGGAACAGCCTTGCAACACCATGGAAGAAGTAAAGTCTATCCGCTCTCAAGTATGTCACCCACTTGCCATAGACGAGAACCTTGAGAGCATACAAGATGTGCTACGTGCCATATCAATGGACGTGTGCGACGCGTTTGGGCTAAAAATATCCCGGCTGGGTGGCATCAATGCGATGGCAACGGTACGTGATATTTGTGAGGCCCGCGCCATTCCACACAGCATGGAAGATACATGGGGTGGTGATATTGTCTCAGCCGCGATACTGCACGTTGCCGCTACCGTTAAACCGGAAATGCTGGAAGCAGTGTGGACTTCAGGCAATTATATCGAAGAGCACTACGACCCCGAAAACGGTATCGCCGCTGACGGCGGATACTTTACCGTGCCAAAAGGTATTGGCCTGGGCATCACGCCGGATGAAAGTCGCATTGGTCAGTTAGTGGCATCTTACAGCTAAATCACCAGACCACCTTCAAGACAGCCAGTTGGGGTTAAGCACAGCGTTATTCGCCAGCCGCTATACCTTCACGTAAGATAGAGCCGGCATACTTTGGAACGGAATGGCCATGGCACTAGCGCCCATTGACAACACAGTAACGCTTCAAGCGCTTACGAACGATCCCTACCCGATCTACCAACGCATGCGCGCACAAACGCCGGTTGTGAACGTAACTGCGGCGAACAGGATCATGCTCACCAAAGCAGCACACACCAAGATGGTCAAGGAAGCCCCCGAGCTGTTCAGTTCGGATGACCCCAGGACTCCGATGAAACGCGCTTTTCAAGCGCACACACTTATGCGCAAAGACGGTATAGAGCATCGCCGAGAGCGCATGGCGATGCAACCGGCCTTCACCCCCAAAGTGGTTAAAACAGATTGGGCTAATCTGTATTCCAACATTGCTTCTGAGTACCTTGACAGGTTGCCACACGGCGAGACGATTGACCTATTCACCGATCTTTGCGGACCGGTAGCCGCTCGAATACTCGCACATATTCTAGGCATGGAAGAAGCCACAGATACGCAGATGCAAACCTGGTCTCAAACACTGATTGATGGTGCAGGAAACTTTGCCTTTGCTGACGAACCATTTGAGGCGTCAGATAAATCAAACGAAGAAATGAATACATTGTTTGATCAGCTCATTCCACGTCATAAAGCTGCCCCTGACAATTCCGCGTTATCAAAAATGGTTAACGCCGAAAACCCGATCGCAAAGTCGCAGATATTCTCCAACTTAAAAATCGCCATCGGGGGTGGTATTAACGAGCCCCGCGATGCGTTGGCCACAATTGTATACGGACTCTTAACCAATCCGGAGCAGCTCGAAGAGGTTCGTCGCACTGAGGCCTGGAGCGAGGCATTTGAAGAAGGTGTTCGCTGGGTCGCGCCTATACAAGCATCATCACGCCGCGTGCTCGAAGACACCGAAATCGGTGGGCTGGATATCCCGAAAGGCGTAACAGTAATGACCATTCAAGCCTCTGCCAATCGCGATGAAGATCTCTACGATGACGGTGAAAACTTCAACGTGTTCCGTAAGGCAAACACGCATCAGGCTTTTGGATCTGGCCCGCATCACTGTGCAGGCGTACATATCGCCCGACGCACCGTAGGACAGATCATGCTACCCATGCTGTTCGAACGTTTTCCTAATATGACCCTGCCCGACCCCGATGCCGTGGTCTGGAAAGGCTTCGGGTTTCGCGGACCAATCAATTTGCCAGTGTCGCTGGCGTAACTGTAGCGTTAAAACTATCTATCTTCGTACAAGCCATTCTGCGTGAATGAAATAGTCGACACATTCGTGGCACCCCCCTGCCTTGAAGACATCGAGCTGTTGCTCGAAGATAAATCACTGCTACTTATCTCCAAGCCATCCAAGCTTTTCAGCTTGTCCGGCAGAAACCCTCTTAACAAAGATTCCGTACACTATCGCCTGGTGAAAGACTTCCCCACCGCCACACTGGCACACCGTTTAGATTTCGGTACGTCAGGCATTATGGTAGTCGCTCTAGACAAGCAAGTTAACGGGCATCTTACAAAACAATTCCAGCAACGCACCGTAGTAAAAACTTATAAAGCGGTACTACATGATCACGTTAACGAAGATCACGGAGTGATCGATTTCCCTATCGCCAAGGACAATTCTATTTTCCCGCGTTTGAAAGTTTGCTTAACATCGGGCAAACCCGCACGCACACACTACCATGTCGAAGAACGACTGGATTCGCCACCAAGAAGTGTTGTGTGCTTCAAGCCGGAAACAGGACGAACACACCAGCTAAGAATCCATAGCCAGGCGATAGGACACCCTATTCTTGGTTGCGATCTTTATGGCGATGACCATAGCCATGCTTTAGCAGACAGGCTCATGCTGCATGCAGAGTCACTGGATTTTGTGCATCCACTTTCAGGAGAGAGCATTCATGCTGTTTGCCCTTGTCCTTTTTAGTAATTCAATTAATCAGTAATAAGCCCGCATCATGACTGCCCGTGCCATCGAAACGCACCCAGCTCTGCCTTCACCCGACCGATTGAGGGAAGTGAAAAATGACTCCCTAGTACCACGCAATCTTTTTCTGCGGCAGCCTCCAGTAATTGTATGCGTGAAGTCACCGCCATCTCAGCATCTGCATCATATTTGAAGTGCCAATCCGGATACCAACACTGTGCCGTTGAATGCAGCGCATCGCCAGTGATCATTGCCTCATGCTTTCCACTCTTTACCATGATTGAGACGTGACCCGGTGTATGCCCCGGCGTTGGCATGAGGCTTACGTGATCACCCAACATATGCCCTGCCTGAACCAATTCAGCCTGCCCTGCTTCGACCACAGGCAGCACGCTCTCAAGATACATGTCACCATTGCGCAAACGATGAACCTGCTCATCCGCCGCAGGCATCAGGTAGCGCGCGTTCGGAAACGTGGGAATCCATCGCCCGTCCATAAGACGCGTATTCCAACCAACGTGGTCTGTATGAAGATGAGTGCAAAGCACATAGTCAATATCTTCAAAACCAACGCCCGCCGCTGAAAGTGATGCCTCGAAACGCGAATCGGAGCGTTGGTGCCAGTCAGGCACCCCGGGCACAGTTTTGTCATTGCCCACGCAACTATCAACCAAGATGGTATGAGTCGGTGTTTTCAACAAAAACCCTTGTATGGGTAGAATCAATCGGCCTGAGTGACAACATACACTCCCGGGAGCATGTGACTCTACAATCTCTGCAACATCAGGCCCGGCTGTCGGATAAAGCTCTTCCGGTCTCAGGAAAGGGCCGTTGATTTCGAGAATTCTCCATACCTCAATGTTTCCCACTTTGCAGAGCATTATTTCCTCTCCGTTTTTCCTACAGACAATACAAACCGACCACCTGCATCTTACGGACGGATACAGATTGTTTAAACTGAAGCCAGTCAGATTTTGAACTCATTGTTCCGGTAACTTACGCTCCAGATAACAACCCGCTGAGCTATAAACCGAAATTTGAACCACGAATATAAACTTCGAACTTGCGTACGGTGGCACGGTAAGGCTGATCAAAAGTGCCATTAGTCTGAGGCTCTATACCGAATTCAATACCCCCGATAGCTCCCGTGGCAGCACGCATTCTGGGGAACACACTTTCGTTACCCATGGCCCAACTCACCCCGGCATTAGCCAGTTGCGGCTCAAGTTCATACAGCGAATATTGAAGAAACTCATTCCAGTCCAAATTGATCTCACCCTCTTCCGTCAGGTTGATTAATCGCTCACCTAATGCATTTGTTTCACGACTGAATACGACCAACGGACTGATGTACGTGCTGCCGTACCAGATGTGGTACTGGTAATCACCGATGGTGATTGGGGTTTGGGTTAATCTGAAGCGCGCAGGATTTCTGTCAGGGTTAGGGTTATTCGGGTCATAACTAATATCGTTAGGGCTCAACGGTCCGATATGCACCATCATTTCAAGCAACACATTGCGCATATCACTATTCGTGTGACCCGGCCCAACAATGTTATTCAATGTCCCAGACAAAGTATCACCCGCTTTGGGCAGACTTTCACTGTTAATAGGCGGCAACGGCTGGAACGCCGTCCAGTCCGCAATGTCACTGCTGTGATTGCCAATCCTGCCGGAATTTGCACTGGTATCGTAAAACCACGACTCGAGCATGACATCCCTGATAGAGCCTGCAACATTCTGCTCATCAATATCTACAACGATATCAATGTCCGGCAACGTATTGGTAAACGCTGGCACACCTACAAGACTTGCCACCACATCGAGCGCGGGATACTCGAAACTTTCACTTGAAAGCAGCTCGGGAAACGGTCGGAAGGAAGTTTCACCGGTAAGACCGAATTTACTGCCGATAATAAACTCGGGATATGCCTTAATTTGAATGTTATCGTCCAATCCTACATCGGTTGTAAAGTGTGCGAACCGGTCTCCCTCATCATCTTCTTCAGACACACACACCGAGACATATCGATCTGTGCCATCCTCTATTGCCCCACTATTAAAAAAGTTCGCGAAGATCACAGTGCCGGTCGTGTCATCAATAACCACCGGTGTACCGCTGTTAGCCGGGGCAGCGGTTCCATTTACCTGATACTGGCAGCCTATAAGCTGGAGTTTTGTAATACCCCATTGCTCGCCGCCGTTTTTAGTTTGCGTGAAGGCCAGTGAGTTAGTACCCGAAATTTGATCCAGCGCCGGCAATACAAAAACATCGCCGCCATTATCTGACAGGTTCGCACCTTTAGTGAGATGGCCTATTACCTTTCCATTTAATTCAAGCTGCACTTCCTTTTTGGTATCAATGTCAAAGCCATGCACCGAAATATAAATGTCATTGCTCGACTGCGAAAAGGTGAAACTTGCAGAGTCAGTGTTATCAACGTTGCCAAACTGGTAGCCGTACTGATTCGTATCTGCCACGCCAAAAGTCAAAGGGGCAGAGCCGTTTCCACCAGTGCCACCACCGTTATCAGGCGGATCATCAGAAACCAGTAACAAGTTGGTGACACCCCAACTATTGCCCGCTCTTGTCTGGCGAAATGTAACCAGATTTTGACCTGCAACTTGATCTTCCAGCGCTAGCACAAACTCGTCGCCACTATTGAGTTTTCTCTTGCGTCCCCGGGAAAGATAGCCAATAGCTGAGTTGTTCAGCAGCACAGCGATTTCGGTGTCGTTGTTTATGTCGTAACCGTTTAACGAGAGCGTTTGCGCGGCACCAATGTTATCAAAAGCGAACAGCGCCTCTGTCTCGTTTTGGTTAGTACCGTAATTGTGTCCGTAGCGTGTCGTGTCGAGTGACTCAGTCAGATTGACAAGAGTGGGTGTTGGCTCGCCAGGGTTCGTCCCGTCATCACCACCTGACCCACCCCCGGATCCACCTCCGTTTGCGGCTTCACACCCGCTGACCAAGAGATTTGTCACTCCCCATTTTTCACCACTGCGTTGCTGCCGGAAAATAATTTCATCGGTAACAGATGACGCAGACAAAAAATTAAAAACGTTTCCCGAATTTAATCGGTTGTTGCCTCTGCCCTTTGACAGATATCCGGCACTGGAACCATTGATGAATACCTGCACTTCATCGCTTCTGTCAACATCAAAACCAGATACAGAGAGCTTAGCGGTGCCAGAACAATCACTGATGAAAAACACTACTTCATCGCGATACGAACTACTACCATACTGGTAGCCATACCTCCCTGTATCAGTCACATTGGGTACCAGCGCAAAGGCATTGCTGCTTTGTGCGTAAGCGAGTGGTGATAAAGCGACAGCGATAACCATTGTAAAAAAGCCCAGCCGTGCTTTTCCAATTAGCGATACGTCCATTTCTCTTCCCTGTTTATACGGATTCGTGAGCGGAAGCTACAAGTCATAAGCGACAACTACCCGTACTTCGGGCATCCCGCAACTACATCCAATGTCGTGCTCCCCCCTGTATAATACTGATGTACTTGTTTGATATCCATTCCCTGCTTTACACATAAGAAACTGGATTTTACACAGGACAACGCCATGGTCGAACGGCGCAATATTCAAGAACTCATTTTGCTTACCCGATGATTTCTAAAGCAAACTAACGAAAACACATTCTTCTGGATCACTATATTTTTAATGAAATTCTGTTTACATTTTCCGTTTATACACAGCCCGGCCTGTATTCATCATTGTACGTAAACGAGGCACTAAATACTAAGTAATAGGCGTTTCCCGCAACCCAGAGCTCCACTACGCTTCTTATTGACTTGACCCGAAAGACCAATAGAATATCAGAGACAGAATTTTCTTGAGGCCAACTGGCATCATATTTATTACCCATCACGGATGAATGATGTTTTATCAAATAAGGGATTTTCCACCAGTAATGGTGTTACTGGCGGCTTTTCTACTGGGGCTGCCACCTGTAACACAGGCACGCGATTCTGTACCACCAACACGGCCGGGGAATTTTCACGTTGTTAGTGTCACCGCGCAAAGTGTCTCACTCAGCTGGAACGCTGCCACGGACAACCGGCGAGTTCGATCCTACATTTTGTATCGAGACGATGTTCGCATAGCAAGCACAAACAAATTACAGTACATTGATTCCGGGCTGCAAAACGACCGAACATACCGCTACGAAGTACAAGCAAGTGACGGGACAAATCAATCTTCATTAGTATCAATTATGGCAACCACGCTGGCCGGGTCTACCCCTCCTCCTAATGACACCGAACCAGAAACACCTGATACCAGACCGACCAGAGGCAACAACGGCAAAGGCCGCACTAAACCAGTTGCAGAACCCCCTCCTGCCGAACCGGTACAAGAAACTCTATGGAATAATTGGCCACTGGTTTTCTCTGACGAATTCACCGGATCCGGTGAACTATCGACCGGCGCTGGCAATAACTGGCGCTATGAAACAATGAGTGACGGGCTTCATCGTGCAGGGAATTCTGGAATGAACAGCCAGGGCAACACAGATGTACCTGTGTGGGAGAGCCCGGCAGGCAAGCGATGGTCAGCCTGGTATAACGATTTCAACAACGCAAATGCGTATCGCAGCGAAGGGAAGCTGGTTATGGGGGGTTACCTCACCGCACGAACCGACCCGACAAGACCCATCAATTATATAGATGACGGGGTCGAGATCCGCTATGGAGATAACCGGCTGTACAGCAGCTGGATCGACACCTGGTCGCGCAAGTGGGTAGGACCCGGTGACAAACATGTAGTAGACCCTGCTTCTCCAGGCATTGCATTTAAGTACGGTTATTTTGAAACAAGCGTTAATTTCAGTCAGATGACAACGCCCGGTTTTCGGCTGTCAATGTGGCTTATGCCCGCTTCTATCGATGCTCAAGGGCAACAGCTGGTCACCGACAAAGCCTACGATGCAGACGGAAACAACGGGGTTGAAATCGATCTGTTCGAGTATGAATGGACCGGCACAGAACAGGAGAATAGAATCATAATGGCACTGCATGGTGGTGCCGCAGGATCAGCGACAACAGTATTCAATGCAGGTAACCACAATATTTCATTGCATGAAGGTTGGCATAAAATCGGACTACTGTGGCAGCAAGATAAACTACAGTGGTACTTTGACGATGTGTTGGCCCACACCGTCACAGAGGCATACCTCATACCCGACGTTTATTCGTACTTAATCGTGTCACGAGAGATGAACAGTGGCGTAAAAACACCTGGCATAGATCAAATATATGCGGGAGACGTAGAATCCGAGCCTCCTTATATTCCCCGCGACCCCGGCTTATATGCAGAAAATATCTGGAAGTATAAAGACCGCATAACCACCGACCAAGGCCTTATCGACTACATAAAGGTGTGGGCAGCTCCCTGATCAATAACTCAGTGCGCGTTCGTGGCTTAAAGTTTAAACGGTATATACAAGGCAAGATCAGGTATCAGATAAAGCAACGCAACCGTTACCAGCATCAGAGCCAGGAACGGCAACACCCCTCGCGACACATCTGATAACGGTGCCTTGGCAACCGACTGGATAACATATAAATTCAGGCCCACCGGCGGGGTAATCAACGCACACTCCACTAGAATAACCATATAGATACCAAACCAGATCGGATCAAAACCCAGACCTATTGCACCGGGTAGAAGCACAGGCGTCATAATCAACACCATCGAAAGCGCTTCAAACACCAACCCCATAAACAACAGCACCACACTCACAATCAATATAAACGTAATCGGCGTATCGAAGTGCTGACTGATAAACAGCGATATATCTTGCGGTATTCGATACAAAGCGATGGCCTTGCCGAAGATCTTTGCACCGGCAATGATCAATAGAATGGCGACGGTGGTTACCATTGATTCCTGCGCGGCTTCGCGAAAGCCCTGCCAGGTGAGTGTGCGTAGCAGTAGCCCACCAATCACAAGTGCTGCGGCAAAACCAATGGCCGCCGCTTCTGTCGGTGTGAATGCACCACTGTAAATTCCAGCCATCACAAGCACTGCAAGGCCGACGGACGGAAGTGCACGAATCGAACTGGCACGCCTTTCTGTTGCTGTGGCTTTAGTGATCTTGTCAAACTTGTTGATGTACCTCGCGTAGAACATTGAAAAAATAACAAACAGAAAAACCAGTACAAGCCCCGGCCCGATGCCCGCTAAAAATAGTGCAATAACAGATTCCTCCGTCACAAACCCGTAAACAATCATCGGTATAGAGGGAGGTATCAATATGCCAAGTGTGCCACCGGCTGCCAGCAAGCCGTAGACAAAGCGTTTGTCATAACCTCGCGAAATCATCTCGGGTATTGCGACAGTTCCAATCGTGGCCGCAGTGGCCACGGACGATCCGGATATCGCCGCAAAAAATGCACAGGAAAGTATAGTGGCCACTGCGAGCCCGCCCGGCCAGTGCCCTACCCAGGCTTGTACAGCGTTAAAGAGATCAGCACCAACGCCCGCCTTCAACAACACATTGGACATTAACAGGAAGAGCGGCACGGCAAGCAGGATGAAACCATCGAGTGTAGACAGCACTGATTGCGGCGCCATCAATGGCGAGAAGCCGCCCACAACCAGCATGGCAAGGCCGAGAAAGCCCAGCGCAAATGCCACCGGTACACGAGCCAGTAATAGACTGAACAAACAGGCAAGTATAATGACAACGGTCATAGGTCAGCTCCATTGTGACCGGCATGAACCCCGGTATTCTCATCGCTTGCCGACTCGTCAGGCAAATTACCCAACAGCTTGAAAATTTCGATAACTGATTGCAATAGCAGCATCGCAAACCCGACCGGTACCGCTAGCTCCACAATCCAGATAGGTATATTTAACAGGCTCCCGGTGGTTCGACCACGGACAAACGAATCCAGAAAAATCTCAAAGCCATACCACATCACAACCGATGCAAAAACAGCCACAATTAACATGACAAACACATCGAGCCAACGACCAATACGCGCGGGTAGCAAATTAACAACGGCATCTACCTGAATGTGCTGGCGCTTTGCCAACAACCAGGCCATGGCAAGCAACGAGCCCCAGATAAGACACATCTGTGACAGCTCTGCTGCCCAGCGCGTCGGTCTGATAAAAAAGTAACGCGCAATGACTTCGTACGTCAGCATTACCCCGGCCAATACAAACAACACTGACGCGATTGATGCGCCCAGGCGGGATAGTGTTTCGAGTAAATTTTTTACAGGTGCGGTTTTCATAGCGTAGAAACCACTTCTTCTTTTTATATGATCAGCGCTGCAACGAATGTTTATCAGGCCCGGAATAATGAAGGCCGAATCTGCGGAAGATCCGGCCTTCACTTAACTTCTTAAAGCAGTACACATCTGCCAATAGTTAAGACAGTACTACACAATGTCTTAGAGTGCCTTTGCTGCTTTCAATACTGCTGCGCCGATATCACCGGAACTATTAACAAACTCCTCATAAACAGGTTCGCTTGCTGCACGCCATGCCGCTACGTCTTCCGCTGTCGGGGTATACACTGACATACCGTTTTCTTTGGCCGCTGCATATGCATCGGCTTCTATCTGCGACATGCGGTCGCGGACATCTGCTTCAGCGTTCGTGGCGGCAGTTTGAACAATGGTTTTGTGCTCATCAGAAAGGCTGTTCCAAGTGTCTGTGTTAACTACCACGATAAATTCTATATCTGCGTGATTGGTGATTGAAATAGTATCCATCACTTCCCAAAGTTTGCGGGATTTGACGCCAGACACACCGGTCATGCCGTAGTCAACCGTACCGCGCTGATAAGCAAGATACTGTTCCGAACCAGAGATTAGCGTTGGCGCACCACCGGTGGCAGAAACAAAGTCCCCGAGTGTTTTGCCAAACACACGAACCTTTTTGCCTTTCATATCATCCGGTGATTTAACGGGAGCCCCTTTTGATAACATGATCGCACCACCATAGGCCTGCCACCACAGGACGGTGGAACCGGTTTCTGCTATTGCTTCATCTATCGGGCCGCGAATAGCTGAACCTTTCGCGACAGCCTTGCGGATTTTATCTTCCGTATCAAAGATAAACGGTTGGTAGAAAATATCGACAGCCGGAACATCACCGACATAACGGGTTAAAGAGGCGACACCCATTTCGATAGATCCAGACCCGACTGCTGCGGGCACTTCCTTGTCTTTATAAAGTGTGGCGGAATCATAGATTTCAATATCAATCGCGCCTTCGGATTTTTCCTCCACCTCTTTTTCAAACATCACCAGGTTCTGACCGAGGTGGCTTGTGAGAGGTAGCTGCAGCGAGATACGCAGGGTCACATCTGCAGCACTTGCAGAGGCAATACAGAATGCATTAACCAGCGCGGCGGTGGCCAAAACCTTAAAATTACGGCGTAGAAGCGAATTCATCTTTTTCCTCCAAATAGAAGTTCACGTCGATTGATTGTTCCACAGGGCATAAGAGATCACAAGATAATGCGGTACGCCAAAGCAAATATATTGATATTTGCCAGCGACAACACTTTTTCTAATCCGAGTGCGAATTCAATACTGTTGGAAATTGCCATGTCCACAGTATCATTGAGCTCCTAAAAAGGAGAATGCCAGCTGCAGCGCTTCCAGCAACAACCTTTTAATAGCCTCCTACTGGCAGCCCGTGTTATCGCGATCCCCATCCAGATTCACTTGACATGCTCCTTGCGCCGAAGTCCCCTTACCCTATTCTTTAGTTAAACTACAGGGCAACACACTCCATGGACAAATTAATTCTAATCACTGGTGCCAGTGGTTATCTTGCCAATGCATTACTTCCATATGCCGCACAGCGCGCGCGCGTCATTGGCACCGCGAGAAATATAGAGGACATACGCGGAGATACGCTGTCGCTGGACTTGACGAACCGCACTGCCGTGCTCGATGCAGTGTTATCAAAAAGGCCGGACGCTATCATTCACTGCGCTGCAGTAAATCCGGGTGGCAGCGATGCAGATATGATCGCTGTAAATGACATTGGCACAAAGCATATCGCTGAAGCAGCCAGTGAACTTGGCTGCCGGCTTGTGTCGGTCTCATCAGACACTGTATTCAACGGCAAAGAAGCGCCTTATGCAGACGACGCAATCGCATCACCCTTGCCGGACAATATCTATGCGGTTACCAAAGCGCGAGGTGAAGCTCATATTCGTTCGCTGCTCCCTGATGCTGCCATAGTGCGTACCTCATTAATCTACGGCACCGACAAAATGGATCGAGGCACGGCGGGCTTCTCACAGCGGCTGGCAGCTGGCGATACGTTGAAGTTATTTAGCGATGTTATTCGCCAGCCAGTTCACGACCAGGCGCTCGCCAGCTGCCTGTGTGCACTCGCACTTGATCATACCGATGAGTCTGGTTTTATTGGTATCGCAGGAGACGAAGCCATGAGTCGTTTCGACTTTGGTGTACGCATGCTGGACTATTGGGGAATCAATTACAAAAACCAGCTGGAAGAAAGTAGCGGCATCGGCATCCCCGGATTACCGCTTGATGTGAGAATGACAATGCAAAGAGCTCAGACCCTTGGACTGCCAACGCCGGGCGTTTCACTCGTATTGGGCTGATAGAAGCAACGCTCCCCGCCAACAACACAGTAGCCCCTTATTTTAACCTTAATCATCCGCGCTTGATGGGCGCATACCATCAATACGCCCTCCCCACATGATGCAACATTAAATCGCTGTTCGCCACATCGTTTACGATAGCCATTACCTGTAACTCCCACTAGAATACCGTTTTAACTAAAACGTTTATTTTCTATGCGCAACATTGCTGTCGAACGCCAGGGCCAGGCGGGCTATATCACCCTTGACCGACCCGATGCACTGAATTCTTTAACACACGATATGATTCGCGATATACACACGGCGGTACGCGCGCACGAAGCAGATGCAGCTGTCGATGTTATTGTATTGCGATCGTCCAGTGAGCGAGCCTTTTGCGCCGGCGGAGACATGAAGGCAACCCGCCTGCAGGCATTGGCGCAGGAGTGGGAAGAATTGCATAGGTTCTTCGAGGAAGAATACTCGCTCAATTTGCACATTGAGCAGTGCTCCAAACCTTATGTATCTCTGGTCAACGGAATCGCCATGGGCGGCGGGCTTGGCTTAAGTGTGCACGGTCAGGTGATGATCGTCTCGGAAACCACGCGATTGGCCATGCCGGAAACCGCCATAGGGTTCTTTCCAGATGTTGGCGGCACTCATTTTCTTTCCCGGCTTCCTTACGATGCGGGCCTATGGCTGGCGCTAACAGGTGTTCAAGTGAAAGGGTTCGAGGCAGTCACCGTTGGCCTGGCTACACACTTTGTTCATAGCGACAATTGGCCCGAGTTGACGGATGCCCTTGAAACTAACGGGCGTGATGCTCTGAACAGCGTACTAACGGCTTTGAGCCAGACAGAATCTGACGACGCTTTTCTGCAAAAGCTTAAACAACGACAAGAATGGTTCGGTAGTGAAGATCAACAATCCCTGATTAATACCCTGGAAAAAGCCTCTGATTCAAACGAAGACGCAGCGATGTTATTAAGCCGCATTAAAACAGTATCGCCTTACGCCATGGACTTAACTCGTCGTTTATTGGCTGACGCTAAACATCACGATTTGGCTACCTGCCTGCAGTTGGAACTGGCCGCAGGCGCGGAAGCGGTCCGGCACCCGGATTTTGTCGAAGGGATACGCGCTGTACTGGTCGATAAGGACAAGGCGGTTTGGTCTGAGGTTTAACACACCATCATACCGATTACTGGCGCTGCGCGGCTAGCCAATTTTTCCGCTAATATCATTGAACAATGACTCGTCTTGCTTAAGTGCCTCATAGTCTTCTCGAGAGATCTTCCGTGTTATGAACTCTGATGCAAAGTGACCGACATCAAATTCCAGAAAGCACTTGCCTGAATCATCCATAAAACAACACCAATAGTTCCCATAAAAATATTCTGCATGACCAATATGTTTTTTCTTTCTATGTTCAGCTGTTTCCTCATCAGTGGGATATTTACCAGGCTTTGTTGTGCAGAACTTACTCATGCCAGGCATCTTCGCTTTTTATACACGCTCTTGTAAAGCAAGTTAGACACACTGAGTCCAAACTGCAACTCACCACTAAGACTCCCGCTGCACTGTGACCTTCAAATCCTGGTTCGCAGCAGCGACGTAGCTTGCCGCGCACCAGTGGGCTGTGCGGCAAGTTCGGTAACAAACTTTATAGCCATAGTCGTCAGAGCAAAGTGGAAAAATTCAGGCATAGAAGGGCCTACGTCGAATTTTTCTAACGCCGCTATGGCGGCTGCGGCTTCGATCGTGTTACCGAACTTTCCAAACAGCCCGCTAGCTACTAGCGACCGATCTCTTGCCGAACATCAGAATGACAAAAGCAAGTAGCAATGCCACCACCGTAGTCATCGCCAACTCATGCCAACCAAATCCTGCATACAAGGCACCAGATGACAAAGAGGCCACCGAAGATGCAATAGCAATTATCGTATCATTCACGCCTTGAATTAGTGGTCTTTCATGCTTAGAGACCGATGACTGCAGCAAATGGGTGCCTCCAATAAATCCAAAGTTCCAACCGACTCCCAACAACACCAACGACAGGTAGAAATGCATTACTGATACGCCGTTAGCAGCGACCAGTCCGGCAGCTATCAACAGTAAAAAACCCACCGAAATTATCGATGTACTACCAAAGCGTTGAATTAAACTACCAGTGAAAAAACCCGGCGCAAACATGGCAATGACATGCCATCGAATAACATCTGCTCCCAAATGGCCCTCATATCCATAGGCTTCCATAGCAAGCGGCGTCGGCACCATTAACAACACCATTGACGCATGCGCCACAGCAGCCGCAAGAATGGCAAGCAATACCACCGGTCGCGAGAATACCTGGAATCTTGATACCTGATGATCTCTTGAGACACTTGCATGATCTACTGCTGTGACTGGCAGCATCCTGCTTAACATTGATAGCGGAATGCATCCAAGCAAACCAAGGCACGACAACGCAAGGTAAGCCCCTGCGAATGGTATCGGCAGCAGCGCATCTTTGAATTGCGTATAAATTAGTGGACCAATGAATGCTGCTATCAATCCTGAGGCAAGCGTGTACGAGATAGCCTTTGCCTTCCATTGCTCTGCTACTGATTCTGCCGCCGCAAACCTGAAAAAATTAAGTGATATAAACGCAGCCCCCAGTATAAAATGCGCTGCGCATAGTAGAATAAAGCTCTTCATACTTAACGCTAGAGCCGCCAATAGCCCGCCAGCGATCATAAATATCGCACCAGCCAGAAAACCTTTCCTGCGTCCTGCCTTACCCATGTACATAGAAATCGGAATAGCGACAGCAATACCCGCCAGCATCTGAACTGACGCTGGCACGGTAGCAAGTGCCGCCACCGGGGCCAATGACTGCCCGGCAAGTGCGCCAAGCAATATCAGCATGGGCATTGGCGCACCGAGAATTATGCTGGACAGCACAATAAGGGCAAAATTTCGATTCAGCATTCCAAAAGAACTCTGTTGACGTCAGTACAGCTAACCTATACGGTTTATGCCTGTCAGAAATGACATTTTTTAGTCATAAAAAGACAATCATGCGCAGAATCGATATTTTACTATTTGACCAGATTAACCTGTTGGATGTAGCCGGTCCTGCACAGGCGTTTAACAGCGCTCAAAGAGGTACAAATAAGCTGTATAAAACCCGATTTGTCAGTCTTGATGGCGAGGCGGTGACTTCATGCTGCGGGTTAAAACTGGTCGCTGATGGCAAAGCATCCATTCGGTCAAACTCTACCGATCTGATCATACCTGGCGGAGTTGGTGTGGATGCCATTATGAACCAGCCACAATTACAATCACTATTAAACCAATGGTGCAGCAATCAAAACCGAAGGCTTATATCCGTGTGTTCCGGTGCGCTGCTACTTGCCAACGCAGGGGTGTTGAACGGTCACAAAGCGACAACCCACTGGAGCCGAAGCGCTCAGGTTCAACGCGAGTACCCTAAGGTTCACTGGCAAATCGACCAGCTTTACACTCGAAGCGGGAATATTTTCACCTCGGCGGGTGTGTCGACCGGCATTGATCTTACCCTTGCCTTAATTCAACTTGATCACAACAGTGAAACAGCACTTGCGGTCGCCCGCGAACTGGTTGTCTATAGTCAACGCCCAGGCGGTCAAAGTCAGTTCTCAGGCATAGTTGATCTGCAACTTAAAACCAGCAATTCATTATCAGAACTAGTCGATACGATTATTCAATATCCCTCACGCACATGGTCGGTGGTAACCATGGCGGAATTCTGCAACCTGACTGAACGGACGCTAACGCGCCACTTTCACAGATACCTGAATACCTCGCCAAAGCGCTTCGTTGAAAGAGTACGTGTTAACAAGGCGTGTGAGCTACTGTCTTCAGGAGTCCCCGTGGAATTGGCAATTCCCCTTTGTGGCATTAGTGATCAACAACAGATGCAGCGTGCATTTAAACGCCAATTGGGAACCTCAATAAACCAGTACACTGAGCGATTCAGTACCACAGACAGTGTCTGCAGTTTGACTACCGACCAGACCACCTAACAACTTTCATAGGCAAAGCTGTGCCACCAAAAAATCAGTAAAAGCACATGAGCTATCGCATTTGCTACGGACGCAGGATGAAATACTTTTACACTTTTCACATAAATAATACACATCTATCTATCAACACTGTCTTAGCCAAAGACGCAAGCTGCGAACACATGCAGACATAGGCAAAAACACCTGAATTTGAAAGGAATAAAAAATCAGTGAGTATTACGAAAATTTGACTCCCGAAACTTGTTGATAACGGTATAGTGACCAATAGACATTTGATCCACACAAGCTCATCTAAAACTAATACAGTTGTCAATGCCGATATCCGGTTTGAGGAGACAGACACCATGAAAACAATTCTGGGAACCATGACCTTTAGCGATCAGGTCGACCAAGCTACGGCTTCGCAAATGGTGTCAGCATATTTGCAATCAGGTGGCGCAGAACTCGATACCGCCTATGTTTACAACAAAGGTAAAACCGAAGACTTACTCGGAAAATTGAACGAAGCCGGTGAACTAGCCGGCTTACAGATAGCAGGTAAAGCAAACCCGTCGGTGGACGGGTTGACACCACAGTCGGTCAGAAACCAAATAACAACGTCTCTGGAAAGACTCAATGCCACTTCGCTGGATCTTTTTTACCTGCACTCCCCGGACCTGAACGTACCAATCATCGACACGCTAAAGGCAGTATCAGATCTACACACAGAGGGGAAATTTCAGCGCTTTGGTCTGAGCAACTATGCTGCATGGCAAGTGGCTGAGATCGTAGAAATATGCAAGGCAGAGGGCTGGCAACAGCCGAGTGTTTACCAGGGTATGTACAACGCGCTTACACGCGATGTTGAGCGTGAATTATTTCTATGCTTAAGAAATTACAACATTGCGTTTTACGTGTACAACCCACTGGCCGGAGGCATGCTGTCAGGCAAACATCAGAGTATAGACTCAATGCCTGATGACGGACGTTTCGCTACGTTTGACGGATACAAAGATCGTTACTGGAAACCAGGCTATTTTAACGTTATCAATGAAGTTACCGCTGTCTGCCGCTCACATTCGGTGGCGCCTGCAGAAGCTGCTATCAGATGGCTGGTCCACCACTCAGCATTGGCATCGTCCCCTATTGAACACGGCGTTATCCTCGGCGCTAGCTCGTTAAATCACTTAGAGCAAAACCTGCTAGCCATGCAAAGTGAAAAACTACCCGACGACGTGGTGAATGCTTTTGATGAAGCGTGGGAAACCGTACGGCCATCATGCATTAAGTACTTCCGCCCATGAGCTTAGGTTTATGTTCGTAGTTGGTAAAAAGCCAGGCGTTATAAATCAGATCATTGGCAGATCTGTCAAAGGCGTCTACAAAAGCCTCTGTGCAGTCTGCCAAAGCATCCAGCTACCTACCAGCCCGAGTACCACTCCTACAATCCGGCGCAAGGAAGCAGCTGGCAATCGGTGTGCCGATTTGGCACCAATGGTGACCCCTATCACCATCACGACGGCGATACCTAAACCGAGTGTAAAATCTACCTGGCCATGGTTTATATTCCCAAGCGTTGCCAATAGTGAAACAGGAAGCTGAATCAATTGGCTCAATCCTACTGCGGAGAGCACCGGCCAATTCATCCACACCAGCAGTGGCACCAGCACCAGTGGTCCACCGGTACCTGTCATGGCAGAACAAAACCCCACAAAAAGGCCAATCACAATCAACCAGAACGCTGAATCCGATTTGGAGTTACCAACTGAGGTTCCCGGTTGAACAAGCGCATTAACACCTGCAAACACAACAAATATTGCTATCGCCAGCTTTACTGAGTCTGCTGGCATCTGTGATACCGCCATCGCACCGATATAGGCACCCGGCATCGCCCCCAGACATAACCAACCACCACTTACCCAGCTGATGGACCCTTTGCGCGCATACAATACAGCGCCCACCAGACCACTGAATAGATAACTCACCATCGCGGCAGCAATAGCGACGTGCACGCTTACACCACACAGATAAGTCAGCGCCGGCACCAGCAACACCCCACCGACTCCAATACTGCCTATTAACACACCGACGAAGATGACGATCAACACCAGTATAATTATAGATAGCGGGTCCATTGTCATAAGGAAATCTCTTGCAGAACCATGTTACTCATTCGGCCCTTCATCAACTTACACGCAGGCTCTAGTCGATCACTGCCTTGCCATCAAAAAACGCCGCCAGCCTGATTGCTTGAATTAGCTCGATATTATTTTCTTTAGCATAGTCACGCGCCGCCTCTGAGATCTCACCAAGCGCCACGTATAAATAACCCGTTGCCTCTTCTTTTTCACCGATAGCTACTAGTTGCTTCAGTGGTTCGATGCCGGTATTAGCTACTTTAAATCGTTTAGTAGACAACAATACTTTGCGATAACTGCGGGTAAGTTCGAACTCAGCACCGTTGCCCTTAAAGACATCAGACTCATAGCCTTTTTCTGAATACCGACTGGCAATTTTCTCTGCGATCTCAGTGGCCGACATTTTACGTGCTAACTGATCCACTTCCAGCACCCGTTTGTAACTGGGTTGCTGGTACTGTTTATAGCCGGCGTAACCAGCGATCGCAAAAAACGGCAGCGCCGTAAAAATCCCAAACGGGAGGTACTTGCCTCGCGCAAAAATCACACTGAGCGCTATAAAGAACAGGCCTATACCTACGCTATACCACCACGGGGATCGCAATAGAATTGCGAATAGAGAGTTATTTGCCATCCGAAGTGCCATAGAACCTTACCTTTTAAAACAGCATCATCAGGTGCGCACTTTGTTGCGTTAACTTCCTATGCCAAAGCTCTCTGCTGAACAGACATATCAGCAGCATGAACAACAAGATGGAAATCTCACCTGTATTTTTTTGAGTACCGACTCGCGACGTCGCGCTGCACACTTGGCGACGCCTCGATCCGTTGCCTATGGCTTCGAATGAAAAGCTAAGGAGCAGGCTTCTCATCCCCACCTGATCAATTATACGACGATCGACGCTACCTTTCAGCACTAGTCAGCGGCTTATCACCGGCTGATCCAATTGATGCAGAGTGACAGGTCTGCGGAACCTTGCCATACTGGCAAGCATCACTTAACACCGCGGCTCCATCATGTCTTCTGCTCTAAAATTAACCGTATTGGACCAAAGCCCGGTGCATCCAGTGTCAGCGGGTTCTGAGGTCAGTAATGCAGGAATGATGTCGATTGAACTGGCAAAGGCTTGCGATACTCTTGGGTACGACCGTTTCTGGGTCGCAGAGCATCACAACAGTCCACAGTTTGCAGGTCCAAGCCCGGAAATTTTGATCACAGCCATCGCAAGCGTGACACAAAACATGCGAGTAGGCAGCGGCGGCGTCATGCTTAATCACTACAGCCCGTTTAAAGTAGCTGAAGTCTTCAATATGCTGTGCGCACTGTTCCCGGACCGTATTGACTTAGGTATTGGTCGCGCGCCCGGTGGCGACGGGCTCGCCACATCCGCATTGGCCTGGCCCAACCCGCCACAGGATGGCAGTAATTATCCAACACAAGCAGCCACACTCAAGGCACTCCTTGAAGGTCAAATACCCACTGAACACCCCTGGGGTACCCTGCACATCAGTCCGAAACATGAGTCCTTCCCGGAAATGTGGATGCTGGGGTCAAGCGGTGGCAGTGCAGAACTTGCCGGACAACTGGGTATGAATTTGGCGCTGGCTCGATTTATCTCACCTGACCATTGTAAGCCCGAAATATTCGATGCCTACTCACGCGCCTGGGATGCAGCCGGTCATACCGCAACGCCAAAACGCATGTTAGCCATCGGGGCTTTTTGCGCCGAGACGCAAGAGCAGGCAGAACTACTGGCCGGCACAGCGATCTATCGAAAAATGATGAACGCCCTGGGAGACAGAAACCATTTACTCTCACCGGAAGATGTGCAAGACCAGCGTGTAAGTTTCTCTGCCTCACAGCATGCAGAGTATGACCACCTGTTAAAGGGGTATACAGTTGGAACACCGGATCAGTGCAAAGCCGAAATCGAAGCATTGGCCACATCTTTCGCAACTGATGAGATCGCCATCGTCACAGTCACCTATGATTTTAAAGCACGACTGGAAAGTTATCGGCTATTGATGGCCGGCTGATTCTGTGCCGCAAATAAACAACAAGAACAGGCGCTCACCGTGAGGGGGAAAAAGCGTCGAGAGGCTAGGCAGGAATTCCAATTCCGGTAGATTCCTCCGAATAAACTGCCGCCAACTACAGCCGCATAGCAACCCGCAAGCGTGAGCGAAGCTTCCCCGGCTTCTCGCAGCATATGCCCCTACAGAATCGGTGATTCCCGACACGCGAGTGCAAGTAAACCCAGAGCAACAAAGGAAGCCCGAAGCGTGAGCGAGTGGCATGCCACGGAGATTTCCAGTTCGTTTTATTCAGAGCATTCACGTATGGCCTGTACATCGCGGCGCATGCCTAACTATTCGTACCCGGCCTCTTTGCGCTTATACCCCGACAAATTCACGCCTATCTGTAGGACATAGGCATCAAGCGCACCCACCAATGTCCTTCGTACGTACGAGTGATAAGTCACGTACGGTAGATTGTCTCGATCAAATGAAAGCCGAATTTAGTCTTTATTGGGCCATGGACTTTCAGCAAGGGCATTTTGAATACCACCTTATCGAACGCGGGTAGCATTTTCCCTGGTGCAAACTCTCCGAGGTCTCCGCCTCGCTTCGCAGAGCTACAGCTTGAGTGTTTTTTTGCCAAATTCGCAAATTCAGCACCATCTGCCAATTTAACTTTTAACTCTTCAGCTTCTTCTCTCGTCTTTACGAGTATATGTCTCGCACATGCAGTTGCCATCACACCCAACCCTCTTCAACAACTGAATATTGTAGCGTGAATTCCCGGATCATTCATCGGACGACTGGTAGCACGTAGTTCGTAGGGGGATAAGGCTAGCCTGCATTATTCATGAGGATTCGTCACTCAGCGGAAATAGCGCTAAACAGGTCGTATGATCGAGTGAGAAACGTGGCCCGCCACGTGCCGAGCTTGATCATGCGAAATGTGGCGCGATGTACAGACCACAGGCAAATAGCTTTCGTAAAACGAACTGAGAATCTACGTCGCATGCCACTCGCTCACGCGTCGGGTTTCCTTTATCGCTCTGGACTCACTTACAAACCCGGCGTGTCGGGTTTACAGATGTTTTCCTTAGTTTTCCTCGTCGCCTCGTCAATAACGCAGGCTAGAGGCTGAGCAACAATATACAGGCACGTGCCGCGATGTACTGACCACAGGTAAATAGCTTTCGTAAAATGAACTGAAAATCTACGTCGCATGCCACTCGCTCACGCGTCGGGTTTCCTATATCGCCCTGGACTCACTTACAAACCCGGCGTGTCGTTTCACCGGATTCGTAACGGGGAATAAAGCTGAAAACACATCCACCATTCCATTCACCGCATCACCCTACTTCCAGCATTCTTCACACAACGAAGCGAGCTCCAACAAACTCAAATCATGGTTCGCTACAGCGGTCATCATCACCCCGATAGTTTCACCTTCATGCGCATAGGGAAGAGAGATACTACAGCAGTCCATCACGTTGGCTATCGACGGGTTACGTAACACTTGCAGGTTAATTCGTCCGTAATCTTCATCATCTTCCATAGCGGAAAAACCGGGCGGAAGAATGGGTACTGTGGGCATAAGCAATATTTTACTACCCATTTCATCTGCATACTGCTCGATAAGCTCTTGTCGCAAGTTGAGTGTCTGTCGGTACGATATTGCACTAACCTCATCAGCCCGACCCATTCGCGTGGGGCCGGCAACCCGCGGGTCGATCAGGCTCCTCGTTGTTTGATACGCATGCTCATACTCACTGCGCGATTCAACCGCTGAAAAATGCCAGACAGCCAATTCTTTGAGAGCGTCTAAAGCGTCAACGGATTTCCTTTGTAACTTATAACCAGCCTCTCCCAGCTTAGCTGCCGCTGCTTCAAAGGCTGCATCTACCGGCGCTTCCAGATCGTCCATTCCATAGTTGGTTGGAATGATGAATTCTTTATTTACCCTCACGCCCGAGTTGGCTGCGCCATTTGATAATGTTTTATAGGCAATTTCACAGGCAGCAACGGATCGCGCCATCGGGCCTACACTGTCCAGGCTTCTGGAAAGCGCCTTACAGCCTTTGCGCGATACGGTGCTTTGACTTGGCTTGAATCCTACTATGCCGTTGAACGCAGCGGGTATTCTTAATGACCCGCCGGTATCAGTACCTATCGCGATGTCTGCAATACCACGGGCCACAGAAACTGCCCCTCCTGCTGTTGAGCCACCAGGTATGCAACCGGGCTTTAGTGCATTTTCAGGGGTACCGTAATGAGGGTTAAGGCCCAGCCCTGAATAGGCGAGCTCTGTCATATTTGTGTGGCCCAAAAATACGGCGCCTGCATCCCGCAGATGTTTGATCGGTGGCGCATCCACATTGGCAGGTGAGTCTTGCGCCATAAACTTCGTTCCTGCCCTGGTAACAAAGCCTTCAACGTCAAACAGATCTTTTATAGAAATGAGTGCGCCACATAGCATGGAGCCTTTATAGTCACTCATAGTACTTAATTGTTCTTCAGCCCCATCAAAAAAGGTTTGCGTGAATACACTTTTTAACGCAGGCTCATTAGAGCTGACTCTATTTTTTACTTCTGCCAGTCGCTCAGCTGCCGACTCTGCGGACCACGGATATTGCTTTTCCATTGTGCATCTACTCACTTAGATATTGTTTTGCGGTAGTCGCCGCTATTGCCGCCGCTTCCGCATGCAGTTTATTACGCGGGTCTCCAATATAGGAGGCTGTAAATGAAAGCGGTTCAAGCTTCCACCCGGGGTCAAAAGTTACGATACGGCCCTGCTTTATCAGTTCCAGTCCAAGCTGGTGCGGGAACAGTCCAACGCCAATACCTGAGGCCACCATTTCAAGACCGGCGTAGATCGAGCTCGAAGGAAATATTTGTGTCCCCTGACCATAGCGGCTTCTTAGTTCGCCACGCAGTTCGCGATAAGGACGTGATTGGCGGGTGTAGGAAACCACGGGCACGGTATTGAAGTCTGTATTCGGCTTGTCTTTTGCCCTAAACCATGTCAGTTCAATGGCCGGCAGCCCGACATTATCAATCGAATATTCAGACACCGGCCCCATCATAATGGCAAAGTCTAATGATCGTTCCAGTAATTGCTGCCTTAAATTAACCGACACATCAACAACAATTTCTACCTTTATGTTCGGGTATTTCTCATAAAGATTTTCAAGAAAGTTAGGCAGCCAAAGCTGTACTATCGTTTCCGCCACGCCAATCCTTAACAGGCTATCAAACGCCTCAGCCGGGACCACATTGGCTTTAATATCTTCTATTATGTCAACAATGCTCTCAGCGTATTCTCTTAGCAACACGCCTTTTTTAGTCAGTGTTACACCACGCTGCGTTCTATCGAATAGTGTCGTGCCCAAAGACGATTCAAGCGCTGCAATACGACCAGACACCGCGGGCTGTGAGACGTTCATCTCAATGGCCGCTCTACGCACACCACCCAACCGTGACACCCACAAAAAGGTGGTGAGTTGATCGAGGGTCATTGTCTCAGGCTACGATCGGCAATGTATTTACACTGTAGGCCATAGTGATTTTTTTATTACGCACCGGATCTTCCAGTACCATTTTATATTCGCTGGCAGGTCGTACCCCACCAATTGCCCCGAGTGTGCCGCACAGCATGGCCGCATTGTCCGCAAACCCCGAACCTTTCATCAACTCCGCAAGCGGTCGAATACTGGATAGTGCCCCTTCCTGATAGCTCACCCATGCGCCGTTCTCTTTAATGAAGCAGCGCAAAATCAGAGAATCAATATGGTCTTTGACATCGTCAAACTTCCATAGCTCATTGGCGGCAGGTTTGAGGCATATCTGTTTAGACGCTGCAACAGAGTGCGCCTCCAACTCACGATCGGTATGATCTGATGCCAGTCCTATCCACAGCTGCCCCTGCTTTTGCACAAGCAATGGCTCTACCTCACCGGAAGTTCCTTCACCGAGCACCTCTATTGAGGCGTTCTGAGTAAGCAATGCGTTAGACACCCGGTAATACAGCGGAACCTGTGATGGCGGCGCTATACCTATCGCTGCTAATTCTTCAATGTGGTGATCAACCGCACTCTTGTCACGCCCCGTCCAGCCGGCTACATAAAGGTGATCAATCGCAATGTCCAGTTCTCCGTCAGCGGTAGTGAACTTCATAGAGTATTTTCCTAAAGAATAGAGGGAAGGAACAGCGCTATAGACGGGTAAGCGATTAATAATCCGACCATGACCAGCATGGCGATCGCATAGGGAATCACGCCTATCATAACGTCTGAGAATCGGCCGCTTTTACGAGCACCCTGAACCACATATAGATTAAGACCGACAGGCGGTGTGATGAGCGCCATCTCGACAAGAATGATCATCAAAATGCCAAACCAGATTTTGTCATAACCGAGCTCTGCAATAATGGGCACGACAATCGGTATGGTTGCGACCATCAATGACAGTGTTTCAATAAAGAAGCCAAGCACGATGTACATCAATACGATGATCATCAACGTTGCAAGTGCACCCATGCCCAGGTTTTGCAAAAATTCCTGCAGCGCCCGGCTAACACCCGCTGCTGTTAAAACAAAATTCAGTACATAGGCACCGATAACCACCAGCATAATCATCGCAGTGGTTCGAACCGTACCTTTTAGACTTTCCGTTAACATATCGCGCGTTATGGCTTTTTGCATGGCGGCAATAACGAAAGCCATGGCAACGCCTATAGCGGCGGCCTCGGTTGGCGTTGCCCAGCCTGCGTATATAGACCCGACGATAGTGCCGAATAAAGCCAACAGTGGAACGAGGTCAATTAACCCTGCAAATCGACGCCCCCAGTCAGATTTGATTCCGGGTCCACCGAGTGAGGGCTTAACTGTGCACAGAATGGCCGTGACGATCATGAACATAAGGGCCAGGCACAAGCCCGGAATTAAGCCTGCAACGAACAGTTGCGGGATAGAAGTTTCAGTGAGAAAACCATAAACAATCAGATTGATCGACGGCGGAATCATAATCCCCAATGTGCCGCCCGCAGCGATGGCACCGGAGAACAACTTCGGGTCATAGCCGAGCTTCTCTGCTTGCGGCATGGCCACAGAAGCCACCGTGGCGGCGGTGGCTACCGATGAACCAGACGTGGCAGAAAATAAAGTTGCTGTTGCTATATTGGCGTGAATTAATCCACCGGGCAACCAGGACACCCAGGCTTCAAGTGCCTTGTAGGTGCGTTGCGCGACACCGCTTCGTACCAGGATTTCACCAAGCAGCACAAAGAACGGTATAGCAATTAGAGTCGCACTGTTAGATGAAGACCAGACAACCTGCCCTAGCCCACGCATCAGTGGAAACGGACTGAAAAAAATATCAATACCGAAGGCCAGAAGAAATAGAACAATGCCGACGGGAATAGATAGCGCCAGAAGAATTAGCAGCCCTGTTGTCGTAAACAGGATCATGTGTCTGCTCTCATTCCAGCCACTTCATTAACTTCGTCAAACTTGCCTGCAGCAACATAGATCAACACTGAAATTGCCAGGATAATCGACGACAGTGCAAACCACATCCATCCTGCGAGCCAGAGTGACTGAGGAATCCACAACGGGGTTTCTAACGTGGTGTTTGCAGTTGAATTAAATTTTATGGTTTTAGCCAACACTGGCCACACTCTATATGCGATGACACATGCAACCCCGGCCAGAGACAGGATCGCGATGACATCGAATAACGCCTGTCCGCG
>CALISD010000198.1 GCA_938041955.1 uncultured Granulosicoccaceae bacterium | reverse complement strand
TGTGCGGGAAGTTCGGTAACAAACTTTTCACAGCCACAGTTGTCAGAGCAAGGCGGAAAAATGCAGGCATAGCAGGGCCTACGTCGAATTTTTCCAACGCAGCTATGGCGGCTGTGGCGAAGACAAAGTGTTACCGAACTTTCCAAACAGCCCACTAGCTAGCTGCGCGTTTAGCGCGCGCTGCCAGAATATCCAGAAAGCCCATCGCGAATGCGGAAACCACGAATGTGATGTGTAAGATCACGTACCACTTCATTTTCTCTGATTCCAGATTCTCGGCATTCATAAATACCTTCAATAAGTGTATTGAAGAGATTGCCACAATGCTCGCTGCTATTTTTGCCTTTAAGGATGATGAATCCATTGTGCCGAGCCAACTCAGTTTTTCTTCACCTTCGTCCACGTCTAGCGCAGATACGAAATTCTCGTAGCCAGACATCATCACCATGATGATCAAGCCCCCGACCATGGCCATGTCGATTAGTGACAGGACAACCAAAACCATGTCCGCTTCTTTCATTTCCAGAACGTGCAGTATCAAGTGGAAGACCTCCTGGAAAAACTTAACTCCGAGCGCAAGCAGCGCAAAGCTGAGCCCAAGATATATCGGTGCGAGAAGCCAGCGTGCCCGATATAGCAATCGCTCGATTATTTTCTCCATGAATGGTCCTGTGAGGTATTGTTGATAGAGGGTAGGGAGAGTTTGCGCCCTGGACAGGTTGCAGATAATAGTGTTTTTCGCTGATATTCCAAGTAACCATTTATCCAGCAAGCTTCAATTTTCCCTTCTGGGCCCGGTAGTGCTGCGGTATGTCGTGCTAGCTGGCTTTTCAACCCGTGGTAGATCAAGTAGTCTCTGACCTAAAGTAGAGACTTGGGAGAGACCCAATGGCCACGGCCGAAATACACCTGAAAAACGGAGATGCCCCCTTTCACTCAGATCCGGCGCAGTCGTATACCTTGCCGGCACGGTTTTACACCGACGACAGTGTTTTTCAACTGGAGAAGGAAGCTATATTCTACAAAAGCTGGTGGTACGCGGGCCACGTCAGTCAGTTGCAAAAAACTGGCGACTACCTGACCACAGAGATTCACGAACAGGAAGTGTTTGTGGTGCGTGACAGAGATGGTGGGCTGCGCGCCTTTTATAACGTATGTCAGCATCGAGGTCATCAGTTGGTGAGTGGTAGCGGGCACGCCAACCTCATCGTTTGCCCTTACCACGCATGGTCATATGATCTGGATGGTCAGCTAAAAGGGGCTCGAAATACCGATTCAATGGAAGGCTTTAACAAATGTGATTTTGCACTGAAGCCTGTCAATGTCGAACTGTTTTGCGGATTGGTGATGATCAATCTGGACCCGGATGCCAAGCCACTCACTGAACTTGCGCCGGGCCTTGAGGATGAGATACGGCAATATTGCCCGTCAGTAGATGATCTGGTTTTTGCGCAACGTGACAGCTACGATGTTGAGTGCAACTGGAAGGTGATGATTGACAACTTTCTTGAGTGCTATCACTGTCATACCGCGCATCGGGATTTTGTAGATCTGGTTGATATGGAAAGCTACCGTTCCGAAGTGAAGGGTATTTATTCAAGTCATATTTCAAGTGCTGCGAAATCTACCGAGAACAGCGCTTATAAGTTTAAAACGGGCGATGTCGATTTTGGTTACGCGGGTTGGTTTTTGTGGCCGAATCTGACGATCTGGGCCTACCCGGGAGAGGCCAATCTCTCTGTGCTGCAGATGAACCCTTCAGAGAATAATCGAACGGTTGAATTTCAGGATTGGTTTACTCGAAGTGCCGAGCCGAGTGAACAACTTCGTGATGCAATGGTCTATCAAAAAGATGTGCTGCAACCGGAAGATATTTCATTGTGCGAGAAAGTACAAAAGGGACTGCAGTCCAAAGGTTATAACCAGGGCCGGTTTGTTGTTGATAAAGAGATGAGTGAGCTATCTGAGCACGCGGTGCATCACTTTCAAAAGATGGTGGCTGATGCCCTGGGTGCGGAGCTTGATAAACCGGTGTAAGCAGTGCAGCCGCTACATTTATAGTTATATTCATAACGGCAAGGATGCTGATGAATTCCTCATTTTTCCCGAGTCAACGCGCCGGACAGTATTTCCTGACTGAAGGTGGTGTTGAAACCGAAATCATGCAAAAGCATGGTTTTGATATTCCACGTTTTGCTGTATACGAGTTGTTGAGGAATCCGCAAGCGGTTGCCGAACTTAGAGGCATGTACCGGCGCTATTTTGATGTGGTGGCAGCCAATAAAATGTCTGCTTTAGTGGGTGGACTTGACTACCGTGCCAGCCCTGATTGGGGCACACTGCTTGGTTATTCGCGAGATGAGCTCGCTCAGATTACGCATCAATGTATCCAATTTATAAGAGACATAGCTGCTGAATATTCGTCTGACATAGATAGCATTCTGCTGCAGGGGCTTGTTGGTCCACGCGCTGATGCCTACCAGACGAATCGTCGATTTACTGAGCACGAAGCGCAGGATTATCACTCGGTGCAGCTGCAAACGCTGAAAGCCGCACAGGTTGACCTGGCGTGTGCATGCACCTTCAGTGATATTACCGAATCAATCGGTGTGGCGCGTGCGGCAGCAGAGATTGGTGTGCCGCTGTGTATATCACTGTGCTTGACTAAAGAATCAAAAAGGAATTCGACCTCTTCTCTCGGTGATGCAATCACGGCAATTGATGCCGAAACCAACGGCTCCGTTGAGTTTTACCTGCTGAACTGTGTTCACCCATCAGAGTACGAGCCGGCACTGGAAGGCAGCCCTGGGTGGACTTCACGTATCAGGGGAGTGCGCCCTAATGCGTCACCGATGGACAAAGCCAGGTTTCACGAAATTGGCCACTTAGAGGCAGGCGACCCCGATGAGCTGGGTCAGCAGGTCGGAGATTTGGCAAAGAGATTCCCGCACATGGATATATTCGGTGGCTGTTGTGGCACCTGGGATACTCATCTTGAGAAGATGGCATTGAACTTAAAACCGGCGGCCGTTCTAACTGATCCTGTGTTCTGATTCAGCCTGCATTGATCGGTAACACTAGTCAGTACTAGCGCTTTATGCGATTACCCAAGACCAAGCCATTTGTCGTAGTCGGACACAAGTAGGTGAAGTGGTTCTTCATCTTCTTCTATGTCTGAAAAGCGGCCGATCGGTTGTTGAAAGACGTTGTCAATTACGTCGTCGTTCACGGTCGAGACTTCACCAATCAGTACATCGCCGCCTTCACCCCAGAACTCATGCCAATTGCCGGGTAGGAGTGTGACGCTTTGGCCCGGCTCAAGGTTGACGATATCCCCTGGAGATAAGTGCATGGGTTCGCCATCACTGGCAAGCACCACTGGAGCATTCTCATCGAGTTCGCCATTGCTATCGGATTCAAACATCTTGATTGCGAGCTTCGCACCACCGCGATTGATGATGTCCTCGGCTTTGGTGATATGGCGGTGCATTGGGGAGACTTGATTGTGTCGGGAGATCATTATCTTTTCGGCGTAGCACATGCCGGTGCCACTCTTGAGGTTTTCAAGGCTGCCATTGCGCGTTGTGAACAGCACAAGCCCCATAGATTCGAATTTACCCTTGCCATAGTCGGTGATGTCCCAGCCAAGACGTGCGTCGATGATTCCGGAGAGATCGGCCCGTCGATCGATGAATTGCTGCGGCGTCCAATAGGCGAAGGGTGGAAGGCGAAAGCCAAAGCTTTTGATGAAGTCATCGCTTTCGCGAATGATCTGATTTACGCGTGATCGCTTCATGTGGCTTTCCTGCTGCAATTTGAGAACACGGGCTTGCTGCTGACAAAGCCCGTTAGTTTGTCTTATATCTTACTTCTTTGATTTAAGTTTTGCATCCATTAGTGCCGCACCGAAACTGCCCATTGAGTTGGCATTGTCAGCTTGTTTATTCCGGGCTGGTGGCTTAGATTGTTGGGTTTGGTTTTTCTGTGGCCTGGCGTTGTTGTTACCTCGTACTTTCTGCTTTCCGCCGGATTCATTCTGAGCGTCGCGAGCGTTGTCTGTGAGTCTCATGGTCAGTGCAATACGCTTGCGCTTTTCATCGATTTCCATGACTTTGACTTTGACGACGTCACCAGTGGATACCACCTCATGCGGGTCTTTAATGAAGCGGTCAGTGATTGCCGAAATATGCACGAGTCCGTCTTGATGAACGCCAATATCCACAAAAGCGCCAAAGTGCGTGACATTGCTGATCACACCCTCCAGCACCATGTCCGGTTGCAGGTCTGAGATTTTTTCTATGCCGTCTTTAAAGGTGGCGGTCTTGAATTCCGGTCTTGGATCGCGGCCGGGTTTCTCAAGTTCTTTGAGTATGTCTATCACCGTTGGCAATCCGAATTGTTCGTCGGTGTAGCGTTTCGGGTCGAGCTTGTTAAGCGTTTCGCTATCACCAATCAGTTTGCGAATGTCGGTGCCTGTGTCTGCAGCGATCTTCTTTACCACGGGGTAAGCCTCAGGATGCACTGCTGATCCGTCAAGCGCGTTGCTGCCATCCATGATGCGTAGAAAACCTGCGCACTGTTCAAATGCCTTGGGGCCGAGCCGGGGCACTTTTTTAAGTTCACTGCGGGTTTTAAAGCGGCCCACGTCATCGCGAAACTTTATTATGTTTTCAGCAAGTGTTTCTGAAAGGCCGGAAACATGAGTCAGCAATTGCGCCGATGCACTGTTAATGTCCACCCCGACAGCATTTACGCAATCTTCCACCACCACATCAAGGGAGCTTGCGAGGTCGATTTGATTGACATCGTGCTGATACTGGCCAACGCCAATGGCTTTCGGGTCAACTTTAACCAATTCAGCCAACGGGTCTTGAAGACGGCGTGCGATAGAGGCTGCACCTCGGATGGAAACATCGACATCCGGCATTTCCTTAGAGGCTGTTTCTGAGGCTGAGTAGACCGATGCGCCTGCTTCACTGACGATAATCTTTTGCAGGCCAAGTTCGGGGTATTTGCTAATCACATCGCCTGCAAGTTTGTCTGTTTCTCTCGATGCAGTGCCGTTACCTATCGCGATGAGTTCTGCATTGTGTTTCTTTGCCAGCGCTGCAATCTGTGCGATTGACTGATCCCACTGGTTCTTCGGTTGGTGCGGATAGATGGTGGCGGTATCGATGAGTTTACCGGTAGCGGCAGTCACCGCTACTTTAACTCCGGTACGTAAACCCGGGTCTAGTCCTATGGTCGCTTTGGGTCCGGCGGGTGCTGCGAGTAGCAGATCTCGCAGGTTTTTAGCGAATACATCTATCGCCTCCGCTTCAGCGCTCTCACGCAATCTTTGTCTGAGTTCGCTTTCAAAGCGGGTGTGTAACTTTATACGCCAGCACTGTCTGGCGGTTTCCTGCATCCAGGCTGCCGAGGCGGGTATCTCCAGATGGGCGGCAATTTTAGTCACGCATGGGTGTTGCTGTTCCGGGTCCTGCTCCGGAAGGTCAAGGCCAAGTCTTAGAATTCCGTCGTTACTTCCACGGAACAAAGCCAATGCTCTGTGTGAGGGGATTTTATGGATGTCTTCGTTATATTCGAAGTAGTCAGTAAATTTGGCGCCTTCCTCTTTTTTACTTTTTACCACGGTGCTTTTGAATTCTGCTTTCTTCCAGAAGAATTCGCGCAGCGGAGTGGCTAGCTCTGGTATCTCTGCAATTTCTTCTAACAGGATTTGTCGTGCGCCGTCCAATGCGTCATCGGTTGTGTTTATCTCATGTTCACTGTTGAGGTAGGTTGCGGCTTCTTTTTCGGGCTCTGCATTGTGATTTTTAAGCAGTAGGTCTGCCAGCGGTTGCAGGCCGGCCTCACGCGCCTTCTGAGCTTTGGTTCGTCTTCTTGGCTTGTAAGGGAGATATCTGTCTTCCAGCTCAGTTTTGCTGGTGGCATCGAGAAAGCTTTGCTTTAACTCGTCGGTCAGTTTGCCTTGTTCGTCAACGCTTGCGATGATTCGATCACGCCTGTCATTGAGCTCGCGTATGTAGGTGAGGCGAGTGCTCAGTTCGCGAAGTTGTATGTCGTCCAGCCCGCCGGTGGCCTCTTTTCTATATCGTGCGATAAATGGCACGGTTGAGCCCTCATCCAAAAGTGCGATGGCCGATTCCACTTGCGATACTTTGGTGCCGAGTTCATTGGCGATAATGCTGGCTGGAGTCATGGTGTCTACCTGAGGGTGGGATGCCGATTCTACCCTATTGGCTGTAACTCATTGGGGCTGTTCTGTTACCGGATTTTCAGTTGTAAACCTGCGTTGGTGGCGTTAGTGCCACTGGTGGCGCTGATGGATGTCGCTCGGTCTGCATTTTTAATCAAATCTGAGTTGAGTTTACAATCTATTTGGATTCGCCCGAGCGAACCCGCTATTTGCTTCATGGTTACGGGGTTTTAGCTTTGTTGCCGAGAGCTGTCAAATATAGATCAGTCGCTTGATTGCCAGCGCTTCGCATCGACGCGTACCCATGCATCATGGCGCTCAAGTTCCCACGGGTGGGGCGTTGTACGCGTTTGCCTGGAATGTCCAGCGCGTCAGTCAACAGTCCGGAAGGCAGGTGAACTAGACGATTGCCTCACTTGTGCATCCCCCGTGTTCTGTTTTCTATATACGCTTTGTAGTCAGGTGTTTCTCTTTCGTAGGCAACGTCTACCAGTGGTGATGTAATTAAGTAGTCTGCTGTTGCTGAGTTACAGGCAACGGGTATGTTCCATAAAGCAGCGAGTCGCAGCAGGGCTTTAACATCCGGGTCGTGTGGGAGTTGTTGTAACGGATCCCAGAAGAATATTAGAAAATCTATATAGCCTTCGGATATTTTTGCCCCCAGTTGCTGGTCACCTCCCAGCGGGCCGCTCATAAATTCTTCTACCTCAAGGCTGAGAGCCGTCTCTATTTGATATCCGGTGGTACCGGTACCGCATAATTTGTGTTGGGTTAAAACATCTCGATTTGCCTGCGCCCATTTCAATAATTGTGGTTTCATGTTGTCGTGGGCAACGAGAGCTATTCTTTTTGTTTTGCCAAGTGCTGTTGTTCTGGTTTCCATGATCGGCCTTTTAAATGCAAAGTAACTGGGTGTTTACTATGTGGAGTAGCAGGTGTTCTGCTTTTATCCATCAGGTTAGTCATATGCTGATCATCATACGTTGGCTGCACTGGGATACGCATAGTCATTGTCAGCACTCACATTGATCTGAGGTTATTAGATTGATTCTAATAAATTTGATATCGCAAGTTGTGAGGAACCGCTACACAACCTGTAGGTAGCACACCTATTTACTGCTCTGTCTGTTTCATACAATGTTAAGGCTTAATTCTTATTGCGTGGACTATGAAGAAGTCAACGAAAAGAGCCATTGACGTTCTTTTATTGGTTGTTATAAGCCTGCTGATAGTGGTAACCATATATGGCGCGATGCAGGCTTATAGAATTTCGACCATGAGTGAGGCAGAGCGGGAGGCTTACTTTGCAGGCCAGGGAGTTCGCTTGAGCCATCAGCACGGCACAGAGTAAATTCTGTTTTCGATCAATCGGTTTAGCCGGCATTGCGCAATTAAATACAACACATGCATTGTGCAAAAAAAAACGTACCATCACCGTCCTGGTGATGGTACGTAAATGCACATCACTGTGCATGGCTCCGAGGAGCCTCCGTCATGGATTTAATCGGCCAGCATAGAGGCAGCAGATCCAGGTACTACACAAGTGGCGTTGTTCTCCCAGCCCCATCCGTCACCATCAGGGTCGCTGTTAGCATCAACGCAGTGTGGGCAAACAGTTCGGGAAAGATCGAAGGCTGACCCTTCTACCAGGCAAGAGGCATCATTCTCCCAGCCCCATCCGTCCCCATCTGTATCGCTGTCTGATCCGTTGGCGCAATACATTGGACCGGCCATACCCATGGGTGCTACTCGACATGACAGTCCGTTTTCGTAGCCCCATCCGTCACCATCGGTATCACTTGCCGCAGATGCGCAAAAGGCGGTGGTATCGGGAGGGGTTACTGTTACTGGAGGGGTTACTACAACCGGCGGCGTTACCACTGCGGGTGGTGTCACAACCGCTGGAGGCGTCACGACAACCGGGGGCGTCACAACCACCGGAGGTGTGGTGCTGTCAAGTGCAGTGAAGGTGAGGTCGGCGATTACGGCAGTTCCGTCCTGTGCAAAGACGGTAGCTTCCAGTGTGTTGGCACCATTGGCAAGTTCTGAAGCGCCGTAAGAACCTGACCAGTTACCGAGGTTGTCTACGGTTACAGCGTTAGCGCCTGCGCCATTTAACGATAAGGTCACGCGATCGATACCAGTCGGTGGTACGCCGCCAGAGTTGGCAATCACCGCGGTAAGTGTGTTGATATCTTCTACGTTTGTGCAAGTGCCGCCAGTGATTTGAGCAATTTCACCCAGCGTAGATCCTGCGCAGGACGCGGCACCGTTGCCGACTGAGAATGTCTCAACGCGAATACTAGCGTCGCGTGCGGCGGTGGCCGCTGTTGTGATGCTACTGGAGTCCTGTCCGTCAGTTAAGAAGTAGACGACACGCTGTTCGCTTGCCGGTTTGGTGTTCATTAGTCTTGTGACTTCGGTCAGGGCCGATTCAAAGTCAGTGAGAAAGCCGACGCTCACTACGCCTCCGGATTGCTCCAGGCCGGAAAGTGTTTCGTCCATATCTGATACCCCGTTTCCATTTGAATCAGTGTCTGCAGGTGAGACAAAGTCCTGTGCGGTGGCAGCGCGGGTTCCAAATAAAACAATTGCTGTGGAGACCGAGGCGTTAGAGCCCAGGCTATCGTTCAGGGCCATAACAGCGCCTACTTCGCAATCTAAAATGGTGCCGACGGCATCGTCATCGGGTGCGAAGTTGTCAGCGGCGTCGACAGTGCCGTTGTTGTTGCAGTCGTTACCTTCGTCACCGGTACTGCCGGACACGTCAATAACATACGCAACGTTTGAACGACCCGAAGAGGGGACGGAACCAATATTTACACGACCTTCTACCGTCAGTGCACTGGTGAGGTCTACATTGGCAGAAGCTGCTGGTGAGGTGATTTCTATATTGAGTGTCTGGGATGTAGACGTTTGCCCGCTGTTTGGATTAACAGCGTGCACGTTCGTCGACAGCGCAATGGCTGCGGCGCTAATAGCGATGGCGAGTTTGGACATGAATCCTCCGGGTAAATCGTAAAAACTGCTGTGTAGTATGCTGGGAAATAAATCCCATCAAACATGCGGTGATTATTCTTTTGTTGCCGGATTAAGTCAAGTTTATTTAGTGATTTTATCTTCCGATCGTACGGAAAATCGCTGAGCATAGGGTCGGAGCGACGGCTGTAAAGATTGTGTGACACTTGCTGTACATTTTGTGGAGCGGTAAGCAGAAGCTACCGTCCACATAGTGCGTGATTAGCTGTCTTTTATCAGGAGTTTTATAGTAACAATCGAATGTTCACGTCCATGGCAATTCGACTTAGCTTTTACTACATGAATTACTTATGGATAGTTGATCTGAAACCACTGCTGCCAGGCGGGTATGTCTAAACCAAACCTTTGGTCTGTGATGGCGGTGAGCGCGCCAGTGATATCTGATTGCAACCACAGCGGATCGTCGCCTGTAGTAAGTCGAGCAATCAAGGCGGTTACTGTTGACTGGTTGTTTTGCTTTAACCAACCGGTGGCGACTATCGCCATCACCGTTGGATCGAAGTACTTGTTGCTCTGAGTTGCCTGTCCAGTCCACGGTGTAGTGAGCATGGCAGGGTCAATGCTTCCTTGACCGTTGATGGCCATATTGCCCAAAAGGTACCAATGTACTAGTTGTTTCCATGGTGCTTGATGATTGGTGAACAGTGTGACTGTTGCATCCGGAAGAGGGACCTCTAGCAATCTAGTCAGTATTGCAGCGAACGCCGGATGTGCAAGTTCTTCCGGCCTTGCCAGTTCAGCGCGTAACTTATTGGCTTTGTTTTCACCGTTGGACGGATCAGTAATGATATTTTTTAATTTTGAGTAAATGGCTTCAATTTGTGATTCAGTCATAGCGGGCAACGCTCGATCAAGCGGGTCGATGGTTGCTGTGCTGTGGGTCGAGGTTCCGGTATCGGGTAAGTCAATCTGCCATAGAGTTGGCCCTTTACGATGGTAGCTTCCGATAAAAACACCGTGCTTTTCCGTACTTGTGATTGACAGTGGTATGAAGGGTAATTCGCTAACGAGCTCAAAACTGTTTGATTGATTCAAAGACCAAAGTGCGCCTGACTTGCCGCTACTGGTAATCATAAAGAGCACTGGGCCGGTGCTATGCAGATCCCGGATCCGGTGGTTCTCTTTTACCTGTACTGTCTCTACAGCAGTACCATTGAAAGCCTGCAGCGTTCGGGTGGAACCGGTATCAACCCATGCGTACAGCTTTGCGCCATGTGCCGTGAGGCCATCAACTCGATCGCTTTTAGGCCAACCTGCAATTGCTTCTGCTTTGCCATCGACTATCTGCAACAACCTGGCACTCGGGTCATTATTCGCAGATCCTGCAAGATAACAGGTCGAATTAAAATACTCGGCATCGACAAGGCGGCTGAAGGCGGCACTGCCTGCGGGGTAGTCGTACTCAAGCTGCCATTTATCAGTGGCGTTGTCGCGTGAGAGAAATTGCCCGGTCCATGATCCGGTAACGGCTATTAACCGGTCTCCGCAACTTTCCAGCGCATGAACGTGCATGGCCTTGCCACTTTCCATTACGCGCCAACTCCATGTACGCCCGTCTGTGACAACGTATTCCCCGACACCTGCCGAGCGACGTGGATCTTCAAGCGGCCAATATAGCAATCCGTTGTGGACCACCGGTGTGCCAGCGTCTTGTGAGAACAGGCTGCGTTCGAACTGTGTTACACCTGAAGCCGGGTGGTAACTATAGATGTCAGCAACATTGGTGTCTTTATATGGGCTGCTGTTTACAAACCAGATTCGCTCTTGATACTCGATGACATTACTGATTGCCGGCCAATGGTGTAGTGTGTGGATTGCCTTTGGCGTAACATTACCTTGTGCTGCGGTAGCGAAGAGGGTGAACAGAAACAGGAACGTTGAATTGAGTTTGCTCAAGATGTTATCTGTTGTTAAAGGTCGGTGTCAGTGAAGAGTGAGACAACCAAGTAGCTGTCTCGTTCACTTAAGATTGATAAACCTTTGAGTTCCCGATGCACGGCATCTATTGCTGCTCGAAGTCTATTTTTTCATCAACCGGAAAGCCAAGTAAATGTCTGCGCAGGCAATCCAGGCCCAGTTCGGTCGCGCCTAATCGTGTCCATCCTGTACGACCCTGTAGAATAGCCTGTCGCTGGCTGGTGCCGGAAGGATCGGCTATGCCGATGCAGAGTTCAATGGATGGGTTTTTTGTTTGCATGTCTTCACGCGTTAGCACCACTAAGGCATGTGTTGACCCGGTGGAGAGGTTTAGTGCTTCTGCAAGTGCCACAGCAGATTGAGTGCTGATGTCTGGCGGGCTTTCGGGTGTTGGTGATTCGTGCAATTGCTCCGGTTGATGGCTGACTCTACACTGTTTAAGCACTTGCTTGCTTTGCTCGTGCTTCATTAAGCGCGAGGCGATTGCACCGCCGGTTGTCATTTCAATGCATGACAATGTGCTGTCTGATTCGGCAAGTGTGTTGAGTATCAGTGTTTCAAGAGATTCGTCATCTTCGCACAGAATAAAATTGCCAAGTCTTTTTCGTAGTTCTGCTTCTGCAGGTTTGAGCAAGGCGTCCAACTCTTCTTCGTTGCCTGCCTGTGCGCTTAGTTTTGTTTCAAGTTGCGGGTAGTGTGTCTGGAAGCCGAGTTTCAGCAGACCACTTGCCTGTTCATCGGGATTGATAACATCTTCCAGTAATCGATCGGCACGTGATTCTCCAATGCCAAACGTGTGAAATCTTTTTAGTCGAGTAACGACCTTGGTGCCCCGCATGGCCAGCAACCGGGGCACGACTTGCTCGTTAATCATGCGATACATTTCTCTCGGCACACCAGGCGTGAAGAAGAATCGACAGTTATTGATGTCTACTGCAAAGCCGCAGGCGGTACCGATGGGGTTATCAATAAACTCCGCACCGGCAGGTAACATGGCTTGCTTGATGTTGTTCTCAGGCATCACTCTGCCGCGATCTTCGTAGTATGCTTTGAGTCTGACAAGCCATTCTTGATTGCATTCCAGCTCGACACCGGCGGCAGCTGCCGCGACTTCCTGTGAGAGGTCGTCGACTGTCGGGCCAAGGCCGCCATTGACAATTACCGCGTCCGCTCGCTCTGAGGCTTGCCGAAATGCCGTGGTCAAACTCTCACGATCATCGCCAACCGTCGTACCCCAGTGGACTGTTAATGCGTTCTCCGTGAAGCGTTGTGCGATGTAGCTATGATTGGTATTGACTGTTTTTCCGGTGAGTATTTCATCACCTGTGCACAATATTTCGATTTTCACTTGGCGGTACCTTTACCTGGGCTGCTGTCGGATCTGTTGCCGAACAATAGTAACCGATCCGGGCAGCTGCAAAGCTGCGAAACACAAACACTTTGCACACACCGTGATACCCCCAATGGACAGCACCTTGCAGTGGATGCGCAATTTCGCGTAGATGTCCACGTAGCGCCATAAGGCGCACGAGCAATGTGCCACGAGGCACGAGCCATCACCATGCTTAGCCGCGCCTTTAATTGGTTTTGAATTTCATCGTGGAGACAGGTAAAAGCGCCATGCATGGCGCGTTGGCGAAGCGGGCACATGGATGTGCCATCTGAGCGACCTGTTGGAGCGATGAAATTCAAAATGCCGCAGGCGTCCACAGGGCAAAGCAAGTCGCAAGAAGACTTTTTGCTTCGTTTTTGGTCTCTTCAAAAATGAAGGCCCGCGGCAGCGATGCCGCTCTCAGCAAGCCGCTCAAGCAAGCCTCGATCCGATGAATAATCACTACCCCACGCTGGCAATCATTACTCCGGCGCTGATAAATAAAATCCACATGCCTCGCCACCAGCCAATCGGTTCTTTGAGCGCTATCCAGGCGATCAGGGTGGTGGCGGCTGCAAATGTTGAGAAACCGATGGTTGCGGCGACCCGGCCGTCGCCTTCTGAGCCGTATAGAAATGCCGCCAGTGCGGCCATTTCAAGTAAGCCCTGTAGCAACACAAACCATATGATTTTGCCGCTTGGCCAGAGGTTTGCGACGGTGTCAGATTTGGTATTGAACCTCTGTACCACGGGAATGGCGAATAGCACGATTGTGCAGGTAATCAATGCGAATAAGCGGTTGAGGTAGAGCGCTGAGCTGGCACCGAGTTCTGCGGTGGCTTCCTGTGCGAAGAACATTCTGAATGAAATGGTGATCGCCGCGCCTGTGGCCAACAGGCTGGTTCGCTTTAGCCATTGTTTGGAGTATTGATGAGCTTCTACAGCGTTGTCTTCAGACTTGGCTGACAGCATGACCACACCAATGAACACCATTACCACAGCCAGGGCCTGATACGCCGTCCAAGGTTCACCTGATAAGGCGTTCAGTATGACTAAAAATACCGCGAAGCTCGAAGCCGCAGGTGATGCTACCGACACAGGTCCGTACGACAGTGCCTTGTATAGAAAAAACAGTGCGACAATATTAAGCGCACCACTCAATGCAGAAGCGGCCCAAGCGCCCAAATGCCATTGTGGAAGTGTATTGGTAGAGACCAGGACAACGGTGAGGATGACGGTGGAGATCGCCATTACGCAAAAAATCAGCGGGATTAACGATACGCGTTGGCTGGTTACCCGTGCAGTACAGTCAGATGCACCGATCAATATCGCACCCAGCAGCCCCCACAATAGCCCTGTCATTTAGTGTTCAGCAAAAGGTTGCGAGTAGTTGAAGTTTCTTGATACATAGAGTCTGAACTAGGGGCAGAGTGTTGATTAAGCACAATAGCACCATTTATTAAGCCGGATTTAATGGTCTTGTTAGCCTTGCGGCAACGTCTGTTCTGAAATAACTATCTATGGAAAAATCGCGCAAAAAGGGCTGACTGATCGATCTGCTCTCAAATCAACCTTGAGAAACTGTAGTAGATAAGATTGGTGTTTCTGTTTGTACAGGACTTTCTACATTGCTCTGGAATCCGACGCGTAAGCTAGTGTTCATTCTGCTGCTATTGTGTCGGTGCCCTTGGAGGAAGCAGTTGACATAGTGGGCTGTACTCTGTCCCTGCGTGGTGCACAGATCAGGGTAAAGTCTGCACATAGCTGGCGTGCCACTCGCTCACGCGTCGGGTTTCCTGAGATCATAGAAGCTCCGGGTTAGT
>CALISD010000197.1 GCA_938041955.1 uncultured Granulosicoccaceae bacterium | reverse complement strand
AGAGGGTTCCTTCATCTCAATGGAAGACGCAATGTTCTGATAGGCGCTCATGTGAGGAAACAGAGCAAAATTCTGAAACGCCATGCCCACCCCTCTGTCTTCAGGATCGACACCATCCATATCATGACCATCGATCATTATGCTTCCGTTGTCGGGCTCGATGACGCCGGCAATGGTTCTTAGCAACACAGTTTTCCCTGCACCCGACGGACCAAACAACACCAGGGTCGAGCCGGTTTCAACGGCAAGACTAATATCATCAAGAACGGTCTCGCCCTTGTAGCGCTTAACAATACCGTCAAGTGTCAGGCCGTTCATCCCTTCACTGCTCCAAGAGACAAGCCTTCGACCAGATATTTCTGTGCGTAAAGTGCAAGCAACAGTGTCGGCGTTATAGACAACACAATGGCCGCTGCAATCTGGCCATACTGAATGCCCGAGGCCGTGACAAACGCAAGTGCTCCAACAGTGACGGGCTGTTTGTCAGCCGATGCCAGTACCAACGCAAATATGAAATTATTCCATGCGAAAATAAACGCCAACAAACCGGCCGCAGCTATTCCGGGCCCGGCCAGTGGCACGGCAATTTTCCTGAAAGTAGCAAACCAGGAGTGCCCGCCAATGCGGTAGGCGTATTCCACGTCTTCTGAAATATCTTCAAAGTAGCCGCGCACTATCCACAAAATTAGCGGTAAACATATTAATTGGTAAACCCATATAAGACCGAAGTAAGTATCGGACAGGCCGAGCTTTTGGAAATAAATAGTCAGTGGCAACAGCACCAATAGCGGTGGAGCGAATCGGAAGGAAAGCAACGTAAAAGCGATATCTTCAGAGAAACGCGTCTTGTGCCGGGCAAACGAGTATGCCGCCGGCACGCCCAGTATCAATGCAAGTACTACTGCTCCAACCGACAACAGCACGGAATTTCCCAGGTTTCTCATAAAGGCAATGTCAAGCGTTGCCGCATTCGTTTCAAGCTTGCCGGTGATGAGCGCGCGATAATTGTCAATGGTTGGCTCAAAGACAAACGACGGCGGTATTCTTAATATAGTTTCATTGGTCTGAAAGGACATCAATACAATCCAGACAATGGGAAACATAAAGAACACAATGACAATAATTTTTGCCACAGCGCGCAAACAGTTTTCAAACCATCCGGTATTCTGCATTAGATTTTCACCATCTATTTTTCACTCTACTGAAGCTAACGCGCACGTTCACGCAACCTGAGCCAGTTCTTAATAAAGATATTCGACAACACAAACGTGATCGCCCACAGAATCATCATGAGTGCCGCCGAACGACCGATGTTTGTTGACTGAAAGAAATTTAAATATGCCTCAACCTGGAACACTGTTAGCGCGTCTCCCGGACCACCTTGCGTCATCGCATAAATAATATCGAACTGCTGAATTGAATCGAGCAATCGAAACAGTGTGGCGGTAAGAATGTAGGGCATCAGCATCGGCAAGGTGATCTTCCAGAACACAAAGGTGCGAGGCACACCATCAAGCGCTGCTGCCTCAAAAGGTTGTGATGGAAGACTACGCAAACCCGCCAGCAACAGGATCATTATGAACGGGGTATAGACCCAAATATCGACCAGTACGACAGTGAGCAAGGCGGTATCCGGAGATGATGCCCAACGAAAATCCTGTATACCCGCCGAAGAAACCAAGTAACTCAGTATGCCAAAGCCGGAGTTTGTCATTAACTTCCACATAAGCGCGGCAAGTACCGGCGCTGTCATTAGCGGCATGAGCAACATGATGGATACGAAATTATTAAACCTTGTACGGCGCTGCAACAACAACGCAATACCCAGCCCCAGTACCAATTCAAGCGTAACCGTAGTACCGGCATATATCAGTGAAATTTTCAGCGTATTCCAGAAGTCCGGATCTGAAAGAAAATTAAGGTAGTTCTCGCCCCAATTGAATTTTCGGGCCCACGGCTGACTTAAACGGTAACGTTGTAATGAATAGACGGCCGCCGTGAAAAATGGCACGAGTATGCCAATACACACAAGCAAGGCCGGCAGACTAAGCAAATACGGCAGCGCACGTCGACCTACTTTGAGTCGTCGCCTGCGAGGGACACCTGGCAGATCAGTTTGGCTGGTCATTTACAACGCAGTCCTGAATGCATTGCTGCATCAGCCAAACTGGCATCTCCAGACCGCCAAAGAGATTTGCAGATTAGAATTTGTAATTGCATTAGAGATACAAACTATGTTGTTACATCGTTTGGGCAGATGCCGGACGCACATCCGACATCTGCCAACCACGTTCACATCAACAACCGGTGCCCGCTACACCGATTGTTAAGTGATCGCACGACCCGGCATGACTACACCGGGACCAACCAGTACAAACCAAAGGGACTAACCGAGATCGGCTTCCTTCAACTGGCGGTTAACACTCTCTGCCAGTTTATCCAGTCCTTCATCAACCGGCACTTCGTTGGCGACCATTTTCTGCAGTGTGGCTGCCCACTCGGTAGTGAGATCAAAGAACAGAGGCTGTGCAGTAAATTGAATTTTTGCACCTGGCGCTGATACATCATGCATTTCAACATACCCCGGATAACTCTTATCGAGTCGGCCTCTAAAGTCTTCGTCGTCCCATACCGACTGACGGACAGGATTAACAAAGTCCATTTCAGTTGCACCGAATAGTCCGTGCTCCGGCCCTGACGCCCATTGCATAAAGTACCAGGCAGCATCTTTCTTCTTTGAGAACTCAGACATTGCGAGTGACCAGATCCAGATATTCGGCGTAGGCTCGCTCGATGCAGGGTTGGCAGCAAAAGGCGCATACGCAAGATTACCTGCTTCCTTGTTATCACCACCGTTCATGAAGTAACCAAGAATATCAGCGTCGTAGATCATTGCGGATGCACCGGCACCGAGATCAGTACCCACCTGATACCAGGTATGAGTTGACCAGTCCGGCGCGCCGCTGTCCTGAATCATCTTCACCCACTTTCGATGCATATCTTTTGAAACATCGGTATTCATCGCTGCTGACAACTTGCCATCTGCACCGACAGTTAGATCTTTCTGACCATAGTTTGCATAGGCAGACAAAAAGCCCGGGTGAATTGATGCCCACGATCGCGAGCCCCTTACACCTATGCCATACACACCATCAAGTGATGCCTTGGCCTGTGCCGCAGTATCGATCATCTCATCAAGATTTGTCGGTACTGATAAGCCCGCTTTCTGGAACATATTGCGGTTGTAAGCCAGATTGTTTTGCTCATAGCCCCATGGGATACACCACTGTTTCGCATCATCTGATCCGAGCTCACCACCCGGCTGACCATTCCATGCACATGACTTGCGCACGCCTGGCAGCATATCGTCCCAGTTGTATGACGCTGCAGTTTTGGTGGGATCACTGATCCACTCGTTGAGGTCAGTGATCCACCCTGCAGGGCCATAGGTCCAGGTCATGTACGCGCCAGTCATAAACGCATCGTATTCAGTAGACCCTGATGACAACGCAGCGGTCACTTTGTCAAAGTAGACATCTTCCGGGAAAACATCGTACTGAACGTCCATGCCGGTCAGGCTCTTGAAGTTCTCAAGGTTTGCGATCATTGCATCGGTGTACGGGTGTTTATTAAGCAGTAGCTTGACACCGGTACCAGCGTGCTTTTTCCAATCAAAATCTGCCGCCATGGCATTGGTCGCCATCATGTTGACCAGGGAACCGGCTGCAGCCGCACTGACACCGAGCCCCCCCAGACGTTTTATCAGGTTACGTCGGCTCAGCCTGCCATTCAAAAACGAATCGACCAGATCTTTCTCTTTCTCATACATACGCTTCTCCTCCAGTGATCTGCCTAGCAGATCAACTCTGATTATCTGAATGTAGCCTCGAACGACTGCAAAACCATCAGGCACTGCAGCGAGTCAATTCCTATTCAGATTTCAACATGAGCGCACGTGCTGTACGCTCGTCCGTTACCAAACCGCTCAACAAGCGGCTCTCCATTACAGACTGTATGGCACGTGTTTTATACGCGCCGCCGGCCACTGCGATAATCCGACTGTGCTTAAGATCATCGAGTGAAAGGGATATTGTGCGATCAGAAAGCGCTGTGGCAATGGCGTTGCCATTGACATCAAAATAATGCCCCAACACTTCACCTACCCCGCCCGCTTTGTTTACCTCTTCAAGCTCGTGTGACTCGATCATTCCGGTCGATACAAGCGATGCTTCAGAATCAGTACTGCCAATTCCGACAAGTTTCAAATCTGTTTTACGTGCCAGCTCAAACACTTCCAGAATACCGCGTTGGCCAAGCAGCACTTTGCGATCTTCTGTGGAATTGGCAAGGAAAGGCACTGGTATGACATACGCCTGGGCTGCAGTACGCTCGGCCAGACGATGAATAACATCATGCGGACTGGCAAGAAACTTTCTCGTCAAGCCGCCAAGTAAAGATACAAAGTGTGTTGTGTTGGTCGCCTTGACCGCTAAGTTATCAACGCAGGCGGCAAGCGTGCGACCGTGTCCAACGCCAATGGATGAACATTTTTTATCAAGCTCTTGTCGTATTAATTGCGCGCCGGCAATACCAAGCGCCTTGAGAGGCAAATCACTTTCACCGAGATCAGGTACGACCACACAACTGCTCAGTTGGTAGCGTTCGCATAGTTGTGCTTCAAGCTCTATGCACTCACCGATGTCACCATCAATAAACACCTTAACCAAGCCGTCGCGGTTGGCTTTGTTTATAAGGCGATGCGCTTTAAGGTTATTTAGACCAAGCTTGCGGGCAACGTCAGCCTGACTAAGGCCTGCGGCATAGTGCAGCCATGCGGCGCGAACGGCCATGCTGTTCTCAGCGTCTGAACTGATCACAGCACGCCCTCACCATATTCTGGTTTAAGCACATTCAAATTTTTCCTCCCCCCAACACAAGTCTTTATACGTTGTTTTATAAACTCAACGCTTTCGATCTGTATTGCCTAAATCATTTGCATCTACGACCTTGACGATAAAAATCTAGCTAACCGAAAATACCGAGATGCAATTAATATCCGCCTTTGATATTAATTGCATTTAAGACAGGAAGTCAAAATCTTTCGCATACTTTTTTCTTGAAATTATTCCACTACCGCACGCAACTCTAAATGCAAACGATTAAACACCGCTGTATTGGTGGAGATAGTGGCAATTGGTTACATAAGCGCACCAACGCCAACAGCGCCAGGGCTAATACACCAGCCTTATTCAAATATATTGTTGTAGATAATACAACGCTAATATTGATTCCAACTGTTTAGCAAAGACCTTAAGAAATACATTCTTAATCGCCTGATCTGCTTAATCTATCTTGCTGGTTTACAATACAGACTCCTTCTACATCTGTATTTCCCCCTATGAATAAAGCCCTTTTCATCCATGGCGCTAGAAATGTTTCTGTAGAGAGTCATAACTTATCGGAATACAATAAACAAAAAGTACTATTGAACATCGAGGCCGTGGGAATTTGCGGCAGTGACCTTCACTATTTTAAAGATGGAGGCATCGGCGGTGCAGTCATCCAGACTCCCTTTGTACCGGGCCACGAGTTTAGTGGCAGACTCACTGACGATGTACCTCACCTGGATCTTGAAAAAGGCGAGCTTGTCGCTGTAGATCCGGCTACCCCTTGTCACCAGTGTGAGTGGTGCGAAAAGGGTTACCACAACCTTTGCCCAAAAGTGCAATTTATCGGCGCACCACCATTTGACGGCGCCATGACCCAACAGCTTGCAGTACCACACAGTGGTCTTATCAAGCTGCCGGATAACATCACTGCTGAACAGGCTGCCATGCTCGAACCATTAGGCGTTTGCGTTCATGCCATTGACCTTGCCAAACCCAGATTGCTTGAGTCGGTTGCAGTCATCGGCTGCGGCGGTATTGGCCTCGGTGTCATACAACTGCTACGCCATATAGGCACTCAACATATCGTTGCAGTTGACCCGCAAAAGCATCGCGCGCAAAAAGCATTGGAGCTGGGTGCCGGTATTGCGGCGGAATCACTATCTGAAGCAATGAGCCATAACGATGGTCGAGGTTGCGACCTGGTGATTGAGGCGACCAATTCACCAGATGGTTTTTTACACGCTATTCAAGCTGCAGCCATCGGCGGTCGCATTATTCTCATTGGCATACCAGATGGTGATATTTATACACCAATAGAAGCTGCCGAAGCCCGTCGCCGCGGTCTGGATATTCGTTTCTCACGCCGTATGGGTAACGTATATCCACGAGCCATTCAGTTAGTCAGTAGCGGCGCAATAGACGTAGACGCCTTAATCACACATCGCTTTAACCTGGCTGATTCACCTAAGGCAATGCAAATGCAAGCGGACGAAGCACCGGGGCTTATCAAGAGCATGATTCTCCCTAACATGGGCTAGCCAACTTAGTATGGTCGAGCCAACAGAACCAGGCGTTTATGCGGAAGAGCAGCATGCTGGAGGGGCTGTCATACACTAGGTATGGCAAAAAAGCAGATGGCAGCAGCGGATCTAACTCAGGTAGTCCGGTGCGTGAGCAGGGATCAGCGCTTACGCTGTTAATCTGTTACACGAGCGTTATCCGGCCTTGCTCACGCGGCGGGTTGCCTTGATCGTCTATTACTCATGATGTGCATTTCTTTTCAGACTTTCGCAACCACACGACGCAGGGCAAGAAGTAGAAGTCAGCCGCAGATCGAACTCAGGCAGCCCGCTGCGTGAGCAAGGATCAGCGTTTACGCTGTTGATCTGTTGCACGAGCGCTATCCGGCCTTGCTCACGCGGCGCGTTACCTTGATCGTCTATTACTCATGATGTGCATTTCTTTTCAGACTTTCGCAACCACACGACGCAGGGCAAGAATTAGAAGTCAGCCGTAGATCGAACTCAGGCAGCCCGTGCGTGAGCAAGGATCAGCGTTTACGCCGTTAATCTGTCGCACGAGCGTTATCCGGCCTTGCTCACGCAGCGGGTTACCTTGATCGTCTGCTAATGATAATGCCTATTCTCTTTCGAACTTCCGTAATCACACGACGCAGGGCAAGAAGTAGAAGTCAGACGTAGATCGAACTCA
>CALISD010000196.1 GCA_938041955.1 uncultured Granulosicoccaceae bacterium | reverse complement strand
CACAGCTGGCGTGCTACCGTAGTTTTTTGTCAGATCGTGAACCTTGATCAAACTCGCGATTTCCTTGTCTATTCAGAGTAATCGGTAATGGGGAATGTCCAACATAACCAGCACAGTTAAAATCGATTAACTGTATATTCCATGGGCCAACTGCTCACACTTGAACAGCAGACCTCGGTAGGACACTGAGTTACTCCCGCACCACTGTTATAGAGACTAGCAGAAAATCACACCAGCAGACAAAATCGAAAAACCAACAATTCGCTCGCAGTACCCAGCCACGATATTAGGAATCAATTTGCTGTTCACTCATTGCGCAACTTCCTGCCAGTTGGCTATATCATGCTTCGTAGTACTTAAGCTTGCTGATCTCGTCGATCTGTACTGACTTCGTTTGCACACATTCAAAGGCTGAACAACCACACCTGCCACTACTCAAACGGTTCTGCAGTTGTAGCCTGTTAATAAAGTTCGTAACAAACGCACCAGCATGCCCAATACTTGGGTCGGTGAAAAATCGTGATTTTGGAAATAGTTAGTAACTTTCTAAATGCAGCAGCTTGAATATTCAATAATTCATGCAAATGTAGTCGGTAACTAACCATCGACAGCAACGTGCTGTGGGTTCAACTGGTCAGCCCAAACCGGACGAATAGCTATGAGGTTTCTAATTTTTGTCGAAAAATATATTAGCTAAAAGCAGTGACTGGACCTGACCGTTATTTTCGTCATTTACTCCAATAAATGTATGAAAGACTCTCTCTCCAAATTCCATAGTTATAGTAAATCCGTTTATGTAATAACTTCCGGTTAGGTCTGAAGTGGACTCTAATCCGTGAACAGATGACGAAACACCGCGCCCCAGAGTAATATCGCCATCCGCTGTAAGAATCAACTGATTTGGTTCAGTACGAAACGTACCGTCTATTGTCTGACCCGCTGAGAGTGGATTGAGTGGTGAGAGCTGTCCTAAATCGAAGTCGCTGCCACAATCTCTCGGTTGTTGATTTGCCAGATCCCAATCTACACAAGAAGTCAATAACCCGTTGGGAAATGTCATAAACATCTGAATCTTACTTTGTCCAAAAATTGGATCAAACGTCGCGACACTTGTTGCCGAAACGGGGCGATTGTTGTTGGGTATTCTTGAATTTTCAGCGGCCAAATCAATGATCACGGGATCATTGTCTGTAATAGACTCTCCACCAAACGCTGTTAAATTACTCACACGAGAGCAATCGAATTGTACGCCTGTTTCGACATAAGACATCTGGTTCGCACTTGTAAACTGATAATCCCTAGAAGTAACTGTGGAGCCATCCAAACTTATTGTTTGTAAATCAGTCGCCCCAGTGGCTTGCCACGTAAAGTCGAATTCGCCGCCGAAATTCAGAAGATATGCTCGTCCCACCAGTCCATCACCCAAGGTGCCTGCACCCGGTAAAGCGTAGGCAAAGCTCGGCGTAGCAGACTCTTGGTTGCATAGCCAAACATCGAAATCTTCGTCAGATGTATATCTGGTGTGTAACGATGCTTGAAGGCTCAGAGCGTCATTGGGTTGAGTGAATACTTCGCTCTGCATATTGTCTGCGTTGAGATTTACTCCAGTTTGACCAGTTGGTTCGGAGCCGCCGCCGCATGAAAGAATGCCGGAGACTGGTATTGACAATAAGATTACTGCGATTCGGAAGTTGCTCATTTTCCCTACTTCAAGCCTGTCTATTGTCCGTAGTGTACATCCAGTAGACTTCCAATAGATCTCTGAATTACTCATTCTGTTCAGTCCGTCAGCTTTTGGCCGAGTGCTTCTGATCAGATAGAGTATAGCGAGTACTGATATTTGCTCTTGTAGGTATATACCTTACAAACCTGTCCATAGACACCAAAGCACATTGCAGTCATTCGCGGATTTCAATCAGCCCGGTCATCAGACAGCATTCATGGAATTTCCTCCTGTATAGGCAGTTTGCGTAGTCACAAACGTCATGACATACTCTCCTCGACTTGCCTAAATATTTTTTTGAGAGTCTCGATATGCATAGACTAAAAGCAGTTGCTACCAAAGTGCTGTTCGCAATGTTCTTCATCGTATCCCCGCTATGCTTTGCCCAATTCGAAACAACACTCAGTGAGGATGGTCGCTACATCGCATTTTCCAGCGGCCTGTCCACTTGGGTTGCGAATGACACCAACGATGCGACCGACGTATTCGTACTCGACACTATAACCAACAAGACAATTCGCGTTAGTGTCGACAATACTGGCAATGAAGGCAACGGCTCTAGCGACACAGCAGTGATAAGTGCTAATGGTAAGTTTGTTGTATTCGCAAGTGAGGCAACTAATTTAGCGCCTGATATCGGACTAGAGACTCGAGGAATTTACGTACACGAACTACAGACCGGTGTCACAAGTCGGGCAAGCGTAAACAGTTCTGGCGCTACTGGAGATTATTATAGCCAAGGAGTTGCAATAAACGCCGACGGACGCTTTGTCGCATTTGGCAGCTGGGCAGATAACCTGGCAGCCAACGATACCAACACAGAATCTGATACATTTGTGCACGATAGGGTCACTGGAACGACAACTATGGTCAGTGTCGACAGTAATGGAAACGCTGCTGTTCGAGCCCGTAGCGGCGGACGGCCCTCAATCAGCTCTGATGGGAATCTAGTCGCCTTCACAAGCGGCGCGGACAACTTAGTACCAGACGATACCAACGACATCTACGAGGTGTTTGTGCACAACACTCAGACAGGTATAACGTCCAGAGTCGCTGTAGACAATGCTGGAAACGAGGGCAACCATTGGAGCTCCAGACATACCTTTGGTGGCAACGGGCGCTACATCGCATTCACCAGTCTGGCAGACAATCTGGTTCCGGGAGATACCAACGAGACGCTGGATATCTTCATACGTGATCTTCAACAAAATACCACCACACGCGTCAGTGTAGATAGCAACGGCAATCAGCTGGATGTGATTAGCCAGGTTCCCGTGATGAGCCCGGATGGCCGTTATGTAGCCTTTAGAGGCGTAACAAAAGATTTTAAGTTAGAATTTTTCTATGTTCATGATCGTCAAAGTGGCAATACCCGCCAATACTACACTGGCGTTGTAGTCGGGCTATCTCCTTCCGGCTTTATTCACTACCTGGGTCATGGCTGGACCCCGTTAAACTATGACCCGGTCTGTCCTGATCCGGACGGTGATGGCGCAGGGTGGAATGGCGCAGCGAATTGCACCCCCTTTGCTGAAGATGCAAGTGCGTTAAACGACCGCGTATACGATGGCGTAGCCTGTATAGATACTGATGGCGATGGCTGGGGATGGCAAACACCAGAAAAGACGCCGAGCCGCAGTTGCCGGAGCGATAGTGAAGACAACACCGGTGTTGATATTATTTCTATAGATCCGAATTACCAATACTGTATAGATACAGATGGTGACGGCTGGGGATGGAGCGGCCAAACTTCTTGTCGTATCGGTCACACCGCCACCGGCACTTGTGAGGATGCCGATGGCGATTTTTGGGGATGGGACGGTACAAAGTCGTGCACTATACCGAAATAACGCAATCTTGATAAGGATAGTGGGTACGGTTGATTCTAATCGAAGATGCATGTGTGAGCGGCTGCACGAAACTCTATAACCGAAGTAACTGGTGTCCGTTAAATAGGTAGGTGATTAGAAAAGATCTTCACCTCTTCTCCTCACGGGCCGCTTTTAGCCGGTTGACTTCCGGTTAGATTGAAGCGTAGCGAGTAGCCGGAGTGTATGCCGATGCAGACGGTCACAGTATCTATTAGCAAGAGTCGGAATTCGAGCTATTCAGCTACTTGAGGAAGATCCTCCACAAATTTAATCAGATTGAGCCCGATTGAAGTAAATCGAAACCCCTTTGGGACTACGCGCAGCGCATTGCTGGAATTGTCGAGAATGATAATTAGCTTACCGGTATCAAGACTACGGTAGATATATGAGGAGAATCCGGCCCAACCACCGGCATGGTCAATGACAGTTTCGCTCCGCAAAAAACAGCCATAGCCGTATCCAGTTTCTGAACCATCTGCAAGTGTGCCGGAAGTTATTGCTCGACGGTACACTGAGTGCGGAAGTAATTTTCCGGTCAGCAGTACCTGGTGCCATCGATGGAGGTCACGCGCGCTTGCATAAACACCACCGTCACCTGCAACACCATCGAAGTTGTTCAGATCGTGCGGCATTGTTTTAGCTCGATTGAAACTGTTGCGTTTAAAGCCCAGAACCCGCCTGGCTGGTTCGGTGGTTGAAAGGCGATTGAACACTTGGCTATCTACCATTCCAGCCGGCATAAAAACGCTATCGAGCGTGTAAGCTTCAAAAGTTTGTTCGGACACACGCGCGACGATTTCAGCCAGAAGTACGTAGCCCGTATTGCTGTATTGGAATTTTGTACCAGGACTAAATTTAAGCGATGGCTGATGATTGGTAAAGAGTGTGATGAGGTCAGAGGTCTTGAAGAGTTCCCGGTTAGCATTGTGCTTAATCGCCAACCTCATGTAGTCAGCGATTCCGGATGTGTGATGTAGTAGATGATCGATTGTTATATCAGGATAGATTTCCATCTCTGGCACGTGATCACGAAGATGATCTGACACAGATAGCTTCCCATCGTGCTCAAGTATCAGAATCGCCATAGCCGTGAACTGTTTGGATACAGAGGCGAGATTAAATGCCGAACTTTCTGTTATTACGCGGGTGTACCCGGGATCTTCAAAACCATATGATTTTGAGAATAATATGCGATCACTATTGCCAATCAGAACAGTGCCACTAAATCGATTAGAATCGTAAAGTGAATGCAGCCATTGATCGAGCGCTTCAAAACGCTTTTTTTGTGTTGCCGATTTTAATTCCTGAGCCTGAAGCGGGGGTGTGTACACCCTGCTACAAGCCACTGTTGTCGCCACTGCGGCAATAATGATTAACAATAGAAGGATCATCCTGGACACCAGCATTCGATTGACGTTGCCACTATGTAAATAGTATCAAATCTTACTGATGACCTCACTCGTGGTCAGTGTAGATTGGCTATCAATATGACGTTAAATATTCCACTGGTAGTTAACTAACTTTCAACAATTAGTCAATCTAAATCCCAACCATCCGGAATGATAATTGACCTCGCTGGCTGCTGTGCAGTTAAGGACAAATTTTCCAGAATTTCCAGAAGATGCTTTGCAAACGTTGCAAAGTACAGGTGACTCATTTTACCGTTGGTTATATGAGGCCGGATCTCACGCTTCGCTCGGTGATATTGAAACCGCGAAGAAAATCAGCTCAAAAGCCTTGGGTAATAATCCTGGATATACTGTAGCGGGTGAGATGCGTCGTGACCCCGTGCTGGATCCAATAAAAAGAAGAAGATGGGAGGAACTTTTATTCGCTGCTGGGTTAAGGTATCACGACGATACGGGGAAAATCATTCCTTCAGTGCAGATATGAGCGCCCCCCCCTATTGGTGACTGCACCCGAGACGACCGACTGGAAACTGCTGTCATTGGTTGTTAGTTTAATAACCCATCAATTAAGTCGTTGGTGGTGCTATTGTGAAGGACAGCGCCCGGAACTTAAAAAAATGAGAGAGTAATTTATGCCGATCGCAGACAATAAGATTAACTTCAAAAAAAAACGAAATGGGGCCTTTTTCAACTCTAATTGCTTGTCAAATAACTCCCCTGGGGAAATCTGCCGGATAGTTTGCTGCTTGGTAGTAACCGCAAGCATGCTTGCGGCATGTGGCGGCAATAACGATGACACCTCTTCAACTGCTTTTGGTAATAGCAACGGTGCGGTAGTGCAAAAATTTGGCACCCTTACCGAACGCAATTCCAACCCTCAAACTGATACGGATACTCAAAGCCGGGTGGTAGAAAGTTTCAACGATCTGTCGCTCCAGCTTTTGCGCGAGCAAGGTGACTCAGAACCCGGTGTAAATACTATCAACAGCGGCTTCAGCCTTGCCGTTGCAATGTCGATGCTGCAACGCGCTACCTCCAATGGCGATTTCAATTTTATACAGCAGTTACTTGGCGTTAGTGACATCAGTGAAGATAGGCTCTACAGCGCCATTAATGCCATTGATCTTGACCTCGAATCGCGCAGTAACGAGGGACTTGAATTGCGTTCTGCCAATCAGTTGTTTGTTAAACCAGGCTTTGAACTGGAAATCGACTTTCTGGACGTGATGACAGGGCAGTTCGATGCACCGATCGCTGATGCTCAGTTTGAGGCACAACCCGAAGCGGTTCGCATAGCAATAAACGAGTGGGCCTCTGAAAATACAAACAACCTGATTCCGGAATTACTATCGCAACCACTACCCGATAGCACGGTGCTCACGTTATTGAATGCAACTCTTCTCGACGCGAAGTGGCGTCAGGAGTTTAGAGACATCGACAATCTCCAATTTACAACGGCTGACGGTCGTGTGCAGTCGGTAGCAGGGTTCTCCGGCAATCACAGCTATCAGTTCTTTGAAACCGATGATGCATTATCTGTGTCTATTCAGTACGAAGGCTCGGAGGTCTCGCTAATGATTATCGTACCGCAAGATATCGAGACGTACACAGCCAACATCACCGCTGACACAGTTTCACAGCGCCACGCTAATGCACAGTCTGCCTATCTCGCGCTGAACGTTCCGAACTGGACCACTAAATCAAGTATCGATTTTACAACGCTGCCTATGACTGGCAGCCTGACTGGTCGCGCACTAGACATGACCCGAATGAGTTCAGACCCTAACTGCTGCGCAATCACCGATTTCAAGCAAGAAGCCATTATTGAAGTTGACAAAGATGGCACGCGCGCTGCCGCTGTGACGGTTATCGGCGTTAGCCCCACGTCGGCCCCGCCTGTCGTTAATATCGATCGACCATTTATATTTATGATCCGTGACGAGCCAACTGGGCTGATACTTTTCTCAGGTCGTGTACTGAGTCTTTAATTTGTATATACTTTACCAAGACAGGCTCCACCGGCCGCTTAGTGGCAGGAAACCTGTTGGTCACTTTCGAGGTAAAAGCCAGTTTCCTCTGAGATGGGCGAACGGCCGCTGTTGACGACGGTACTCATTCACAGCCATAGACCGCGAATGAATGGAAAGGCTCTGAAGTACCCGCTACAGCCGTCCGGGTAATAGACCTACTTGAACAGCCAGCACTTTCAAATCATCATCTTTCCATGAACGGGAGCCGATGAGATGCACGGGTACATCGGCGGCATCCAATAACTCTAGGCAGAGCTGTTGGTAATTCGACCAAAATTCCACAAAGCCCGTTCTGCCTTGGTAACCATTAGCAACACCTATTGGTGAGCGTTCCACGTAGGAGTAGAGCTTGCGTGACCACTCGTCCCCGCGCTCAGCTAAAACGACATTGTAATGTTGACTTGGATTTTCCACCGAGATGTATACCAACGTCGTCTCATGCGCCAGCTCTTGCCACCTGTTGAAATAGTCTTCTATCTGCGTTCTTGCAATACGATTTGCATAAAGAAAGCGCACTGTGCTCTGAAGAGCATAACCGTCTAGAACTACTGTACTGTTGGATGATTTGAGGAATGTCAGCCATGCGTCCAGACAAACCTGCGGATAATCGCGCTCGCGAGAAAGCGCACGCGCTTCTTGGGGCATGATCGGGTGGTTAGGCGCTTCCTCTAACCACCAACTTGCGCCGATTCCGTTGCTCTTTAGTAGTCTGCAAAACCGCTTAGAAGCGGTTGTCTTTCCGGAACCTGGAAGGCCTTCGAAATGGATGGTGGTACGCATCTAAAGATACTAACCTGAGCGCGTGTATATGTCCTGCTTTGGCCGACTCCCCACGGTAGGATGAATCAGGAAACTCTGTGCGCAAACCTTGCGGTGAACTCGTACTCAATTTGCCGAGCGGGTAGTTGACAGTCAAAGCCTGCTCTTGGTTAATCGCCTTTTAATCGCCTTGTGGTGTTGCCGCGCAATACAAGCTGACGTTCGGTTCTGAATGGCGGGCCAATTTAATAATGGTTAGAAGTCAAAACACTTACTCCTACTTGGAAAAGCGCTGAGTTATCCGTTGTCCTCAAGCTGACAACACAGGCGGAGATACAGTACGGGGACTAGTAGCCCCTGATGATTTCGCACTGAAGACTAGCACATTTGGTGTAAGTGATTTTATGGCTGATACTTTGAGGTGGGCGAGTTTTATTGAAGTTGATGGCACAGGTTTTAACATGCGGGGGTCAAGTCCACTTACATTCAACAGATGCCATTTTGGGTCACAAACTTCGCACCGAATAGAATTCTATTAACCCCGGAAACCGCTTGCGAGTACAGCGCCGCAGACCAATACGACGGATGGGGATGGAATCCCGCAACCCTACACTCATTCCCGCCCCCTGAACCAACCAGCACTAACCAAAGTGACGATGAGTGTGACTACACCAATGCGGTAAATGGCTGGGGATGGAATGGCATTGCCTCCTGTCGTGTTTCGGGTTAGGAGTTAATAAGGTTGCCTTACGAAACGTCCGCTTCGTGGATCATTTCAAGATTCTGCACATATCACTGCAATGCCGGGTTTTGGCGTTCAGAGACCGACGCAGACGAGCCTTTGCTTTCCTTAGTCGGATAATATAACCGTCAGCTTAGTGG
>CALISD010000195.1 GCA_938041955.1 uncultured Granulosicoccaceae bacterium | reverse complement strand
ATACTCTGAAGCTTCAGTGAAAGTATCAACCACTACTTTATATTGCGAGGCTAAGTCAGCCAACATGCCCGGGGACTGTGATCCCTGACCGGGGAAAACTGCAGCGAGTTTCATAGTGTTTCCTGTTTATCTTTCGCCTTTTCAACAGACGAATAATTTCCCCCCAGACGGTTTATTCAGTAACGCTACTCACCGCTCTGGAGTTTTTAAAAGTAATTCTTACAGGCCGAACAATGTACCGTGGGTACATTGCGTTTGTGGATTCCAGTGTTTCTGCAGAGTATGAGGTGTGAAACACTAGCGTTGACTCTGCCTGCCCTTCAAGCCCGTAACGCGTGAATCTGAAACCACCAACAGATACTGCTCTGCCTTTCGTTAATCGTCCGCAGTATACCATATTGAAGCCTGTAGCTATCCAGCGCCATCAGAAAGGATTCATCCCTTGTTCACTGTTACCACTATCCCAATCCGATGCTCCCCACCGTTCTTCCGAAACTGGCATTGATGCACCGAATTAAAGAAACATACATCTGATGTCATACGCCATATATACAGCGCGACATTTTGTACACCCCGTGTATCAGAGACAATATATATAGACATTTTGACTTAACCTTTGTAGAACAAAATACAACAAATCGCGACGCCAAACAGGTCACCAAAAAAACGCGAATACCTGCAAATCCCTTAGAGCACCCGACGCATAAGCGAGTGGCTATAACACTCCTTAATAGATTTTCAAACAGACTGTCATATGGTAATTCCCAGGGAACACTTAAGCATCAAATTGCACGCTCTACACGGCAAGATTGTGCCTCGAGCAGCGTCCAATCAACCATCCGCTTTGAATATTACCTATATCTGCACTGCCGAAAGCTGAAAGAAAAAGACCTGGCATTCAGACATATTTAAAGGGACCGATCAGATTGCACAGAACAATACCGATTAAGCAATGTAAAAGATGCAGCCTCAACAATCCAGGACTCATCTTCGAAATTGCAGGTATCAGAAATAGCAAACCTAAAGCACGTCATCACAGGTCATTGCTAAAACACAATATGTGAACCGAACGCCCGTTGTCCCCCATCACTCTGGAAGACAAGTCACCACGCGAACGACACTCTACACTTGCAATAACTCAATATTATCCGTGCGTTAGTGTTAATTGGTTCCGGGAAGGCGAATTAATAGCTTTGGTATCAGCCGCATGTGCCGAAATGCCAGCAAACCCGGCAAATGACCGTTCCAAGACATGGCAGCACCACTCACCAACCCTACGATGTTGCACTCTGGCTGCAACTGCCAGAAGCGCCGAACCCGAATTTCAGGTACGTGCGCAAGGCTGGCGAACCTGGGTCCTACCACCGGCTTGCAACAGGACACCGCCTGATGCGAGTCTGGGAACATACCAAGCGCGCGCTATCCAGATTTATCCCGAGCCATATTAACAACCCGTTCGGACTGGTGCGACGTATGCTAACGTCCGGAAAACCAGCGGCAACATCCACCCTGTTTATGACCGCCCTCGGTATCATCTTCACACCATTCGACATGCTTCTTCAGGTATTCGAACGTCGACGTAAACCCGTCGAAAATTCAAATGGCCCACACATCATTATATGCGGGCCAGCCAGAAGTGGCACAACACTGGTCTACCAAATACTGGCAGACGCGCTACCGGTCAGCTATATCAGAAACTTCACCCTTTTGTATTCCCGCGCGCCGCTTCTTGCGTCCGCGTGGTTCAGCCGAAAGGCACCGCGTTTTGGCAAGAATAAATACGAAAACTACTATGGAAAAACGGCCGGGTTGCAGTCACCATGCGAGGCAAACCATTTATGGAATCAATGGGTAGAACCCGACGAATCAGGCTTCAGAACACGAATGACTTCTGAGGGCGGTAAAAAGATGGCTCAATTTTTTAAACAGTTTTCGGCTCTTCATCAAAAACCAACACTTTCAAAAAACAACAATGCCAATGCATTTGCCGATGTCATTGCCGAGCACCTGGACAACGTCTACTTCATTTGCCTACAACGAGACACTGCCTACCTCGCACAATCGTTGATCAATGCGCGCGTGGAAATCAATGGTGATATCTATCAAAACTATGGCGTCACTGACACCACCAAACCAGTGAAGTCAAAAGACCCGGTGAGTGAAGTCCTTGAACAGATACAATATCTGGATAGGTTAGCAATCGCACAACAAAAAAAAGTAGGCGCTAAACACTTCTGGTTAGTAGACTACGAAACGTTCTGCGAAGATCCGGCAGCCCTCGTCACGAGGATTCAAAAAGAAATTCTGACCACCAACACAGCCGAACTATCGGACTCAGCCCTAAGTCCGATCAAAAACAACAATCAGGTGAGTAACCCCGAGCTGTTTGAAAAACTACAAACCGCGATAACCAGCCATAGCATTCTGGAAGAACAACCCAGACCCGAAGTGCCTGCTTTACGAAGCATCGGGAACAGTTAGCCGACCATGTCTTTGCGACCGATCGGCCACTTCGCAGTACCGTAAAAACAGCCTAAAAATCAGGCTGGCCGCACCACATCCGACATATTGTATTGCCCATTTGGTTGGCCGGCAATCCATGCAGCGGCGCGAATGGCGCCACGGGCAAATGTCATCCGATCGGTCGCCTTATGGGTAATTTCAAGCTGTTCGCCCTGCCCGCAAAAAAGCACCGTGTGTTCACCAATAATCTCACCCGCCCTGATGGTTGAAAAACCGATGGTGTCTTCATCGCGCGCACCTGTAATACCTTCGCGCGCGTATACCGCACACTGATTGAGATCACGGCCAGAGGCCGCAGCGACTGCATGCCCCATAGCCAATGCCGTACCACTGGGTGCATCGACCTTATGTTTGTGATGCGCTTCTATGATTTCAACGTTATAAGGAGTGCCCAAAACTTTTGCTGCATGTGCTAGAAGTTCAAGACTCAAAGTAACGCCAACACTATAATTTGCAGCATACACCACCGAGGTTTTTTCAGCGGCCACAGCAATTAATTGTTGATCACTGTCATCCAGCCCGGTCGTACCGATGATCAAACGTTTTCCATGTTCTTTAGCGAATGCGAGCAATGCACGAGTATTGTCGGGAGCAGTAAAATCCACAATCGTATCAAAAGGCGCATCCACCGACTCAATGCCCGGTGACACCTTCACGCCGAGAACATCATTGCCGACCAACAAGCCAACGTCACCACCTACATGAGGACTCTCGGCCTGCTCCGTCGCACCGGCCAGCGTCACATCGTCGCGCTCCAGAATCGCCTGCACCAACTGACGCCCCATACGACCTGCAGCACCGGCAACCACTATGTTTGACATGACTTTCTACCCACCATTTTTAGCTCGGTATTGTATCATAGTGGGGGTTGATTCTGCCTCGTTGGCTTTGGCATAGTGACTTGAGCGGACTTGCTTTCTGAGGCATTCGCTACGCTCAACGTAAGCGACTTGCCATCCATGGCGGGTTTCGATGCCAGTTCCTGGCGCTACCAGCCACTTTGCAAACACGCAAAGTAACCAAAGATGTTTTTCGCGGCTTCATTGCCCTGCGGGCACTGCGCAATTTTTTGCAATCATCCTCCGCCCGGTGGCGCTATATGCACACCATATGCACACTGCTCACGCACCATCTTTGGCGCTTTAACCCAACCCGGGATAAGTTGACAAACAAGGTGCTCTCAGGAACCCGACGCGTGAGCCAGTGGATCAAGTCAAGCTTGTCCGTATTCTGCTAGTACTTTGCAGTAGTGCTTCGCACTTTAAGCGCATCAAGGCAATGTTCGTGAAAGGATCGATCGCTAAACGATTCTACGGCACGCTTAAGTCACTGACCCGTGAGACGTACTAGACTTGATCCACTCACTGACGCGTCAGCTTTCCAATAAAATCGTTTAATGGTGCTGTACATTTTCTACGACAACAAACCCTGCAGCCCCTGCTCATCAATAACCTGTATACCCAGGGCTTCAGCCTTCGTGAGCTTCGACCCAGCCGCCTCGCCACAGATAAGCGCAGTGGTATTCTTTGAAACCGAACCAGTCACCTTGGCACCACGCGCCTTAAGTGCCGCAGAAATCTCATCACGACTAATACCTTCAAATTTTCCAGTAATCACATAGGTGTTATTCGCCAGTGAATCATCAGTTACCGCACCAACCGCTGCTTCTTCAGCAGGCCAATGTATTCCAGCAGCAATTAATTTATCAACCTCTTCAGTGTTTTGCGGGTTATTGAAAAACCCAACAATTAACGCCGCCATGGTTTCACCGACACCCTCAACTCTAGAGCCAGCTTTGCCTTGCAAATCCATTGAGCTAACCGACTTAAGATCTGCTGCTGTCGGAAATTTCGCAACTAAACGCTGTATCTCAACCGGCTTGATTTTCGGCACATTGTTTTTCACCCAATCAGCCAGCGCTTCTCCATCTTCCGGCATCTCGCGGGTGCTGAATATTTCAACCATAGCGTCTGCTCGAGTCTTTCCAATCCCCTCGATACCACGGGGCAAAAAGTAATCAAGGTCAGCAGCAGCCAATGCATCGACTGTCTTAAAGTGATTGGCCAGTTGCTCTGCGGTGGTCTCACCGACCTCAGGAATACCCAACGCGAATAGAAATCGACCGAGTGTGGTTTCTTTGCTTTGCTCTATGGCACTTAACAGGTTGTCTGCTGACTTCTCAGCAACCAGATCCAGTGTGAGCAGTTCATCGCGTTTAAGATGAAAAAGATCACTGGGTGCCGTGACCATCTCTTTGGTCATCAATTGCTCGATCATTTTCTCCCCCAAGCCGTCTATGTTCATTGCCCGACGTGATACAAAGTGCTTAAGTCCCTCCCGGCGTTGTGCCATACAAGCAAAGCCACCAGAGCATTTGGCAACCGCAACATCGTCACTCTCAACTACCTTTGAGCCACACTCCGGACAGACATCGGGCAGCGTGATTTCTTTTGCATCCTTCGGCCGCTCTGACTCCACGGCAGACACGACTTCAGGAATCACATCACCAGCACGTCGAACAATCACCGTGTCCCCGATAAGTATCCCTTTGCGTGCGACCTCATCCATATTATGCAGCGTGGCATTACTCACCATCGCCCCCCCCACAAACACGGGCTCAAGCCTTGCCACCGGGGTGAGCGCCCCGGTTCTGCCAATCTGAAAATCAACTGAGAGCAACTCAGTGGTCGCTTCTTCCGCCGGAAACTTATGG
>CALISD010000194.1 GCA_938041955.1 uncultured Granulosicoccaceae bacterium | reverse complement strand
ATCAAGAAAGTGGAGTCATTTTTTATGGATCGCACTGGCAGCAGTGGGAGTCCTGCTACTATCACCTTTCTCCGGAGCAGAACTCAACACCATCGGCATTATGTTCGCGCTGCTTGCCGGTGCCGGATGGGCGTGTTTTATCATACTCGCAGGACGAGTCAGCGCAAAGACAGATGGCAACGACGGGCTTGCAATCGGAATGACAGTGGCGGGATTTGTGTTGATGCCGTTTGCTGTAGCGATTCTACCGACCCTGTTGACTCGACCGGAGATTCTGCTTGTCTGTATCGCGGTGTCTGTGCTCTCAACAATCATTCCGTTTATATTAGAATTTGAAGCACTCAAGCGTATGTCAAAACGGTCCTATGGCGTCCTGGTGAGTACTGAACCGGCTGTCGCTACACTAGTGGGCGCCGTATTACTGCAAGAACATTTGGGTTGGCAGGGAATGATTGCGATCAGTTGTGTCGTGATCGCCGCTATCGGCATTACGGTGTCGGACCAACAGACCACAGAATAACATTGTGGATGCCACTGCCAGTATCACCGATACCAGAGCAAAACCATCGAAATACCACATTGGCTATACTTGCAAATGTACAGCGCCTTTAATCGCTCAGCTTTCTCAGCCCCTTGCGAACATCGCTGAGCTTCGACCCTGCTACATACCGCCCCTTAACCTGATGACGTATTCTGTGTAAGCCGGTGACAGGAACAGGCAATCCCTCATCTGCAATCAAACGTCGAAATGCGGTATCTTCAAACGTTTTACGCCAACGACTGGTTGGCCTTTGATAGTACGCCAGATCTTTGCAGTAGCCACAAGTGCGTGCAACGTCACCGTGAACAATTTGAAATGCGCCTTTCGCTTTGTCAATTTTATTTACACGAAACATCGAAGGGTCAATATTCACAACACCAGGCAACTCAGTGTCCAGGTTAACCATTGGGTGTTCTGCAGGCAGTAACTCGGTGATCTGTTCACTGGCAGGAAAGGCAAGTCGAGTCTGCTTGTGGTGCAGTGCCGTGGCGATTGAATCCAGACAACCTTCGTGAAATATAAGATCGCAATCTGCAAACCATATCCAGTCGGCCTTGGTTACAAGTGCTACTTGATTTCGCCCAATGGCACGGCGAAATAATTCTTCCCGCGTCATTGTTTTCCATTGCCAGCTCACATGGGGAATGTCCAGCTTGTCAAACGCCTCTACAAGCCTTGCTGTGGCTATATCTTCTTCTGCATAGAAAAACGTGTAGGTGAGATCGATGTCTTGCGGTGGATAGTTCACCAATGAGCTTAACTGATACACCGACAGATGAGCGTAGTTCCAACAATGACTGACTATTTCTATTCTAAGCCTGCCCTCTGGCATATTTAATTGGTCCACCTCTGGCGGGCGTGGACCAAACCAGGTGATCGGCAAAACTGAACCAATCAATCGACAGTAAAACTGCTTGTAGAGCCACGCAGTGAGATCGGAATCCATCAGACAGACACGTTAATCGAGAAGAATGCGAACCTATCACACACGGTGTAGCTAAGCTATATACCCAGCCACTCATGACCGAACACTCACACAAACAGTTTGCTAAACTAGTCGATTCTACTCACGCCCTCATTTACGCTTTATGCCCGCCTCTATCCGACAATCCAACGACTGCTATTGGATCAGCTCATCCCGCCTTTCACTCGAGCTTAACTGTGAGTCTTTTGATATCGAAAAATTGACACTGGCGGGTGCAGTCAGATCTGAAGCCATTGGCAGAGCCAGTGCCTGGTTTATTCGCCTCGAGACAGCGCAGGAAAACGCTGTACTGCGGCACTACTATCGCGGTGGCCAGGTGGCCAGAATTTCTGCGGATCGATTTGTATGGACGGGTATTAAAAAGAGCCGCGCTATGGCTGAATTTCACCTGCTGGAGTGGATGTGCGAACAAAACCTGCCTGTACCGGAACCACTGGGCGCTCGTGTAGTAAAACAGGGTCTGTTTTACACCTGCGATCTGATCACCCGTGAGATTTCAGATACGGAGACACTAAGTAGAAAATTATCTATGGCAGAACTAAGCGAACAACAATGGCGTGACGTAGGTGCGGCAATTAAACGCTTACACGAATACTGTGTCTGCCACTCTGACCTCAACGCCAACAATATCCTCATCAGCGGTGCCGGCGTCGTGAGCCTGATTGACTTTGATCGCTGCAAGATAAAAGGCGGGAGCCATTGGAAGAATAAAAATCTACAACGACTAAAACGCTCGCTTGACAAACTAACGTTACACAACAAAATATCACATTTTAGTGGTGCCAACTGGCAATCCCTACTTGATGGGTATCAAGTGCCGTAACGCTTCGATGTAATGCTGCAACACATCAGCCTTAATTAACACAGCTGCTCTTCCTGCCTGCCCTAGTTGCTTCCTTTGCTGAGGCTGTGAAATTAGATCAGCTACCATAGCAATCACTTCTTCAGCCGTGCCTGCTTGTTGCAGTGTCCCGGTGGCCAGCAGTAAGTCCGCTTCCTCTTGAAAATTATTTAAGTGCGGCCCGCTCACTATGGGCAGAGCAGCGGCAGCAGGCTCCAATAAGTTGTGCCCACCTACCGGCACCAGTGAGCCACCCATGAACACCACCTCCGCATGGCTTAACCACATGTTCATCTCACCCAGCTTGTCAGCCAGGTAAACCTGAGTTTCACTTGTTACCTCCTGATTTTTACTTCGCACTGCAAGATTTATATTCAAGGCGTACAGCGCCTGCTGTATTTTAGCGCTGCGCTCAGGATGCCGGGGCGCAATGACGAGGAGTTTTTCCGGTTCTCCGGCTTCAATAACTGCGGCGCATAGCTGTGCTTCCTCGTCATCATGAGTAGATGCTGCGAGCCAGAATGATCTTTTAACATCACACGGGCCAGCGCTATTATTTGCAGGTACTGATGCAAACTTCAAATTACCCACAACTGAGATTTTATCTTTAGATGCCCCAAGCTGCGCAAACCCGTTCGCATCCGACTCCGACTTGGCAAGAATAGATGTGACCTTCGATAGCGTCTGGCGATACACCACTTTAAACCAATCTGGAGCGCTAAGTGTCTTTTGACTTAAACGACCATTGACAATGACCACTGGCAATTGCATTTGAGCTGCAACATTAATCAGATTTGGCCAGAGCTCAGTTTCCATTAAAACCAACGCAGATGGATGGTGCGCCGCGTAAAACCTTTTAACAGCGTGCCTGGTATCCAACGGCAGAAAGACATGCTTCACGCCATCCATGCTTTGCTTATCAACTGTATCCGCACCGGTAGGTGTCGTGGTTGATACCAGTACCTGAGTTTCCGGATTATCTAACTTCAGACGTTTAATCAGCGGTAAGGCCGCTGTCACTTCGCCTACCGACGCGCAGTGAACCCACAGTGGCTTGTCAGAACAGGATTGATACCCATACCCAAGGCGCTGCAAAGCGAATCGCCTGTTTCTAAGTTGCCATGCCTTGCACAATACCAGAACACCCAGTAACGGGCTTAGCAAGGCTATAAGAAATCGGTACCTAAGCGGTGGGATATTCATACGGATTGCAGCTGGCATTGTAGATTCAAACAGGCAACCTGTTCGCGGCTTTGCGGACGTCCCCATAAGCACCGGCGTACAAAGCAGCAAGGAGATGGGATCATGATTTGAGTTGATAGTAACAGGAACTATCGAATTATAAACTGCCTTAGCTTTCTATGCGGCGTTACCAGCACTGCCCAGCCTAACGATCAGGAATGACCGCCTCTGGTGCACTGTATCAAATAAAGTGTCCAAATGAGAGCATGTCATTTGACTTGCAACGAGGCGTTAGCTTACAGGTAATGGTTATTCCCCCTTTAAAAGCTGCAACGCAGTTGCTGGATAAATGACGAGTTCCCGAAGAGGCGGATGCACGATGAGCTTCGATTCTCCGCAACAGTTGGATACCGATGGCTTTATCGTAAAATAAACAGGCACTTTCACCGGTCGATATATCCGTGCATTTTACTTGATACGGTACACCAGGGAGCAACAATCACGCTCAAGATGCACTAGCAAAACCGAATACGGGCGTTTTGATCAAGCGCCCGCACTGATACTACTGATTTATCTCCAGTGTGCAGGTCACGTAGGCTAGTCCATCTGCACTCCAGTAGCGCCAACTGTTGTTCTCCACTTTCTCCGCATAGCCAGGAAAGCCGTTGGTGTACCAATCACGATTAACGATATCACCATCCTCAATGTGCCAGCCTTTGTGTCTCTCAGCATCCACCAGATAATCACCGCCAGACAAAAATCTGAATTCATGAATATCCGCAAAGTGCTGAGGAGTCACATAGGATACTGGCTGTCCATCTCGAAACTGAGTCGAGATACGGCCGCAATTGACCGCTTGATCGTTGAGCATCACTTCTGTAAGTGCAAGGCGATGCAATACAATATCACCGTACATCCAACTAGTCGGACCCGCTAAAGACTCCGGGTGAAAAAGGCTGTCATTAGTCGCGTCACCGGCGAGTCCGCCGGCATGAGTTATACGGTAACTTGATCGTTGCCCATAGAGTGCCAGATAGTATTGACCGGCACTTTGTGCCGTAATCACTATACGATTTGATTCCCGCGCCACACCTGGCTGGCTGGTGCGATTGAAGCTTGAATCAAGCACAATATAACGAGTTGCCGGATTCGGGTTACTGCGGCTATCGGTGTAGTCGAATGTTAATGATGTACTCTCACCAGCTCCTAGCACGACGGAATAAAAGTCTACATCGTCAAGGCAAAGTGAAGCGCTGACCTGCCCACCCGACGGAATGGCAACTGCATCGCCGATACTGTCGTTATCTTCAAACGCGTCCTCAACACATTCAGTGGTGCTGCTTACATTAATCTGAAACGTATTGCTGGCGTTATTACTGTAATCTCGCTCTTCGATATATCTAAACGGCCGGTTATCGTTGGTATCTTGCGGAACCGAATCAAACGAGTATTGCCAGTTTGGATTGACGACTAACCTGGCAATGTAGCTACCAGCAGGCAAATCAGCAGCTGCGCTGCGCGCGGTTAATGACAAATACCCACTGTTTTTTTCAACATCTGCCTCGCGAATATCAAACAGAGGCATACGATAACTGTCTTCAAAACTACCACTCGCAGCCACTTCAAGCGCTACCGACAATCTGTCCAGCGGAATCTCTTCACCAGCGGTATCAGTTACATCAAAGTGGTAGCTAATACTTGTATCAGCTACTGTTACGGTACTATTTTGAATACTGAAATCATTTGATGCTGCAACCCCGGGCACACCTTTCAGCGATATTGATTGCTCACCTCCGGTAACAGCGCCCGTTCCACCATTGATATCATCACTCTGAACTGACGACCCGAGCTTCAGGGTCTCGGTATCAGATGCGCCGCCGCCAGAACCACCGCAACCGACCAGCGCAGAGATAATCGCCGCAGACACCACTGTTTTAGATAAACTTTTCATGTGCGTAATCCCTATCTATTATGGTCAACGAAACGACCGAACTCACCCTTACCTTCTACTGCAACCCCTAGCGTGTCGAACTGAATCGACGCAGATTCGGCGTCGGGGTTGTACCAAAGCTCACTCCCAAGATGAATTCCGCCAATCACATGGTTTTTATCCGGGAACCTGGGACCACGCTTTGCCGGATCCGGATTCCTGTCGTTGTCAGTACCATCTATTAAACGCCATGCTTCATAGGCTTTTGCCGCAGGGGTATCAGATTCAAAAGCACCAGTGAGGAAGAGATCACGAAACTCTGGCGAGAGCATCCAGTTCGAAATTTCTGTGTAGTTAACCGTTATGCCATTGCGAGCAGCTTCATTATCCGTGGTGACAAGCCCGATATACAGAAAACAGTTTTCGTTTGTACCAAGCCTGCAGCGCGGAATATAACCATCGCGTGAGCCCTCAATTTTGAAGTACACATCAAAGTTACCGCCTTCATTTAGTTCAAGCGATCCGATTTTAAAGCCACCGGTCCATGATGATGCTCGCCCTTCGAATCGTGGGTAGTCAAACCAGATGTTCAGATTCCATACTTCTGTGTAATCAGAGCTGATCCCGTTTATCGTATTCACCAGGTTTTCATCAGGCACCAGGGAAACGTCTGAAACGTTATGCCAGTACGAATCCATAAACAAATTAGCTATACCCGTGCTGGCAGACTCACTGGTAAGGTCCGCTTTTACAGATACACGAATGCTGTAGTCGAGCTCGCCTGCAAACACGGGTAAGCCAGTCGCTTCTGCGACCGTTTCCATCTGATATACCGGCGAACCACCATGTCGCCTGGCAGATGACAGGAACGGTTGGGTTTGACCGCACTCAACCCCCCAGGACTCATAGCGACCGCCCATTGTACCGACCACCATTGCCGGATATGAGCGGACAAAGGTATTGCGCTCCGTCGGTGAATCTTTACGTGACGTCAGCCGGTAATCAAGCGACAACGGCTGTGCCGCTTGTGGGCGTACGCAAGGATTAGAATCATTCCCCAGCACCGCTGGCACTTCCCAACGGACATAATCCTGAATTCCGTTATAGTAAATCAGTTCCCAGTTATTACTCGCATCTAGCTGGCGACCGTCATAAACATTGTTGGTGTATAACGTATTATCCAGTTGAAACTTACTAAATGCTGCTGATTCACTTGGTGTGGTTATAGTTTCAAATGCATCATTTTGAATATCATCCGTATCAGCTTTTGATTCGTTGTCACTGGATTCATTACCAACGTCCGAGCTTGAGCCAATATTTGATGTTGTCTCACCAGTAGCTGCCGCACCGGGCGCGCCCAGTCCGGAATTGGGATCACTACTAGCACCTCCACCACCACAAGCAGACAGAACAAGGGACGCTACGGCAACTCCGAAAAGGCCAGTTGATACTCTATTTAACACACGCTACACCAGGACCAATGTGAACTTCCGGGCGAGTGATAACTTGCCCGATTAGTCTTCGGTAGAGCAAATTCAGTGCAAATATATGAGCGTGAATGTCATATAGGCAAACTAATTGTCCGGCAACAGGCAAGCGCTTGGCTTACGCGCTGTTATTCCTGGTTGATGCGGAAATATATTGAGCGATTATCAGTTTCATCAACAAATTGTTAATTCGTGTTTCGATCTTTTGACTCAAAATACTCGCCGGAAAGCAACACAGGCCAGGCAGTAGAAGTCATAAATCTGTCAGACAGATTTGTATAGAATAATATCGTAGTCAGCAGTCAGACCTCCTCACATCCAGCAACATGCTATACATCGGTTCCGATCGCTGCTCAACACGCCGGGTGATATACACTCTGCATTGCCTTTTTATTAACAATAGAAATTTCGGGTGACAAGTGAGCTTGATACTAAAAGAAAAAATCACCGGGCCTTCTGCATGGCGCGGAACAGATCTGACCAGCAAAAGCGACTGGCAGGACGATCTTTCCGACAGGACTATCAGCATAATTGATCAGGCACTTAAAACCTGCTCAGCGAGCAAACTCAGCTTCCCGGATATCACCAGAGACGACTTTCCAATACATGCGTTACTTCCCCAGCTTGGTGAATACGCAGAAGAAATGGAAAATGGTAAAGGTTTTCTGCTGTTACGTGGCCTTCCGATTGACAAGTATTCAGATGCAGAAATAGAGACCATCTACTACGGCATCGGCCTGCATCTGGGCACACCCGTTTATCAGAACCTGAAAGGAGATTTGCTCGGCAAAGTAATGAATGTAGGGGACCTAAGCAAAAGAAATACGCGCGTTTATGAAACCAACGCCTATCTCCCCTACCACACAGACCTGTCAGATGTGTTTGGCTTGCTCTGCCTTCAAAAAGCCCGCTCAGGAGGACTCACCAGTCTTGTGAGTTCCGGCGCCGTGTATAACGAGCTTCTGGAACATCATCCCGAATATCTTGGTTTATTCTATCGACCAATGTACTACGCACACCTTGGTAAAGACACCAGTAAAGCCCCAATATTCAGTTTCCACGACGGGAAGCTAAGCTGCCGTTACCTGCGGCAATACATCGAGCTAGCACATGAAATGGAAGAGCGCCCACTCTCTCGAATAGAGAATGAAGCTCTGAATATATTCGATAAAATTATTCATGACCCGAAGATCAGACTGGACATGATGCTGGAGCCGGGAGACATGTTGTTTGCCAACAACTATTCCGTGATGCATTCACGCACGAGTTTTGAAGACTTTGAAGAACCAGAGCTGCGCAGAAAGCTCTTGCGACTATGGGTAAAAATGCCTAACGCCCGGCACCTCGCACCAGACTTCCCCGGTAAAAACGGTTTCCCACCACCTGCATAAAACGCAACCAGGCAACACTACTTATGATCAAGTAATTACGCAGCCACATCATAGTGTGTAAGCAACTGTAGCACTTTAGGAATCTGATCGGCCGACACAGGTTTACTTAGAAAGAATCCCTGTGCAGATTGGCAACCACGATCACCCAACCAGTTGAATTGCTCAATAGTCTCTACACCCTCACCTATGCAGTACAAGCTCATACCGGTAGCGATGGCAATAATGCCTGTAACGACAGACTGCTTACTGATATCAGTCTCAATACCATTAACAAATGACTTATCGATTTTAATGGTGTTGATAGGCAATTGAATCAGGTAACTGAGTGACGCGTAACCTGTGCCAAAATCATCGAGCGCTAGTTGAATATTTTGTGCGCTAAATTTCTTGATAAGCGCGCCGGCATAATCCGGGTTCGCCAGTAAAGCTGTTTCTGTTAATTCCAGCTCTAAAGCATCTGCGGGCAATCCAGAACACTGTAACGCATGCATCACCCTTTCAAATATATCACTGTGACTATTAAATTCACTCGCACTCACATTTACTGCAACACGAAGCTTTGGTTCTCGTTTTCTAAACTCCTTTAACGCTTCAAGACTATGTTCAAGCACCCAGTCTGTAAGCTGGTGAATAATTCCACACTGCTCCGCAATGCAAATGAACTCGTCAGGCGGTACATAGCCTTCAACAGGATGATTCCAGCGCAACAAAGCCTCAACCGCTATTGCCCTTCCCGTGGAATAATCAAATTGCGGTTGAAACACCAGAGATAGCTCATCGTTCGATAGTGCGTCACGAAGATGCGCCTCAAGCCTCACTCGACGGCTGACAGAAGCCGACAACGCTTCATTAAACACCTGACATTGATTACGGCCAAGCGCTTTCGCCCGGTACATGGCAATGTCTGCGTGCTTGATCAATTCCTCAGCGTTGTCTCCATCTGCCGGAAACGACACAGCGCCGACACTGACACCAACTTCAAGAGCTCTTCCCGCAATCTGCAGTGGCTGTCTGACCGCGCTGATCAATCTGCTGCCAAATTCATTAAGTTTCTCATGCGAATCGATAGAATGTAGCAACAGTAGAAATTCATCGCCTCCTATTCTGGCGACAGTATCACCGTCGTCTAGCAGGCTCTCCAGCCTTCTAGAGACGTGACAAAGCAGATCATCTCCAACATCATGCCCCAGCGTGTCATTGATATTCTTAAAGAGATCGAGATCCAGAAACAGTATGCCAACATTGGATTCCTCAGGGTCCACCCGAAGTAACTCCATTCTTAATCGACGATGAAACTCTGTGCGGTTTGGCAGTCCCGTTAACATATCCGTTTTTGCCTGCCGCTCTACTTCACTCATTACTTTAAGCGTTTCGTTCTGTGCATCCACCCGCTGTAAGGTCGAACCGAGAAACCGCGAGAGCGTTTCCAGAACAGAGGTAGCGTCATTGGTGTCAAGGTCTATATTTTTTGCAGCAACGTTTAGGGCCCCCTTGATCACTCCATAACACGCCACCGGGAAAGACCATACGTGATTCAGCCCGGTTTCACCAAGCTTTCTCTGCGACTCACTTTTTGATTGAAGCAAATCAGTTGAATAACGCTGTTTGTTCTCAATGAGAATGTCGGCCAGACCGCACTGCTCTAATGGCATCACTTGGCCCACCACATCAGCTGAATCTCCTACAAGCGCCATAATACGAACGTGCGCACCGCACGGTTCAAGCTCGCAATAACTTATTCGCTCAGCGTTTACCAAACGTTTTGCACAATCAGAGACATTGGCTATCGCATCATCCATTGTAGAAACAAGCGACAATTTCTCACCTAACATGTTTAGATGTTGTAAATGCCCGGCATAAAGTTGATGCCGGTGCGTCGCAGCAGTCTGCAATTCCGTTTGTCGCAATCGCCTTAATACAATATTTAGAATCGTTATTATTTGTAACAGCTTGTTTAATTCGATGTCAGTATAACGTAGCGACTGTGAAGCCAGTTCTACAGTGACAACGACTTCGCCTTGTACACACAGCGGGGCTAGCATCGAGGAGGCCATATCCATGTCAGGCACTACCTCTACATCGACGCCAGCCGGCAGGTGTATCCCTCCCTCTTGTGGATAGCAGATAACCGGAGAGCCTACGTCGGCGTGATATTTCTCAAGGTCTGCAAATACAGAGCTTATACCGTGTATGCTGTTTTCAGATTCACATAGGGCAACTATCTCAAGCGCTTGACTGCCTTCATGACCACTGTAAATTGAAACCCGATCAGTGGTGAAGAGCTGTTGAAGAAATGATACGGCTGACTGATACAAATCATCTTGTGAGTCCACCTGGAAAATAGTCTCAATGAACGAACTTAACTGAGTCAGCTCTGAAATGCTCTGCTTGTCCATATTATTATGTTAAGGCAGCAAGGAGGCTGAAGGACAATCAGTGGCTGCATACTGCTTTGCACATGCAACGGCTACTATGACGGGAAAGGTCATCGCTTCTCTCGCACCACTGCATTGTTGGTTTAAATAATGAATCTAAACAACATGTGCAGAGAAAACACTTTATTCAAAGGTATTGAAAAGGTGAACCGCCACTCAAATTAGTTTCGCCGTACCGCACTGTATTATTCGGCTGATTCAGCGAATACCAAAACCAAAAATTGTGTCATATAGTGACTACTCACCGCATAAGCGGCGATTTAGCAGCGTTACTTACATAGCAGGCACGTGTTGTAAACTGATTAATTTCATCAACTGAGGGTTCAGTTTCTATACGACACAAATTAAATTTTCTGTACTTTCTAGCGGAATAACATCACAGGCACTTTACAGGATCGTACCATCTCTGTGGTGGTAGAGCCGATGATCAGGTTTCGAATACGGGAGTGCCCGTAAGCCCCCATCACAAGCAAATCGATATTCTCAGATTCGACCGCCTTGGTGATGACCTCGTCTGCCTGACCTGCACGCACTTCTGTTTTAACAGTAAATCCTGCATCGGTTAAGAGCGCGGCAGCACCTTGCATTCGCTTGGATGTCTTGTCAGATTCAGCACCCGCTGTGAGCAATAAGCACTCAAGCCCCGAGAACACACCACTCGACGCTATTTGCTCAACCGCCTTAATTGAACTCGCTCCCCCATCAAACGCGATGAGCATTTTGTTAATCGGCTCAAAAGAACGCGATGCAACCAACACTGGTTTGTGGGTGGCTCTAACGACTCGCTCCAGGTTCGAACCGATATGATCCATATCAAAATTCGACGCCTCACCACGCTTGCCGATAACCAATAAATCAGCTGCGGACTCGAACGTTTGCATGGTGCGAATAAACTGGCCATTGCGCAGTGTCGCAGAGACCTTTTTAACTCCTGCCGCGCGTACACGATCAGTCGCATCATCTAAAATGGCCCGACCACGCTTGTTGACCAGGCGAGCTTTTTGACCATCCAGTTCTGCCAACTCTTCAAGCAATGCAGTTCTGGCACCCAGACCAATGCTGCCACTGAGGTCTGATGTTTCTGCGTTGCCCTCACGGCGACCCAGCACATGTAACAGCTCCAGAGAGGCATCACCACGAACCGCAATCCACGCTGCATGATCACAAACGCTTTGCGAGTATTTAGAGCCATCTAGAAAGGCGAGTATGTTTTTCATAATAGTGCACTGTATCGAATGAAAGGCGCATTTGAAAGCTTGTCATTTGGTTTGCAGTAAGACGCAGCTCGCAGGGAATGGCGTTCCCTTTTCAAGAGCTGCAACGCAGCTGTGGGCCAAATGACGAGTTCCCGCAGGGGCGACTGATTAAAGTGCACCATAACGTGAGCAGTGAATACGCAAGAAAAACCTGCCGCCATTCTTCTATTCATGAACCGAATCATTTTGTTCCGTCGACTCATGTGTGTCTTTTGTTTGATGCAGTGCACTAGTGACCCATCATCCGCTCGAGAGCACCTGGCTCATCATGGACACCCAGTTTATCAACGATTGTCTCACTAGCGGCATTCAAACCGACCATCTCGACCTCGGCGCCGTCACGGCGAAACTTCAAAACCACCATATCGAGCGCTGCGACACTGGAAATATCCCATATGTGAGCGTGGTTCAGATCAATTGTGACTCTCTCAAGCGCCTCCTTGAAATCAAATGAGGCGTTGAAGTCGTCCACAGAGGCAAAAAACAGCTGCCCCTCAACCAGATAAGTACGATGGCGCCCGTCTTCAGACAACGTCGATGAAACACGGAAAAGCTGTGCAATCTTCCAGGCAAAGAAGATCCCTGAAAGCAACACACCCACAAGCACTCCCATTGCAAGGTTGTGCGTTGCCACGACAACGATAACTGTCGCCAGCATAACAATAGACGAGCTCCGCGGGTGCTCACGCAAATCTTTAATCGATGACCAGCTGAAGGTTCCTATGGATACCATGATCATTATCGCCACAAGCGCTGCCATGGGAATTTGCTTAACCCAGTCACCAAGAAAGACGATCATCACCAGCAGGAAAATTCCCGCGCAAAGCGTGGAGAGCCTTCCACGACCGCCCGACTTTACATTGATTATCGATTGTCCGATCATTGCGCAGCCTGCCATCCCGCCGATAAAACCGGTTGCCGTGTTGGCAATCCCCTGACCGACACATTCACGATTCTTGTCACTCGTGGTATCAGTCAATTCATCAACAATGGATGCTGTCATCAGAGATTCTAACAATCCAACTGCCGCCACACCGATAGAGTAAGGCAGAATGATCCACAGAGTTTCCAGTGTCAGGGGAATTTGCGGCAGCAGGAACACAGGCAGCGTAGAGGGCAATTCACCCATATCACCTACCGTACGTAAATCCAGACCCATGCCTATAGACAATACCGTCAGCACCAGAATACAGATCAATGGTGATGGCACCGCGTTGGTGACACGAGGCAGCAGATAAATAATTGCAAGACCACCCGCAATCATCACATAGGTAAGGTACGGTATTTTGCCACCGAAGGTAGCCGGTGCTAACTCAGGCAACTGAGCCAGAAAAATAAGAATTGCCAGCGCGTTGACAAACCCGGTCATTACAGAACGCGAGATAAACCGCATCACGTATCCGGCCCTGAGAAAGCCTGCAACAATTTGTATCAGGCCTGCCAATATGGTCGCGGCCAATAAATACTCCAGGCCATACTCTCTTACCAGACTGCCCATCAGCACCGCTGTTGCGGCAGTCGCCGCCGAGATCATGCCCGGCCTGCCACCGACGATTGCGGTGATCACTGCGATAGAAAACGACGCGTAAAGACCCACTTTTGGATCAACGCCTGCAATAATCGAAAACGCAATCGCTTCCGGGATAAGCGCCAGCGCAACGACGAGCCCCGCCAAAATATCAGCGCGTATGTTCCCCAACCACTCCACGCGCAGCTGGGATAACGAATCAATTCTCAAGAGTGGCTCCGATGAGTCGGTTAGGTGGTGTTTGGGATAGATCCAAATGCAAGATACGCGCGCTCTGAGCCGACAAAATCCTGTCGATTAAGATGCCCTACCTTATGGAATAGATTGAGGTGACGAGATTGGCTAGCAGAAAGGCGTTGTGAACCGCCCATTGTATCACTGACGATGAACGGTATCACCATCAACTGTGCCGCGCTCTGTATCTATCAATTTAGTCCAGCCCGGAGGCCCCAGCGTCATCATCATGGATCCCCCCATACCATTGCCGCCGTCAGCAAATGGCGAGTGGCAATCACCACCGCTTGTATAAATCTTAAATCAGCAATACGATGGACTCATCGATGATCAGCATGACACCATTTGGGCACAACCTCAGCATTGACGTCCGTTCCCCGAGCCAGCGTACAGGCCTTTTTGGTATACAAAGAATTGAGACTCTAGACAATGAAGAAGATAGTCGTACTCACACGCAAATGGCCAGAGGCAGTTGAAGCTGCACTAGCGCAAAAATATGATGTCACTCTCAACGAGTCGGACCAACCATTTGATGCCGCAAAAATGCGCTCGACGCTGGCCAGCGCCGATGCTGTGCTCACCACGGTCACTGACAAGTTAGACGGCTCTGTATTCGAATCTAATGTTATAAAAGCACAAATTATTGGTAACTACGGTGTTGGTTACAGCCATATTGATATTGAGGCAGCCAAAGCAAATAAGGTAGTCGTTACCAACACACCTGATGTGCTTAGTGAATGCACTGCTGACCTCGCCCTTACTCTAATGTTAATGGTCACGCGTCGCGCCGGTGAAGGCGAAAGACAGCTGCGTGCTGGCAAGTGGAATGGTTGGCGACCCACCCATATGATTGGCAGCAGGATGACCGGTAAAACACTCGGTATTGTCGGCTTTGGTCGCATAGGTCGTGAGACCGCAAAACGCGCCCACTTTGGCTTTGGTATGCCGGTAATCGTTTTCAATCGATCAAAAATAGACCCGGAAGTACTAGCTGAAACCAACGCCACACAGGTGGAGTCGATCGAAGCTCTGCTGTCAGAGGCAGATATAGTGTCCCTGCACTGCCCGGGCGGTGATGCCAACACGCACCTGATAAACGTTCAACGCTTAGCCTTAATGAAACCCACTTCATTTATTATCAACACGGCTCGCGGTGAGGTGATTGATGAACAAGCACTGGTCAATGCCCTGCAGCGCAACGAGATCGCAGGCGCCGGGCTTGATGTGTTTGAAAATGAGCCCACTCTGTCTGACGGATTAGCCGAACTGGAGAACGCGGTACTGCTACCACACATGGGCAGCTCCACCCGTGAGACCAGAGATCAGATGGGCTTTCGAGTCATCCAAAATCTGGATGAATATTTTGCCAACAAAAAGCCAGGGGATCAGGTCGCTTAAATATTTCCTGCGTTCACGTATAGACCTGTGTACTAGAACTCAACAGCGTAACCGCTGATCCTTGCTCACGCTGCGGGCTACCTAAGATCGATCCACATCTACCTTCTCCTCTTTGCCATGCTTCGAGCAGCCACAGAACTCAACAAAGCAAACAGACTCATCAGCGATAGACGAGCAAGGCAACCCGCCGCGTAAGCAAGGACCGACACCAGCCCGTCCAGCAAATCAACAGCGTAAACGCTGATCCTTGGTCACGCAGCGGGCTACCTGAGATCGATCAACATCTGCCTTCGCCTCCTTGCCATGCGTCGAACAGACACAGAACTCTGAAATGAAAACAGACTCATCAGCGATAGACGATCAAGGCAACCCGCTGCGTGAGTAAGGACAGACACCAGCTCGTCCAGCAGATCAACAGCGTAACCGCTGATCCTTGCTCACGCTGCGGGCTACCTGAGATCGATCCACATCTGCCTTAGCCTCCTTGCCATGCTTCGAGCAGCCACAGAAATCTGAAAAGCAAAACAGGTCATCAGCGATAGACGATCAAGGCAACCCGCCGCGTAAGCAAGGACAGACACCGCTCGTCCATCAGATCAACAGCGTAACCGC
>CALISD010000193.1 GCA_938041955.1 uncultured Granulosicoccaceae bacterium | reverse complement strand
AAAGGCGAAAGATAAACAGGAAACACTATGAAACTCGCTGCAGTTTTCCCCGGTCAGGGATCACAGTCCCCGGGCATGTTGGCTGACTTAGCCTCGCAATATAAAGTAGTGGTTGATACTTTCACTGAAGCTTCAGAGTATGTGGGTTATGACCTATGGGACATAGCTCAAAACGGCACTGCTGAACAGCAGCGGCAAACTGAAATCACCCAGCCGTTGATGTTTGTGGGGGGGCTGGCCGTATGGCGAGTGTGGCAGGAGCTCGGCATGCCTGCGCCTTCTTATGTTGCAGGGCATAGTCTGGGCGAATACACAGCTTTAACTGCAGCGCAGGCTGTTGAATTCAGTAAAGCAGTTAAACTTGTGGCACTACGTGGCAAGCTGATGGCATCGGCGGTGGAGCCGGGAGTTGGTGGCATGGCGGCGCTGCTGGGTATGGATGACGATGATGTCGTCGCTATGTGCAACGAGCTGTCTGCTGAAGGTGCTGTGGTACAAGCCGTGAACTTTAATTCGCCAGGCCAGGTAGTAATATCGGGGCATCTTAATGCGTTGGAAAACGCTTGCGTGGTAGCTAAGGACAAGGGCGCTAGAAAAGCAATGTTATTGCCTGTGTCAGTGCCGAATCACAGTTCGTTAATGCAGCCTGCTCAGGCGGAGCTTGCCGCGGCAATTGATGACGCCGGGTTTGTTGTGCCTGCAATTCCGGTAGTTCAAAATGCTGAAGCGCGCGTGCTTGATGATCTTGATGCGATAATCGCCTCGTTAAAAAATCATGTCACCAATCCGGTGTATTGGACAGACTCAGTGAGATTCATGGCCAGTAACAACACAACAGAGTTGGTGGAGCTCGGGCCGGGTAAAGTTTTGGTCGGCTTGTGTAAGCGCATTGATAAATCCATTGTTACCCATGCAATAGAAAGTTTGGCCGCCGTAGAAAAACTGATCGAAGCCCGTAAGGAGGGTGTCAGCTGATGCTTGAGAATGAAATTGTTTTGGTGACTGGTGCCAGCCGTGGCATCGGCGCTGCCATCGCCGATGAACTTGCATCATTAGGTGCGACGGTTGTTGGTACTGCTACCAGTGAAAAGGGAGCTGATGCGATCACCGCTCGCTTTAAAGAGGCTGGTCAGAAAGGCTGTGGCAAAGTGCTTGACGTGTCTGACAAAGAGCAGGTTGCTTCTGTTATTTCTTCCATAGCAGAGGAGTTCGGCGCGATCAGCGTGTTGGTGAACAACGCTGGTATCACGCGTGACAACTTGCTTATGCGGATGAAAGAAGATGAGTGGGACGACATTATCAGTACCAATCTCTCGTCAGTTTTCCACACTTGCAAAGCCTGTATGCGCGGCATGATGAAGGCACGGCGCGGAAAAATTATTAACATAGCCTCGGTGGTCGGGGTAACGGGTAATGCCGGGCAGGCGAACTACGCTGCTGCTAAAGCCGGTATTATCGGGTTTGGAAAGTCGCTGGCGCGTGAGGTAGGGTCCCGAAATATTACGGTTAACACAGTAGCGCCAGGTTTCATTGTGTCAGATATGACAAACGCTCTCCCGGAAGAACAGCGTGAGGCATTACAAGGTGAAATTGCCCTGGGAAGATTGGGCGATCCGAAAGAAATTGCCCATACCGTGGCATTTCTGGCCTCGGATAAAGCGGATTACATCACTGGCCAAACACTCCACGTTAATGGCGGGATGTATATGAACTAGCCAGTTCGTATAACTCTTTAGTGTGGATTTCGGGCGTTTAGCGCTTGATTCTCGCTGAGGTGGCCATACAACTGACGTCAATGCGGTGAGTATCGTGTCATCTGCACGAATTTCGGCGCAGATAGCATAAATTAAATTCGTCGCAGTAGTGGCGTGCCAAACCGGTATTGAATACAATATGCGGGGTCCGGTGCGGCCACGCACCACAGAATACACCAGTCCCCGGGAGGGCATCCAATATGAGCAGTATCGAAGAACGCGTAAAGAAAATCGTCGTAGAACAACTTGGGGTGAAGGACGAGGAGGTCACTTCGGCGGCGTCTTTCGTTGACGATCTGGGCGCTGACTCACTCGATACCGTTGAGTTGGTTATGGCCCTAGAAGAGGAATTCGAGTGCGAAATTCCTGATGAAGAAGCTGAAAAAATCACCACGGTTAAGCAGGCGGTAGATTACGTCAACGCGAACCTGGGTTAAGCAAACTGGGTTAACGCGAATTTAATTAGCGTTTCAACCATGTTCCCGGGCCGGAAGCGGCCCGGAAACTCTGCGACCGGAAACATCCATTGAGTGCTCGTAAAGTTGTGGTAACAGGCCTCGGGGCCATCACCCCGGTCGGCAACACAGTCGCTGACAGCTGGAAAAACCTGCTTGCAGGAGTTTCCGGCGCTGCAATGGTCGACTCCTTCGACACAGAAGGGTTTGCCACACGGTTTGCGGCATCCGTGAAAGGTTTCGATGTCAGTCAGTATATGAGTGCCAAAGACGCACGCAAGATGGACAAGTTTATCCATTTTGGTGTCGCTGCTGGCATTCAGGCGCTTGAAGATGCCGGCTTGTCTGTTGAAGATCAGGATCCTGAGCGTATCGGCGTTGCCATTGGGTCTGGTATTGGCGGTTTGCCGAATATTGAAGTGCAACATAGTGCGTTGCTCAACTCCGGGCCACGTAAGATGTCGCCGTTTTTTGTGCCTTCAACGATCATCAACATGATCGCAGGCAACCTTTCGATCATGCGTGGTCTCCAAGGGCCAAACGTGTGTATCACTACCGCTTGTACCACCGGCACACACAATATCGGTGAGGCAATGCGCATCATCAAGTATGGCGATGCAGATGCTATGGTCTGTGGTGGTGCTGAAATGGCGACTTGTCCACTCGGACTGGCAGGCTTCGGCGCTGCGCGTGCGCTTTCAACTCGGAATGATGACCCTACCGCTGCAAGCAGGCCGTGGGATGTCGATCGGGACGGGTTTGTGCTTGGTGATGGTGCCGGCGTGTTGGTACTTGAAGAGTATGAATATGCCAAAGCCCGTGGTGCGAAAATATACTGTGAGCTTTCTGGATATGGCATGAGCGGTGATGCTTTCCATATGACGCAACCTGCAAAGAATGGCGATGGTGCTCGACGCTGTATGAACGCAGCAATGAAAGATGCCAAAATCAACCCTGATGAAGTGGGCTACATTAACGCTCACGGTACCTCAACAGGTGCGGGGGATGTGGCGGAGACCAACGCGGTTAAGTCCAGTTTTGGCGATCACGCCCATAAAGTGGCGATTAGCTCTACTAAATCTATGACCGGTCACCTGCTTGGTGCCGCCGGTGGTGTGGAGGCAGTGTTCTCTATACTGGCACTGCAAGATCAAGCAGTTCCTCCAACGATAAACCTTGATAACCCGGATCCTGAGTGCGACTTAGACTATGTACCGCACAAGGCGCGAGATGTAGCAATTAAGCATGCGTTGTCGAACTCTTTCGGCTTTGGTGGCACGAACGCTACGTTGATTTTCAGCCAGGTGTAAAGGCAGGACGCCAGCCGAAGTTCATTTTATCAGGTTCGATAACCAGGCTGTTTGTAGCCACAGTCTTTGGTCTAACGATTTACTTGTCGGTTTAATTTGTGAAAAAGATACTTCTATTCATTGTGTTCGTGCTTCCTCTTTGTGTTGCTGCTGTTCTGGCATTTGATGCGAATCAATTCTTGCATTCGCCTTTAAGCGAGCCTGAAAAAAACTTTGAACTTGAAGTTAAACCCGGCACCACGATTCGTAGTTTAGCCAGCAGCCTTAATAAGCAGGGTCTGTTAAAGCGTCCGATATGGTGGGAGGCTTATGCCCGTTACACAGGTGAAGCGCGCTCGATCAAGACCGGTGAATATTCGCTTACTTCGGCGTTAACTCCCATCGCGCTACTTGGCACGTTGCAGAAGAGCCAGCAAAAGCAGTACTCGCTAACGTTATTAGAGGGTTGGAATATCTGGCAGGTACGGGAGGCGGTAGCAACGCATGAAGTGCTTGAGCAGACTATGCAGTCAGTCAGTGATGATGACGTTATGGCATTTATCGGTGCTGAGGCTGGCCACCCGGAAGGGCAGTTTCTACCGGATACTTATCATTTTCCACGCGGCACCACAGATGCAGAATTCCTATTAAGAGCGCACAAACAACTTAACGCTACGTTGCAGCAGGCGTGGGAAGGAAGGGATGAGGGGTTGCCGATATCTACTCCCTATGAAGCACTGGTACTCGCGTCGATTGTTGAAAAGGAAACGCAGATCCCTAGTGAGCGTGAGATGGTTTCTGGCGTGATAGCGGGGCGTTTACGTAAGGGCATGCGGTTGCAAATGGACCCGACTGTGATCTACGGCATTGGTAAAGACTTTAACGGAAATATTACGCGAAAGGATTTGCAAACCAAGACCGCTTACAATACTTATAAAATCCCGGCGCTTCCGCCTACACCCATCGCGATGCCCAGTGCAGCCACCATACATGCTGCGGTGCACCCTGCGGATACTAAAGCTTTGTTCTTTGTTGCAGATGGAACCGGTGGCCATGTGTTTAATGAAACTGTCGAAGAGCACAACAAGGCAGTTCGAAAATTTATCTTAAAAAGAAAGTAGCATGCGCGGACGGTTGATTACATTGGAAGGTGTTGAGGGTGTTGGTAAATCGACGCTTTTGCCTGTGATGAAAAATTTTCTTGTCGAGCAAGGTGTTGAAGTCGTGCACACGCGTGAGCCGGGCGGTACGCAACTCGGTGAGCAATTGCGTGATGTTGTGTTAAACACTGATCAGGAAATTGTTCCCAAGGCAGAGTTGCTGTTGATGTTTGCAGCACGTGCCCAGCATGCCGAGAAAGTTATTGCTCCAGCGCTTGAGCAAGGAAAATGGGTGCTTTGTGATCGATTTACCGATGCAAGTTTTGCCTACCAAGGTGGCGGCAGAGAACTTGGTGAAGATCGCGTTGCCATTATCGAACAATGGGTGCTCGAAGGTTTACATGCTGATCTAACACTGTTGCTTGATGCGAGCCGTGAGGTAAGTCTTGAACGCACTAAGCGACGCAGAGAGTTTGATCGTATAGAGACCGAAGGTGATGAGTTTTTTGAAAAAGTAAAACTTGCCTATCTTGATCGTGCTGCCATTTACCCTGAAAGAATAAAGATTATTGATGCAAACCCGGATTTTGAAACTGTGGCAGAATCGGTTCGAGTGCAATTAACTGAAAGCTGTGGGCCGTGGCTTAGTGCTGCCGTTGAGTCTTAGTCCGACTGTTGTCCGTCGAAAGCTGGTGTTTACTTAAAAGGGGTCACAACATCAATCACGCGCCGTATAACTGGCAACAGGAAGCATGGCAGTTGCTGATGCGTGCCGCATCAGCCGAGCGATTGCATCATGCCTATTTAATTGTAGGCCCAACGGGTGTTGGCAAGCGTGATTTCGCAGAGCGTTTGTCACATGCTCTATTGTGTAGCGAGCCGGCTGAAAATGCGCCTTGCGGTAAATGCCCGCGATGCGCGTTAAACACTGCCGGAACCCATCCGGATCTGACGCGGCTTGAATGGATTGATAAAGCCCGCGTCATTAGCGTTGATCAGATACGTAAGCTGACTGAACAGCTGACGTTGACCACAACTTATGGCCCGAATCGTATTGCCATTATTAACAAAGCCCACACGATGACTCGCGCGGCCGCGAATAGTCTGCTGAAAACGCTCGAAGAACCGGGTAAAGGATGTGTGCTGATCTTGTTGGCCGATAACGATGCCCACTTGCCGGTCACCATCCGCAGTCGGTGTCAGCGTGTCGTTTTGCCTTTGCCGGATCCGTCGGTAGCGCTTGAGTGGTTGCGTGAACAAAAAGTCAGCAACCCGGAAATCGCGCTTGAATTTGCTCACGGTGCGCCGCTAAGGGCCAAGGAGCGTGGCGAAGAGGTTGATCTAGGTGCCATTGCCGAAGTGAAAAATCGCTTTATAGAGTTTTTAACTCTCGATTTCGAACCCGCTGAACTCGCTGCAACTACCTCGACAGTGTTGGGTACTCGCGATGCCCTGACCCTTTTTCTGCAGTGGACCACAGAACACATTAAAAACGTTGAATTTTCTTCGCCAACCGGCCGTTCGAGTACTAACGGGCCACCTGCCGAGCGTCAGTATTTAAGTCGTGCGCTAGAGAGGTTTCAATACTCGCTCAGATTGGATAATCCCAGTCTAAAAACACAGACTGTGCTTGAGGGCGTGTTGGCCGATATAAGAATAATGAGAGTGAGAACTCGTGCGGAGACAATTCAATGACCACTGATCGCAAAGCCATCGTGTCGCTATCAATTAACGACCGTGGTGCCCTGCAGGCGGCCTATATGTCATTTGTTGAGGGTGGAGGAATTTTTATTCCAACCACACAGACTTATAACATTGGTGACGATGTGTTTCTATTGTTCGGACTGATGGATGATGCAGAGCGTTGGCCTGTGCCTGGACAAGTGTGCTGGATAACTTCTGCGGGCGGCAATGATGTCGCTGGTATTGGTGTTCAGTTTACCGGTGAAAAATCTGCTGATCTCAGGCGTGCCATTGAGGATACGCTTGGTGGCCTGGTTAATTCAGAGCGCCAAACCAGTACGATGTAGTTTGGTTACGCCTTCTGCGTGACTTGAGTATCAATTGATCAATCAGCCTGGGCGCTTTGCTCGGGCTGATTGTGCTTGTGGGGCTTTGATTTCCCCAAAGTGAGCCGCGGTGTTTGCATACCTGCTCGGCGAGCATGGCTTGCCACTCGCTGACGCGTCGGGTCTCCCTGGGTCCTGCCTGCTCGGAGGCTTTACTGTATGACTGTTTGTGGAAACCCGACGCGTGAGCGAGTGGGCATACCGCGGTGATCTACGCGCCTGTCACAAGTAAGCCGAAGCCGTAGCTAATGTGACGAATGTTATCTGTTTCAGTTGAAATTGTGATGTTTGGTGGTAGTGGCGAGCATGGCTTCTCGCTAACGCGTCGGGTTTCCCTAGGTCCTGCCTGCTCGGAGGCTTTACTGT
>CALISD010000192.1 GCA_938041955.1 uncultured Granulosicoccaceae bacterium | reverse complement strand
TTGGGTAATCAATATTCATAGGTCCCTGATCACTTTGTTGCTCTGCCGACACGGCTTCCCACTTTCCATTATTCATAACTCACCCATCAGACAACCTCTGCGTGTAATCTGACTTGCCGATTTCTCTCATACGCGTAAGATCGGTACCATTTCACAGGCACCCCGGTATCCGATATGACAACTGATTCCAAGCCCATAAGCGACCAAATGCTGATCGACGGTGAATGGTGTGGCGCACTTAGCGGCGACCGGATAGAGGTTGAAAATCCGGCCCGCCGCACAATAATTGCCACCGTACCGCGAGCCCGCACCGAAGACGTTGACGCCGCTGTTCGCGCTGCAGACAAGGCTTTTGAGCAGTGGCGAAAAGTAGCGCCTAGAGATCGAGGCAAGCTCTTACATGAAATTGCTGTTGTGCTCGAATCGCAAATTGAAGAAATGGCGCAAGCCATTGCCAGTGAGACAGGCAATGCGATTCGCACTCAGGCACGGCCGGAGGCCACCGCCGCCGCAGACATTTTTCGCTACTTCAGCGGACTCGCGTCAGAACTTAAGGGTGAGCAGATCCCGGTAGGCGACAATATGTTGAGCTACTCAAGACGCGAGCCTATCGGTGTCGTCGGGGCAATTATTCCATGGAATGCCCCCGTGTTACTTGCCGCATTAAAGATTGCTCCGGCACTATGCGCGGGTAATACGATGGTATTGAAGACCGCAGAAGATGCACCGCTTGGTGTGTTATTACTTGCACGTGCCTGCAACGAGGTACTACCGCGCGGCACACTCAACGTACTGTGCGGATACGGTCACGAGTGTGGTGCAGCACTTGCCGAACACCCACAGGTACGCAAACTGTCTTTCACCGGCTCCACGAATGTAGGCAAGTCGATCATGCGTGCAGCAGCCGATCGCATCGCCCCGGTCTCACTCGAACTCGGCGGCAAGAGCCCTTCTATCGTCTTCCCTGATGCAAACGAAGACTGGGTGGTTGACGGCATTGTTTCGGCGATGCGTTTTACCCGACAAAGCCAGTCGTGCACCGCTGGATCCCGACTGTTGCTACACGATGATATCTTTGAACCATTTTTAGAAAAGCTTGCTGCCAAAACAGCAGCACTGAAAATGGGTGACCCGCTCGACGAAGCCACTGACATGGGCGCACTAATCAATAAAAAACAATACGACAAGGTGTGCAACTACATTGACGAAGGATTATCACTGCCAGGCGCACGCCTGATCACAGGTGGCAAGCCGGATAGCGAAGGACCATTTAGCAAAGGTTACTACACCCGCCCTACGATCTTTGCCGACGCCAGTAATGACTGGCGACTCGCTCGGGAAGAGATCTTTGGTCCGGTACTTGTCGCCATACGCTGGCGCGACGAAGACGAAGTAATAAAAATGGCTAATGACAGTCACTACGGGTTAGCTGCATTTGTTTGGTCTCGAGACATTGGTCAGGCATTACGCACCGCACACCAGGTCGAAGCGGGCTGGGTGCAGGTTAATCAGGGCATCGGGCAACTTCCAGGTCAGTCTTACGGTGGCGTCAAACAAAGCGGACTTGGTCGCGAATATTCACTCGAAAGTATGCTCGACAGTTTTACACACAAAAAAAGCGTCACGGTGAAACTTGATATCCCAAACCCAACCAGCCAAAACAAACCCAACACGTAAGCCGGTGGCCAAGCCCCAGACGCCATGGAAACCCGACGCGTAAGCGAGTGGCAAACCCCACACGTCACCAAAACCCAAAGCGTAAGCGAGAGACCAAGCCCCACACGTCAAGGAAACCCGACGCGTAAGCGAGGGATCAAGCCCTACACGTCCATGCCCTCACCATAAAAAGCAGAAACATGAAACTTATCGATACCCACACCCACCTTTTCTCGGACAAATTCGCCGAGGACAGACACGCCGCCATCCAACGTGCAATAGATGCAGGCATAGAGCGCATGTACCTGCCCAACATCTGCAGCGATACCACAGAAGCCATGAACGCAGCTGTCGCCGCCTTCCCCGAGCACTGCTTCGCTATGATCGGATTGCACCCATGCCATGTCGATGAAAACTATGCTACGGAACTAGCACATGTTCGCAACGAGCTTGCCACTGGAAAGTACATAGCAATAGGTGAAACAGGCCTTGATTACCACTGGGATCTAACCTTTAAGGATCAGCAACACGACGCACTGCGCCAGCAGATTGCACTGGCTAAGGAATACAAACTTCCCATTGTGTTGCACACACGAGAATCATTCGACGACACCTACGAGCTAATAGCAGAACAAAACGACGACACCTTATCAGGCGTTTTCCACTGCTTCAGCGGCACTGCAGATGAGGCAAACAAAGTAGCCAAACTTGGCGGTTTCTATATTGGTATCGGTGGCGTGGCAACTTTCAAAAAAAGCAATCATGCAGAAGTGCTTCCGGATGTTCCAATAAACATGATCGTACTTGAAACCGATTCCCCCTATCTTGCACCCACACCCTATCGCGGCAAACGAAACGAAAGCGCATATCTGACACATATTGCCGAACGTGTCGCTGAGATAAAGGGAGTATCACTTGAAGAACTGGCACAGCGCACCACCGAAAACGCACTGAAACTCTACCAGTCAAAGTGATGCGACAATAACCATCCTTGTAGTACTTACGCTTCTATTTTAGAGTGACATTCCCATGAAGGATTTTTCATGGAAACAATGACGGCAGAAGTGAGATAGATTCATGGTCAGGGAAAGAGACAGCATCAGCCCATTAGAAATTTCTAATAGCACAGTGACGAGCGACGGGATCTTTCGTGTTATACAAAAACACTATGACATCAACCAAATCAATGAAGGTTACTTACTTCAAAGTGGCTACAACGACACCTACATTTTCGAATGTGTCGATAAATCACGATGGATTGCGCGCTTAAGTGGTAACCGGCCCAGAGGATCAGCTAACATTGAATATGAAGTATCCATGCTGGAACATCTTAGCGCCAATGGTGTACCCGTAGCCGGTCCTGTTCGACCTCGCACCGGCGCTGCAGGCGTCGAGGTAGAGTTAGCGGAAGGATTGCGCACTCTGGCGGTATTTCATTTTATTAATGGCGACGATCCCGAAACACTCGAGGACTGGGAACTTACGGGTTCAGGGTTAGCAAAAATTCATAACGCTTCAGAGGACTACAGTGGCCCGGCCAGCCGGTACACGCTGGACATAGATCACCTCCTGAGATCGCCAATGAAGCTGCTACTGCAAGTGCCGAGGCTCGACCAGGGCATTAGTGAACTATTGAACAAACTGGCAACTGACATTGAATCTGATTTCAAAGCGGCAGGCGATCTTAGCCGGATTGGCTGCCACGGCGATTGCCATGGAGGAAACAACTTCATTCAATCGAACAGTTCCAATGAACGCGAAGCTGTGTTTTTCGATTTTGATGATTCAGGGCCAGGCTACCTGGCATATGATCTTTCCGTTTTTCTTTGGAACCAACTGGGTGGTCGTAAATCTCTTAGCGAAAAAGCATCAGACAATTGGAATCGATTCCTAAAAGGATATGAGCAAGAACGGGAATTGGCGTTTGCCGATCGCAAAGCGATACCCATCTTCGTAAGAATGCGCCACCTTCTATGGCTTAGCGAACGTGCTGGTCGAAGAGATCAATGGGGTATCGGAGCACTACGCTCCTCCCATCTTAGTGAAGATGCCGAGATGCTGGATCATTTGCGCAGCACTCTTAGTTCATGAACAACACTGGCCGAATCTAAAAGAAATGGAGAATGCAGGCTGGCTGCGAATTACTGCAAATTAAGCAGTTAAATCAATTACCTTATGTGCTCATTTACTTGTCAAAGCTCGCTAGTGGTCTGTGCGGGAAGCAGCCACAGTCGTCAGAGCGAGGCGGAAAAATGCAGGCATAGCAGGGGCCTACGTTGAATTTTTCCACCGCCGTACAGGCTACTGCGGCGAAGATAAAGTGTTATCGAACTTTCCAAACAGCCCTAGCTTAAACCCATCAGGCTTTGTGTTAGAGCGGTGTTATTTTTTGCATCCAACGCAGTCCCGGACCAAACGAGATTGCCGGCTTCCAAAACACGAATTTCATCAGCAACACTTAGCGCTCTTTCCGTATTCTGTTCGACGAGTATGATTCCTATCCCATTCTGCTTCAGGGTCTCCAGCACCGCATAGCACTCATCTACGACTTTCGGCATCAGTCCAAGCGATAACTCATCAACAATTAATAACTTCGGCTGTGATACAAGCGCTCTCCCCAGGGCCAGCATCTGTTGCTCACCACCAGACAACGAGCCGGCACTCTGGCCACGGCGTTCAGCAAGGCGGGGAAACACCGTATATACGTAATCAATCCCCGACTTCATGATGCTTGCTTCAGTGACATGACCGCCAACAATAAGGTTTTCGTGAACATTCAGATCAGGAAAAACGCGTCGCCCTTCAGGCACGATAGCAAGACCATTCGTAATTCGCGCTTCGACCGTAGTGGTGGAAATATCTTGTCCATTGATTAAAATCGATCCGGACTTCTGTTCAACCAGACCCATCAGACACATCAGTGTTGATGATTTACCGGCACCATTTGCACCAATAAAAGCCAGAATCTGCCCAGCCTCAACCGAGAAAGAAAGATCACGTATTGCGATTATGTCGCCATATCCGGCAGACAGGTTGTCGACTTTTAACACCGTTCAGCCCTTTCCCAGATACGCTGCAATAACATCAGGCCGGCTCATGATTTTTTTTGCTTCACCAAAAGCAAGTGATTTACCGAGATCTTGAACATAAACCTTCGGACACACTCGCATCACTTCACGAAGGTTGTGCTCGATCAGCAATATACTCAGCCCGTCGTGATTCAGCGTTTTGATCAAGTCAGCCAGTGAACTTGCTTCCGACTGATTCAGCCCTGCCAACGGTTCGTCTAGAAGCAAGAGTCTGGGTTTAAGCGCCAAAGCACGGGCCACTTCAAGCCGTTTTAAATAGCCCAACGGCAGTTTCGATGGTTCATTGTCTGCTACATCCTGCAATCCTACACGGGTCAACAGCGCTAACGCAGTGGCTCTCTCAGCACGTTTATCGAATGACTTTATCGCCTTAAACGGATTGGCAGTTTTGGCTGTACCACAGGCCAGTGCAACATTGTTAAGCACTGTCATCCCACGTAACGGCTGTACAATTTGCTGCGCCAATGCCAGCCCGGCGCGCACGCGCTGATTGATAGACAGGCCAGTCAGATCTTTACCTTCAAGTGTCACCGAGCCTTGCTGCGGTTTGACAATCCCGGTGATCACTCGCATCAACGTGGTCTTACCCGCACCGTTGGGACCGACGAACCCGATCAACTCACCTGCTTCGATACTGACCGACGCCTTGTCGACCGCTATCACACCGCCAAAGCGGACAGTGACGTCTTTCACTTCCAGAACCGGGGTCACGATGATCGCCCCTTGATCCTGTTCATTGACCGGTTGACGATACCCGCGAGACCATCGGGTGCAAAGCGCATCATAGAGAACAGTAATGCGCTGTATACGAGAATTTTGTAGTCATCTACAAACTGAATAAGCAATGGCAGAACACTCAGCACTGCAGCCGCAAACATCACGCCCCACACCGACCCGATGCCACCGACTACCACCATTGCCAATACACTTATAGATTCAACAAAGCCGAAACTGTCCGGCCCAACGTATCGAAAATGCTGTGCGTACAGTGCACCTGCAACACCGGCGGCAGCGGTACCGACTACAAATGCAAACAGCTTGTACTTCGCCACATCAATTCCGATCACCCGTGAAACATCTTCATTATCAGCGATCGAATCAAATACAAACCCCAACCATGAACGTTTCACCAGCAGTGAAAATCCGGCAAACAAGGCAGCCAGTGAGATACACAGTAGTAAGAAGCCAGTGCGACCCAGCTCGGATCGCTGTATCCCCGATATACCGACCTCCCCGCCCAGAAACTCTTGCTGTCGCACCACGCCAACGAAAAGAAAGACAACGCCCATTGTGGTGATTGCTAAAAAATCATGCCGCACACGTAAGCTGGCAAAGCCCACCAGCAGGCCAAGTGCACCTGCAAAAACCGCCGCTACCGGGATCGCTACCAGCAACGAGACAGAAGCCTTCATCATGATGGCTGCTGTATAAGCCCCCACCCCCATGAAGGCAGCATGTCCAAGGCTGATCTGGCCGCAGAACCCGGTGATAAAATTAAGGCTCAACGCGAACAACACGGAGATTGACATCGTCGTCAGTAAAGTGATTTCGTAGGCCATTATTTACTTCCCAACAGACCCTGGGGCCGAACCATCAGTACGATGATAAGGAACCCGAAGGCAAGTGCATCGCGGTCGAGAAGATGACCGATATAAATAGTACCGAATGACTCGATAACGCCTAGCGCCATAGACGCAATCAGAGTGCCGCGAATACTGCCAAGCCCGCCTAGTACAATGATCGCAAGCGCTTTATAAGAGGCCACGCTCCCCATGGTTGGTTCAACCAGGTTGTTAAGCAACGCCACGAGTACACCGGCTACTGCCGCCAATGCGGAACCGACAAAAAAATTCAGATACCGGACATTTTGAATATTGACCCCGAATGCGCGCGCCATATCAGGATCGGTGACTGTTGCACGCCACGAAACACCAAGCCGTGTATACGCTGAAAACCAGCCTAGCAGCAACAACATCACCACCGAAATACAAATGACTAGCGCCTCGGCATACTTAAGAAAGAATCCATTAATAATCTCGAAACCACCCTGCAGTGGTGGTTGTGCATAAGACAAACCGTAGGGCCCGAATACAATACGGAACACCTCTTCGGCTGCAATAAACAATGCAATAGAGGCGATTAAAGCAATAAACGGCGGCTTGTCCAGCAGAGGTTCGTAAGCGAGTTTGTAGGTAAGGACACCGATAAGTCCAACGGTGATCATCGCGACCACCATGGCGAGAGTGAAACTGCCAGTGGCATTGGTGACAATGACGCCGACATAACCGCCAAGTGTAAACAGCGCGGCATGCGCAACGTGGAGGATGCGCAACAGCCCGTAGACGAGCGTCAAGCCGAGCGCGATCAGCGCATAGATGCTGCCCTGCACGATACCCTGAAACAATAATTCAAGATACAGCATTATGTTGGTTCAATAGCCTTTAGCCGAATGACTGATGCGATCACCAAATGGCGCTAGCGCACCGCCTTAACATCATAGGCAGTGCGCTAAGCGCTTAGGTAAGTGATCGAAGTTATGTGGTAGTGGTAATTAAATCGATTATTCTATTCGCTTGGCGGAGCCAGTAACTTGGGATCATCAATGACAGAGTGATGGCGCCATTGCCCATCTTTCACCACTTGAACCTGCACCGACTTCTGCACTTCACCCAGATCATTAAACGAAATATCACCAGTGGATGCAGTTAGTTTGGTAGTGGCTATCGCATCACGAATAGCTTTACGATCGGAAGTACCAGCTGATTGCAATGCCGCAGCCAATACCTTGATTGCAGTATGCGCAGACGCTGCGACCATATCGGCCTTTTGACCGGAACTCTCTTCGAAGGAGGCAATAAAGTCTTGTGTCTCTGCAGCTGAGGAATCACGGTCAAGTGATGTTGTGATGATAGTGCCTTCAGAAGCGGCACCGGCAATATCGATAAATTTTTGCGAATCGTAGCCCTCCTGACCGATGACCGGAACATCAATACCTGCAGCACGCAACTGACTGACCAGTGGGCCAGCAGTAAAAAAGTAACCCGATGCGTAAATCACATCTGGTTTATCCGCACGTATCTTCGATACGATCGGCCCGAACTGGCGATCTTTAATACTGTATTCATATTCAGCGACAATTTCGAGACCGAAAATTTCAGCACCTTCCTTAAAGCCTGCCGCCAACGACTGGCCAAAGTCGTTTTTTAAAGTGACTACTGCAACCTTCTTTAACCCGAGTGTTTCACCAATCAGCTTGGCCCCTGCACGCCCCTGCACTTCACCAACAAAGGAAGTACGGAAGACGTAGTCACCGGCACGGGTTATATCCGGGTGAATCGCATAGGCCGAAATGTAAGGTACACCGGACTCCTGAAATATACCCGCTGCAGCGCGCGTGGAACCCGAGTAACTGCCGGATACCGCAGCGATGACGTTGTCTTTTTCAATTAGTTTTTGCGCGATCGGAACCGCTTCCTTGGGAGATGCCTGATCGTCGTAGACAACCAGTTCAAGCATGTCGCCATTGATACCACCGCTAGAATTGATTTGCTCCAGAGCGAGTTCAGCACCATTTCTGGCAGACAAACCATCTGCCGCAGCGAATCCGGTAAGCGGCACATTAAAACCGATTTTAATATTGTCAGCGTGCGCAGATGCAACCACGAGCCCCATGCCGATAACGGTACCCAGGATTCCGTTTCTTAGTGTCATTAGCTTTCCCCCAATGTATAGATCTTCACAGCTGACCCCCTAACTTTGATCAACTATTCCCTGCATATTTACCGGCTACAAAGTCAAGCGGACTGATATGCACACACCTTACAAAGTATAGTGTCGACAAATTGATGTCAACAAACTAACCACCTCAACCAGTCACCACTTAAATCGTAGGAGGAATAAGCGCAAAGCGCATCCACCAGAAATATAATTGAATAGGGCTGATGCGATGATACACCGTCTCACAACATCAAAATTGACACAGCGCTGCAGAATACATTGACGATGGATGCATATGCCCCTGCAAAACCCCATAGTCGGTATCTTAACTGTAGAATCGGCACCTCCACAATCGTGAAAATCAGATCACTGCTTCCGCTTCAATCTCGACCGTATAAGGCCCCACAAGGTTACTCACTTCAATCAACGTATTTGACGGCATAGTCCGTCCAAAGTAACGTCCGTGCACCTTCGCCACTGCTTCCCACTGGCTGCAGTCAGTCATATAGATTCTTGTACGCACGACATCATCCAGGCTGGCGCCAAGGGATTCAAGGCTAGCTGAAATTTTGTCAAGTATGTAGACCGATTGAGCGCCGACATCATCCAGCCCTATGCATCGGTCTGCACCATGCGTGGCAGTAGTCCCACTGACCAGCACTCGATTGCCATCACGTGTGGCCCGGCTATACCCGCAGGCCGCTTCATGTTCGCTGCCTGAGGTTATCCGCCAACGATTCGTTCTACCTGGCACCGGTTCTTTAACATAAACTTTCGGCAGTGCATCAAGATGATGGCTCAGATCACCTGATGCCGTGAGAAAAGGCGGCCGGCGATATTCAGTTCCACAGTCGCCAGGTATTGGTAACAGGTCTTCACTTGCTGTATCAAGCGTTTTAAAGTCCTGCTCATGCAGACTGAATGACAACAGGGTTTTGTTCTGATCACGATGCTGACGCTCTGTGATGCGTGCGCCCACAATAACGCCTGCTACAGCGGGCTGCTGAAGGACCCACCGTGCAGCCACATTGGATATCGACACCCCATGTCGCCTAGCTATTACGTCAAGCGCCAGCAGAACACGTTGATAACTTTCCCAACCACCAATTGATGCAATAAAGCGTTGGTACTTCATCTTGCTCCAATCAGGAACGTCCACCGGTTCTGGCTTGTTGAGCCAACGATCACTTAGGAATCCACCCGCCAGTGACCCGTACGCAAGTAATCTGACACCATGTTTCAGACACAACTCACTCATGTCTTGTAACGCGCGTCGATCAAGTACAGATATACACACCTGGTTGGTCAGTATTTCAAACCCACAGGACAACAACACCCGAAGGTGATCAGTGTCAAAGTTGGTCAAACCTATATGTTTAATCCAGCCCTGCTGTCTTAGTCGAGTCAGATGATCCATAACATCGATATAACCCGGGTGATCGAAGTGCCACCAGTGCAGTTGCAACAGGTCAATGGTTTCAACACCCAGTCGCTGCCGACGCTGTTCAATACCGGCACGCACAGCTTCGAATGTATGCTCATGAGGTTGTGGACACCACTTGGTGTACACGTGCATCGGTGAGGTGGGTGAATCAGACTGGTTTTTTAATTGTGCCAGCGCGTGGCCTGCAATCAGTTCAGCACTGCCGTAGTGATCGGCCATGTCGAAACAGTGAAAGCCATCTGCAACATATTCCAGTAGCACATCAGCAGCCGCTTGCCGATCAAGCTCTGTGCCACCGCGTTCGAGGTCAGCGACCTGCCACAACCCGGTAATCACCGGGTTGTGGGTCAGGCCAAGCTCTTCCTCTACGTTTAATGCCGGTGGTTCAGACATACACGTTGAAAACGGCTGAGTACATTTTTTTAACGTTTCGTTACTTACTCAGGGTGGCAATAAACGTATCGACATCAGCCAATGGGTAGTAAGCCGCCTCAGCGGTACCATCCTCGGTAAACGTCCATGCCACAGCCGGTGCTGATACATCACCATTAGCATCAAATACCACCGCACCTGTTGCACCCTGATAAGACAAAGACTTGCCGTCAGCCAGTAGCGCACGCGCCTCTTTCAGGCCAGCGGCGTCGGCATTCACCGGGGTTCCAGACGGGTCAGTCACCTTGCCGACCTGCGCTGCGATTGCGGCACCTGTCAACTCAGGAGCGGCTTCCATCGCCAGCAGTGAAATCATCACCGCATCAAAAATGTTCGGTAAGCCCGGACCATTAGGCTCACTATCAAATTTTTCTTTATACATCGCAGTAAACGAATCTGCAGAATCTGTACGTGGTGGTGCTGAATCATGACCAATGACATCAGACAGATACTGGAAACCAACACCATCGCGATACTCATCAGACTTTAACGAGTTAGCTACTACCATTTTCTGCGTACCACCTAACGACACCCACTCGCGGGTGACCGATATCCCTTCAGCAGGATATAGCGCCATGTAGACCGCTTCGGGTTTGGTTTTAAGCGCCTCGGTAACTTCTGCACGATAAGAAGGTTGGGCATCATTAATAGCGACAGAGGTAGTGACCGTAATGCCAAGCTTTTCAAGATCAGCTTTTACCAGTTTGCCAATATCCTGCCCCCAATCATCGTTCTTGTAAAAAATACCAACAGATTTATATCCTTTGTCTTGCACCAGTTTGGCGGCTACCGCTGCCTGGTTACGTGTGGTCGCAAATGTGCGGAACCATAGTCCATTGGTTTTACCTTCTGCTGCAACATCAGTAAAGCCGGTTGAAGACGAACAGCAAGACATCTGCATGACACCTGAAGGCACCGTGACCGATGTTAAAATTGGCATCGATACCCCACTGGATACCGCGCCTAACAATAAAGGCACTTTGTCGAGATCTACAAGGGCTTTGGCAGCATCAACACCAATCTTGGGATCGACCTGGGAGTCGCGTAACACCATATCGATATCACAGCCCTTCACGCCACCGGATTCATTAAACAAATCAACAGCGAATTGCGCAGTCTCTGCAATCGGCCTTCCCCAATCAACAGAGGTAGGCAATACTGCGCCGATTTTCGTTTCGCAATCTGCAGCCAATACAGTGCTTGTTGGTGAAATCCAGATAGCAGGCAGCAGCAATGACAACAGTGCGGCTCTGGGCGATAACAAATTTACTTTTCTCATTGGTTTGATTCTCCTCAAAAATCAGGTGCTCAGTGCGAAACGTGATAGTGGTCACACTATCGTTTCTCGACTGAGCTTTCAGCGTATTGCGTTGTTGTTAACCGTTCCGGCAATAAGCCTCTCGGTCGTGCCAGCAAAGTAAATACGATAATGCAGCCTATCAGTATGTATTGAATCGAACCAGCATAAAGTTGCATGCTGGCGGGGGCAAACGCGGTTAATGCCCAACCACTTCCAACCCATCCACCCCACACAACCAGGGTGCCCAGAATCGCACCACGGTTATTACCACTTCCGCCCACTATCAACATTGCCCAGATTTGGAACGTTAGTATGGGGGCAATATCCTGCGGACTGATGAACGCATAGAACGTGGCATAGAGACCCCCAGACAAGCCCATGATCATCGCACCGATGACGAAAGCAGTCAGCCTGATATGTGCCGGTGACTTACCAAGAGACTGTGCAGCACGTTCGTTTTCTCTCACTGCTCGCAACAGTCGACCAAACGGTGAGTCCACCAACTTCTCCAGCGCGATGTATACCCCCACCAGGCAGACAATGACGACACACAGAAACAGAAAACTATACAGTTGCGGCTGCCCTACCCAGGCTTCCAGCGGACGCTCAAAGCCACGCAAGCCCTTAGCACCACCCGTTAAGTATTCGGCGTTACGCGCAACCGATTCAATTGCGATAGCAACACCAAACGTGGCGATGGCAAGATAATCATGACGCAATCGTGTGGTTGCCAAGCCGACGACCAGCGCCAGAACACCAGACAGAAGCACACCGCCTGCGAGCGCTATCAAATAAGGCAGATCGAACCCGCCAAATTCGTTCGCTCGCGCAGGCCCTCCCAACATGATAAGCCCATAAGCGCCAGCCGCAAAAAAGGCCACCACACCACCATTAAAAAGCCCGGTGAAGCCCCACTGCAGATTAAGACCCAGAACGGCGATTGCAAGAATCAACGCAATGGTAAAAAAGAAAGTTAAATACGAGATGAGTCCTATCATCGCGACTGTCCAAACAATCCATTCGGACGAACATACAAAGTAGCCAGGATAATTAAAAATGGAATCGCAGGTTTATACCCTGCCGGAATGATGATGAGCGCCAAACTCGACGCAAGACCAACAATCAACCCACCCAACACTGCGCCATAAATGCTACCTATACCACCGACGATGGCGGCGGCAAATAATGATAAAACCAAATCACGGCCCATAACCGGGCTTAACTGATTATTTAATGCATAGCAAAATCCGGCAATCGCTGCGAGGCCGCCGCCAAGCATCCATGCCAAGCGGACGGTCGCACCAAGATTAATTCCGTTCACCTGTGCCAGTGTCGGGTTTTCTGAAACGGCCAGCAAGGTATAGCCAATTGATGTTCGAGTCAGCACCAGATGCAGCGCAACCATAATGACCAATGCCAGACACATAATAAAAATCTGATCTGCCTTCACCAGTAACAGCGGATCAGCGCTGATCATCATCGCAAAGACAATGTCATTGTTGTAGTGGGTCGATCGAAGTCCGTAGACCAGGCCAATAACATTTCTGACAATAAGACTGACCCCGAAGGAGGCAAATACCATCGTCAATGGCCCTGCCAAACGTCGTAGTCTGCGAAACACCAGCAGGTCGATAATCGCTGCAGTCGCCCCGGTCAGTGCCATTGCGATCAGCACCGCACATGCGAGCGACCACGTAACACTCAGCCACGGTAGCTTTTGTACAAGCACATTCGATACAGCGCCGAACACAGCATCAAAGGTTAACGCGAAATAGGCACCGAGAGACAAGAGCTCAGCATGAGAGAAATTCGCAAAGCGCAGGATGTGCATGATCAGCGTCAAGCCGATCGCACCTAAGGCCAGCACCGAGCCGACGAGAATTCCGTCAAACAGGCTTTGCAGCATGATCGCCTCTCCTGCGTCCACCCAGATAGATTTCACCGAGCACCGGGTCGCTTAACATTGCCCGCGCCTCTCCTTCATGTTGATTATGGCCATCAGCCAACACATAAGCGCGATCAGCTAAGCCAAGCGCTGCTTTGGCATTTTGCTCCACTAACAGGATGCCTACTCCGGGGTTGGCAATCTCTCGTAAAATAGACAGTACCTCCTGACCGGCAATCGGCGCCAGCCCGGCAGTGGGTTCATCAAGTAGCAGCAACCCGGGCTCTGCGACCAGCGCCATGGCCAGCGCAAGAAACTGACGTTGACCACCAGAAAGTTCTCCAGCGCGTTTTTTGTACGTCTTTTTAAGCAAGGGAAATAAGGACAGCATTTTTTCTACGTGACTACTCGCCTGCTTATCGCACCGTCGACCGGCAAGAATAAGATTCTGTTCAACAGTCATTGAGCGAAAGATATTTTCGATCTGCGGCACAAAAGCAATACCTGATCGAGTGAGCTTGTCTGTTCGAATGCCCGTCACCTCTGTACCGTCAACATGGATAGCGCCACTTTCAATGTGACACAGACCGGCAATGGCTTTGAGCAACGTAGATTTTCCCGCACCGTTTGGCCCTATCACCGCAACGATTTCACCAACACCGACAGTGACATCAATAGATGAAATGATTGGCATGCCAGCCACATAACCCGCAGTCAATTCAGAGACATCAAGGCGTGCGACTGAACTCAAATGCCGACTCCCGGCTGACCAAGATAGCTATCCAGAAGTTCTTCACTGGCTTGTGCATCCACTGCAGTACCGTCGAAAATGATACGGCCATTCGCCAGAGCCACAATGCGATCACAATGCTTCATGACCAGATCCATATTGTGTTCGATAATCAAAAAGGTAATACCGGAACGATTCAATTGGTGGATCTTTTCTATTAATAGTTGAGTCAAAGAGGGATTAACACCCGCGGCCGGCTCATCAAGCATGATCATGTCAGGCTTACTCATCAGTACTCTGGCAAGCTCCAGCAACTTCTGTTGGCCACCGGATAAATGAGCGGCCGCCAGATGCGCCACCTTATCCAACGTGGTGAACTCAAGAATCTCATGAGCCTGCTGCAGATGGATGGATTCCTGTCTCTGAATTTTTCGTTGCAGGAACCATGGAGCCCAGAATTTTTCGCCCAGTTGCGATGGCGCAGACAACATCAGGTTATCAAGGACTGTCATTTCGGGAAACGGTTGTGGAATCTGAAAGGTGCGCGCAAGACCGCATCGAAAAACTTTGTCAGGTGTATATCCCTGAATCGGTTTTCCATTGAATTCAATTGAACCCAGGTCAGGTTTTACATCCCCCACGACTGTGTTGAATAAGGTAGATTTACCCGCGCCATTGGGACCGATAAGCCCGGTTATGCTTCCACGTCCAACCGTTAACGAAACATCATCAAGAGCTACCAATGCATCAAAGCGCTTGGTTAAGCCACGAATAGAAAGGACAGATTCTGCGGTGGATTGTGTACCAACGCGCTCGCTATTCTGCATTCAGGTTGTACTTCATGATTCTGCCATGCGGGCCATTGCGATCTTTCTCAAGCTCATACACCGCCCCTTGAGGGCCGGTTCGTTGGGCAAGTACCTCTTCTATACGTTGTCGATCTTCTGCCGATAACGTTATATCAAACACCGACAAAGTGCTGCCCAGATTGGCCGCCGTTCTGGCACCGATAATTATGGCTGCGACTTCAGGCTGGTCAAGCATGTATCGCATAGCAACGGTTGACAATGTACAGGCTGAATCGGCAGCAATATCTGACAACACAGTCAGCAGGTTTTGAAACAATGACCAACCGCCAAAGTCTTCGATGATCAAGCGATATTTTATAAGTGAACGGTTTTCAAACTGAAAACCCGGATCTTCCTTGCCCAACCAGTGTGGCGTAAGAAACCCACCAGCCAACACACCGTAGCAGAATATCTTAACTTGATTCCTGCCACACCATTGAGTGAAATCACCGATCGGTCTTGCGTCCAGTAGCGAATACTGCACCTGTGCCGACACCATATCCTGCGTGTCTTGTACAAAAGAAGACATGGCATTCTGATCCCAATTGGTGCAACCCAGATGAAGGATTTTTCCTTTATCTCTTAACGTTCGCAACGTGTCCCACGCCGCCAACGGATCACCGATGCTTCTATCCCACCAGTAGAACTGAACCAGATGTAGTTGATCAATGCGAAGTCGCGCCAGTGAGCGATCAACGATAGATTCTATGTCTTGTGGCTTTATAGTGGCGAGTGCATCAAGATCGGGTACCAGTTTGGTATGTACCTGAACCTGCTTCGCTGCAACTGTGCCACTCTGACGTCGAATTGAATCAACGGCATCGCCGATCATTTCCTCAACGCCAGTATAAATATCTGCGCAATCAAACGTAGTGACACCGCGTTCGACAAATTGCTCCATATCGGCCACGGCGTCTTCGCGATTAAACGACCCGTGCCCGCCTGCCAATTGCCATCCGCCTTTAATTACCCGGGAGATTGAGTAACCTGGTCTGAGTTCAAAACGCTCAACGCTCACTGATGTTTATTCCTCTTTATCTGCAGACGATTGCTGCCAGTAGGGTGTGGATCGATGTTCCGGAAGACCGGTAGTTTCCGCATGACTAAATGATCGACGATCCGTTCGCGTTATCAGGAAGCGGCCACCGCAGTGAGGATCGGGGCACGCTATTTCTGCGTCTGTCGTCATCCAGTCATGCGCTGCGGTATCGCGTTGTTTTGCCGGCAGCATCGGCAACAGTGCTGCTAGCGGGTATAGTGGAAAGCTGCCTTGCGGCCCAAATACAAGGTTTTCCCCCTCCACAAGAAAATAATCACCCGCCTGGTGATTGCAGACCATTGGCCTGTCGGTGGCAATAACTTCGACTTTTAGATCGTAAAGCCAAAAGGTATCTGTGGTGTCAACCATGAGTTGTGTTCGCGCGCAATTGTCCAGGTAGGCCCTAATCTACACGCAATAAGAAATATAAGTAAACCTTGGCGCCAATATCGGGATAGATCTAATTAATACCTGGCCGCTGAAATGACCCTACCCCTCCACGTCCCGCTTCACCATAAGATCGTCTTCGGAGTTGCATGAAGCAAGGAATACACATTAACAGCAATAAATGATCAAGCTACCCCGCCGCGTGAGCAAGGCAAGTAACACTCGTCCCACAGATTAACAGCGTTAGCAGTGATCCTTGCTCACGCTGCGGGTTGCCTTCGATCGATCCACGTCTGCTGTCCGCTTCTTGCCATACTTCCTGCGGACACAGAACCCTAAAAAGGAATACGCATTATCAGCAACAGACAACCCAGGTAACCCGCCGCGTGAGCAAGGCAAGTAACGCTCGTCTACAGATTAACAGCGTTAGCGGTGATCCTTGCTCACGCTGCGGGTTACATAGATCACACCAGTCTTCTGCTTCTTGCGATACTTGCAGACACAGAGACTGAAAAAGAAACCGATACTCCAACAGCAGAGTAACGGTTTCTCATGACCCGATTACTGTTTTTGCTTTAGGCGAATATCATCTCTAATGAGTGCCTTAAGCAGCGATATACCCATCAGTATCATCATAAAAGAGAACGGTATCGCCCCGACAATCATCGCCGACTGAATGGCATTAAGCCCGCCAGCCAGCAAAAGGGCCGCAATAACAGCCGTTAGTATCAGACCCCACATGATGATGTGGTGCTTGGTCGCAGCAGATTGTGAACCGCCCGCACTTATAGTGTTAACCACCAGCACCGCCGAATCTGCCGATGTCACCAGATAGGTCAGAAGCAATATCACAATCAGTACAGATACTATCGCTGCCGCCTCAGGCAGCATGACATTGATGGTTTGGTACAGTTGGGCGGTCAGGCTTTTGGCAAAGATGCTGCCGTCTGCTGAACCGTTAAGCTCCAGATCAATGGCGGTGCCACCCAATAACGCGAACCATAAAAAGCACATGAAAGAAGGCGCCACAATGGACCCGACAACAAACTCCCGTATGCTTCTATTTTTCGAAATACGAGCCAAAAAGATACCCACGAATGGTGCAAAAGCAATCCACCAAGCCCAGTAAAATATTGACCACCAACCCTGCCACTCACCGGGGCTACCTGCACCATCCGCAGGAAAGACCTGAAAGGTAATCGCCGGTAAATGAATGATGTAATCCAGTATGCCGTAGCCAAGAATTTTCATCGCAAACAACGTGGACCCAAACACCATAAAGAATGCCAGTAAACTAAAGGACAGAACCATATTGATGTTACTCAACCATTTTATGCCCTTACCTACCCCGGATAATGCTGACAATGTCGAACACACCATCACCACCGCCAGCGCCAACAACATAGAACCGGTACTTGGCACCAGAACGCCTTTATCATCGGTCGTCATTAACCACTCTGCACCGGTAAAGTTATAAAGACCCGCAGAGAAGGAATCCAGACCAAGCCCGATCGTTTGACTGATACCGAGAATAGTCGCCACCACCGCAGTGATATCTACGATGTGCCCGACAGGGCCAGACAAAGAACGCCCGAACAAAGGCGCCAGTGTTGAACGAATAGTCAGTGGCAGTCCGCGAGAGTAGGCAAAAAACGACAATGAAATACCCACCAGCGCATAACAGGCCCAGGCACCCAGCCCCCAATGCAGGAACGAGTAACGATAGGTCGAGGTGATTGCCGACTCGGTTTTGGCAAGAACTAAATCAGGAATAGCTGTCATGGTGCCAGCTGCAACTTGTGCATCATAGGTAGCCATCGCTGTACTGCCCTCGGCAATGGCAACACCCGCCGCGTCTAAAGCAGCTTTTATTTCCAGCGTACTCATGCGAATCACCGGATTGTCGCCAATGTGCCACATTGGCTCACCGGTAGCATAACCAAGCATTCCGATACCAATGCCTGCGCCAAACATCATTGAGAACCAGGAAAAGTTTGAAAACTCCGGCTTGCCGCCGTCTCCCAATACTATTTTCCCCCAACGAGGGTGCAAAGCAATAACCAGACAAACGATGATGAAAAACGCTACTGACCAGGTGTAATAATAATTAAGGTTGTTAAAAGACCAGGTCTTCATGGCCCCAAGAACGGCGCCGGCTTTGTCAGGAAAAATAGCGGCCCATACAACGATCAGGGCAATGAC
>CALISD010000191.1 GCA_938041955.1 uncultured Granulosicoccaceae bacterium | reverse complement strand
AAGAGCGCTGGGCCAACGCGGCTACAAAGTGATGCTGGCAGAAAAAACCGGTGAGCTTGGCGGCAGAGTAACCAAAGAGTCAAAGCTACCGGGATTATCCGAATGGATCAGAGTGCGTGATTATCGTGTACGGCAAATTCGGGAAATGCAAAACGTAGAAGTCTACCCTGGCAGTGCCATGACAGCCGGGGACGCGATCGACACAGAGGCAGATCATATTCTGGTCGCAACCGGCGCGACATGGCGCGCAGATGGCTTTGGCAGATACCACAGCACCCCGCCCAAACACTTTGGCTCCACAGAAACAGTTTTTACTCCAGATGATATTTTTGACGGTCGCCTGCCCACAGGCCGTGTAACGGTTTTTGATGATGACCATTACTACCTGGGCGGCGTTCTGGCGGAACACTTAATCGGACTGGGTCTGGAAGTTACTTTGATAACCCCTGCAACAGAGGTTTCCACATGGACTACCTACACCGCAGACCAACATCGTATACAGGCAAGGTTGCTATCACTCGGGGCACAGATAGTGACTGCCCACGGCGTCGCCTCTTTCGATGGCAACACAGCGATCGCCCGTTGTATTTACAGCAACAACGAAAAAAGCATCCCCACCGATCAATTACTTACTGTCACCAGCAGGTTACCGAATGACGCCCTGTATCACCAACTACAGCAAGCCGGAACTGGAGATCGCGCCCCGAAAATCGCTCGAATTGGCGATTGCGATGCGCCATCGATCATCGCCACCGCTGTATTCGCCGGTCATCGCTACGCCCGCGAACTGGATGAAGAAACAGATACCGACAATCCGATGAAATACGATCGCGTGTTCTTCGCTGAAGCCTGACTGACGCGCCTTACCGGAAATTAACGGTCAGACCTGTCAAATTGCGCCAATTCGACCAAAAAACGCGGCTCGACGAGGTAATTCCAGCCCACCATAATGTGTAATACTTCAGTCTAGATCTGGCATCACTACGTGATAATGGTCATGTCTCCAACACGAGGAATTTAAATGAAGCTTGCAAAATTTACCCGCCCTGCGCTGGCCCTGTCTGCTGCGATCGGGCTAGCACTTGCCGCCACCCCGATGACAGCCGCAGCCGAAGGCACGCTGAATGTCTACAACTGGGGTGAATATATCGGTGAGGAGACGATTGCAAATTTCGAAAAAGAATTTGATATCAAAGTCACCTACGACAACTACGACTCCGTTGAAACCGCTGACGCCAAGCTGCTGGCCGGTAATTCCGGCTACGACGTGGTCTCGCACTCCGGCACATCTATCGGCCGTTTGATTCCTGCCGGCATTTTACAAGAGCTCGATAAATCAAAACTCGATAACTTCAAACACATGCGTGATGATGTGATGGGTCAGTTGGCAAGCAACTGGGACCCGGGCAACAAGTTCATCGTGCCTTACATGTGGGGAACTCATGGTGTTACCTACAACGAAGAACTGGTCAAAGCCACGCATCCTGATGCACCCATTGGCTCCATGGACATGATCTTCAATCCGGAACACATGGCCAAGCTTGCAGACTGCGGCGTGTCCTTCCTTGATTCACCGACTGATGTTGTTCCAATGGCTCTAGCCCACCTGGGCCTTAACCCCAGTTCAACTGACAAGGCAGACTACGACAAGGCAGGCGAACTGCTCGCCGCTATCCGCCCTTACATTAAAACTTTTGATAACTACGCCTACCAGCGTATGCCTGAGAAAGAGTTTTGTGTCGCGGTCACCTGGGGACCAGACGGTTTGTTGGCCATGTCAGGTGCCGAAGAAGCGAACACCGGTGTAGTCCTTGATTTCTTCAACCCGCCGGGCGAAGGCAAGTCAAATGTATGGGTAGATGGCTGGGTCATCCCTAAAGACGCCAAGAATGTTGAAAACGCCTATAAATTTTTAAACTACATGATGCGTCCTGAAGTCGGTGCGGCCGATACCAATTTTGTCTGGTACGCGACTGCCAACAAAGACTCTATTCCACTGATAGATGAAGCTGTCACCAGCAGCAAAGCCGCCTTCCCGCCTGCAGATGCTGTGGCACAGATGTACACGCTCAGCGTGGTACCACCGAAAATAGAGAGAGTTCGCACACGCATGTGGACGAACTTTAAAGCAGGCAACTAGGTAACTATTCATGGCGCACCTGCCATATCCATGGGCGTTGTCGTTCGTGCTCAAATAGCCATGTATGTTGGGCGCGAACACCTACCCCATGAAAACGACAGGAACACCCTGAAGAGCTACCAAAGACTGCACACTCACCGCCTTCCGCCATTCGGTGGAAGGCTTCCACGCCTCCACCTGCCTCTGGTACATGCATGACTCAGGAATCCGCCTATCCATGGCGTGAAGAGGGGGCCACACCCTTCATCAGCATCCGCAATATTACCAAGCGCTTTGGCAATTTCACCGCTGTCGATGACATTAGCCTTGATATATACAAAGGCGAATTGTTCGGCCTGCTTGGCGGCTCGGGTTGCGGCAAAACCACACTACTACGCATGCTGGCAGGTTTCGAATCACCGACAAGCGGCTCAATCATCATCGATGGCGCAGACATGACTCAGGTGCCGCCCTATGAACGGCCGGTCAACATGATGTTTCAGAGTTATGCGCTATTCCCGCATATGTCTGTGGAAAAAAACATCGCGTACGGATTAAAGCGCGATGGTGTAGCACGCGATGAAGTCAAAGAACGTGTGGCAGACATGCTCGCCATGGTCGAACTAAGCGACTTTGGCAAACGTAAGCCACGACAACTCTCAGGCGGACAACGCCAACGTGTAGCACTTGCGCGCGCATTGGTTAAGCGCCCCAAAGTGTTATTACTCGATGAACCACTGGCCGCGCTTGACAAACGGTTGCGTGAACAAACACAGTTTGAACTCATGAACATTCAGGATCGTACCGGCGTAACCTTTGTCGTTGTCACACACGATCAGGAAGAGGCAATGACTTTATCTACCCGCATCGCCGTCATGGACGCAGGCAGGTTTATGCAAATTGGCGAGCCTGCAGAAATATATGAAAACCCGGCCACAAAATACATTGCCAATTTTATCGGTTCAGCCAACTTGTTGCCGGTAACTATTGGCGGAAAAAGCAATGCGGTTTATGAAGTACTGCACGAGCCTTCGCAAACTGGCTTTACCGTATCATCCGACAAAGCGCTGAAAAGCGGCGAGGAATTCACTTTAGCGTTGCGCCCTGAAAAGATACTGATCGATAAATCACCACTGACAGATTACGAAAATCAGATCACCGGTATTGTGCGTGAGATCGCCTACCTTGGAAAGCTATCGACTTACCGGGTGGAGACTCCGCTGGGCATCACACTGGAGGTGACAGCCCCGAACCAGGTACGACCAAAGGGCACAGGGCATCGCATAGAGTGGGATGATGAGGTCTATCTCGGTTGGAATGCCGACAGCGCGATACTGCTGAAGGACTAGCACGCATTATTGACAAGGCATATCAAATGAGCGTTTTATTTTTACTTCCAGAGTCATTAGGGTATCAAGCGATGTCTTTCAATTTTACAGACAATCTGTTCGACACCAGAAGCCGAATCTTCATGAATAGTGCAGCCTAGGCCGTGAGTGGATCAACCCTCGGAAACTGGTTACAAACGCGTTGGCAGTCTATTGTCGCTGGCATTCCGTTTATCTGGTTGCTGGTGTTTTTTCTTGTTCCGTTTTTTATTGTTTTAAAAATCAGTCTGGCCGAATCACTGATCGCCAGTCCCCCGTTTTCTAAACTGCTCGATTGGGGCGATGGCGGACTGCCCTCATTAAATATATCTATAGACAACTACGCCTACCTTTGGGAAGACAGTCTGTACGTACGCACCTACCTTAATTCCATAAAGATTGCACTGATCTGCACAGTGCTTTGCCTGCTCATTGGCTACCCGATGGCGTACGCCATCGTTCGCTCGCAAGGCACCACACGCTACATATTACTGCTACTTATTATTTTACCGTTCTGGACATCCTTTCTTTTACGCGTCTACGCATGGATGGGATTACTGGCAGATCAGGGTACTCTTAACAGTTTCCTGATGTGGCTCGGCGTGATAGAGAAACCCATACGACTGCTCTACTCACAATTCGCAGTCTACGTTGGCATTGTGTATTCATATCTGCCGTTTATGATCCTGCCGCTGTACGCGAACATGGAAAAGCTTGATACCTCATTGCAAGAGGCAGCCGCTGATCTCGGAGCCAAGCCTGTGGCCGGGTTCTTTACCGTCACCCTGCCATTGACAGCGCCGGGCATTCTGGCGGGTTCACTGCTGGTCTTTATTCCAGCGACAGGAGAGTTTGTCATCCCCGACTTGCTGGGCGGTGGTAACGTATTAATGATCGGCCGCATACTCTTTAACGAGTTCAACTCCAATCATGACTGGCCAGTGGCATCAGCGGTAGCGATCGCACTGTTGATTGTTCTGGTCGTGCCCATGATGCTGTACCACAAGGTACAGGCGGCGGAAGCCAGGAGAGAGTCGTGAAAGCAAAACGCTCTCGATTTCTACTAGGCATGCTGTGCTTTGGCTTTGCGTTTTTGTATGTGCCCATCATCTTGATGATGATCTACTCGTTTAACTACTCAAAGCTTGTCCCTGTATGGGGTGGTTTTTCTACCCGCTGGTACACCACACTTTTTCAAAGCGAAGACGTATGGGCCGCCACCGCATTGAGTTTAAAGATCGCATTGCTCAACGCCACCTTTGCCACCCTGCTCGGCACGCTCGCAGGAATTGCACTTTCACGGATACATAGCTTTCGCGGCCGCACGCTATTTACCGGCATGATCTCCGCACCACTGGTGATGCCTGAAGTGATTACCGGGCTATCGTTACTATTACTTTTCATCACCCTCAACCAACTGATCGGATGGCCCGCTGAGCGAGGCATTACAACAATAACTATTGCGCACATTACTTTCTCTATGGCGTTTGTCGCTATCATCATTCAATCACGCCTGGCAGGCACCAGCCGTGATCTTGAAGAAGCTGCGCTTGATCTGGGTGCGAAGCCGTTCCGGGTACTGTGGGACATCACGTTGCCACAACTTGCCCCGGGCATGGTCGCAGGCTGGCTGCTGGCTTTTACACTATCGCTGGATGATCTGGTGATTGCCAGTTTTGTATCAGGCCCCGGAGCCACCACACTGCCGATGCTGATCTACTCCCGTATCCGATTGGGACTCAGGCCGGATATCAATGCACTCGCAACGATCATCATTCTGACGGTCACTATCGGCGTATTGATTGCCGGCTGGATCATGATTCGTCAGCAACGCGCAAGTGCACAAGACGCCGAACACAGCTGATCGCAGACTCCGTAAACCGCCAACAAATCACATGTAACCCCATCACGCGGGAGCAAGGAGATCAGAGTAGTCGAGATCCAACGTAACCCGCTGCGTGAGCAAGGCTAAATATCGCTCGTCCGATTGCAGGACCTGATTAGCCTTCGCTATCTACCGGTTACAGACACTAACGACCTATCTGCAGTGATACTGCTTGTCCTTGCTCACGCTGCGGGTTACCTGTAAGCGGTTACCAGGCAACGCTTAGCCGAGATGTGGAATGCAGTCCCAACACCCATCATGCGTAAACTACACCCATTGCTGGAACGCGCGAAACACGCATAAGTAGTCGAGATCCAACGTAACCCGCTGCGTGAGCAAGGCTGAATATCGCTCGTCCGATTGCAGGACCTGATTAGCCTTCGTTATGTACTGGCTACAGACACTAACGACCTATCTGCAGTGATACTGCTTGTCCTTGCTCACGCTGCGGGTTACCTGTAAGCGGTTACCGGGCAACGCTTAGCCGAGATGTGGAATGCAGTTCCAACACCCATAATGCGTAAACTACACCCATTGCCGGAACGCGCGAAACACGCATCAGTAGTCGAGATCAAACATAACCCGCTGCGTGAGCAAGGCTGAATATCGCTCGTCCAATTACAGGACCTGATTAGCCTTCGTTAGGGGCCATTGCGGACACCAACGACCATATCTGCAGTCCTACTGCATGTCTCCTTGCTCACGCTGAGGGTTACCTGTAAGCGGTTACCGGGGCCGCGCATAACCGCGATCGTAGGAATACAGTCCCGACTCCAGTAATGTGTAAGTTACAGCGATGTAGTAACGTGTGAAAACGCATCAGCAGTCGAGTTCAAGGAAGCCTGCGCATACAAACGGATAAAGCCAGCACGTCACCGACAAGCAACCGGACGCGTAATCGGTGGCAAGCTATACACGTCATAGAAAAATCAGTGTTATTTACTAACAAACTCACCTTGTAAATAACACCTATCCCACCTAACTACCCAACGCCCTTAAGCTGAGCATTAGCCCCACGCACAGTTCCTGCCGCAGGCTCATCCCGCAACCGCGCAACCGGAAAATTACTCTGAATTTTCCTATGAAAGTGATGCACCCCCATCTCTGTCGACGACAAGGTAGGCTCCGGAAAAACGCTGGAGCGCATGCCTTCCTGCATATCCAGAACAAAGCTTTCATCTTCCTCTTCAGTCTCCGCATTGATCCGGTTATTAAGGTAGCGAGCCGCTTTGGTCTCACGGCGATCATCCGCCAACACGAACTGCTGACCAATATACCGAGTCTCCTTTACTGAAACAGGTATCGTCATATAGTACTCAACCATATCCGGGTATAAGGCGATAACGGCATTCGGAAACAAGCCAATGTACCACCAACTTTTTTGTCGATGCTCCGGCAGATGATCAAAGTGTGGAAGTAAATTCTGGTAGTGACGCACGCTCCATAACTTAGCTGGCTTTTCACTAATGATCGCATCAGAGATCGGTATACCATGTTCAATTCGATCGGTATAACTTAGACCGTATAGCTGTTGCAGCGACGGATGACCCACTGGCACGTGATACCCTTCATTATCTATGTCATGAATCACTTTCCAATTATAAGGACGTAAGTCATCGTAACCCGGAGCGAACGCATCCATGTCTGCAATTTTGTACGGAGCCACTTCATCAGTGACTGTTTTAAAGCGTTCAGCAACACTCTCACCCTGCTCAGTAAAGCTGACAAACACCAACCCCTGCCACACCTCTACCAGTAACGGTTTTAACCCATACTCTGCTTTCGAAAGGTCGGTAAACGTTTCCGGCAACGGTACGTTTCGCAGTGAGCCATCAAAGTCATAAGCCCAGCCGTGGAAAGGACAGGAAATACGGTGCTTGCAATTGCCGCTCTCAGTTAACAGGCGCGCCCCGCGATGCCGACAGACGTTATGGAATGCCCTCACCTCGCCCTCCTCATCAACAAT
>CALISD010000190.1 GCA_938041955.1 uncultured Granulosicoccaceae bacterium | reverse complement strand
CGCTTTCGGCAACTGGTGGGTTTGCCGGCGATATTTTCTCAGACGAAACTCTGCCGGGTAGTAACTCTTCCGAGGTGGCAGTCGCAGACCTTGACTTTGGACTGTCCAATGGCAGTTACACCGGGAATGCAACGGGTACTGTTACAGTGCCAGCTGGAATGAATCCGACTTTTGTATCACTAATGGTTGGTCCACTGGGCGCTAATGGTTTCCCGGGGGTTGAGTTGGAAATGATTGACGCGACTACATGGGCAATACCGGCTACTTTGTCAGCGGCACAAATTGCCATTGTTCGGCAGAATATTAACACCGGAAACTTGTATCTGGCAGTTCGAACAGCGGCTTTCCCGCAGGGTGAATTACGGCGTCAGATTTCACCAAGCACGGTTTATCGATATGGCACATCTCCTACCCAGGGCATCAATGGTGGTGGCACTGCTGAGGGGTTTGTTTCAGTGAATGAGGCGACAGGCGATTACTCTATTACCTGGAATACAAGTGATACGAGTCTTGTGTCAGCACACGTGAACGACGGTATCGTGAATGATAACGATGAAACGGTTATCGCTTCATTGTCGCAGCGTGCGAGTAATAATGCGCAGTTCTTCACTTTTGGCAACGTCAATGACCCGAACGATGCAATTCCAAACCTTGAGGCGCTATTGTCGGATGGTCTGGCGTGGCTGGATGCACACGGTGCAGATGGTACTCGAAGGTTTCACGGTCTCTTGTTCAAAGACTGAGTAGTTATAATGATATAAAGAAGGCCGCATAACGCGGCCTTTTTTTTGTCTGTGCATACAGCACTTGGCTACTGCATGCATTGCTTCATGCGGTGGTCAATAAAGCGCTTATAAAAATAACCCGGTTGGAAGTCTTCGTATACTTCAAAAACATAAGGTGTTCGAGGGTTGTAACCGAATTGTCGTGCAAGATGTGCCGCAAAATTCTTGGTTCGCAATGGGTGAACATAAATTTCAATATCATTGAAAAACGGATCAGCTGCTTCCAGCTCCAATTGCATTTCTTCTTTTAGTTTTTCTATTGGTTCACCACGACCTCGGCGCTTGCGGTATTTTTTCCAGATATCCCGTGAGAGGCGAGACAGCTCTTTCAGTGGTTTGTTCCGGGCTTTTATTGCTGCCACCGCTTTGTCGGTGATATCCACGACCATGTAGTTCTGACCGCGGTTGTCCCAGGAGTCGATGAATGATGTACCCTTGTACGGTTTTATATAACCTATCTGGCCGTAAAAAGCTGAACGGCCAGTTGCGGCTAATTTTGATAAGCCGTCTTCATGTCTGTCACGGCGGCTGATAAATAAAGATTGCTTTGCGGCAATGGAAGGCGTTTTGGCATACTGATTCCATGTGCCAATACCCACTTCACTCGCATCAATCATTTTGTCCGTCTGATCAGCATAGTGCTCTGTGAGTGATGCAAGTTGCGCTATTTGTACAGCTGTAGAGCATTCTGCAACGAATGGTTTGTTATATAGCGAGCGTATCGAGTGGGTGATACTTTGCAGGGGTATGTCGTAGCCTTTGCCGCTTGATGTATTCCAGGTGCCTTCCGGTGGTGAGAACGGGTCACGTGGGTCGTCACCAACAGGTAGAAATTTAAAATCCCGATTCTCAGTGAGATTGTTAATTACGCCTTTTACTGATTTGTGATAGCGCCGGTTGAACAGACACTTACTTGTGATTGACTTCAGTGTTTGTTGGCTTCGGATAAGAATTTTATCGGTGTTTTCTGTCGTTGAATTGTATTTAAAAAGTGGTTTTGCAATTGTGTTACAGGTATCTGTTTTTTCAAAGCCGATATCAGTCCGATTGTCTGCGAGTCGCCAGCCGAGATCGCTCAGCACTGAAAGTGAACATGACATTTCGTCCGTAGCGCTTAGGGTGTGAATGGGTAGGAGGCACAGCAGAATTCCTGCACTATATTTCATGGTTTTGCTTGTTCAAAATTTTATGTTGATAAATATGGTGCTGCCATAAGCGTAAAGCAGTAGCAGAGTGATCTATGACAAGGCATGCCTGCATAACTAAATGCGCGTCACGCAATGCAACGTTCACTACAATGTCAGCTAAGGGATTTGTCGTCAGCATCAGATTCCGGTTTGGTATCGCGTAGGGTTTCGCTATCCGCCAAATCATCAGGTGTAGGGTCAAGTACAAGTGTGGCTGTGGCTTTGTGCCTCTCGCTGTGTGGGACAAAGTTTGTTTTTGGTAGCCAATCTTTAAATTCCTCACCATAGATGTCCCAAACGGTGACAAACAGAGCGGCGATAATTGGACCAATTATGAATCCAGGCAGGCCAAAGGTTAGTAGTCCGCCTAAGGTCGAGAAAAATATCATCAGTTCATGTAATTGTGTGTCGGACCCAACCAGCTTTGGTCGTAAAATGTTGTCAACACTGCCGACCAGTAAGGCGCAAAATGCAAACAGGCCGATCGCAAATACCCATTGGTCGTTCGCGGCCAGATAGATGCAGGCAGGAATCCAAACCAATGCCGCCCCGATACCAGGCACTACTGACAGCAGCATCATGGTGATGCTCAGGAAAAGTGCGTTGGGAATACCGCAAACCCAGAGCCCGATGCCAGCCAGGCTGCCCTGAAGTAGCCCTATGACAGCGGTGCCCTTTAAAGTAGCGATTGTGACACTTCTGAACCGGTGTAGAAGTAGTGATTCGTTTTTGTCGTCAAGTGGCAAATAGAAGAGAATTTTTTTTATTAAGCGATCACCGTCCATCAGGAAAAAGAAGAAGGTGTAGAACACCAGCAACGCAGTCACTACCGCGCTTACCGTTCCTCGAGTGGCACTTTGCAATACATTCATCGCACCGCTGCTTACGCCGACAAATACACTTCCCAGACGTTCTGCCAACTGCTCACGATAGGGCAGTAAGTACTCGTAGAAGGGCAGTTTTTCGAACTGGCTATCGATGAACCCCGGTTCATTAATCACTGATTGCAGCCAGGGTAGACTCTTTGATGCCAGTTCAGCTCCCTGACCTATAAAAACGGTGGCGATTAACACCACTGGTATAAACACAAAGCACAAGACCATCAGTAGTGTGGTCAACGACGCTACGCCACGGCTTCCTCCAAAAAAATGCAGGAATTTTCGGTAAAGTGGATGAAAAACTGCCGCGAACAGACTGGCCAGAAAGATCGCTTCCAGGAATCGCCAAATGATCCCGAAGAACAAGGCGCTAATGGCGGCAACCACGATTGCCAGCACACTTTTATTGACCAGGGTTGAATTATCCATCGGTATGTACAGCGGCGTATAAGTTAAGGTGTTTCCATTGTAGCTTTGTCAAATGCCGCTGTCTGCATGACAACCGCTCGGTAACCTGCTTGAACGGCCTGGTGCATATCCCGCCAGGTGAGTATTGAACTTGACCGACCTAAGCCCAGGGCCCTGTCCTCTCGCTTATGGTCGACGTTTGCGTTCAAAAACAATTTGTTAACTGTCTGTACTGCAGGGTTAGAAATTGAATGTGTTGGCTGGTGTGCCGGTGGTAATTTTGGGGTTAGGTGCGAGATGCCTTGGCCTTGGCACGAGCCCCCAGTTGGTATTCGCGAAATATCACCAGTAAACCGCCGGCGACTACAAATGGCAGGCCCCACCAGATGTTTGAATCAGGGTGTTCGCTGAACAAAGTAATGGCGGCGAGGCTTGCGATTGGAAACGACAAGTATTCAAACGGCGCAAGGATAGATGGGCTGGCAAAGCGAAGCGCTTCGGCGGTACTCAGTTGCCCCATACCGCCAGCGACACCGCAAAGCAACAACCACAGCCACTCTATAGCACTCGGGTTGCTCCAACCAAATGGCAGTGTCACTAACGATAAAAGCATGGTTGCGACGGAGAAGCTGATAACGGCGGAACCACTGGTCTCTGTTTTAGACAAACGCCTCAGGTTTATTTGGGCGTAGGCCCAGGCAACTGCTGCGGTCAGTGAAAGCGCTGCACCAATAGAAGCTGCGGAGCTGTAGTCTGCTCCGACGCCGAGCCTTGGCCAAACTATGATAGTGACGCCTACTAGCCCGGAGGCAATTGCGGCTGTGCGTACCAGACGAATTTGTTCCCCCAATAACAACCACGCGAATGCAACCACCAGGAGCGGCATGATAAAACCAATGGCTGTCGCTTCAGGTAGCGGGATAAGGGTGATGGCGACAAACCACATCGCCATGGCTGACGCCGCGGAAAATGCCCAGGGCAGATGGTTGCGCACCGACTTCATTGCAAATTGTTCTTTGCTGGTGATGCCGTTAGCACGATTGCGTAGCAAGTAGAAAAGATACACCGTGAATACACCGATGATTGATCTTGTGAAGATGATCTGACCGATCGGTACTTCGCCGTCCATCAGTTTGATGGCCACCATCATGACGACAAATAGCGAAATAGAAGCGACCTTAAGACCAATGCCGAGGAGTGGTCTTTGATTTGTTTCTGTGCTCAATTTACAGACCGTGGTGAGAGGCAATGGTATGACATGGTATCGCTTAAATATAAGATGCGATTTGCAGTGTACGGGATAAAGTGTGGTGCTGACATCTGTTAACTGTTTGGGGATTACGTTATTCTCCAGAGTCTCTCCGTGATGGCCGTTTCCGTTGCCTACTCTGTCTTCTGATCAACGCAAAAAACTTGCGTTTTTTCTTGTTGTCGTTACTCCGGCTTTATGGTCAGCCAACTATATTGTGGCGCGTGCTGCACCCGGTGTAATTGGTCCACATTTTCTGGCGTTTTCCCGCTGGGCTCTGGCGCTGTGTCTGATGTTGCCGTTTGCAATACCAGAGCTATACAGGCAATGGCCTGATTGGCGGTCAGAGTGGCGCCGATTTTTAACGCTCGGTGCGTTGGGAATGTGGGTATGTGGTGCATTTGTCTATATCGGGGGGCATACCACTGAGGCCCTGAATATTGGTTTATTGTACGCTTTAGCGCCGGTATTAATTGCCGTGGCATCTGCAGTATTATTCGATGATAAATTGCGCGGCTTGCAGATCATTGGTGTATGCCTGTCATTGCTCGGCATGTTGGTGGTTGTGATAAAGGGATCATGGACCAATTTAATTGAGGTGAATTTCACCCGTGGTGATCTTTGGATTTTAACTGCGGTGTTGTGTTGGGCGCTTTACTCAATTTTATTACGTAAGTGGAATAGCACACTGGGTGCCTTTACCAGGCTTGCGGCAATTATTGCCGGTGGGCTGGTCGTGTTACTCCCATTTACCATTGCAGAAGTCGCCTCCACAGGCTTACCTACCGAGACAGGCAAGGCATTGTGGATAGTGGTCGTCGCAGCAGTGATACCGGGCTTTGGTGCTTTTCAGGCCTATTCGTTCCTGCAACAAGAACTCGGTGCAGCACGCGCTGGCTTGGTGCTCTACGTGAGCCCTTTGTACACTGCGTTGATCGCCTGGTGGCTATTGGGTGAACCGCCACATTGGTACCATGCTCTCGGCGCATGTTTAATACTACCGGGAATGTATCTGGCCATGAGGAAGCCCAAGGCGCAGTAGCGTGAGATGGATTTGAAAAGTAAAGGGGCTGGTAACTACCCAGCCAGAAAGGAACTGATTTTAATTCATCCGCTATTTTTTCGCTTCTCAGGTTGGGTCTGTCGTATTCATGGAATAGGAGTTCGCGCGCGATCTTCAGGTGTATTTGAGCACGAACAACAACATCCATGGATACGACAGGTGTACCTTGAAAGTTACAGATGCTGAATGGTTTTTAGCTGCTGAGAGCGGGTAGAATATTAAGGGCACCCAACGCATTTAAATTTACTTATGGCCAAAGCGCGTAATATCCTTTTTATCATGTATGACCAGCTCCGCTATGACTACCTGAGTTGCGCGGGGCATCCCCACTTACATACTCCCAATTTTGATCGCATCGCAGCTAAAGGCGTACGATTTTCTAATTGCTACGTACAATCGCCCGTGTGTGGTGCATCTCGTATGAGTTTTTATACTGGCCGCTATGTTCAAAGCCATGGTGCTGCATGGAATAATTTTCCGTTAAAAGTCGGTGAGCACACACTGGGCGATCATCTGCGACAGTGCGGGATGGATTCCTGGTTAGTTGGAAAAACGCATATGAAGATTGACCAGAGTGGTATGGAAAGACTCGGTATCAACGCTGAAAGCATCATTGGTGCACGAGTGGCTGAATGTGGTTTTGATATCTTTGTAAGAGACGACGGGATTTGGCCAATGGGGCCTGATGGTATGTACGACACCAAGCCATCGCCATACAACAAGTACCTTGGAGAGAAGCAATACCCCGGTATCAATCCATGGCACGACTATGCTAATTCCGGGGTTGAGGATGACATGGAACTGGCTTCAGGGTGGTTGTTACAACATACCGATAAGCCTGCGAATATTCGCGAGCAAGATTCCGAGACACCATGGCTGACACGTTGCGGTATAGATTTTATGGAAAACGTCAAACCTGATCGACCGTGGTTGTGCCATTTGTCCTTTATAAAGCCGCATTGGCCGTATATCGTACCCAAGCCTTATCATGACATGTATGACGCGAATCAGGTTCTGCCGGTGAATCGAAGTGAAGCAGAGAAACAAAACGCACACCCGGTGTACGAGGCCTACTTTAGTAATGCAATCGCTAAAGCCATTTCTACTGAAGGGATTAGAGAAAAAGTAGTGCCAGCGTATATGGGCCTGGTGAAGCAGTGTGACGATCAGCTTGGCGTATTGATTGAATACCTTGAGTCATCAGGTCGTATGCAAGACACCATGATCGTTTTAACGTCCGACCACGGAGACTATCTGGGTGATCACTGGCTCGGCGAAAAGGATCTATTCCACGAGTGCTCGGTCAAAGTTCCACTGATAATTTATGATCCTTCAACACAGGCAGATGCAACCCGTGGTTCCGTATGTGATGAGTTGGTTGAGAGTATTGACCTGACGGCCACTTTCATTGAAACAGCAGGAGGGGAGGTTCCGGATCATATTGTTGAGGGCAAGTCTTTGCATCCATTGTTATGTGGTGAATCACCTGATGAATGGCGAAAATTTGCCATTAGTGAATTTGACTATTCCGCAACTGCGATGGTAGACAAGCTTGGGCTGACACCCAGGGAAGCCAGATTATTTATGGTGGCGGACAAGCGCTGGAAATTCATGCATGCAGAGGGCGGCTTTCGCCCCATGCTTTTTGACATGCTGTCCGATCCAAAGGAATTAAATGATCTTGGAGATTCACCAGAGCATGAAAGTACAATACAACTAATGTACGACAGGCTGGGGCAGTGGTCGCGTCGAGCTTCTCAAAGAACCACGAAGTCAGATCAGGATATCATCAGCTCAAGAGGCAGCTCTCGTAGAATGGGAGTATTGCTTGGCGTAGTAGATGGCAGTGAGGTGGCTTCCGAAGTGTTAGCGGCGGTTACAGGTAAGGTTCAGTATCGTTTTACCGACGAAGAATAACTCTCAGTCTGATGTTCTAAACAGAGGAATCCGGTAAGCAGGTTTTACAGGCAGCACTGTTTGCTTACTGTCGTTCAGATTGTTAGATTGTGCTAAACCGGTAAATTAGTAAGGAGTGCTCATGAGGGTACATTTTTCGGCTGTTGCAAGAATTACTACCACTATCGTTGTATTGCTGTATTCGTTAAGTGTAGCTTCTGCTGCGGAACTTCAAAAGCCATCCGGTGAGGTATTGCTCAAAATTACTGGCAATATTAACAATGCTAATAACGAGGGAGAAGCCTGGTTTGACATTGATATGTTGAAGTCACTTGGTGTGACTGACATTGAAACGAAAACTCCATGGACGGACGGGGTTGCGAAGTTCTCTGGAGTCTTACTAAGCGATCTACTTAAGGCTGCGGGTGCAGGCTCCGCTGATTTTGAGGCTATTGCGTTAAACAAGTATAAATATGATTTTGGTGATATAGAGCATGAGAAATACCCGATAGTTGTGGCCTGGCAGCTCAACGATGAGTTGCTGACGATTAGATCACTTGGGCCATTATGGATGATGTTTCCCTTTAGTGACTATCCTGAAATTGACAACGAAACACATAAAAATGCAGCGGTCTGGCAGCTCATTGAATTGATTGTGTATTGAAGTATAAAAGCTACATTATATGCTCACTGATCGCTGCGCTGCTGTGTGTGGTAAGCATCGCTTTTCTCGCCAAGGAAATAACCAGTGCCGGCGAAAGAATTCACTCTGTCGGTTCTATTCGGTTAGTCAATTTCTCCTTTATGATCGGGCGCAATTTCGATGAGCTTGCCCGTGCGCTATCGGGTTATAGAGATTGTCGATTGTCCCCGGGTAAGTTGCCTCCAGACACTTCAAATGTGGAGTACATTGAAAAATTCGATATCGTATGGAGTGCTTATAAAAGTGCTTACCGAAATATCTATAAACACTGGTCCAGCACGGGTTACTGGCTAGATGAAGGGCGTGCGACAAGTGCTGCCCGATTGCGTGATAGTGGTTTGGCTTTTGTAGATGAATACCAGGCAGATATGTCTCCTAACGGCTCGATTAGCTGTGATCGGATAAATAAAATGCTCAACGATATATTCTTGCAAAAAGAAAGTATCAGTGAATTCGCTCAAAGTTACTTTGATTTGGATAACAGGGCTGCCGCAGAGCAGCAGGAAGGAATAAAAAAGCTATATCACAGTATTTTATTTCTAGCATTATCATTTCTGGCGACGCTATTTTTGACTGCTGCGTTGGTATATAAAGCGCTGCGTGAAGCGGGCGAGTCCTATCATCACTCTCAGGTGGCCGGGCAGAAAGCCATGGTAGCTTTGAGTGAATTGCGAGAGAGTGTCAATACCAGTGTTGCACAGCAGAATTTTTTTGCCGCTGCCAGTCACGATTTACGTCAGCCACTTCACGCACTCGGTTTATACCTCGGGTCGCTTCGTCGTCACATCAGTACAGACGAAGCCCACCATATTCTCAACTGTGCAACCTTGTCCACTGAGTCACTGTCTGGCCTGTTAGACAGTCTATTAGATATTTCAAAACTTGATGCTGGGGTGATCAAGTCTAGTAATGAGGAGTTTTATGTTCATACATTGCTTTCAAGAATCCACCGCCGATTTCTTCCCGAGGCAAATGAGAAGTCGATAGAGTTGGTGTGTGAATCAGATGATTCGCGCGTGTTCACTGATGAACAATTGCTTGATAGGATTTTACAAAATCTGGTTTCTAACGCACTGAACTACACAGAGAAAGGTCGGGTCACCATAGCCAGTACCTCAAATAAAGATCAAGTGGTGATCACAGTCACAGATTCGGGCAGTGGGATTCCGGAGCTCAAGCAAGAGGCGGTATTTACCGAGTTCTATCAGTTACAAAACAAAGAGCGAGACAGAGGCAAGGGTCTTGGCCTGGGTTTGTCTATTGTGCGTAGATTGAGTGATTTATTAGAAATTGAATTGGAGATGGAATCAGAGGAAGGTAAAGGGACAAAGTTCAGTATCAAGTTACCGGTCGTCAAAAGCACTCGAGCGGCAAGTCGCGATAGGAGCGTGCCAGAGACAAAAATAGCACTCGCGTCGAATCTTGCTAATGTAAAAATATTGGTAGTCGACGATGAGGAAGACATTCGTGATAGTACGGTGATTGTGTTGCAGAGCTGGAACTGCATAGTCTGCGCTGCTGAAGATATAGATGGTGCGGTAAAAATAATCTCAGAAGACGGTTTTTCGCCTGACTTGATTTTAGCCGACTATCGTTTGCGTGAGAAAGAAACCGGTGTCCAGGCGATTGAGGCCTTGCGTCAGGTGCTAAGTGAAAAAATACCGGCAATAATAGTGACCGGTGACACCTCAGTGGATTTTCTGACGCGTGCGTCTCTGACAAATCTTGATGTACTTTATAAACCAGTGGAAACTAAGGAGCTACTGGTAAGAATTGCCAGAATGGTCTCTTCGAACAATTCGTCACCGGTAAATCGATCACCAACGAATACTTGAGCTTGTTTGTATTGCTTTTTCGGGCGTACGATAACTGTGGGAATTAATCCAAGGTGATCGATTATTCTATTGATACTCATTCAAGCTGTGAGCGGTGTTCGTTAAGTAAATGCCTGTACGTGGATAAACGCTGAAGATTTAGTAGCTTGAGTTGGGAGCAGAATCCGGATCGATTTCGTCGTACACTTCATCAGGGTCGGTGTCGTTGAGGAGTAACATTTCTCTCACAGCCTCAATATGTTCCAGGATCGTTTCGTATCTATCTCCGTGATCGAAGCGATTGACCTCAATAGCACGTGGCATATAGGTGAAAGCGATTTTCAGGGCTTGCAGGGCATCGTCACTTAGTTTGTCTTTTTCTGTCATGTGATCATTCTCTGCTAACGGTGCACTATGAACCGCCATGATATATCGACTATCGATCTCTATGCTAGTGGGCGGTTTGAAAGTTCGTAATACGGATCGAAGCCACAGCCGCCATAGCGTCGTTAGAAAATTCGACGTAGTCCGCTATGCCCGCATTTTTCCGCCTTGCTCTGACGATTGTGGCTGTGAAAAGTTTGTTACCGAACTTCCCGCACAGCGCGCTAGTGCGACCTCTCAAAGGGCCGTAGATAAATGTCACCGCGAATTTGCTGAGGCGACTGCAGCAAAGGCAAAGGTTACAGAACTTAGCAATAAATTCAACTAGCTGAAGGTGCCGGTTGAAAACTGGTTTTCAAGCGTTAGCAGTGCGCGTCCGTTTACTACTGCTGCGTTGATGCTAATGACCACCGCGTGTGGTGTCTTGAGTGTCATGGCGGTGTTGTCTACCCATAGATAACTGCTTGTGGGTTGTAGATCAAGAATCTCCCATGATGGGAGTTTTCTCGCGACAGGGTAGCTTGGTGAAATAACCAGTTCTTCCTCACAAATTGCGTTGAGGTCCATCATGTGATTGTCAAAGGTCACGAAGCGCGGTAGAAATTCTCGAATGACTATGTTTTGTTCAGTGTCATTGACAAATACCATGGTATCTTCCGGAGAGGTAGCGCCGGTGATTATTTGTATTTTTAGTCGATCTGAAAAAAGCTGAGGATCTGTCGGGTTCCGCAGTTCGCTTTTAGTGGTTTTTTTCAGTGCAGCGCTCGAAGTCCCCGCAAATGCCACACCGCCGATTGATGCGACACCGACACCTGACATTAACTTCATCGTTCTTCGTTTGCTTTGATCGACCATGGTGAAACCCTGCTGGAAAGTACGAGTGTGAAGTTAACTTAGCATGGGGTTCATCAAACCGAAGAGTTGCTTTGCAGATTTTAACATCCGCTACCGGTACACCCACTTCAGCCCGCTTTCTTTGCTCTATGCCATTGAAAGTTCAGGTTGAGATGTAAAACTGTGTGTCAGTAGCTGTATCGTGTGTGGTGTAGTACACCTTAATTTCGCTGGTGGAGTAGTAAAATTTGGCCCCTGTTCATGCGGTATGTCCTACGCCGCTACGTCGTAATTCGGTTTGAGGAGCCCATTTTGAGCAAGCCAGTATTGAGCAAGAAAGTTATTGGATCACTTTTGACACTGCTAGTCGTGGCCGGTTGTTCGTCATCCGGTGGGTCAATGAGGGGCGTTATTTCTAATGTGATCAAGGCTCCGGATTGGACTGGTCGCGTTTGCGAGTCGCCAATATACGGGGATGTCATTGGCACCTATCGTGGAGAAACGATTTTTTCCGCCGGGGGGCGCTCGTGTCGATGGAATACCACATTGTCAGTGACTGGCCAAAACGATGGCCGTGATTGCAATCTTACCGGGTACGTCGAAACGGCTCTGATTGCGCAAGGGCCGGAGCTCGAAAGCGCGCCGTATGCTTGTGATAGTGGCAAGCGGGAAGTTGTATTTACTAACGGTTTGGCCGTTGGAGATGATCTCGATTCACTGCGACCTGTGTCCATTGGGATCACCTACCCATCGACTCTTGCTGAGCGTAACAGCGATGGGGTTGAACTCGTACAGCCGGTTAGACAATATGAGCACATGACTGTCGAGTACGAAGGTTTGATAACTGACAATGGCAGGCTCCTGGCCCGCCAATAGCACGCACTTTCCAGACAAGTGACTCCCGCCATCATTTGATACGGCGTTTCCTTGTGTAGTGTTAAGTCTGGACCGCGAGGAATCGTGCTAGAGTTTTCCAAAAGATTCAGCCGAATCAGGAGGCTCTATGCTAAAGGGTATTTCATCGTTAATTTGTGCAGACCTGTTATGGGTTCTGCGGTCTATGGGGCACGGTGATAATCTTGCCCTTGTAGACCGAAATTTTCCAGCGCACTCAGTCGCTGCTAAAACCGTTTATGGCAAGCCGATACAAATAGCCGGCTCCGACACTACCGATGCCGCATCTGCCATATTGCAACTCATGCCGCTGGATTTCTTTGTAGAATCGTCTGTTCAGCATATGCAGGTGGTGGGCGAACCCGATGCTGTCCTTGATGTGCACAAGGATCTCCTTCAGGTCTGCAATGAGTCTAATTCGGGTCCTGATGCCGATAAGCCAGTTGTGATGCAATCTATAGAGCGATTTGAGTTTTATCGGGCCGCGACTCAATCTTTCGCTGTTGTGCAAACCGCAGAAGACAGGCCTTATGGTTGTTTCATCCTCAAGAAAGGGGTTGTTTTTGACTAATAAAAGTAGTGTTGGTGAGCTGTCCAGACCAGTTAATATTGAAGAGGTTTGCGCGAGACTAGCAGGCTTTCGAAGCCCGCAAGCAGCTGCCGCGGTGTCTGAACTACGTGCACGGCCCGATGACGTTTTTATTTCGACCTACTCAAAGAGTGGTACCACATGGATGCAGCAAATAGTGCATCAATTGAGAAGTGGGTGCTCGACCGACTTTGAAGAAATTAGTTGTGTGGTGCCGTGGCTTGAGTCAGCGGTTGATATGAACATTGACCCACACGCAGATCAGCCATTCCGGTTTAGGGCGTTTAAATGTCATCTGCTACATAAAGATCTGCCTGTCGGCGGGCGATACATCACAGTGTTTCGTGATCCGATCGACGTGCTGTCATCGTTCTATCGTTTTTTTGAAGGATGGTGGTTTGAAGAGGGGTCAATCAATATCGACGAATTTGCTGCGACGTTATATATACAGGGGTCGGCAGCGGGCCGGCATTGGGATCATCTTGTGGATTGGTGGCACAAGATAGACAGCGAAGACACTCTTGTGCTTTGCTATGAAGATATGCTTCTCGCACCGGATAAAGCGGTTGAGGTGGTGGCGGATTTTCTTAAGTTGGATATAAGTGATGCTGCACTTCAGTGTGCGGTAAATAACTGTTCTCGCGAATACATGTTAAAAAATAGCCACCAATTTGATGAGCATGTTTTGCGTGACATTCGTGACCCTGTATGGGGATTACCCCCGGGTGGGGCGAGTGGGAAGGTGGCTGGTAAGTCTCACGCCAGTTCGAAGCCTTCGGACGAGACGCTTCGTGCGCTGGATGATGTTTGGCAGAAGACAGTAGGGCAATCACTCGGGTTTGAACACTATGCAGCGTTCAGGGGAGCACTTCCCAACGTTTTAGGAGTGGTTCGTGGGTAATGAAAGAATTTGAATTTGATACAAACCACGGGTCGCTATCGGCGACATTGAATGCATCAGACTCCGCACAGTCGGCGCTTCTACTGGCGCATGGCGCAGGCGCTGATCACAAGCACGCTCATATGGAATCTCTGGCACTTGCTTTCGCAAATGTTGGTATTGCCACGCTGCGATTTAATTTTCCTTTTAAGCAACAGGGTCGCCGCCGGGTGGATTCAAAAGAAGTATCGGTTGACTGTATTTTGCATGCGGCCAATGTGCTCCAGGAACAGCTCGATCTGCCAATGTTTGTCGGTGGTCATAGTTTTGGTGGTCGAATGGCAACCCATGCTGCAGCACAGGGTTTAATAGATTGTCGTGGGTTAATTCTGTGCTCGTTTCCCCTGCATCCGGCAGGAAAACCAGGGACTGAAAGGGCGGCGCATTTTAAAGATATTACTGAGCCGATGTTATTCCTCAGTGGAACAAGAGATTCACTGGCTGAGTCATCTCTACTGAAAAGCGAAATAGAGCATTATGGCAACAACCTGGAGCTGCATTGGCTGGATACAGCAGACCATTCGTTTAAAATTCTCAAGCGCACAAGAAAATCAGAAATAGATGTTTATCAGGAAGCATCGCAGGTGGCGGCCAGGTTCACTGCCGCCTTGATAAGCTGAAAGTACGCGCATGCCGGTGGATGGCACTTCTTTACTCGTTCTTTTGGGGTTGCTCGTCATTGACCTCAGCCCGGTCTGATTCTCTGCTGAACGCTTGCGGCCCTGATACAGAGCGGAAGTTGCGCGTATTGAGTATCGGTTTGTTGGAAGAAACCTGCATTTCCCGCCAAACAATAAGAATACCTGATGCAATGATTATGGATGCTCCGAGCAAAATATTGAGCTGCGGAATCTCTGAAAAAAATACCATCCCGATGATCACAGCCCAGATCATCTGACTGTACTGAAACGGCGCGATGTACTGTGCTGGTGCATTGCGATACGCGTAGATCAGTAAGCTCTGCCCCATCACAGCAAAAAGCCCAATAGCGCACATTGCAAGAAGGACTATGCCGGGCATTGGCTTATACACCTTGATTAAGGCCAGGCCGCAGATCGATAAATTGATCAATAACGGGTAGACAATTAACGTCAGCGTAGATTCGCTCGCACCTATTTTTCTTGTTACCACAGCCGTTGTAGCACTACACAGTGCGCATAAAATTCCAGCGATATGTCCCATACCAAGTGATCCAAACTGCGCGCCTAATACCACTATCACACCGGCAAAGCCGATGAGTACTGCCATCCATCTAAACAGCTTTACCTTCTCACCCAATATTGGAATAGCTAAAACCGTGATGATTAACGGAGCGGAGAAGATCAGTGCGTACACCTGTGTCAGCGGCAAATTACGGAAAGCGTAAAATGCAAATAACATTGATCCCAGAATGGAGCAGCACCTGATGGCAACCAGTTTGGTGTTTTTGGGCCGTAGCGAAAACTCTTTACGGCTGACTGCCAGAAAGAGGGTGAACGGAACAAAGCTAAAAAGAACAGAAAAGAACCCTATCTGAAAAACAGAGTAGTCCGGTAGTGCTTTTATGAGTGCATCATGCGCCGAGAAGACTGCGAATCCCGATAGTGCGACCAGCGTACACTTGGCAATGCCGGGCTTGGTGACGTTCGTCTTGGTATCTCTGTGAGAGGTAGGGTTGATAGTGGTTGGCTCTGATAGAGGTTGAAATGCAACCAAGAATGAAAAGAGCGCGAATTATTTCAGATTAACGGAATATTGAACAGCACCAGTAGATTTTGTAATACCTTTTCAAGGTTCAATGGAAACGTTACTCGCCAACCGCCTTCTTTGGTTCGGCTTGATCAAGCTGGATTAATCCATCCACTGCATCTGCGTACACAGGTTTTGAGAAAAGGTAGCCCTGCACCTGGTCACAATCCCAGTTTTTGAGTATTTGCAACTGATTGTTTTCCTCAACACCTTCCGCGAGTACCGAGACACCTAGCTTGCGGCCGAGATCAACAATGGAGCGTGTGATATCGGCGGCTTTCGGATCACCACTCAAATGACGGATAAATGAACGGTCAATTTTCAACTTCGAAACGGGTAAGTGATTAAGATATCTCAACGAGGTCTGGCCACTGCCGAAGTCATCGACTGCGATAGCAACCCCAAGGTCACGTAGTGCGAGTAACTTGTCTTTCATTAGGTCAAAGTCACTTACTAATACATCTTCGGTGATCTCAAGCTCCAGACGCGATGGAGCAAGACCAGTCTCATCCAGTACGGTTTTCACAAGTGCTGTGAATCCTGTGCCGCGCAACTGATCCGGTGAAACGTTGACTGCGATGGTCGGGGCCTGCCCTGTTTTGCTTGTCCAGTGAGTGGCGAAGGAGCATGCCTCTCGCAATACATATTCACCGATCTCATCCATCAGGTGTAGCTGCTCTGCAACGAAGATGAAGTCCCCCGGCGGTATTTCTCCGTGCTCTGGATGTGTCCAGCGGATCAACGCTTCGAAGCCCAATAGTTGTTCGGTTTTTGTTTCAATGAGTGGTTGGTACATCAGGTAAAACTGTTTTTCATCTATCGCGATACGCAGGTCCTTTTCAAGCGTAAACTTGCGTTGTGCTTCAGCATCCATTGACGGATCGAACGTGATTACCCTCGATTTCCCCTGGGCTTTTGCTGCATACAGGGCCAGATCGGCAAGTCGAGCTAAATTGTCACCGACGCTGCTGTGCTCGGGATGCAGTGCGATACCGATACTCGCACTGATTTGTGTCGTGTGGGTGTCAATCATAAATGGCTTACTGACTTCGTTGATGATCCGATTGCAGATCGTTTCAGCCTGTTGCTTTGCATGCTCGGGATCAAAGCCGGTCAGGACCACAACAAACTCATCACCGCCAGTTCGAAACACCAGATCGTCCGGTCTGCGGACGGCTTCGAGTCTTTCCGCTACTTCCGTGAGAAGGGAGTCGCCGGCGTTGTGGCCGTAGTTGTCGTTTACCGCTTTAAAACCGTCGAGGTCGACACCGGCGATCACTGCAGTCAGGCCGCTTTGATCAGCTGCGGCCAGTATTCCCGGTAGTCTGTCGTTTAATGCTCTACGATTGAGAAGCCCGGTCAGGTCGTCGTGCATGGATAAAAATACAGCGCGATTTTCTGCAGCTTTGCGAGGTGTGATGTCGCTGATTGTTCCGCGGTATCCTGAGAAATTGCCTCGTTGTGAGTAATAGGGAACGCCGCGAACTTCAACCAATGCCGCACCTGGTTGATCGGTAAATTGTAATCGAGCTTCAAACGTGCCAGTGGCTTTGCGTTCGGCAACGTTTCGCCGAACAGGTTTCTCGTCTTGTGTTTCTATTGTTAATACATCTAAAAATGGTTTGGTTATGACATCAGCCAGCTCGTTATAATCGTTCTCTTTGGAGTTCGCGCTAAAGAATGTAAACTCTAGGTCGCTGTTGGTTTCCCAAAGCCAGTTCGATGATGTCTGGGCGAAGTGTTGGAATCGTTTTTCCGAAAGGCGAATCTGTTTTTTCGCTTCTTCGTGTTTTGTGAGCAGCGCATTCATTGATGCTGCAAGCTCCGAATTTTCGTCATTGCTTGCAACATCGAGCGGTGCGCCAAAGCCAACTTGCCCCGCGATGTGAGAATTTAACGCCTTTTGTAGGCGTTCTGATCCAATAGATTCACCGTGTTCGGTGTAATTCAAACCAATCTTCTCGTCTTGCACCGAGACTCTGAGTCGGGTCACTTTGCCAATGAGTGTCAGCGCCAGCCATGCAGCAAGGCTGACGCAAGTGAAAACCAGGATAACGCCACCAAGTTGTACGCCAAACTGACTCAACCGGGAGCCGGTAGGGAGTGCTGAAATCGGCCCGACAAATGCCACAGACAAAGTGCCAAATGCACCAGCGATACCGTGTGTTGCTACGACATCTAGCGGATCATCGAGTTTGCACTTAACCAGAAGAAGTTCGCCAGAGTAAGTGGCAATCAAACCACCTAAGGTACCAATAGCAATCGCTTCAACAGTAGACATAACATTTACAGCCGCCGTACATGCAACCAGGCCACCGATAATGCCGTTGCATATTCGAGTCGGGTTGAAAACTCCTTTGTCGATCCAGGCGCCTAAAAACATACCGGCCAGTGATCCAAACGCAGCGGCTGTCAGAGTGTTTAAAAGAACGCGTTGTAACAGGGGGTTGGAAGGTGAGATCGAACCGCCATTAAAACCCAGCCAGCAGAAAAGCAGAAGTAAAATGCCGGCTAAAGATAAAACAGAACTGTGGCCCTGCATTGATGTGGGTTTGCCGTTTTCGTCAAAGCGCCCGGTGCGTGGCCCGAGTATCAACAGCGCGGTAAGACCAACCCAAGCGCCTGTGCCATGCACGACTGTAGAGCCGGCGAAATCTCTGAAGCCACGCTCGTGTAACCAGGCAGTGACTTCATAGTTGAACATGTCACCCCAGACCATACGGCCGACTATTGGATAGATAAGGCCCGATACGACTACCGTCAGCGCCAGGTAGGCTCGAAAAGTAATTCGTTCCGCCACAGCACCGGAGATGATGCTTGCCGCAGTCGCACAAAAAGCGAGCTGATACAAAAATTCCATCGGGGAAGGTGACTGATCAATCGCTTGTCTCACTTCAGTCATTGGTGCATAGGCACCAAACATAAGGAGAAAGCCAAAGCTCATAAAACACACCCACGACACCGCTAGGTCACTGGCGTTTTTTTGCGCTACATTTATTGAGTTTTTCGATCTAACGCGGCCACCCTCTAAAAGGAGAAAGCCGGCCTGCATGAGTAAGACGAGAAATGTGGCTATGGTGAGCCAAATGGTGTCTATGGTTTCAATCATTGAGACCCGTCTTTGCGTTAGAACTTGCTGGTATAAAAATGCATAACGGCTGAAGCGTGCCAAGATTGAGGGTTTCTCTAATATGCCTATATATTGTTGAAACAACGCTAGTGGGCTGTTTGGAAAGTTCGGTAACACTTTATCTTCGCCACAGCCGCCATTGCAGCGTTGGAAAAATTCGACGTAGGCCCTGCTATGCCTGCATTTTTCCGCCTTGCTCTGACGACTGTGGCTGTGAAGTATGTTACCGAACTTCCCGCACAGCCCACTAGCCTGCATTATTCACAAGGCGACGAAGAAAACTAAGGCAAACAGCTGTAAACATAGGTCTAAACTGTCGTTGGAGGGCCACTATGAAAATAACAGTGTGTCTATTCGCCATCAGACGAAAATATCG
>CALISD010000189.1 GCA_938041955.1 uncultured Granulosicoccaceae bacterium | reverse complement strand
GATGTACAAGTAGAGCAGTGCTCAGGTGGAGGTGCTCCATTGGAGCGTGCTGTTGAAAAAGCTGTATGGGCAGCGCAGCCATTCCCGGTGCCACCGCATAAGGCCGTTTTTCAGCGAACGCTGGTTTTCGATTTTAAACCGATAATTCGATAGTTAAGTTCCGAAGAAATTTTATAAAAATGTGCTATGAATTGATTTGGTTGAAGCTGAATCATTATTGTTAACAACGAATTTAAGTAAGTCTGAAAGAATGATTGAATCTAAACCACGTGTAGAGGCAAACGTGTAAATGCAACGAATTCTAACTAGTACTGTGTTGATGTTAGTGATGTTGATATTGTCGATGTCACAGGCTTCTGCAGAATTGCGTATTGAAATTACCGAGTCAGCCGGGGTGCAGGATAAAATACCTGTTGCTATCGTGCCGTTTGCCGTTGAGGTGACCGGTCTTCAGATTGATATCGCAAAAATAGTCGAAGACGATCTCATTCGTAGTGGTCGCTTCAGTATATTGCCACGCAGTCGGCTGCCGAGTAATCCGGCCAGTAGTGATGAAGTAACATTTACCGATTGGCGTTCAACAGACATTGAGTATCTTGTTGTTGGACGCGTGCGAGGTGGCGCTAATGGACGGGTGCTGGTGGATATTGAATTGATAGATATCGTCAAGCAACGCCGTTTGTTTGCCGCAGCTGCCAATGCACAGGGCCAGATTGAATACTGTTGTTCCTTTAATGTGACTGCCGGTCGTCTGCGCCGCACAGCCCACTTAATCTCCAATTTGGTGTACGAAGAAATTGTGGGTGTAAAAGGCGTCTTTGATACCCAGTTTGCATACATCACTTCAGTAGGCAGTCAGGACCAACGTAGATACGCGTTATATTTAGCGGATATTGATGGTCAGAACTCAGTTCGTGTACTTGAGATAGCGCATCCGATTTTATCGCCCACCTGGTCGCCGGACGGGGCACAGCTTGCCTATGTGAGTTTTGAAAACCCCGGTAGGACCACGATAATGATGCACCATCTGGCAAGTGCAGAGCGGCGGCCGCTCATTTCTTTAGAAGGGATTAATGGCGCACCTGCGTGGTCGCCGGATGGACGGCGGTTGGCGTTGTCCCTGTCTCATCGGGGAAGTCCGGATATCTACGTGGTTAATGTGGCATCAGGTCAGATGTCTCAGTTGACTACGGCACCGTCAATTGAAACAGAGGCGGCCTGGCTTGATGACAACACCATCGCCTTTACCTCTAATCGCAGTGGTACGCCGCAGATTTATCGTAAGGGGCTCTCGAATGGGTCTCGTGCCGAGCGACTGACGTTCGAAGGTAAGTACAACGCCGGTGCCAGCGCTTCTCCCGATGGAACCAAGATTGCCTTCATCCATAACGATGCCGGTAACTTTCGAATAGCGGTGCAGGATTTAAATACCGGGGTATTAGAAGTGTTAACCAACGGGACGCTTGATGAGTCACCGAGTTTTAGCCCGAATGGTGACCAAATTCTCTATGCCACCAAAGAAGGTCGGCGCGATGTACTTGGTGTTGTGAGTGTCGATGGGTTGGTTGAACAAAGAATCAGATTAGATAATGAAAATGTCCGTGATCCCGCGTGGGGTCCAGAGCGGTAACCATGATGTGTCAAAAGAGATACAATGCACTTAAGAATGAGAACGAGGTTGTCGTGAGTATCAGAAATCGATCATTGCTGAATAGCAAACTACTTGTATCCGTGTTGCCAATACTGGCCATGACTACATTGACCGCGTGTGGGTTCGGGCAGCCGTTTAAAGAACCAGCGCCCTCTACACAGCCAACCTTGCCAACTGGTACGGTACCGCCCAAGTTGCCGCCACCGCCTGTACCTGCTGTTATTCCAGGTCTGCAACAAGGGACCGATGGTGGTGCAACAGTCACTCCGGTCGAGGCGCAAGAGCCGATTCTGGTTGGAAAAATATTAGGCGGTGTGCCAATCACGCGCGATTCCATCCGGGATCCAAGCCATCCATTGTCGAAGCGGATTGTATTTTTCGACTACAACAGTTCCCGTTTAACGCCGAATTCGTTGGATTTGGTCCGCGGTCACGCTGAGTACCTGTCGCGGTTCAGCGACGTTCGCGTACGGATTGAAGGCCATACGGATGAGCGTGGTTCCCGCGAATACAATATTGCGCTGGGTGACAACCGTGCCCGCTCCGTGGCGAAGATTCTCCAGCTTCAGGGAGTTGATGCCGGACAATTCTCTACCTTAAGCTATGGTGAGGAGGTGCCGCTTGATGAGGGAGAAGGAGAGCGGGCCTGGCGAAAAAATCGTCGAGTTGAAGTTGTTTATGAAGGGTACAACTAGCCAGTTTTGAATTGTGGTCAGGCCCTGGGGCCTGATCGCGGCTTCAGTTAAGCTCTGATTTGGTTTGGCTGTGCGATTGAATTGGTTGTGACCGATGCTTAAACTGGAGAATGTGTTGAATCAAAGTGACACAAATAAAAATAGTGCCAAGACAGCGTTGAGGCGAGCCTGCATCAGTGTGGTGGGGCTTTTGCTTATTTCCAGTGCCGCGCATTCGCAAGGGCTTGCGACAGAACAGCGGCTTCAGCGGCTGGAGCGCATCCTTGATAATTCCGTTCTGATCGATATGGTGCAGCGAATTGAGTCGCTGCAAAACGAAGTGCGCCAGCTGCGTGGCGAGCTTGAAGAAAAAAATAATTCAATCACTTCCATGCGAGAGCGCCAACGCAAGCTGTATCTCGATACCGACAACCGATTGCAGGCGCTTGAAAGCGGTGGCGGGGGAGGTTTGGATGACCTTGAAAGCCTTGAAGATTTTGATCTTGAGAGTGGTGACAATGGCTCAAATGGGGGTTCGGTTAGTAACGAAGTATCACTCAGTAGCCAGCAAGCTCCAGTATCAGCCGTTGTGCCGTTATCACAAAACAACGAACGGGAGGAAAAGCTTGATTACCAGAATGCCTACGATCTGCTGATACTTGGTCGCAATCGCGAGGCAATCGCAGAATTCGACAATTTTCTGCAAAGCTACCCCAACGGTACGTATTCAGACAACGCGCACTACTGGCTAGGCGAGGCGAATTACGTAGAAAGACGCTTTAATGAAGCGATTGACCGCTTTAATGTGGTGATATTTCAGTTTCCCGCGAGTCGTAAGGTACCGGATGCCAAGCTGCGTAAAGGCTTTGCATTGTACGAGCTGCAGCGCTACGGGGAAGCTCGAGAAGAGCTGGTTCAGGTCGAGCGTGAGTATCGTGGTAGATCGATCGCAGCGCTTGCAAGACGCCGTATTGAACAAATGAATAACGCCGGTTTGTAGTAATCAGGCAGTTCTGCGTCGCAGACTTATTGAAATAGTCCATCAAAACTAATACATAGACTAGGCACGCAGCTCTAGTCGGTCTATAATAGGCGGCTTGTTGAGGCTGAACGGACGAATTTGTTCAGATATCTCATCATCACCTGGTGCAAAACCTGTGTGAAACCGTTGTAAAAATGTGGGGCCGTTAGCTCAGTTGGTAGAGCAGTTGACTTTTAATCAATTGGTCGAAGGTTCGAATCCTTCACGGCCCACCATCA
>CALISD010000188.1 GCA_938041955.1 uncultured Granulosicoccaceae bacterium | reverse complement strand
TACTCTTAATGCCACCACCATTACCAACAACCAGATGATCAGTATCACTGACATTGTTAACGGCCTTCTTGTCTTTACTCCTCAGCAGGATCAAAACGGCGTCAGCTACAGCGACTTTATGTTTCTGGTTCACGATGATGGCAACACAAGCAATGGGGGACAAGCTACATCTCTGACACAAAACACCCTGACTTTTGACGTTACCTCTGTATCTGACGCCCCTGATGGAGCAGACAGTGTCATCACAATCGATGAAGACACCAGTCATACTTTCAGTTTGATAGATTTTGGATTCACTGATCCTCTAGATATCAGCAATCCTGACCATTTTTTATCACTCGAAATTACACAATCACCGACAAGCGGCACTTTGCTATTGAATAACCAACCGGTTCTGGATGGCCAGTCAATAACCGCATCAGATATCACTGCTGGTGCGATGGTGTACTTACCAGCACCGGATTCATTCGGGCAGGCATTTGATAGTCTGCTATTCAAAGTGACTGACACCGGCAACATTGTGGACGGCGGACAGATTCAGGACCTCTCTGTCAACACAATAATTATCGACATAAGTAGCGTCAACGATGCGCCGAGCGGCACAGACAAAACCCTGAACATTAATGAGGATACACTTTACATTTTTGAAGCCGCCGACTTCGGGTTTTCAGATACCAGTGACGGCGATAACTTTGCAGCTATTACTGTTACCCGGGCTCCATTAATCGGCTCTCTTACGCTAAACGCCATCGCTGTCACTGATAATCAGCAGATCAGCATGACTGATATAACTAGCGGTCTACTGATCTTTACTCCTCAGACAGATCAATTCGGGCCTAACCACGCAGACCTGATCTTTCTGGTTCATGATGATAGTAGTTCGGGAAATAGTGTTTCGCATAGTCATAACACGCTTAAGTTCAACGTTCGTCCGGTAAACGACGCGCCTGACGGACTCGACACAACAATACAAACTGCAGAGGATACCCCCCGGGTATTAAATAGCGCCGATTTCGGTTATACCGACCCTGAAAATGATCTTCTGCATAACGTCATCATAAATACAGTACCGGCGTTCGGCTCACTACTGATTAATGGCGCGCTCGTCGATTCCGGTGACATCATTTCTGCGACATCTATAAATAATGGCGATATCAGCTACCTACCTGATTCGAACAGCACCTCACAAGATTTCATTGAATTTACAGTGCGTGACACAGGTGGCATATCAAATGACGGTGCCGATACAGACACCTCTGCAGCCCGCATCACAATAGAGGTATCAGCTGTAAACGATGCACCAACCGGTAGTGATAAAACGATATTGCTGGATGAAGACAGCAACCACACATTCAGTACTCTAGACTTCGGCTACTCGGATCTCGCAGATCAACACAATTTATTAGAAATAAAAATATTAGCTGCAAATGGATTAGGAACCTTACTACTGGACGGAACTGCCATCAGCACTCCCGTAACCGTATCATCAGCAGATATCTCCAACGGACTTCTGTCTTTTACAACCACACAGAATACCGCCGGAGTAAACTACGCAACAGTTGACTTTCATGTCCGTGATTCGGGAGGAGTATCTAACGGAGGCGTCGACTTAGATCCATCTGCTAACCAGCTAACTATAGAAGTCAATAGCATCAATGACGCACCCGCTGGCACTAATGGCACCGTGACCACCCTTGAAGATCAGCCGCGCCCACTGAATGTTAGCGATTTTGGCTTTTCAGATCCAGATAACAATCAGTTGCTCACCGTTAACGTCGTTACTCTTCCAACAACTGGCTCAATTCAACTGTTTGGCCAAAGCATTTCAGCCGGATATGCTATAGATGCCAATGATATTTTACTTGGAGGGCTTGTGTATGTTCCAGAACCCAACAGTAACGGCTCAACAAGTTTCGATTTCACGGTATCTGACAACGGTGATTCCACTGGCGATAGCCAGAATACAGACCCAACAGCTAACACCCTGCAAATAGTTATTGCATCAGTCAATGACGAACCTGTCGGAAGCGACAGCACAATTACGATTTCCGAAGATACTAGTCATCAATTTTCACTTGGTGACTTCCCGTTCAATGACCCGATTGACAGTGATAACTTTAGCGAAGTTGTGATAATCACCATACCTGCTGAAGGAATACTTTCAAATAACGGAACTGCGCTAACTCCGGGCGACATTGTAAGCGCCACAAGCATTAGCAATGGAGAGTTGCTGTACTTCCCCGAGCCAAACAGCAGTAACTCGCAGCAGATCGTTTTTCAAGTGCGGGACAACGGCACAACGCAAAACGGTGGAATAGACACTGATAGCTCACCGAATACCGCTACAATATTTATCAATGCAGTTAACGATGCACCCACTGCAACCGATCAGTCCATCAGCTTGAATGAAAACACTGCATACACATTAACCATTGCAGATTTCGGATTCAAGGACACCGACGATTCACATGCATTCCTTGCGATAGTTATTGATACGCTTCCCTCTGACGGGTCACTGCTTTTTTATGGCGATGCTATTAGCAGCGGTCAGAATATCAGTTCAATTGATATTTCAAACGGAAGTTTGGTTTATCATCCCGCCGCCAACGAGTACGGGACAGCTTACAGCTCATTAGATTTCCGGGTACAGGATAATGGTGGTACAACGATGGGTGGTAAAGACATATCTCTACTTCAAAATAGAATTACTTTCGATGTCGTCGGCGTCAACGACGCTCCAGCCGGTACCGATAAAGTTATATCAATCCTTGAAGGAGCAAACCACAGGCTAAACTCGGCAGATTTTGGTTTTACAGATAACCTGGAAAATCACGTTTTCACGGCAATCACCGTCAGCTCTATCGCACATACCGGAACTCTTGCTCTTGATAGTCAGCCAGTAAACGCTGGTGATGTCATTTCAATAGCAGAAATCAACTCTGGAAAACTAGTATATACACCAGCCTCTGACAATCTGACCCAGCACTTTATCAGTTTCAGGGTACACGACAACGGTGATACAACACTTGGAAATACCATTGATCAAACTGAAAATTACCTTCACTTCAACATAACCTTGGTTAATGAACCCCCAACCCTGATCAACGCGGGCACAACATTAGACGAAGGCAGTGATAGTATAATCTCCACTACCGTGTTAGCCGCTATAGATCCGGATAACGGGGCTGAAGATCTACTTTTTACTATTGAACAGTTACCACGCCATGGGCAGCTAACACTTGACGGAAATGAACTGTTATCGGGTGATGGGTTCACCATGGCACAGTTGTCACAGAACAGAATTCATTACATACACAACGGCTCAGAGACGAGTACTGATTCTTTCGACTTTACACTTAAAGATGGCAGCGAAAGCGGTGTAACACCGATTACCGGACGTTTTGCAATTACTGTAAACGAAGTGATCGATCCAGCGCCTGAGTTGCAAAATAATAACTTTACTGTCGCATCCGGAGGCAGTTTCGACACTATTGCGGGAGACGCACTAGCAACTGGTTCAGAAACACTGCTGAATCAGGCAATGCTCGGCAACGAGTTTTACCGCATTCAAATAGAGACCCAGCCAAAATACGGAACCATTACATTACGCGATGATGGCACCTTCATATATACGCATGACGGCTCCACTAGTCTTAACGACTATTTTGAGTATCGTGTAATAAACGAGGATGGTGCATCGGCAACTGCAATTGTAGACATAACAGTCGTACCGCTCGCAGCTGAAGCGAACAACGAGTTTGTCGATTTACCGCAGACAGCTTTTAAAAATCAGATCACCCAACCAGATACCACATCAACATCTGAAGTGATTCAAAATGAAAAAATAAAAGAAACCTCAAATGAGACACAAATAGACCCCATCCCGTTTATTGACGCGACAGAGTTTTCAGACACACGCATCGGTGCGACAATTCCAATTGCTACCGACGGGATTAACACGATCCCCGGAATCACTGACGCATACAGTACCTTAACCAGACCTATCCTGATTGATCGAGACCTTCAGGTGCTCGAGGTCCGGAAACACAATCAGATCGAAACCATTGATACTATCGGCGACTCAATAACTTTGTCTGTCAGATCTGCTGAATTGTTGCTGGAGGCATCGTTAAAACCGTTCGATGTTATCAACAGCAAAAACTTCCAACAGGGACTGTCACGTGTACAAAACGATCTGGATTCCGCAGAGCAGGAGACGCTAAGCAGATATCAAGTAGCCAATGATGTTGGTGTCAGCATTTCCATAAGTACCACTGCTGGCGTCCTGGCCTGGATGCTCCGCGGTGGAGCGTTGTTTGGCAGTATTATGGCATCAACACCACTGTGGTCTTCAATTGATCCACTCAAAATAACCGGTGCAACGAAGAGATCCGACGATCCAGAAGATCAAGATCATGTGGAAGAGATCTTCCAGTAACTGCGCCAGGCGTGCCAGACCAACCGCTTACAATGATGCCGCGTTCACTAAAAACACGCCATCCCCACCGTACTCAAATTCAAACCACATTATATCCAGCTGCATAAAGCGCTTTTCAACCGCTTCTTTCGAGTTGCCAACCTCAATAATCAACAATCCATTCGGCTCGAGAAACGCTTTGGCGTCGGCCAGTATGCGCTCAACAATGTCCAGCCCATCATCACCGGCAGCCAATCCCATTTGTGGCTCCCGGGTAAACTCCGCCGCAATGCCACGCATATCACGGCCATCAACGTAAGGCGGATTGCTAACGATTAAATCGTATTTCCGGCTCTTCTCCAGTGGCGAGAATAGATCGCCCTGGTAAAGACTTACCCGGTTTTTCATGTTGTGCTTAGCAACATTGATACTGGCGAGTTCAAGTGCATCAGCCGACAGATCAATTGCATCTACTGTACATGCGGGAAACACATTTGCTATTGCAATCGCAATGCACCCACCCCCACAACACAGATCCAGCACTGCCTGTGGGGACTCCACCAGCCATGGTGAAAACTGATCAAGAATGAGTTCGGCTATCGGGCTTCTGGGAATCAGGGCACGTTCGTCGACATCAAATTCCAGACCGGCAAACCACGCACGTCCGGTTATGTAGGCAGTAGGAATTTTGTCTACGGCGCGCCGCTTAAACCAATCTTGAGCACGTTTTAGCTGTATGGCAGTCACTGGCACATCATAGCTTTCCAGCGGCTCTGCGGGCGAAAGATCACAAGCTTCAAGTGCCAGCCAGGCAGCCTCGTCAAAGGGATTATCTGTGCCGTGACCATACACAAGTGAGTGTCGCGTCAAATAGGCCTCTCCCGCTTCTATTAAATCGGCAAGCGTGCATTTGCTGAGAGTAAATAAATCTTTATCTGACATGAAGACAATCGTTGTTGCAATCGTAAGGTACGGTAGAATACCGCATTCTCAGCCCTAGGCGAATTGTGCCATTGAATGCTTTCAGCGATCGTTTAAAATCCTGGCCTCTTTATCTGGTGCCACACCACTTATTATCCAGAGTCGTTTTCAAGCTCACGCGTATTGAAAGCCGATTTGTACCTGCGATAATCAAAATATTCGCCAAACTATTTAATGTTGAGCTTAGTGAGGCGACTCACCCGAAACCGGCTCACTACAAAACCTTCAACGAATTCTTTACCCGCACACTAAAAGACGGGGCCAGACCGATTCATTCGGATGCCAGTCAATTTATTTGTCCTGTCGATGGCCGAATCTCGCAGCTTGGCCCTATTGATAACGGCACCATCGTGCAGGCCAAAGGTCGCGACTATCAATTGGCCGATCTTCTCGGCGGCCGGCAAAGCGACTACCGTGCCTTTGAAAACGGTAGCTTTGCCACACTATATTTATCACCCCGTGACTACCATCGCATTCATATGCCATGCAAAGGCGCGCTCACCTCTATGCACTATATTCCCGGTCGTCTGTTCAGCGTCGCCCCCCATACCGTAAGAGTGGTACCACGGCTATTTGCCAGAAACGAACGAGTGGTCACACTATTCGATACAGACCATGGCAAAGTCGCGATGGTGCTCGTCGGTGCTATTAACGTTGCCGCAATCGAAACCGTGTGGGCCGGATTAATCACCCCTCCGACGCATAGTGAGATTAAGTACAGCGACTACGAAGCCGACTATCTATCGCTTGATAAAGCCGATGAGATGGGTCGCTTTAATATGGGATCAACAGTTATTTTACTATTAGAAAACGGAAGCTTTGATTCCCGCTTACAGGCTGGTGACCCGGTGAGAATGGGTCAGTTGCTCGGCGATTGCTAGCAAACCTTTGTGCTGCAGCCAGTGGCGCGCATCATCAGCATCATTTTCAAACCAGGCTTGCGCGCTTCCCAGTCTGAATGAGTAGCCCCAGGCGTCCATGTCTTTGAATATTCTCTCTCTACCCATATCCGGTAGAGCATCTGCCAATAGTATTTCAAGATAACAAACCGCGTTCTCTTCATCGGCATTGCCACCCGCGTTGGTGTGCAGCGTTTCCCGTCGGTCGTCATCCATACACGCAAAGTGACAGGCCTCATGCAATGCAGAATGCACCGGTGTGTCAGTGCGTATATAAAGATTACTGCCTATAAGCCCCGCTTCCTCATCGCCCCAGAAGCTGCCCGGAATTTTCTCATCTGGCCCGACAATCTTCACCACCATACCCAGAGCAGCAATCAAACCAGTTAAAGCTTGTTGATCACATTCACTGAATCGAAGCACCTCGTTCATGCGCGCTGCCAATCAAAACTTAACACCTGCTGCATAAATTCAACCTCAGGTAACAAGATCATCATTAGCCGGTCAATACCTATTGCGACACCTGCACTATCTGGCATGCCGTGTTCCAGCGCTGCAATAAAGCGAGTATCGATCGGCATAGGCTGTTGTTGATTTTGCGTTCGCGATTGATTGTCCGCTTCAAACCGTGATAACTGCTCAGCACTATCGGTGAGTTCATGAAAACCGTTGGCAAGCTCAACAGAGCCATAATAAATTTCAAAGCGTCTCGCTACCGGCCATTCAGAGTCGCTGTTATCAATTCGGGCTAATGATGCCTGACTGGCCGGGTAGTTATAGATGCAAGTATAGTGTCCCTGCGGCAAACTATCTGCGATCACCGTGCCCATGGCAAGATCCTGCAAGGCATCTAACTCATTCTCTACTGACCCCGGAACTGAAACTCCGCTGTTCTGTAAGAACAATGCAATGTCAGAACAGCTCACCAAGGCGGGATCTATACCTGCATATTGCTTCCACAACTCTCTATAAGTGATTCGCTCAAACAGCAACGCCGGATCATTGTGTAAATGCTTCAGTAACGACTCAACTTCAACTGTCAACTGCAGATGATCAATGCCTAATCGGTACCACTCAAGCATGGTAAATTCAGGGTTATGATGACGGCCCATTTCATCTACCCGAAAGACTTTACCAAGCTCATAGATATCACCTGAACCACTGGCAAGTAACCTCTTATGATGGAACTCTGCCGATGTTCGCAGATGCCTGCTCGATAGGCGGCCCGCTACATTGTTCGTATCAGACGCACAAAAACTCTCGATACTCGGATCAGTGGTAGCACCGTTTGATAACTGCGGCGTTTCAACTTCGAGAATGCCTTGCTGATAGAACCATTCACGAATGTGGCGGATAATTTCCGCACGCCGCTTTAAAGTGTCAATGCCAGCGGTGGGCTGCCAGTCGCCAGCAGTACGCAAGTATCGTTACTCTTTTACGCGGCCAACGTATTCACCAGAGCGCGTATCAATCTTGATCACTTCACCCTCTTCGACAAACAATGGCACCTTAATTACCGCACCGGTTTCCATTGTCGCCGGCTTGGTACCGCCTTGCGCTGTATCACCTTTAAGACCCGGGTCCGTTTGGGCAATGGTGAGCTCAACAAAGTTGGCTGGTGAAACAGTTAGCGGCACACCGTCCCAAAGCGTCACCTCAACAGTATCTTGTTCTTTTAACCATTTCTTCGCATCGCCGACTGCAGTTTCCGAAGCACCTAATTGCTCAAAAGTGTTCGGATCCATAAAGTGCCAGAACTCACCGTCGTTATAGAGATACTGTAAATCGGTATCCATCACATCAGCGGCTTCGACCGACTCCCCCGATTTGAATGTTTTTTCTACCACGCGGCCGGTTTTTAGATTTCTGATCTTAACGCGGCTGAACGCCTGACCTTTACCGGGTTTGACGAATTCGTTTTCTTCGATTCTGCACGGATCACCGTCCTGCATTATCTTCAAACCGCCTTTGAATTCGTTGGTACTGTAAGTTGCCATGCTACGACCCTGTTTCTGTTCCGCAGATTATAGCGCCGCGAACGAGGGCCGACCACCTTTACAGCAAAGCCCTGTCACTATTCAGCCGGAATTGAACTAAATTCAAACTTTCGACTGCTTTACAGCCTTTTGCAGCTTTTCGGGATGGCCGGTCGTGCATCGTTAATCAATGGGGGTTGGAGTTCGCGCGCCGTGCTGATTGCTCTTTCAATACGCCCAAAACGAAAACGGGCCGGTAAAAACCGGCCCGCGAACATCAAATAAGGCAATTACCTAGCGGCGATTCATCAAACCGCGAAGCAAGCCAGCACGATGCATATAGTAAAGCAGCGTCATAATTGAAGTTATCGCTGCAGCAAGATACGTCAGAAAGGCTGCGTTCAGCACTCGACCTGCTCCACCGACTTCCTGATCATTGACAATGCCCGCATCGACCATCGCAGTTTTGGCACGTGCACTGGCATCCCACTCTACCGGCAGGGTCACTACAGAAAATACAACCGCAGCGGCGAATAGCGCCACACCCAACAGAAGCACCCAGTTACCCAGGACAGGAGCGAGAGACGACAATACCATTCCCGCCATCAACACCGGCATCGACATCTTGCTGGAAAGATTCGTTACCGGAACCAGCTTCGAGCGCATCTGCAAAAACTTGTAACCGGTTGCGTGCTGGAGCGCATGCCCCGCCTCGTGACAGGCAACACCAATTGCTGATATGGATCTGGCGTTATATACCGGTTCAGACAATCGAAGCGTTTTGTCGCGTGGATCGTAGTGATCGCTCAAACGCCCGGCTATCGGCTCAATTTTACAGTCAGTGACACCCGCACGCTCAAGCATTAGCTTGGCAGCTTCGGCGCCTGTCATATTTTTGGCTGTTCCCACTGATTCATACTTCTTAAAGGTGTTTTTGACCATCCAGGAAGCTGCACCGGAAAGCACCATACCTGGCAGCATGATCATCATCATGTAACCCATATCAAAACCCATAATTCGCCCTCTTTTTAAAAATTATGTCGCGCGCTTGCGCTTTTCCCAAATTGGAACAAAGCCGCGCATATGATAACAAGATGGTGACCCTATCACTGCAGCTCAAGGGCCTGTCATCTTTGTTGACAATCTATAGCCTAAAATCGGCGAACTGCCGATCTGCCCAGACGACAGGTTAGTTAGCTATGTAACGCCTTACTCCACTACTACGCTTGCCACTTTCTGAAAACCACGAGGCAAACTCAAACCACGTTTCCCACGGTCACTGAAGTAATGCGCCAGGTCACGAGGCTTGAGCGTTGTATGTCGCTTGCCGCTGACAATCTTGAGTGAGCTTTTAACTCCCAATATCCGTACCGCTTGCAGCTCGACGGCATCAGCCTTACCAGTCGTCTTAGGAATAGCCAGAATCTTGTTGCCTTTGCCTTTGCCAAGCTCTGGTAGCTCTGTCACCGGGAAGATAAGCATCTTGCCATCTGATCCAATGGCGGCCACCACATCTGTTTCCGGGTTGTTTATGCGTTGCGGTGTTAATACCTCGTAGCCCTTCGGCACACTAAGTACCGCTTTGCCCGACTTGTTACGCGTGCTCATTGCCCCAAGCTGACCGACAAAACCATAACCGCTGCTGGTGGCCAACAGAAACAGGGAGCCATCGTCACCCATCATCACACCAACAAAGGTAGCACCATCAGGTGACTTCACTTTACCTGCCAATGGCTCACCAAGGCTACGTGCTGAAGGCAGCCCATGTGAGGCAACCGAATACACACGCCCGGTTGAATCCAGAAACATAGCCGCCTGATTACTGCGACCACGTGCTGAGTCCTGGAACTGATCCCCCGATTTATAGTTTAGTGTTTGCGGATCAACATCGTGACCTTTTGCCGCTCTAACCCAACCTTTTTCTGACAACACCACGGTCACCGGCTCACTTGGAATCAGATCACTTACGTCCATGGCTTGAGCGGCTTCGCGACTCACAATAGGCGAGCGACGCTTGTCTCCATACGTTTCTGCATCGGCCAGAAGTTCTTTTTTGATCAGTGTTTTCATACGCGCTTTTGAGCCAAGCGTTTTCTTGAGATCTGCACGTTCCGCTTCAAGCTTATCCTGCTCACCACGGATCTTCATTTCTTCGAGCCGCGCCAGATGCCGCAGCTTTAATTCAAGAATCGCTTCCGCCTGCTCATCAGACAATTTAAAACGCTTGATAAGCACCGGTTTGGGTTCATCATTGTTGCGAATAATCTCAATCACTTCATCAATATTGAGATAGGCAATCAGCAAGCCTTCAAGCAAATGCAGTCGCTTTTCAACTTTGGCGAGTCGCCAGTTAAGTCGTCTGGTGACCGTATCGAGCCGGAACTCCAGCCACTCTTTAAGTATCGTGGATAGATTTTTTACTTCCGGTCTGCCGTTCAAGCCGATCACATTCAGATTGACGCGGTAAGTACGTTCGAGATCAGTGGTGGCAAACAGGTGCCTCATCAATGCATCAACATCAATACGATTGCTCCGTGGCACCACCACAAAGCGCACTGCTTGTTCGTGATCAGACTCATCGCGCAAATCATCCACCATGGGCAGTTTCTTCGCCTGCATTTGGCTGGCAATCTGCTCCATCACTCTGGAGCCAGACACCTGGTGCGGCAGCGCATGAATGACGATATTACCGTCTTCTTTGGTATACACCGCACGCATGCGAACACTGCCGTGCCCCGTTGCATAGATACTTTCCAGCTCATCCGGAGTGCTAATTACCTCGGCCGCAGTCGGGTAATCCGGGCCTTTGATAAACTCCAATAGTTCCGGTAGCTGCGCTTTGGGTTTATCTAATAAATGTACACAGGCATTGACCAGCTCGCGTAGATTGTGCGGCGGAATATCAGTTGCCATACCAACCGCAATGCCGGTCGTGCCATTAAGCAACACATGCGGTAGTCGCGAAGGCAACACGGTCGGCTCTTCCATGGTGCCATCAAAATTGAGTTCCCAATCAACCGTGCCTTGCTCAAGCTCCTGCAGCATGGTCTTCGCCATGGGTGCCAATCGCGCTTCGGTATAGCGCATGGCGGCAAAAGATTTGGGATCATCCTGTGACCCCCAGTTGCCCTGACCATCGACCAGCGGGTAACGATACGAAAACGGCTGCGCCATCAGCACCATCGACTCATAACAGGCAGAATCGCCATGCGGATGGTACTTACCCAGTACGTCACCGACGGTTCGAGCCGATTTCTTATGCTTTGACGATGCCGACAACCCGAGTTCAGACATGGCATAGATAATTCGGCGCTGCACGGGTTTTAAGCCGTCGCCGATATGCGGCAATGCACGATCAAGAATCACGTACATCGAGTAGTCGAGGTAGGCCTTCTCGGTGAATTCGCTGAGCGGCTGTTCTTCCAGATTATCGAACAGTTCTTTGGTCATTACGTTCCGGTGGTGAGGATGCGGCTTTGGCTAGCCCGCCATTGTAACCCGCAAGCTTTATAACCGGAAAGAATCACGACTTAAAATGATTGCCTTGTCAGCTGAGTCGGTCGATGGCGCAGCCACAACACCGGCTTCAGGCAGGAGAGTTCGCGCTCCATTTCCCATCACTTAGACAATTTTCACTGCAGGGCAATCTCAACCGACCTTCGCGGCCGCTCCCGACAGCCGACCTTCACGTCATTACAAGTGCATTGACGTCGACATTTTCATCAATCAGTAATACCCATTTAACTCAAAGACTTACCCCGTCAACTCATCCGGTAAGACCGTTTAATTACGGTCTTTTTGTTAAAGGAAATAGGCAACACGCCGATAACCTGTTTCGCGAGTTAAGTGGCTTGAACTACTGACTCGCTTTGACGATTTATTACAAACTATATTAAAGAGGCAACAGTATGAACGGTCGAATGATTCGTACGTATGGCTCGAATGGGCGTGAGAACCTTACGAGATTGGCTGTATCGGCCACACTTCTTACACTAACCGCTTGTGGCGGTGGTGGCGGAGGCGGTGACGACACCGATCTGGACCTTTCGAACCTTCAAGCTATCCCACCTGCCATTGGCGCAGCCATTGATGGCAACATGGAGGCAGCAACCGACGTCGCAGAGATCGCAGCAGGCGATACGATCAGCGTCGGGATTTTGAACAACGACAGCATCCCGGCTGGCACGCAGCTGCAGCTCATCGGCCAACCGGCCCACGGCGCAGCGCAACTACTCGAAACGGGTGTTCTAAACTATACAGCCAACAGTGATTTTGAAGGAACAGACTCGGTTGACTATATACTCGTCGCAGCAGACGGCTCACAGTCACGTGGCACACTTTACATTGCCGTAGCTTGCGCCGATTGCCTGACCCCTGCGACCAGCACCCCGGTCGCCACCGCGAACAGTAACGGCGAACCCTATTGTGTTGACCCGAACTCCGACCCGGACGGTGACGGATATGGTTGGGAAAATCATAGAAGTTGCGTTCTACCTGCCACAGGTGCGGCACTACCGGGCCTGGCAGCAATAGCAGACAGCGTTACCATGACGGCAGGCACCACCACCGCTGTTTCGGCCATGCGCAATGATTCAATCGCAGATAGAAGCTCTACAAAATTTGCCATTGATGCACAACCAAGTGCAGGCACGATCGAAGCTGCAGAAGCTGGCGTTGTTGTCTACACCGCACCGGCTAACTTCGAAGGCACAGATAGTCTGGTTTATAGCCTGACAGATGCCTCAGGTAACACCTCGGTCGCGAACATTGATTTCAATGTTGAGTGCCCGCTTTGTTCTACCTTAGAAGGCTTGAGACTGAGCTGGCCGGCAAACCCTGCCAACGAGAATGTTGAAGGCTACCGGGTATTTTTTGGTCCGGATGAGAATGCACACACCTCCACCATGCTGACTGAATTTAAGACCAGTGATTTCACCGGAAGTGCGCCAAACGCGGTTTATGATTTTGCCAACGACCTCAATGTGTCTGGAACTGAAGGTGGTTGCTTCAGAGTCACAGCGATTCGTGGTGGTGAAGAATCAGAACCTTCTGATCCCATCTGTTTCACACTTGGTTAATCACTAAGTGATAATAATCGCCCGAGAGTACAACGGGCAAGAATAAGAAAGTAAGTTAATAAGGTATGAGCCCCGGCCAGGTGGCAACACTACCGCTATAAGCTGTCTAAAAAAGTAGCGACAGTATTCTCCGCCGAGCGCTTTCACTAGCGCCTTCAACGGGGTGGTCCTGGATCACCCCGTTTTTTTTATTCTTACCTACCGGCGACATTATCCACAGCTGGCAGTCTCCTTGCGCTACAGTGCTGCACCAAGCTCCCTTGATTGTAGCCACCACAGCTATTCCGGCGTCCGCGATGTTACCTCCGATTAACGATGATTTCGAATCAAGCGTCAGCATGACAAGCTTTGCAATGGAGGAGTTGTATCCATTAGAACTCACTGCCGACAGACTGACCGCGTTAATGAAGTTGCCAAAAGGCGCAAGCGTTCCGCTTGACAACATTCACACAGCGCTTCAAGAAAACCTGAAACCTTCAAAGCACAAAGCTGTTCTGGAACTCGAGCCATGGCAAGGTATCGAAATTCTTGTTCTTGAAGGAACATGTACGTTCAATGATGAGCCCTGCCCGCAAGGCAACTACCGCCGTTTACCCAATACCAACCACTGTAAAATTACCGCAGCGTCAGACTGCATATTGTTTATAAAATATAATCAGTTCCTGAGCGGCGACACTGGCGATCGATGCATTGACACCCGCACCGCAGAAAAATGGCTCCCGGGTCCTGTCGATGGAATAGAAATTAGACCGTTGCATGTTTTTGATACTGAAAGCATTATGTTACTACGGTGGCACCACGCTGCAGAATTCAAACCCAACCTTAACCCTCGCGGTGAGGAAATACTGGTGGTAAACGGACTATTGCAAAATCGCGATCATCTCTACAGGCAGTTTAGCTGGATACGCAACCCAATTGAAGATTGGCGCACATGGCATGGTAATACCGGCACCCTTGCCTATTACAAAAGCGGCCACTTCCCGGACGATCCAAACCGCATTCAGTCCTGACAATGCAGGACGTTAGCGCTTTACGCGAACAGATTATTCAATGGTCAAAAACTCTTGGCTTTGACCACACCGGGTTCACCACCACGGAACTTGGCCAACATGAAGCCCGCTTTTTAAGTTGGCTTGACAATGGTTATCACGGTGAAATGGAATACATGCAACGCCATGCTGACCTTCGTATAAACCCGTCAAAACTACACCCCGGCACCATCAGCGTGATATCGGTAAGGATGAATTACTTGCCTGAAGACCACGCTGAACCCTGGTCTGTGATCAATAACGATCAGTTGGGCTACATTTCACGCTATGCATTGGGTCGTGACTATCACAAGCTAATGCGTAAACGATTACAAAAGCTCGCAAGTAAAATTCAACAGGAAGTCGGTGACTTCGGTTACCGCGCTTTTGTCGACAGCGCCCCCGTCCTTGAAAAGGCGGTCGCAGAAAACGCAGGCCTGGGTTGGATTGGCAAGCACTCAAACCTGTTAAACCGCGAGTCTGGTTCATGGTTTTTTCTTGGTGAATTATATACCGACTTACCACTTGCCACTGATACGGCCATCAAGGCCGAAAATCATTGTGGTAGCTGTACTGCGTGCATCGATATTTGCCCGACTCAGGCGATCATTGCACCCTATACTGTTGACGCCCGCCGATGCATTTCATACCTCACCATTGAACTCCGAACCTCTATACCGGTAGAGCTAAGGCCTTTGATTGGCAATCGCATCTATGGTTGCGACGACTGTCAACTGGTATGCCCATGGAACAAATTTCTGCAGCACACTTGCGAGTCTGATTTCAGCCCGCGTGACAACCTTGACCAGCCAGATTTAATTTCATTATTCAGCTGGTCAGAAGATGAATTTTTACAACGCACTGAAGGTTCCGCTATTAGACGTATCGGTCACGACTGCTGGCTACGCAATATCGCAGTGGCCATGGGTAACGCAGCGGGAAATTCAGCTATTGTCAGCGCCCTACAAGCAAAAATAGATCATCCATCAGAGCTGGTTCGTGAGCATATTGCCTGGGCGCTTGAACAACAAGCACTACATTAGCCAGACCCACTAACCCGGCGTCAGATTTTTAGAGTTGCAAATAAAACAAAACTGCACATCAGCAATCAGTCAGCTGCAACGAGACCTTAGCCATCTTGTCGAAGCTTTCGCAGTCTCTCAAGCTTTTCTGCTATCTGTATTTCCAACCCCCGGTCAACCGGTCGATAGAAAACCTTGCGAGAGAGCTCATCTGGAAAGTACTGTTGCGATGAAGCCACGCCTTCTGCTGCATCATGATCGTATTGGTACTCTTCACCATACCCGAGAGACTTCATCATAGTAGTGGGGGCATTGCGTAAGTGCACCGGCACCTCTGCGTTTCCGGACTGGCGAACGAAATCCATCGCCTCCTTGTAAGCCGTATAAGCCGCATTACTTTTGGCAGCACAGGCAAGATAAATAACCGCCTGCGCCAGGGCAAGCTCACCCTCAGGGCTTCCCAGTCGCTCAAAGGTTGACCAGCTATCAAGCGCGATCTGCAAACCCCGTGGATCAGCATTGCCGATATCTTCAGACGCCATGCGCACTACGCGCCGCGCAATGTAGTGCGGATCACACCCACCATCAATCATACGACAAAACCAATACAATGCTGCATCCGGATCACTGCCGCGAACAGACTTGTGTAAAGCTGAAATCTGCTCATAAAAAATATCACCACCTTTGTCAAAGTGCCGCAAAGAGTCCCGCGTGACTTCTTTGACTATTTCATCAGTGATGTCGCGACGCCCATCAGCATCCGGCACGGCAACATCATGAGCTAACTCTAATAGCACGAGTGAACGGCGCGCATCCCCATCGGCCGCATCCGCCAACGCAGCAATGACTTTGTCGTCTGCAAAAGTATTAGGCAAACCCCGGTCATCTCCCCCCAGCCCTCGCCTGAGTATAGCTTGAATGTCTTCTGACGAGAGTCGCTTAAGCACATACAAACGCAAGCGTGACAACAAGGCGTTGTTTAACGCAAAAGACGGATTTTCAGTCGTCGCACCAACAAAGTAAAAAGTACCGTCCTCGATATGTGGCAGAAACGCATCTTGTTGCGCTTTGTTAAAGCGATGCACTTCGTCGACGAACAACACGGTTCGTTTATTCTCAGAGGCATAGGCGTGCTGCGATTCTTCGACTGCCGCACGTATATCTTTAACGCCGGCAAGCACCGCAGAAAGACTGATAAATTCAGCCTCACACTGGTTGGCGAGCACGCGAGCCAGCGTGGTTTTTCCGGTGCCCGGAGGCCCCCAGAAAACCATTGAATGTAGTTGCTGTTTTTCTATTGCACTGCGAAGTGTGCTGGTATCACCCAACAGCTGCTGCTGACCACTAAATTCATCAAGCGTGCGAGGCCTTAGCCGATCGGCCAACGGCGCTTCAGGGGCTGAGTTTCCTAGTAAATCAAATTGTTGAGCCATCCACAGACTCTAACAGAATACACCGGGGATGCTGTGACCTTACTCTGTAACTTCTTCGAATTGCAGTTGGTTACCATCAATAATCGAATTCGATTCCGTCACCGGCAGGGTCTCTGCGATCGGCGGCAAACCATCATCCTCTGTCACCGGCTCTTCAGTCTTTTCAATTTCCGGAAGGTCTGGCAAAGTGGCTGACTTTACCTGGCTATCGTCCAGCACTTCGTCGTCTCCAATCTCGCGTATTGCCGGCACTTCGTCTTGCTGCTGCCCCTCCTCACCGATCACATCCGCGCCTTCAGGCGGTACAAATGCAAAGCGTCGAGCATCAATAGCCACGTTTTTCTTAAAGTTGGTGAACTTAATTTGCGTCGCCTGATCGAAGTTGTCACGCAACTCCATCGCATGCAATCCACTCTCGTCCAAGGCAATATAAACGGTATTAAAATCGGTGTCCTGCTCCATCGGGGTCAGCTCAAACCACTGCAAGCCTTTTTCTTCACCCAGCACTTTGACATTAAACTCCGTCTCTATAGAGCGCTGACCGCTAAGCAATCCGATAGGGGCACTTCCCAACGTGGTCGATTGGGGCTGCACCGTGACTTGCTTAATGTCTTCATCATAAACCCACAGCGATAAACCATCTGCCACAATTACCTGGCTTGCAGGCTCTGTGTAAGTCCAGCGGAATCGGCCGGGTCGCATTAACTCGACACTACCCGCTGACTCTTGCAACGCGACTGAATCACTGTCGTAGACGGTCTGGGTAAAGTCTGCGCTAAACGAGTACATGGAAGAACTAAAGTCGAGCAATGCTGTTTGCGCGATCGCAGCTAATGGCGTTAGGGACAAAGCCAATCCGGCAATCAAAGTCTTGAATTTCATAATGATCTAGCCCGTGAAATTAGGTGTACTGGCTTGTTGTTACAAACTACGATACGACTGACAGTATGACTGCTATCTGAACACGATTCGTGATAATCACTCCACGTCCCGCCTTACACCGGTGGTGGAGCAATCACTTCTCTGGTGCCGTTATGCTGTACTGCACTCACAACACCCGCCGCTTCCATGTCTTCTACGATTCTTGCCGAACGGTTGTAACCAATCTTAAGGCGACGCTGTACGTAGGAGATAGACGCTTTACGCGTCTCAGTGACTATGGCCACCGCCTGATCATAAAGTTCATCGCGCTCACCATCGGTGTCCTCGCCTGCCATACCTGGTAATGCCAGACTTGTTTCAGTCAGGATTTCATCCACATACACGGCGGTACCCGTTTCCTTCAGCCATGCAACCACACTGTGAACTTCATGATCATCAACAAACGCACCGTGTACACGCTCAGGCTGCGCGGTACCGGGTGGTAAATAGAGCATATCACCGTGACCCAACAGCGCCTCTGCCCCACCCTGATCCAAAATAGTGCGCGAGTCGATACGTGACGATACCTGGAACGCCATTCGTGTTGGAATATTGGCCTTGATCAAACCGGTGATCACATCAACAGACGGTCGCTGTGTAGCAAGTACCAGGTGAATTCCCGCAGCACGTGCCTTTTGAGCAATACGGGCAATGAGTTCCTCTACTTTCTTACCCACCACCATCATCATGTCGGCGAACTCATCAACTACCACCACAATGTACGGCAAAGTATCCAGCTGAGGGGCACCCAGTGAAGGATCAAACGCTTCTTCTGGCTTGTACAACGGGTCGAGTATCGGCTCACCTGCCTCACGCGCATCTAACACTTTTTTGTTGTAACCAGAGATGTTACGAACGCCAAGTTTTGACATCAATCGATAACGACGTTCCATCTCACCGACACACCAGCGCAGCGCGTTGGCAGCTTCTTTCATATCTGTGACAACAGGTGCCAGCAGATGTGGTATCCCTTCATAGACGTTGAGTTCCAACATCTTTGGATCAATCAAAATTAAACGCACCTGCTCTGGCGTTGCTTTATACAGCAAGCTGATCAACATGGAATTAACCGCCACCGACTTACCGGCACCGGTAGTACCCGCCACAAGTAGATGTGGCATTTTTGCGATATCTGCAACAACCGGTAAGCCACTGATGTCTTTGCCCAGCGCCAGTGCCAGCGGCGATTTCATGTCCCGATACTTTTTTGACTGCAAAATTTCTGTCAGCTGAACTATTTCACGATCTTCATTCGGTATCTCAAGACCGACTGTCGACTTGCCAGCTATTACCTCAACCACGCGCACACTCATTACAGAGAGCGATCGAGCAATATCTTTTGACAGGGTCGTCAGCTTGCTTACCTTGATACCAGGCGCTAACTGCACTTCAAAACGGGTAACAACAGGCCCCGGGTGAACCTCTACTACCTCGACCTGCACATTGAAGTCCGCCAGCTTGGTTTCCAGCAATCGCGACAAATGCTCCAACGATTCTTCAGAATAGCCACTGCGTATATTTTCGATCGTATCGAGCAAATTGACCGGTGGCATCTCACCCGGCTTGCGAGCCCGCTTTTCAGTTTTGCCTTTTTCAAATAACTGAAATTGCTTTTCAGCTACAGGCTCAGGTGAGGGTGCAACTGGCGCTGGAGTCGCCGGTCGTGGGGAGATGGCGATCTTTCTTTCAGTCGCTGCAGCCACGGACGCAACACCCGACGCCACCGCGGCAGATACTGCCGATGTGACTTTCGTGGCGGCACTAGGCGCATCGGCATCACCTGAATCAAACCCACCCGTATCCACCAGGGCCGCCGGCGGCTTTGCGACAACAGGTTTGCCGCCAGCCTGCCCGGTGCCAATCGGCTCTTGAATTTCAATATCCGCAGCCTCATCTGCTAATAGCTGACGTTGCATTTGCACTCGCATACGCCGCGCTTCACGCCATGTGAAATAGTCTTTCACTCGCGAAACTCCACGACCTACTGCATTCCAGACATATCGACTTGCGCGCATGGTGTAGTTGCCGACACGCTCAAGGATCGTAAACCAGGACACACCTGTGGCAAACGTAATCGAGACCAGCAACAACCCCAACAAAATAAGCGTGGCACCAAGTGCTGTAACAACACTGACCATACTTCCCGCCACCCACGTACCCAGTACTCCGCCACCCGCTGTACCAATAGGCAAATCACCACGATGGACAAACAGGTGCAAGTCACTCAATCCACAGGCCGTTATCACCAACAGGACTATCCCTGCTGTTCTTGAGAAAATCAAAATTGGAACCGTAACCGAGCGGCTCTCTCTAAACGCATGCCAGCCCATCAGCGCAACGGCGAACGGCAGCACATACGCTACGTAACCGAACAGGAACATGGACACATCGGCAAACCACGCACCAAAAATACCGCCGGCATTTTTGACTTGACCAAAACCACCTGTGTGCGACCAACTCGGGTCACTTACATGAAAAGTGAACAACGAGATCATCATCAAAATGGCGACAACCGCGACCAGAATCGCCAGCGCTTCGCGCACCCCCCGCTGAAACATCGCGAAAGCCCGGGCTGATACCTCAGCTTCCATCGGGGTTTTGATCTTGCTGCCACCAAACATCGGCTTTTTTAAACCCGATAGCGGGTTTCTCGCCTTCACGTCAGTGCCGGTCTTTGCCGCACGTGCCGATGCCGTCCCACTGCTGCGAGTGGCGCCACGCTTAGTTTTTGTCGTTTTCGCAGCGGCGCGCTTCTTCCGTGCGGCCGTCTTCTGCGAACCTTGGGCGGCTTTGGTGGTCAATGCTTATCCGATCTTGGGCAATGGGTAAACTGGGATCTCCATCAACAGACCCTGTTACGGCCTGAAAACAGGCCACGGCCAGAAAGCCGGCTCTCTGCAGTTGAGCCAACCGATGGTCAGGGTGATGTACAATGCCAGTACGACTTCCAATATTAAGTGGTTCACCTGATCAGACATAGCCTAGTGAAGGTATTGTCATGAACCATCGATGCCAAATTCAACAAAAACACCAACCAATTGGAACTAGCGACAATAGTATGAGCGACACCAGACACTGTAAATTGCTGATCCTAGGATCTGGCCCTGCCGGCTACACCGCCGCCGTATACGCGGCTCGCGCCAATCTTCAGCCGGTACTGATTACCGGCATGGAGCAAGGCGGCCAGCTAATGACCACCACTGATGTCGACAACTGGCCGGCGGACAATGACGGTGTGCAGGGCCCTGCCCTGATGGAGCGCTTTCAAAAGCACGCAGAACGATTTGAAACCGAGCTGGTGTTTGACCACATTACCGAACTCGATTTGAGCAAACGCCCGTTCACGCTCAAAGGCGATTCCAAATCCTACACCTGCGATGCCCTGATCATCACCACCGGCGCCAGCGCGCGCTACCTCGGATTGCCGTCGGAAGAAGCATTCAAAGGTAAAGGCGTTTCTGCTTGCGCCACGTGTGACGGATTTTTCTACAAAAACAAAAGAGTGGCTGTTATTGGCGGCGGCAACACGGCCGTTGAAGAAGCCCTTTACCTGTCCAACATTGCTTCAGAAGTTGTCGTTGTACACAGACGTGACGAGCTTCGCGCAGAAAAAATCATGCAAAAGCACCTGTTTGAAAAAGAAACTGCAGGCAAGGTAAATATCAAATGGAACAACACCCTTGACGAAGTGCTGGGTGATGACAGCGGCGTCACCGGCATGCGCATAAAAAGCACCACAGACGGCAGCACCGAAGATGTTGACCTGCATGGCGTATTCATCGCCATTGGCCACACGCCTAACACCGGCATCTTTGAAGGCCAGCTGGAAATGGAAGGTGGCTATATACAAGTTAACAGCGGCTCCAACGGCAACGCCACGGCCACGAGTGTTGAAGGTGTGTTTGCAGCCGGGGATGTAATGGATCATATCTATCGACAGGCAATCACCTCGGCCGGCACCGGCTGCATGGCAGCCCTTGATGCTGAAAAGTACCTTGATGCTCTTGATCGAAAAAGCTAGGGACGAAAAAGCCCAGGACACAACAACGGCTTGTTGACCTGACTCTCCAGCGTGTGATGATCACATCACGCACTGGTTACTTCCATACCCTTATCCTATGTGCATTCCATACGCAGCCCTATAAACCATGCAGGATAACGTACAAATTGAAGTCGGCGCCGCACTTGATACCGTAGAGGCGTCAGACTGGAATGCACTTTGCCATCAAGACAACCCCTTTGTTCGCTATGAGTTTTTAAGCGCGCTCGAAACCAACAAATGCGTTGATCCGGAATTTGGCTGGCATCCGTATCACATGCTCATCAAAGACGAAGACGGCAAACTCATTGCCGCCGCGCCCACGTACTTAAAGACAAATTCCTACGGTGAATTCGTATTCGATTTTGCCTGGGCTGATGCTTATGATCGTAGTGGAGCGTCCTACTACCCCAAGCTGATTTGTGCAGCACCATTTACACCCGCGACCGGACCCCGGCTGCTAGTCCATGAAAGCCAGGACTACAAAACCTGTGCATCAGCATTATTGTCGGCCGCTATTGCAGTGACTGACAAACAGAAAATCTCCAGTTTTCATTGGTTATTCACAATGGATGACGAAGCCGAACTTATGGATAAGCACAAGTATCTGCGACGCATGGGCTGCCAGTACATTTGGGTAAATAACCATTACAAAGACTTTGATGATTTCCTGTCTCGCTGCACGTCAAAAAAACGCAAAAACTTAAAGCGTGAACGCAAGCGTGTTGCCGAACAAGACATTACTCTCGATCTTCGTCACGGATCTGACCTGGTCGAAGAAGACTGGCAGGACGTCATCAGCTTCTACCTCGATACGTTTAATCGCAAATGGGGCACTCCTACCCTCAACGTGGCGTTTTTCACCGAGATAGGCAAAACCATGGGGGACGATATCATTGTTGTGTTCGCCCTTCACAACGAAGAGCGAGTCGCCTGCTCTGTCATGTTCAAAGGTGGTGATACACTCTACGGTCGTTACTGGGGCTGCCACGAAGACTTTCACAGCCTGCACTTTGAAACCTGCTACTACCAGGGGATCGATTATTGTATAAAAAATGGCATTAAGCGATTTGAACCGGGAGCTCAAGGAGAGCACAAAATCAGCCGCGGCTTCGTGCCGACGCCAACCTGGTCATCGCACTATATAAGAGACGAAAGTTTCAGAAGTGCTGTCGCTCAGTTTTTAAAACAGGAAACTCCGCTGATGAAAAAACGATGCGAAGATTTGCATGAGCTTCTACCCTTTAAACAAGAAGACACTCAGCAATAGCTATATAAGTCATGACCGGCCTCCCCATTCCTTTTTTAAGTGACACTGACGACACCACCCCCTTCCCGCCAGTTCACACCGCCATGCAAGATCCAAACGGTTTGCTCATGGCGGGCGCAAACCTTAAACCTGATCGGATCCTGAGCGCCTACCAACAAGGCATTTTTCCGTGGTACTCAGAGGGTGAACCCATATTGTGGTGGTCACCAAACCCGCGATGCGTCATCTGGCCAGATCAGCTAAAGATCAGCCGCAGCTTGCGCAAAGTGATCAAACAACAAAAACTGCAGGTCAGCCACAACCAGGCATTTCGCTCTGTAGTCGAGGCTTGCAGCGAGCCGCGGGATGCCTCAGAGGGCACATGGATAACCACAGATATGATCAACGCCTATTGCGCCTTGGCCCGTTTAGGCCATGCGGAATCGGTAGAGATTTGGGAGGGGGATGAACTAGTCGGCGGATTATACGGCATCGTTGTAGGGCGCACGTTCGTTGGCGAATCAATGTTTAGCCGTCGAAGCAACGCATCAAAAATCGCACTGGTGTCACTGGCCGGCAGCGAGCGCTTCGAGATGATCGACTGCCAATTGCCCACCGACCACCTTATGTCCATGGGTGCGGTCAATATTGACCGTACAGACTATATACGTGCATTAACTATCCTGGCTCAGGCAACCCCTTAAACATATGTTGTTCACGCTTCGATTCACAGATTGCTAAAATACGACTTGAACTAATGAGTGTGCTGAAATAGCCTCTGCCTTCCAGACCGGAGCGAGAAGGATACTCTGTAGATCGGCGACCCACTCAAACCAGAAGATTTTCCATGGCAGATAAGAAGAAAGAACGACGGATCGGCAACAAATGGATCGGTGTAGACCTTGATGGCACACTTGCCGAGTGGGACGGCTGGAAAGGTCACGAACATATCGGCAAACCGATCCCCTTAATGGTCGAAAGAGTCAAACGCTGGCGGGAGATGGACATCGAAGTTCGGGTATTCACCGCACGCGCCTCCATCGCAGATCATGTACCACCAGTACAAAAGTGGCTGGAAGACAACGGCCTTCCGGGCCTGGCTGTCACCAATCAAAAAGACTACAAGATGTTGCAGTTATGGGATGACCGCTGTGTGCAGGTAATTCCCAACTCAGGTGAACTGGTGAAGAACGCCAACTGGGTACCACCGGTTGATACTAAAACCGAAGATGATGCGACTGAAGAAACCGATAAAAAGTAGCACCTTGCCAGTCTTAATCTGGCAACCGAGCCAGATAAGATTGAGCGTTGCTCTATAAATTCACCTTTATAGTTAAAAGCCATCTGACATGAAACTGCTTCAGCAGTGCATCTACAACCGGAGTTGCAAAACACATTTTAATGCTCAAGTCGCAACTCATACCGGCAGTTGCCATTAGCCGTCACAACATACGAACCCAATCCACTGATCGCTGTAGCTCATCGCAACCCGATCCTTTCTTGATTTTCACCACACCATGCTCAGCCCTGGTGTCAGGATCAATATCACCACTTAACTGCATCACGAATGATCCTCGACATCCATTGATCATACCGATACAACTCATAGCCCGTGAATTCAATTGCACCACTGGGCAGGTCGCAATATGAAAGCTGCAACTCAATCGCCCTATGCGACTCGGGAGTCTTTTTCTTCCAGAGCGATGGTCATGCAACAGAAAAACGTCTCAACCGGTTCAGTTTAAATCACCGAAGGCACCAGAGATTCGGTAGCCATATAATCGCCAAGAGTAGTGCTTCAGCGCCAGACTGTTTGTTCATAAGCAGATTGTCCTCATCGCCTCATTTTTCAACTCGTCAGTATGCGAGAATCGCGGAGCAACGGGTTAATGAATCAGCTTGGATGGCGGAACGTACGGTACTCACTTACTTCGTCGTGCCAACCGACACTGATCTACAAATGGACACACAATCCAAGAACAGTTCAGCTACTACTCGGACACGAACCTTGAATGCACATTACACTACTTCAGTGCTAAGGTTGACGTTGCGTTGGAGATAGCTGAACAAACAGAAATATGATTCACTGACGCCACCAGGTCACCAGTGGCACTGACCGAAGACGCAGTCGGAGCCTGTTGAATTCGAGAGGATAAAAATGATCGTAATTCGAGACTATATCGAAAGTGACGCCGAGGCACTGTGGGAATTATTTTTCAATACGATTCGCAATATTAACCGTCGTGACTATTCTCAATCGCAGGTTGAAGCCTGGGCAACCGACTCGTTAGATTCAGAATATTGGACAGCGCGTATGAATGGGTTGTCTCCATTCGTGGCAGAAATTAATGGAGTGATTGTTGGTTACACTGACTTACAGAGTGATGGGTTAATAGATCATTTCTTCTGTCATCATGAGTACCAAGGGCAAGGAGTTGGCAAAGCACTGATGAATCATGTGCTGGAGGCTGGGCGGTCCCGTGGAATCCATCGATACTATTCAGAAGTAAGCATCACTGCTCGCCCTTTCTATGAACATTTAGGTTTTCACTTTGTAAAAGAAAAAATAGCTGAAATTAACGGACAAAAGCTCAAATACAATCTCATGGAGAAAAACAGCTAGCGGTGCTTTGCAAATATTAGTTCTTAGGCAGCTTCACTCCAGATTCATTCATTCGTTGAAATTTGAATGCCATGACGCAAGAGTACTGTCGGCAAGCCGACATTCGCTCACTTCAGTTGGAGTGAAGCTTTACCTGTATGCGACAGATCGGTTTCCACACTAAGCTGTATTAAAACTTGTTAGGAGAAAGCCTCAGCTGGCCATGCCGGTGATGTCAGTTTCACCAGCTGGAATGTATTGACAGCCGACGAACTCGTACTTAATTAGTACTCTGCAAATTGTTTGCAAGAAACTGAACCGATGCAGTGATTCGATGGGGTTTGCCCAAGATCTCACCTCTATTCCCATGGTGAAGCGCAATCAAAATGGCTCCGTACAATGCTTCGTTGGCTAATTTGGATCGTGCGTTCAAATCTTCGGTATAACCCTCAAGCAGATCACACAGGCACTCTCGTCCATGAAAGTAGTAATATGACCCTAAATCCCATTCTGCTCGACCAACCATGGCTTCGTTGAAATCGAGCAACGCTACTAATTTGGAATTGTTTACTAGCATTTGTGCCTCGTGCAAGTCGCTGTGAACAATAACGCTTGCCCCACCACTCGGAAACCTCCAGAGCTTTTCTTCTACAGCAGCAAGTCCGTCAGAGAGCGTACTGTTTGCCCGTACCGATGGATGCAGATTGAGTGATTGTTCTGAAAAAGGCCATGGTGACTCGAAGCGTGAAAGTAGTCCCTCGATAGGACAGCTGTATTTCCCATTGAAATATAGATCAGTATTTTCAAGCGACCCAAACCCATGTACAGATAGACCATGAAGAGCTCTCAGCAGCTTTCCCAACTGTTTTGATATTACTGAAGGTATAGACCCACGCTCTGGATGGCTTCCCTCACAGTACCTATCAAACGCCCAGTTACTATTTACTCCAGTGGATACTGTTTTATCAGTCGCTATAGGTCTGGCAACTGGTAAACCTTGCTCACAGAGCGTTTTCCGAATGGCATAATCCGATAAGTATGATGTTGTTTTTCCTGGGTGCGGCTTTGCAGTTTTCAGAATATATTCAGAGCACTCAGTCTTTACCAAAAATACCTCGCTAGTAGATCCATCATCTATAAATTCAATGCTCACCAACTGCTCCTTTAAACTCAGAACAGCGGCTTCGGCTATTGGCAAAGCTCTATTCGCATTCTCAGCGTTGCTAGACATTTCTAACGCTAGACCTCAAAATTAACGCTCGGTATTGGTCGGGTGCCGTCCTTCACTGACCGTACCATAAAGTCTCATTGATCGCGGGAACGCCAACAACCAACGGACGGTTTAAGCACTCTACTGCCCGTTTCATCAGTCTACCGCACTAGGCACGTAAAGTAATTTACAAAAGCAGCAGGCCACACAAAGCGCTCATTAAAGTTCGTTGTAAAAAGCTTCAGTTGGCCATGTCACCGATAACAGCTTCATCAGCAGCAAGGTGCTAAGTGGTCATTCCGGCGAATTGCTTCGAGTGAATTCAACTATTTGAACGTTACTGGACATTTGAATATCAGGGTAGTGTTCACGCATCCATTCAAACAATAAATCATCTGGCCAGTCGGGCGACTTTCCTAAAAATATGGCGGCCTCAGAAAGTGGCAACTCGGTGCACCGGAATACTTGAACAACAACACTCTTACTCAGATCATTAACACAAGAAAACTTGAGTGGACCGACCACTATGTTTTGTTCCATCCAACGTATCGTCGACTCTTTTTCGCCAGTCAAAATCGCTGGAAATAATCGATCTACGACGTCCAATTGTTGAATGCTATTGGTCATATATGATCTCATTGCTACGTCTGCTGTTGGCCGACTGCTGCTGAATTGACAATTCAATTGTAGCGTAGGATTTTTCCTATAGGCAATTTCCTACTCAGCAGCTGTGTGCATCTTTGGCTGGATGTAATAGTTTTGAATAAGCGGCATAACACCAAGTAAAAGCTGAGTGTTCGACAGCCATGTTATGTTTGCCGTTGCCTAAATTCTCAATCCAGATTGAACCCTTTTTTGCGTATAAACGCACCAAAATCCGCGCACTGTGGTACACCAAATTGCCGAGCTTTATCTTCAGACCAACCATAATCCTCGGTGTCTCCCCAACGTTCAGGGTCACGTGGTTTAAGGGAATGAGTTAACTCACGCCTTATATCAAACGCTTTTATATCCTCTACAAGATCACCCTCATCATAGCTGTCTGTGTGTACGGTAGAGTTAAGAGATAATCTTGGCGTGACACCACCAGTGGCTTCAGGCCAACCAACACACATTCCAGCTACGGGGAAAACTCGATCTGGCAATTCAAATAACTCACTAACTCGTTGTGCATGATCACGAATTACGCTAATTGGGCAAGTACCTAGCCCCACCGCGTCTGCTGCCCGCATAAACGATGCCAGTAAAATGCCAGCATCTACGCTCGCATTGAAGAATAAATCCAAGTGGTCATTTGGAAAAGGTTTACTGCGTAGTTTTGCAATTTCCACAAGTCGGTGTCCATTTGCTAAAAATATTAATACGACAGGAGCTGTACGTAACCATACTTGATCTGGTAAAAGATCAGACAGTATGCGTCTCTTCTCTGTATCTTTGACTATGAGAATATCTGCTTGTTGTAAATCACTTTTTGATGGTGCAGAAAGAGCGCAGGCAATCAATAAACGTAGTAAGTTTGGATCAACATCGCGATCTTGGTATTTCCTTTGAGCCCCACGATTAACAAGGTTTTCCAGATGCTCTATTCCATCCAAATTTGCATCAATCGAAAAGTCCTCTCCAAAGCGACTTGTCAATGCACGAAGGATACTATTTGTAGAATTGTTGTTTGACACTTAATATCTCCTTGAAAGTGTTTTAGTTCCCCAATAAAATGTTTCACTAACATATTGACACAGAAAGATCTGATTAGGGCGAAGGACTGCTATTGGCCGATTCTTCTCGTACCAAACCCTCGATTGAAGCCTTGGAGAATATCGCCCACTTACTGGCATTTGAAAGATAATTCTGTGTTCAACATTGATCTTCTTTAGCGTCGCACACTACAGAATCAGATAACCATAGGTTTAATCTGCCAACCTCACAGTTGCTTGAAACAGGTAAATATTCATCATCCGCTTGAACAAGTCGGATATTTTTATAATTCTGCTTAAGTGCATTTTCTGACGCTTCGCGCATAGATAAACCAACATACCCAGGGATACGAACCATGGAGCCTAGT
>CALISD010000187.1 GCA_938041955.1 uncultured Granulosicoccaceae bacterium | reverse complement strand
CAACACACGGTGCAAAATCTTTCCGGTAGCAGTTCTGGGCATTTGATCTTCCGAAACAAAAGTAAACTCTGACGGGCACTTGAATCGGGCCAGGCGTTCGTGACTCCATTTCCGTAGTTCATCAGAGGTAACAGCAGTCCCTGGTTTGCAAACGACAACGGCATGCACAGCTTCGCCCCACTTGTCATCCGTGACGCCAACTGCTGCGACATCCTGCACGTGTGGATGTGCACCAAGTGCGGCCTCAATTTCTGATGGATATATGTTTTCTCCGCCGCTGATGATCATATTGTTTTTACGATCAACCAACCAGATGAAACCGTCTTTGTCACGCCTGGCCATGTCTCCGACTGAACACCAGGAGCCTTCGAATGCCTCACTGGTTTTTTCTGTATTGTTCCAGTAGCCGTGAAAAACATATGGTGAGCGAGAAAACAACTCACCTACTTCTCCGTCCGGTACTTCCCGACGCTTATCATCAAGCAGTCGAATCGGTCCACTGCCACTCCATTCGCGACCGACCGATCCAATTTTTCGCAGTTGTTCATCCGGTCGCAACAGCGTTACCCAACCGGCTTCAGTGGAACCGTACAGCTCAAACAAATTGCAGTTGGGGAACAGGTCCATTACTCCTAACTTAACTTCCCGTCTGGCCGGGGCAGACGAGATCATTAACTTATTAACCCGATGCAACTCGTACTTCTGTTTAACCGCATCGGGCAGTGCCAATAACATGATGCAGTGAGTGGGCACGAGCGAGGTAAACGTTACGCGCTGCTGAGTCATGGTGGCAAGAAACTGTTCGGCGTCAAAGCTGGCTCGATCATCGACGATAATGGTCGCGCCCATATGCAGGAAAGTTGCGCCAAAGTAGAGTGAATTCGCATGGCATAGCGGCATTACCAGTAAGGCTGTGTCAGCACTGGTGAATCCCATTTCGAGGGCGGTAGCCAGTGCGATCAATGCACTGCCGGTATGGCTGCGAATTACACCCTTCGGTCGACCGGTTGTGCCTGAGGTATACATCAGCGCACACATTGACTCGGGATCTACAGACGGGAAAAAGGCGTCGGGGTTACCCTCCTCTACCAACCGTTCATATTGCTGCCAGCCCGGTCGTGAATCGCTGTGGAGACTAATCAGCCGACCGGCAGGCATTGTCAGCTCGGCATTTATTGAGTCAATGATGGAGCAAAACTGACTTCCCGCTATCAGCGCACTGGCGCCGCAATCGCTCAGGATGTAGGCGATTTCTGTTGCCTGTAAGCGGAAGTTCAAAGGGACGGCCACCAGCCCTACTCGTGCCAACGCGACATATATCTCCATCCATTCGATGTTGTTGGTTGCGAGTATTGCTACCCTGTCGCCGGCTTCAAGCCCGGTTGACAGCAGTCCGTCAGCCAGGCTTGACGCGCGCCGATGCCACTGGGCATAAGATAAGGACCGGGTCGAATCGCGAGCGCCGACCTTGTCTGGAGACAGACGCGCATGAGTTTCCAGCGCGTCCGAAAAAGTCAGTAGATGGCTCACACCGCTAAGCTCCGTTGATCAGCCAAATAAAGAGCGCATATTTAATCTAAATGTTGCTCAGTGAATTTTCGCACTCTGAATTCAGAATGCGATAAACTGGCTATGTTAAGGGAATTTTTCCCGAATGTCTTGTAGAACTGCCGGAGACACCGTCTATGCCTGCTCCCGAAATTTCCCCCCGAAGTACTGCCGCCGTTATTGCCCGAACACTTCGCAGTTTTGGCGTCACCAGGGTTTTCGGCCTGTGTGGTGGACATATCATGCCGATCTGGATGCGCCTGCATATAGAGGGCATCGAGATTGTTGATGTGCGGGATGAACGTGCAGCTGTGTATATGGCCCATGCCCACGCTGAACTTACCAGAGGTCTTGGCGTCGCTTTAGTGACAGCGGGCCCCGGTGTCACAAACGCCATGACTGGTGTCGCAAATGCCCATGTGGCCAGGGCCCCGGTGCTGGTGCTTTCAGGGCTGCCCCCTCTTGCGCAGGAAAATCGTGGCGCTCTGCAGGACATCGTACACACTGACCTGGTGCGTTCAATAACGCGCTATGCGCGCACGGTGTCGCAAGCCGATCTTGTTCCGCTAGAGTTGTGCGAAGCGATCGAGCGAGCATGTGGCCACGGTGGTGAACCGGGCCCCGTCTATCTAGATTTTCCTGCTGATGTCGTGCGTGCTGAGGTATCTTCTGCTGTGCAACTGCCTGAGTACATTCCAAACGCGCGACAGCAAACAGGCTTACCAGATGCCGAATCACTTGCAGCTGCCGTTGAACTACTCTGGTCAGCCAAACGCCCGCTGGTTATCTCCGGTCGCGGCGCCGCAGATGCTGGAGAAGCGTTGATCAAGTTGCTGGATCGGACCCGAGCTGCCTATCTGGATACCGGCGAAAGCCGCGGCTTGGTAGCAGATGATCATGCGTCCGTGGTGGCAGCGACACGAGGCTCTGTAATGGGGCAAGCCGATTTAGTGATCACGATTGGACGGCGACTGGATTTTCAACTGGCTTATGGCTCGCCGGCAATTTTTGGTGAAGCTAAATTTCTGCGTTTGGCTGACTGCACGTCCGAACTTCGAGATAACCGACGCGGATCCGTTGAGCTGCTCGGTTCGGTTAGCAGTACGATCGAGGAAATCCTCAAAATTGCTGGTAACCGAATGCCGGCAACCGATGATGCGTGGATCAGGGGACTGCGAGAGCAGCATCTGGCTCGCTCGGTCAGGCTCGTCGAAAACATGAAACAGGCACCTCCCGGTAGTGATGGCCGGATGCATCCAAATCGACTCTTGGCCACCCTGCGCGACGCATTGCCGGACAACGCGATTGTGGTGGCCGACGGCGGAGATTTTCTTAGCTTTGCGCGTATCGGGCTTCCGGCCAGTACCTATCTCGATCCGGGCTCGCTGGGTTGTATTGGTGTTGGTACCCCATTTGGTATCGCCGCTAGCCTTGCGTGTCCCGACCGTCCGGTAATCGTCGCAACGGGTGACGGTGCGTTTGGCTTCAATGCCATGGAAATCGACACAGCCGTACGCCATAACGCCCCGGTGCTGATTGTAGTTGCCAACAACGGCTCTTGGGCCATTGAGGTGCGTGATCAGCAGGAAAATTACGGTCAGGTAGTCGGGACTCATTTGCAGTTTGCCGATCACGCCGCGATGGCACGCGCTTTTGGTATGTTTGCCCTCCGGGTAGAAAACCCGGAGGAACTGCCAGCAGCCATCGAGGAAGCAATGGCCAATCGACCCGCCTTACTCGATGTGGTGGTGACACCGGAGGCGGCCTCTTCTGATGCCAAATCTGGACTGGCCTGGGTACCTGATTTACAGGCACTGGAAGCCTGGGACAAAATGGAAAAAGAATGGCGGGGCCAAATCACCTGACGCTGGTGCAAAACACAAGCTATGACCAATGCGCTATTATCGCGAATCGTGCACATAAGATAGATTGAGTCATCAACACAAATCGTAGCAAATACGCTATTATCGCGCGAATGAGACCATCTGACCTAACGCGCGCATGAGACAACTTGATGCATCCCCTAAACTGGTAGAGCGAGTCCATGCAGCTGTACTCGCAGAAATTGCGGCCGGAAATCTTGAACCAGGCGAGCGCATAATTCAGGAGCAGATTGCGAACAAGCTGGGCGTCTCACGACAGCCGGTGCAGCAGGCACTTTTGCTACTGCGCAATCAACGTGTACTCACCGACGCACCCGGTCGCGGGTTACTTGTGGCCGCGCTCAATCTTGCATACGTTCGAAATATGTACGACATGCGTGCAGTCATCGAAGGCCTCGCCTTTAGACAAGCAGCGCTGGTTAATGCCGGGCGTGCCGCGGTGGAAGGACCAGCATATATTCAGGCGGGACAGTTAGCGGTTACCAACGGCTCCGTGCCTGGCATGATCGCGGCTGATATGGCATTCCATGAATTCATCTACGAACTGTCCGAAAATCCGCTGATACCACCGGCGATGGACTCGCACTGGATACAGGCGCAACGGGTGATGGGTGAGGTGTTTAAACGTGACGACCAGCCTCGAAACATTTGGGATCAACATGCTGTGTTACTTGAATGCGTCATTGCCGGTGACGGCGACAAGGCTGAACGCCTCGCACGTGAGCATATTCTGCAGGCGGCTGATTTTATGCTGGCAAGGCTAGACAGTTAACGCATATCTAGCATTATCTACATAATGCTGCACACGCTGCCTGCACTTTACGATGTCGCTATAACCCTACATTTGCCATACACAACCTCTGAAAATCACGCAGCAGTTACGCGCCAGATAACATCACCAACATCATCAGCCATGAGCAAGGAGTTATCAGGACCAAGCGTGACGCCTACCGGGCGGCCGTACGATACTTTCTCATCGGGCGCAAGAAATCCACTCATGATATTGCGTGGTGGACCTGAAGGCTGACCATTCGAAAACGGTACAAAAATGACTGCATAGCCGCTTAAAGTACTGCGGTTCCATGAACCATGCTGACCAATCACCATGCCATCTTCATCAAAGCCGGGTAACGTGCCACCGGGCATCCAGCACAATCCAAGTGATGCGGTATGGCCGCCTAGTGCATAGTCCGGCGCAATTGCCTTTGCGACCATGGTCGGGTCTTGCTCCACCCGATCGTCTACCGTTTGCTCCCAATAACAAAACGGCCAGCCATAGAATCCACCTTCTTTCACTGACGTTAAATAGTCTGGTGGCACTTCATCACCTAAGCCATCACGCTCGTTAACCACTGTCCATAGATTTCCGGTAACAGGCTCCCATGCCATGCCCACTGCATTGCGCAACCCGGACGCGAAGATTCGTGACTGCCCAGTTTCAATATCGTACTCGTGTATCGCTGCCCGACCTTCTTCCGCCTCCATACCTTTATCTGCAATGTTAGTTAAGGAACCAACACCAGCGTATAACTTGCGCCCATCAGAACTGGCCAGGAGATTACGCGTCCAGTGACCACCGGGTTTGAAATCGACTAACTTTTTACCGTCACCTTTTAGTGCTGTATCACCTTCACTGTAAGGAAATGCCACGATACCATCGGTGTTTCCCACATAGAATGTGCCGTTTATTAACTCCATTCCAAACGGTTGGCGTTGATTCTCGACAAACACTTCATGTACATCTGCAACGCCATCGCCAGTGCTGTCACGATACAAAGAGATGCGATTTGCCGAGATACCTACAGCTGATGCGCGCTTCATTGTACTGACCATCGCGTAGTCAAATAACGATTTAACTTCACCGATTTCCTCACAGGCTTCACTCACCAGTATGTCATTGTTGGGCAATACATAAATCCAACGCGGGTGTTTTAAGCCAGTGGCAAATGCGTTTACTTGCAGCCCTTCAGCAACTGTCGGCTTGTGCCCCGCTACCCAGCCTTTTGCTGTCGGCATTTTAAGGGTAGGCAAACCCTGGGGTTTAGCTTCAGGGATACTCGGCGCTGCGCCAAATACCGGCAGATTGGCACTTTCAGCCGACTTTCTAGACCAGGTAATCACATTGCCAATGACTGCCACCAAACGACCAAAAAAAGTAGTAAAAATATCGAAACTCCTGCTTAACGCCGAGACACGTTGTTAAAAGAACCCACCGCAGAATCTACAGAAGAATCGCGACTATGTGAAATGCTTTGACTACACCTCATCATAATCCTGCGCCTGCTATCACTAAACTTGAAAAGTGAGCGGTCACTGATATTGATTTCCCCGAATCAATAACGGACGATAAGGCCAGCGCAGATAAAATACAACATAAGCCCCGAATGGCCCTCTGTTAGCTTGCACCTGAAATAATTGAGTATCGGAAGAGACACGGTTTACGATGAAAACTAACAACAAGTTACTGGTACCCGTGCTGATCAGTATTCTGCTATCCAGCGTTTCGGCAGCAGAAAGACCCGTTTTCAAGGATGCTGCTTGTGACGCACTTGATTTACGCTACCGGTCCACCGTCGCACGAATAGACCCGCGTGAGCTTAATTTTCTGCTGTTCGACGCAGTGGCAAAAGGTTGTAAAGCGCTCGCCACCAAAATACTCGACAACGGCGCCGCGGTTGCCGCCAGAGACAGATTCGGAAATACCCCGCTTTTGGTAGCGGCCAGAATGGGCCACACCGATCTCATCGACTTAATGCTTGAACGCGACGCCAATGTCCATCAACTCAATTTAGCTGGCAGCTCAGCACTCCTGCGCGCGGTGCAAAATGGCCGACGCAAGGCCGCTAAGCAGTTATTAAAGCTGGGAGTCGATATCAACCTTGCAAATAAAAAGGGAATGACGCCACTGATCGCTGCAACTTTTACCGGCAAGAAATCTGTAGTCGATATGCTTCTTGAAAACGGTGCAGATCCTACCGCTGTAGATACTTCGGGCAAGGGCCCATTGGTGTACGCAGCCGGTAAGGGATATCGTAAAATCGCAGAAACTCTATTGGCAACGGGAACTATCGATGTCAATAAATCCTACGGAAACCACTTAACAGCGTTAATGTGGGCAGCCGGTCACGGCAACGACGTACCTGAAAAAGAAGGCCTGGAGATCGCCGCTTTGCTAGTTGATAAGGGAGCAAAAATTGACATGATAGACAATCGTGGCCGGACAGCACTCTCTATCGCGGCATCTCGCGGCCACACCAAAATGGTTCAATACCTTTTAGACAACGGCGCTAAGAATATTCGTGACGGGCAAAACCTGTCTGCAGAAGATCTGGCAAGCAATGAGTCAGTTAAGCAGGTACTTAGAACACATCGTTGGCCGTAGTTGTTGATTATATCGAGTATCCCTATGCAATTACGCTTCGGGCTTCTCTTTGTGAGCGGGTTTGACAGCTTGCTTATGCTTCAATTCCCTTCACGAGCGGGACTTGATCCGCACGCTTACGCGTCGGCTTCGTTAGGGTTGCTGTAACCCGGAAAGGTAGTTCGCCATAGCAGCAAGATCTTCATCACTGAATGAATCCATTAACGAGCCTTTGGCTGGCGAATTAAGGCGTACCTTGTTTTTAAAGTCTTTCATCGTCTGCAACATATACGGTAGTTGCTGCCCTGCGAGTCTTGGCACTCTGCTGTCACCCTGATATTTACTATGACACTGTGAACACTGACCTGCTCCTAGTGCAGAGCCCCCTTTATCGGCCAGCTCCTGGTCTATCTCGGGTTGGATTTTTGTCCATTCCATCGATGAGTAGTACTCCGCCAATGCTTTCATCTCATCTTTACTGAGTGCCGCTGTCATACCGGACATAATCGGGTTGGCTCTACGACCGGCTTTGTAATCTTTTAATTGAACATACAGGTAGTAATACTCCTGTCCGGCGAGTATCGGGGTATCGGCGTTGACCGGCATACCGTCTTCACCCCCATGGCAACTTTCACACAACACCAGCTTGTCTTTTATATCAACCGCATCAGAGCTAATACTGGCCGTGCTAAAAAAAATACAGGCCGCAAGACCAACAAATTGCAAACGTACAAAAGAAATCATCTTTGACCGACTCACCTGTTTTTTACCTGTTCATGCAAAAACGGGAACCAACAAGTGGTTCCCGCCAATCACACAATAACCTTACCGCAAAGTGCTAGTCAGAAACAGTAAATGCGATGATGTTGTTACCGCGCTTGTAGTTAAGTTGCGTATTACCACCCGCTCCCACCACAATATACTGCTGTCCATCTACAGAGTAAGACGCTGGAGGTGCGTTAACACCGGCACCAGCCTGGAATCTCCAAAGCTGCGATCCTGTTTCAGAGTCGTACGCCTTGAACATACCATTGCCCTCACCCGCAAATACCAGCCCGCCTGCGGTCGCCAGAATACCACCGATCATCGGCTGCTGGGTTTTCACCTTCCAGCGGATTTTTCCGGTGTGATAATCGACAGCGGTTATATTGCCCCACTGCTGCTCTTCAGGAATTACCTTAAAAGCGCCACCAAGCCAGAGCTTGCCCTCCGGGTACGGTGAACTCTCTACATGGTAGGTCATTGGCTGGTGTAGATTAATAGCGTAAGTAAGACCTAACTTTTCATCAACAGTCATTGGAGACCATTCAACACCACCGTTAGCTCCGGGCAACATGCGTTCACCATCTTTGGTAGGAAGCACCCACATGTTTTCCTGCGGTACCATCGCTTCAGAGAAACGAATCAGGCTGCAATCATCACGATTGTGAACATACACGTGTCCGGTTTTACCGCCGTGCAGTACACCGGGCACCATGTCGCCATCGTTGTTTTTAACATCTACCAGAATGGGTGGGCTGACCGCATCTAAATCCCATACATCGTGTGCGATATATTGGTAATGGCAGACATACTCTCCACTATCAAGGTCAACGCTTACCAGCGAGTTGGTATAGAGGTTATCACCGGGTCGTAAACTACCGTCAAGATCCGGAGACGGGTTACCAACAACAAAGTAAATTCTGTTTGCGTCCAGATCAACGGCCGGGTTTTGCCATACACCACCACCAAGGGTTTTGTACGGGTCACCCATTTCAGCCAGCTTGGCTTTTTCAGCGTCTATATCACGCAACATATCGCGACCGGTGGCGTCATGCGTTGCCCACACACCGGTGGAGTCTTCAGCGGTGGTGTGGAATGTCCAAAGCACCTCACCAGATTTATAATCAAGTGCCTTAACAAAGCCGCGAATACCGTACTCACCACCGTTGGTGCCGATCAGCACTTTACCGTTAACCACCGTAGGTGCCATGGTTTCAGAGTAACCGAGTTCCGGGTCACCGAGTTCAGTTTCCCATATTAACTTACCGGTTTTAGCATCAAGACCCAGCATCTTCGCATCGAGCGTGCCCATGAAAAGCATATCTTCATAGACAGCTACACCACGATTGTTCGGCCCACAGCAATAAGTCGTAATAGGCCCCATCTTATGTTTGAAATGCCAAATCTGCTCGCCTGTTGCTGCATTTAACGCATAGATGTGATTAAACGAAGTGGTGATATACATAATTCCATTTACTACTATAGGAGTAGTTTCTAACGACTCCACAATCTCTGTCTGAAATATCCATGCTGGACGAAGATCTTTCACATTCTGGGTATTAATCTGCTTCGACGGGTAGTAACGGGTTTGTTCGTAGTTACCGTTGGTGTGCAAAAAGTTATTACCGTCGTTGCCTGCACGGTTTAGCATATCTTGCGACACTGTGTTCATATCACCAAAATTACTGGCGTTTTCAACTTCCTGAGCGTGTGCGGTAAACGCAGCCCCAAACACCAACCCCACAGCTAAGCACAGCCGTTTTTTATCAAATACTGGCATTTCCATTCCTCCTTTTTGAACTTTTGGTACGGATACCAAACACTGTTAAGGTGCCTTAGCAGAATATTGCATAGGTAATAAGCGCACAAGGTTTATATATTGAATACAATTCATTAAAACAATGAAATTTAGTAATGAAAAACTAGCTAACCTGTCAAACTCGGGCACCAGGCGTTGGCTGGTAGGGTATATTTTAAGAACCTCTAAAGCGAAACGAGCTACTGCAGATTGAATTTTCACAAAGGAATCACCGTGAGTCATCAACCTGGATCAGACAAGCTACCTGGAAAACGCATCGTCCTATTCATCAGTTTTTCTCTATGGCTGTGTCAAACAGCGATTGCCCAGAACACGGGTAAAATAGTCATCACCAATGAAAAATCCAATGATCTGACCATTATGTCGCTATCCGGTGAGGTGCTTGACACCATCGCCACCTGCGCCAGGCCTCGTGGCATTCACTTCAACGCCGACAGAACACAGTTTCTTGTAGGCTGCGCTGATGACTCCACCATCGCGATCTACGATACCAACACGTTAGAACTGGTAGATCGCATACTCAACGTTGAAGAACCCGAAACTTTTGATCTACACCCGGACGGTATACACCTCTACGTGTCTAATGAAGAAGACGCGACAGCAACCAAATTCAACCTTGAAACCAGAGAACTGGTAGCTGAGTTCGAAACGGGTGATGAACCGGAAGGGGTTCAGGTTACGCGCGATGGCAAACTGGTTTTTGTGGCATCTGAAGCCGCAGACCTGGTGCATGTCATTGATGTTGATTTGCAGGAAGTCATTGCAGATATTCCAGTAGATACGCGCCCTCGCCGCTTTGCACTGACACCGGATGAGTCAGAACTATGGGTCACCGCTGAACTCGCAGGGGTAGCCAATATCATTGATGTCAACACGCTCGAGTTAGTAGACGATATTGTGTTTCTGCCGACAGGCTTCAGAAAGGAAGAAGTAACACCGGTTGACATTCTTATAACAAGAGACGGTAAAACAGGATACGTCGCACTGGGCCGCGCCAACCACGTGGCAATTGTTGATGTATTACAGAGAAAAGTGACGAAATACTTACTGGTAGGTAAACGCTCCTGGGGGTTGGCACTAAGCCATGACGAATCGACGCTTTACGTGGCCAATGGCCTGTCAGACGATATCTCTATCATTGATACCCGGCAGCAGAGAGTCATCAAATCGGTTCCAGTGGGGCAAATACCGTACGGCATATTGATAGATGACCACTAACAAATTCAGACTTATCACTTCCTTACTTGTCGGCATTACATGGGCTGCTATGACACCTGTCAACAGCAATGCATCAGATTCAAAACGCAACGTAAAGAAGACATTCGAAACATATACGGTTAGCTATGTCAGTATAGAAAATGAAGAGTACTACGACTTACGCCGGGCCTATACCGGCGCAACGGTAAAACAAAATACCCGCCCACTCAACGGGGTAAAACTGGGAATCAAGAGCGCTAAAATCATTGCACGCTCGATCGGCGTGAAATTCAAACTGCTTGAACACAGCTTAAAAGAAAACAACACCGAAGAAATTGTTGACCTGCTTGTACAGACCCAATCAGATGCCGCCATATTAGACATACCAAAATCGACCATGCTTGCAGTGGCCAAAGCACTCGCTGGCAAACCTATCCTTCTTTTTAATTCAAGACATACTGACAGCGAACTCCGTGGCAAGGACTGCCATAGCCAGCTGTTTCACACCATACCCAGCGACACCATGCTAATGGATGCTCTGAACCAGTATCTAAAATCACGCAACTGGAACAAAGTGCTGGTTTTGGCAGGCCCGCTGAAAGCAGACAGCCAATTGAAAAACGCATATTTACGCTCAGCCAATAAGTTTGGCGTAAAGATCGTTGCTGATAAACCGTTTGAATTAAGCAATGACCCAAGAGACAGAAGCAAAACAAATATCTCTTTACTCACTGGCCGACCCAGACACGATGTCATTTTCATTGCTGATAGTCTCGGCGAGTTTTCCCGCTACGTGCCTTACCAGACATATCATTCACGGTTGGTCGCAGGTTCCGAGGGACTCATACCAGACACATGGCATTGGTCATGGGAAAGATACGGAGCACCACAGCTAAATCAGCGTTTTAAAAAAATGTTCAACTCACAGATGACCACAACCGAATGGGCTGGTTGGGTTGCGGTAAAGGCGCTAACCAGTGCAGCAAGGGCGGTAGAATCAGTTGAATACAGCAAATTATTATCAGCCATTAGCTCGCAAGATCTGGTTCTGGATTTATACAAAGGCAGCCCCGGCAACTTCAGATCATGGAACAACCAACTTCGACAGCCAATTCTGCTGCGAACCCACAACGCGGTTATAGGTCGGGCCCCGCTGGAAAACTACCTTCACCATAGCAACACACTTGACACTCTGGGTGTTGATGAATTGGAGTCTGAATGTGTGTGGTGAGGCGGCTGACTGAACCTGCACTCTCAATTGACAGCAACCACGTTACACCGGAATTTAAAACCTCACTTAGCAATATAGGTCAATAAAACTAATTTCGGTACAAGCACCGGCTCAAGCGATTTAGAATCCCACTACCACCATTAGTTTGTATACTTTGTCATAACTCAAGCCACACACTGAAACCTATGCAGCAGCAATCATTTCCCGGACAACACCCTGCAGTCAATATATACGATGAACCACTGGAGTCCTGCAGCGACGATCCAGTCACTGGCTTCTATCGTGATGGGTGTTGCAATACGGGCAAAGGTGATCACGGCTCTCACACGGTTTGCGTGAGAGTTAATCAGAGTTTTCTGGATTACTCGCGCTCGCAAGGTAACGACTTAACTACACCAGCCCCCGCCCACGGATTCCCGGGGCTTAAAGAAGGTGACAAATGGTGCTTGTGCGCGGCCCGTTGGCTTGAAGCACACGAGGCCGATTGTGCACCACGCGTGTATGTAAGATCTACTCACAAACGCGCATTGGAAATTATTCCAATGTCTGTATTAAGTAAGCACGCAGCTGATCTTAGTTGAGAAAAATTGTCCTTCGCTAATTCTCACATTACACAAGCTTGTGAATACCCTTGACATCGGTAGAGCCAAGCTGCTCAACAATTTTATGGCGCAGTTTGCGCATACTGCTCAACCATTTGTCGTAATCAGCCGACTTGAACTGAATATATTTGGCCACCTCCGGATGCGGCAAGATGAGAAAGGATTCTCGTCGCACTCCTTCCAGCACTGTATCTGCTACAGCTTCGGCGGTTATTGTGCCTTCAGGTAAATTGCCTGCGTCGACCGATGTATAACCCAACAGTGGAGTGGCAACGTACTGCGGGCAAATAACAGATACTTTTATGCCTTCATCTGCATGGGTAATTGCAATACTCTCTGCAAAGCCCACCGCCGCGTGCTTGGTTGTAGAGTAAGCCGCATTGCCAATCTGACTCAACAACCCGGCAGCCGAGCTCATCTGTAGCAGATAGCCGCTTCCCCGGCTGATCATATCCGGGAGCACCGCTCTGGCAGCATACACGTGTGACATGACATGGATATCCCAGCTCTTTTGCCACACCTCATTACTGGCTGAGGCCACATGGCCGGGCTCCTCTACAAACATTCCGGCGTTGGAACAAAAAAGATCAACCGCTCCAAAGTGCTTCTCAGCAGCTTTCACAGTCGCCACGATGTCGTCTTCAGAAGTCACATCGCAGATAACCGCCAAACCTGATATTGAATCAGCTACAGCATGGGCGGAGTCTCCATCGCGATCAGCCACAACAACCTTCGCGCCCTCTTTTGCAAAACGCACCGCCATTGCCGCACCAATACCCTGACCGGCACCGGTGATCACGACTGTTTTATTGAGAAGTTCCATAAGTATTATTCCTACGTAGTGAGCGCACAGTATCAAACTAAGTACGCTTTCGGGCCTGTCTAAGCAGGCTACAGAGCCGGAGGCAAGCATACGCTGCTCTTCATCCCGACGCGTGAGCGAGTGGCAAGCCGTGTTTGCACAACCCGCTGCTTCTGTACTTTCTATCTTCGCTTTTCCTATTGTACTGAAAGCTGCAAAGCTTTCCGCTGAGAGCTTGTCATTTGCTTCGCCTGCACTTAATTACAATCAGGGGCAACGTTCGCAAGCGGTGGCTACCGCTTTTCAGGAGCCGCAGCGGTTGTGACCCGAATCCGATCAACTAAAGTGCATCGGAGCGGAAATTAAAAGCCTGTATGACAAACTTATCAACGTTAGCCCATACTATCGTGCCCAGTGTTCGACCGACTCGCTCATCGGGTTTTCCGGTTTCAACACACTATCGCTTGCGCGGCTTTGCATAGGCTGTCGCCTGTGCGTTTAGCGGATCATCCGGCCATGGATGCTTGGGATAGCGACCGGCTAAATCTTTCTTCACATCGTTATAACTGGTGTGCCAGAAGCTACCAAGATCCTCTGTGATCTGCACGGGCCGACGCGCAGGTGAAAGCAGCTCTACTTTTAACGTTACCCGACCATTCGCAATGGACGGGTTCTCCCGACAGCCAAACATCTCTTGCAGTTTCACTGATAATACAGGATTGCCTTCACAGGCATAACGCAGTTTATGTTGTGCACCACTCGGTACCGCGTAGCTTCGAGGCAACCATTCATCAAGTTGCTTTTGCTGCTGGTAAGTAAGCATTGCCTTCAGAATTGAAAGCAAGTCAATCTGCTTGACTGCCTTAAGACTGGTCACGCTCGACAGATAGGGTCTTAGCCAGTCTTCAAGGTTATTCAACAAAACACTATCTTCAACATCAGGAAACTGTGAATTTCCCCCGGTCAGTTCACGCATTCTTCGTGCTCTTGCACACCACTCCTGCACCTCATCATTCCAGTTAAGGCAATGCAGTCCTTTTTTACGAATCCCAGATATTAATGCTGCGCTGCGTAAGTCAGTATCTATTTTAGTCAATGGTTTACGACTCAACACCATTGAGCCAAGGCGTAACTGCCTCTCAGCAACAACCCGTTCGTTCTTGTCGTCCCACTCAACAGCATCATGACTTACGATTAAATCATCACACCATTCGGTCAGCTCCTGCTCTTCAACCGCCAATGCTGAATAAATACGCCCCTCTTTGCCGCTGCCGCCTATTGCTGCGACCACAAGGTATTCGTTATGTGCAAGCGAATCATCATTGGCGAGCACTGCGCCGGAACCACCGCTTAATAAATACCTGCCATCAATTCCAGCCCTTCTTTTTGCAATGCGATCTGGAAACGCCCGCGCTAATAGGATCGCTGCTGACGGCTTTGCAGCACTTTGCTGCAAATTCGAAGCACTGGATTTAACAGTGTCATGCAATTGCTTAGCGCGACGACTCTGCCACCTGGACAATCGACTCAAAAGCGAAAACAGATCAGCACCGCTGCTACGTGGTATTTCTTCTATGAGTGCCGCCAGTGCTGAAGCCTCTTGCAATGCACCCTGTTCAACGCCCCACAACAACATGTGCCCGAGCCTCGGCGACAAAGGTAACTTAGCTACTGCACGACCATGCGCTGTTAAGCCCTCATCACCCCAAATACCTAGTTGTTGCAAGAGCGCTTTTGCATTGACGACAGACGATGGCGGCGGCGCATCGATCCACGGTAGTGAGGCGATATCAGTAACGCCCCACTGCCCTACCTCAAGCACTAATGAGGACAGATCTGCCCTGAACACTTCCGGCTGCCAACTGACTGCCCGTGTGTGATGACTGCTCTCAGACCAGAGCCTGTAGCAGTATCCCGCTTCAGTACGACCGGCACGACCCGCACGTTGCGTGGCACTGGCCTGACTTGCCATTACGGTTTCAAGTCGCTCAATACCGGATGATGAATCAATTCGTGATCTACGCTCAACACCTGCATCGATCACGATTCTTACCCCGTCAATGGTCAGAGAGGTTTCTGCAATACTGGTGGCCAGTATGACGCGACGCGGAGAGCGCTTATCACTCGGTGCGGTTGCCAGTCGCTGTGCCTCTGTATTTACACCACTGTGAAGACGATGGAGCTTCACATGTGATGATAACTGCCCTTCCAGAACTCGTGCTGCTCTTTCAATTTCAGCTACGCCCGGTAAAAAGGCCAGCACATCACCTTCATGTTCAGCCAGCGCTTTCACCACAGTGTTTGCAACCACTTGCGGCAGCGGTACACGGCTTTCACCTTGCCAGAAGACATCCACCGGGTGCTGGCGTACCTTACAAACGATTGGATTCTGTACATCAAGGTGGGCACACAGGTTTTCGGTCTCTAACGTTGCTGACATAAACAGTAAACGCAGGTCTTCGCGAACACCGCGCTGCACATCAAGGCAAAGCGCCAGCCCTAAATCTGCGTGCAAACTACGCTCGTGAAATTCATCAAATATAACCACCTCAAACCCTTCAAGCAGCGGGTCGTTTTGAAGAATCCGTGTAAGCACTCCTTCGGTGACTACCTCAATCCGTGTATTTTTCGACACTTCGGTACGGCCACGCATTCGCAAACCAATGGTTTGCCCAAGTGGTTCGTTAAGCTGGAATGACAGACGCGATGCAACGTTTTGTGCTGCGAGCCGTCGAGGCTCCAACATAAGGATTTTGCCGGTAAACCCGGCGCTCAGCAGCGCGAGCGGCAGGCCGGTACTTTTACCTGCACCAGGCTCTGCCTGCAATACCACATTGCCGCTACGAAGATTGTTGCACACCTCATCAGCCACCGCAGCGATAGGCAGCGCTGGATCAATGTGTGAAGAAATCACCAAGTGTACTGCAACCCACCAACCGCACACCTGAGTCGCTCGTGCAAAGCGCAGAAATTTTCAAGCAATATGTTGTTCCGACTTTCGCCTAACATTTTGAAGTACCTTACTCGAGCGCCACTTCGTGAGCTCGGCATTCGTTCCGCAACAGAAAAGCAGCTCTTGAAAAAGGGGCTGCCATTGCCTGCGAACTGCTTCTTGCCGCGCACCAAACGACAAACTCTCAATCGTAGGCTTTGCGGGTAGCAGTCCACTAGATAATCCCGCAGCTGTTTAGCTCACGAGCAAACATCAACGGCTTAGTAAGCCATCGAGAAACGCTTTTAACTCTTTTGTATCACTGGCAGAAATAGACAAAGCGGAGATTTCATCAGAGAGCAGGCTATCAGCATCCTGCAGTAGCTCTTCACCCGCTTTTGTGAGCGTAGCAACACTTTGACGTGCATCGCGCTCGTTCTTCTTTGACTGTATATAACCGATTTTCTCCAGCGGTTTAAGCGCGCGGGTAACAGCAGACGGTGTTAAGTGCACTAATGCTGCAAGATCAACCCGCGTTGCTGCTTGATTGGGCACTTCACCTAATCGCTTCAAGAGGAAGTATTCGGTAAAACTGATACCTCGAACATTAGACAGGATACGATCAAACCGTCTCTCTATCTTGCTGGAGGCTGCCAACAACGAAAATACAAGTTCACTTTTATTTGTCTTCATAGCTGCAATATACGTGAGTGCTCACGTATATTGCAAGTACTTTACCACTGTTGTAGTGTATCAACAGCATGGTCATACGGGCGCCCGTCAATTTGTTCGGTCCTTTCTAAACAATCAGGGCATCGGCTCACAGAGAATGGTTGCTCCCGTTTCAATAGCTGGTTTGCTGTTACCCGACAAATGGCGACCTCCCACAGAGGCACCTGTGTAAAGTGCAGATGTTTTAGATACAGGACCCATCTACAAATCAAACACAGCGCATTACATTAGAAGTGAATCACTTTGCCCGGGCAATTCATATGACCATATGCTTGAATAAGCGCACTATCCTTTAGAGACGTAGAGCTTTATACCCTCAACAGATTTAACATAGGCTGTATCACCTGCCTGGAGACTTTCATGCTGACCCTCCGCGAGCTCCGCCTGCCAATTGCTGCCGGACCACGAAACAATACCCCCTCGTTCTGCGCTAATGTCTCTCTTCACTTTCACTTTCTGGCCAATTGCATTGTTGTCAGCAATACCGGAAGGTTTCTGCTGCCAGTTTCTGAGTGGCTTATAGAGCACGGCAATCACAGCAACAGAGGCGACTAAAAATACTGCAGTGGTTGCAATGTAGCTTGCGTCAACGACCAGCCAGGCAAAGGCGGCAGCGACAAGTGCACCAACCCCTATAAAAAACAGCCAGAACGTGGTGAACTGAAAAACCAGCAGCTCGATCGCAAGCAAGCCAACGCCCAGCGTTAAGTACAACCAAAACGGGTTCATTTCACCACACCGGATGCTGCGTTACTGGTATCGACTTTATCTCTCAGTGAATCAAAGGCGGTGTACGCTTTCGCCACCATACTCGCAACATCACCACCATCACCCGGCAACAAGGCAATAGTCCCTTCGCGTGCCAGTTTGTCAAAAGCGCTAACGTATTGCTCTGCTAATTGCTGGGCTACGGCAGCTGATCCACCCTCTGAGTTTATAGCAGAAGAGATGGTTCGAATTGCCTCGGCTCTGGCGGTGGCTTCAATAGTCATCGATTCAGCACTGCCCTGGGCGCGAAGAATCTGCGCTTCCCTGTCACCCTCGGCCTGATTGATCTGTGACTGACGGTAACCTTCAGAAGTAGTGACCGCGACACGTCGTTCCCGTTCTGCGCCCATCTGCTTTTCCATCTCTTCAAGAATGGTGGCGGGCGGCTGAATGTCTTTCACTTCATAGCGCAAAACCTTGGTACCCCAGACTCCGGACGCTTCATCAATGGCATGGGTCACGCGAGCATTGATGTTTTCTCTGGACTCAAAGGTATCGTCGAGAGACAGTTTTCCGATCTCTGCACGCATGCTGGTTTGTGCCAGCTGGGTAATGGCAAACCGCAGGTTATCAACACCATATGATGCGGCCTTGGGATCCATTATTTTCAGGTACAAAACACCATCAATGCTGAGTGGCACGTTATCGCGGGATATCGCCTGCTGTGATGCAACGTCCACCGCAAATTCTTTCAGCGAGTGCTTATACGCCACACGCTCGACGATCGGAATGGTGATATGAAAGCCCGCAAGTAAAGTACGATTGTACTTGCCAAGGCGCTCTACAATATACGCTTCGTTTTGCGGCACCACGCGAAAAAACGATTTCGCAAACAGCAGCAATAAAACCACGGCACCTGCCAGTAACGCCAGACTCATCGACTCAAACATACTCACTTCTCCTCCGTATTACCTGCAGAATGAAACCACCGCTGCAAAACCACAGTCGCTTCGCTAACTTGTTAATGTAGGGACATATCACCACTTTTCAACGGCTTATTACTATTTTTCGACTGGCAGCAGGGCATACATTCGACCCTTTTGTTTCATCTCGCCGGCCAGTAATTCTGCGCGCTCTCCGGTACCGAAAAACACATCGGCACGCACAGGGCCACTGATAGCACCCCCTGTATCCTGTGCCACCATTAAGCGTTGATAGGCTGTTCCATCAGGCAGGGTCGTATCGAGCCACACCGGCGTGCCCAATGGAATCACACGTTTATCTACCGCAAGGCTTCGCTCTGGAGTCAACGGCACATTAAGCGAGCCGCGCGGGCCTTCGTTATTATCTTCACGCAGGTGGAAAAAAACATAACTGGGGTTGCTGTTTAACACCTCATCAGCTCGTGTCGGGTTGTCTTCAAGCCATTGGCGAATGGTGAACAAACTGATATCTTCCATCGCCACTTCTTGCATCTCTACCAGCTTTTTTCCAATCGCAAAGTAGGGATGACCGTTTTGATCGGCGTAGTTGACCCCCATCATCGTGTTGTCAGCAAGCCTTACACGCCCTGAGCCCTGGATTTGTAAAAAGAACGATCCGTACGGGTCATCAACCCAGACTATTTCTTTTCCCGCCAGGGGTCGCTCTTCACCATCTATTATCTCACGCGAGTGAAACGGGACTACTTTGTCACCCTCAAGGCGCCCTCTAAGCCGCATTCCTTTTAGATCTGGGTATAGATCTGCAAGCTCAATCGTAAGCATGTCTTCCGGCGGAGCATAGATCGGGTGGGCATACCTCTCTGTCTTAGTCAGACTGCCATTGAGAATGGGCTCATAGTAACCGGTGATGAGTCCTTCAAGTTTTCCGTACTGACCGTAAATTCTGTGGGGTATAAAGTACCGCTGTAGAAATTCGCGTACCTGCCCCTCTGTGGGTGTCTCAAGTGTCGCCACGGCATTGCAAATCGGCTCCCAGGCGTCGGATTTTTTTGTCATCCGTGGACACTGCGCCTGTATACCCAGATAAGCCTGCCTGACGTCATCAGACTTCCAGTTGGGAAGATCCGACCAATCGACCGCCTTACCAATACCCGGCTCCCGCTTGGTAAGATAATTACAGGCACTCAGCAGTGATGCAGTCAGGGTGATAAATACAAGCAGTCGCAGGATTTTCAATAGTGTGACAAACAGTGAAAACCTGAGTGTAACCGCCCTGTTCCAGTTACCACGCAGTTCAACATTATTGTAATGCTGGTGCTCTTTTACGACGCCGGTATAGATACAAGCTGGCCATCGACAACGCAACGGTAAACAACGGATCAAACGCCGCACCTGCGTTCACCACACAACCGCCAGACCCGCCAACTTTCAAAGCCCCGGAAAACAGGGTTCTGTCGTCTGCACCATCGTTATTGTTATCGACAAATCCAATATCCTGCGAATCAAGCTGACCGTTACTGTCACTGTCCAGTGATTGCCATCGGCTATTAGCAATATCAAACGGACCAGCCCCGTCGTTCAAGGCATTGGTACTTTCAAGGTCATATAGATCACTGAGAGAATCACCGTCCGTGTCAGGCGGTGCAATCAGAGCGCCACGCCACTGAACGTTGTCAATGAACCCATCCAGACTGTTGTCTGTGCCACCTGCCTCTTGCACATCCGTCAGGGTGTCGCCGTCGCTATCCAGATCAAACCGATTCGGAACACCGTCATTATCAATGTCTGATCCGGCAGCGTCTTCTATTGAATCCGGTACACCATCGTTATCGTCGTCAGTGTCTGCGTTGTCTCCAATACCATCTGCATCGTTGTCGTTGGCTTCACTTGAATCGAGCGGAAAGGCATCCAGGGCATCCGGTACAGAGTCGCCATCATCGTCGTCGTCCAGCGTATTGAGTAAACCGTCACCATCGTGATCAGCGACTGATGTCGCCCGAGGTTCTGATTGATCAATTTGCATCAGGTAGGCAACAAGATCGTTCATTTCCGCACCACTCAGCCCGGCCACATTAAAACCCACCTGCGAAGACCGATGTGCTCTTACTGCGGCAGCGAGGTCCGGAGCAGAACCGTCATGCAGGTACGGCGCGCCATCCCAAAGGCCACGTAAAGTGGGAGTATCCAATCCGTTGGCCACCAGCGCCTGCCCTAGTCTGCCACCGGTATCCGCGTCGACTGTGCCGATATTATGGAACTGTTGCCGTGTGCTGTCGGTAAACTCATCACCGCTATGGCACTTGGCACAATTAGCCTGTCGAAAGACCTCATGACCGCGATCAGCCGCATCACCTCTTTGCGATGCTGATTCCCGGTGCGGACTATCCGAAAACGAATCGAGTGACGTTACGAAACTTGCCAGTGCATCCAGCCGATTACTCAAACCAGCCTTCGGGTTGGCAATATCGAGTATACCGGCGGTGAGATTGTACTGATCATCTGTGAGCAAGCCGGTGCCATCAAAGATCTCTCTTATATCGTTTTCGAAATCGTGTATTTCATCAAAGTTGGCGGTCCAGTGAATGTTGCCGTGCAACAATCCGCCTCGACCACGAAGATCAATGGTGTTGCGCAGCCCTTCACCTGCATCGGAAAAGTCCCAGGTGCGGCCATCGTGACCACCCTCAGAATGACAGACTGCACAGCTGATATATTTTTGACCGGTAAGCGCAGCATCTGCTGCATCATGAAACAACTGCTTGCCTAACAACACCTGAGCGTCAAGCACTTCAGTACTCACCGTATCTATTGTATGCACTAAGTTAGCGTTGTCAGACGCCCCGTTCATAAGTTCAGTAAGATCAAACACCGACACTGTTCGTGACAGGGAATTATCTACAAAAAGCCGCATACCGTCCTCAGACAGCGCGAGACCTTGAGGCGCAAACCCGACATCAGTTGAAAATATAATCTCGCTTTGATAAACATCAAATATCTCGAGCAGCCTGCTCGCCTCATGCACAATAAAAAGGTAATTTCCGGTTGGCCCTACTGCAATTGCTGTGGGCGGACTGTTGTTGTCAAAATCAATGCGTTTATCCAGCAGCTCTTCACCGGCTGTGACATCAAGCGTCGCCATCATGCTGCGCACAAGCATATTGTGCTCACGAGAGTTTCCATCACGCATAGAGCCACGATAAATATTATCAAGCTTCGCCGCTATAAATACGTCTCGACCGTTCGGTGATAACGCTGGTGCCATCAGATAGTTTGGCACCCCTCTGGCACTGCGATCAGTATCTTCTACATCGTTATACGGCAGTCGTATGCGAGTATCTACTGATAAATTATCTGCTCTAACAGTCGTCACTTCACCACCACCGCTAATACTCACTTGACGACTACTTTCCCCCACCATCGGTGCGGTGATAAAACGCGGTGCATACAAACGGCTGCCATCAGCGTTTATGGCGATATGCCTTGAGTGCTCTCCAATGTTAACGCGTGCAACTTCGGTTCGCGTAACGCCATCAACCTTGACCAGCTCCCCGGTCCCTTCAAGCACAACATAGACAAACCCTCCGGCAGTATCCGCCACTATTCCATGCGGTCGCGCTCCCGCCCTGAATTGCAGTTGCCCCACGACGGACAATGAATCAGCTGATACAAACGACACACTGGAAGTGGCTTTGTTAGTCACCCAGATAACATCACCCACAGCAACAAGATTCTTCGGCGTACTACCCACTGGGATTTCTGCCAACCGTTGACCCGTTACAGAATTCAATACAGAGACACTATTATGATCCGCATTAACCACCCATACATTCGCACCATGGGTAATCACCGAGGAAGATGATTGAGAACGATCGGCAACCAATGATTCATGTACCCGATGATTCAACGTTACCTGATCGCTGTCAGAATCATTACGCGCCGTCACACTGATAAGATAGCGCCCGGGGCTTTGATACACGTGGGTCGCCATCGGTTCGGTGGTATTGGCAACCACCCCATCTCCAAAGTCCCATTCATACGCCACTTCAACACCGGTTAACAACTGCGCAGTGATGCTCACTGCGGTACCCGCCTCAGAAGGTGTTGTCTGTATGGCTTCGAGCTCTATTACTTTAGTGGGCGCGTCATTAATATAAACGCCGTAGCGACGCTGATGCGCGACAAACAAGTCCATATTGCCATCACCATTGACGTCAAGAATTCTGGCATCCATTGATTCATCACGACCCCAGTCTTCGCCTGTGAACGGTTTAAATGCACCTGTATTCACACCCTCATTGATCACAAGCTCAGTGCGCATACCTTCAAAGGTGTTATCCAGACCACCAAAATTCCGCATCATGCTAGACAACACGTAGTCCATGTCTCCATCGCCGTCGATATCACGCATGTGAACCGTACCGTGTTTGCGATTACCACGCGTCATCGGTGCGTCTTGCCTTAACAGGTAAACCGGCAGCCCTTCGCTGTCATTGATCGTTGTTGACATTGCCGCCATTGGCGCAGTATTCGAGTACTGGCGATAATCAAATCGGCCATCACCATTGAAGTCCGCCGCACCAAAAATATAGGCAAAACTATCTGAGTTCTGAAACGTATGACGCTGCTGATTAGTAAAATTTCCATCGCCGTCGTTGTAGTAGACATATAAAAACAGATCAGATTCTATATAGACAATGTCAATGTCACCGTCAGCATCAGTATCGTCAAGCAAGGCTGAATGACCTCTCTGAAGATCACCCAGCCCCCCCAGCTTTTCAGACTGATCGGTAAAATTCCCGTTGCCATCATTAATCAATAGCTTGTTGGTCGCTAATTCGACTTCTATAACAAACAGATCCGGCACACCATCACCGCTGACATCACCTGACTCAATAACAAGACTGTTGTTTGCTGCACTGATGCTTAGACCAGCTGAGAAACCCTGCCATGACCCTGAGGCATCATTACCGCGATTCAACAACAGCCACGGTGTTCTATCCAGCCTTGCAAAAACGAGGTCAGTCCAGCCATCACCGTTGGCATCAAATGCTTCTACGTAGTTACTATTGGAAGCGGACTGCGGGACTACCAAATACTCTGTAGTTTTGTTGGTTAATATTCCCGCTTCATTTATAAGCAATACAGGGGCGGCGTTCCAGCGGGCTATGACAACATCTTCCAGGCCATCTGCATTGAGATCAGCTGACTCAAGTGTTTTTACGTTGACATCGTTATTCAAGCCACGTAGTGATTGCGCTGTGCGATCAGTCAACTGCGGAAGCTCTTGTGCCACAGCCATACCACAGACACAAACCTGAAATATTAAACCAACAATTGCACAGACAGCACGACCGGAATTCACAACCTCAGCGCCCGGCGCCAGAATTTATCCACTGCCTTACTGCTGCAATAGTGTCTGCGTCCAGTTTTGCCCCTCTAAACGGCATCCTTACACCGACGGCTTGCGTGCCTTCAAGCTTTCTTACAAGTAAACTGTCTTCCGCATCACCAGGGCTCACTCTCAATAGATCAGATTCACCGATACTATAGACGCCTACCAGATTGCTATAGCTTGCATCTGCATTGGTGAGATCCATTATCGCGGGCAAGTTATTGCCTGACCCGAAATGACAGCCGGAACACAGAGGTGTAAACACCTTGGCCTGCAAATCATCAAGCTCAGCACCAATAGCCAGCGCCGGAGGCTCCGCACTTAGCTGACCACGCAGTACAACATCTCCGGCATGAATATCTACATAGAGGCGTCCGAAACTATACGATTGCCTTTGTTGCTGCGTTAGAATGAAGTTTGCAGGAACATTAAAGGTGTTATTGCCAGCACCGGTAGCGCTTGCTATCAGGCTCACTACAACACCACCGACTTCACCCACCCCGCCCTCATGCAAGTGCACCGCGGTAACATTTTCTACAGACGTGACAACCGTTCCATACAACTGGCCGGTTTGCTCATCAACGGTAAAATCTGCCTGCCCGGTATATCGAGTATCCACCGCAGGCAATACTTGCGAGCCGCTTAACAGTACAGTGTAGCGATCAACGTTTTCACTCAGGGCAGCACCAATTTCAAAACCTGCACCGGGTGCAGTGTCTGTAACGGTGGAACCGCCGCAAGACACCACAAACAACACTGAGATCGCGACGATTAGTTTATTAGTTATGTCAATATTCATGCGAACTACCTGCAGCTCATGGGAACCGGAAGGGTCAGTTTGTGCAGTTATTGCGCCACCGGACTATTGATTATTGACAGCTGAAGACAACTGCGTTGAGACGGTTCTAAAACCAACATGATCTGTACTGAAATCCTCTTCCTGACCTTGTCTTGCCTGTGGTCGGTCACGTTGACAGAAGTTATCCGAACACAGGTATGACCCCCCTTTGATCACACGCATGGGGGCTAGGTTGGCATCATGTTCGGGGGAATCAAATACATCCTGCACCAGCTCCCACACATTGCCCTTCATATCAAACAGGCCATTGCTGTCCGCGGTATAGCAACCAACGGGCGCGACACCATCAAAACCGTCAAGCGCTTTATCTTGCAACGGAAAATAGCCTTGCCAGGTATTGGCTTCTTTGAGCTCTGCTGACGCCTGTGCTGCTAACTCCCATTGCGCCTCGGTAGGCAACTCTGTGCCAACCCAATTCGCATAGGACAATGCATCCTGATAGCTGACGTGAACCACCGGGTAATGATCCCTGCCCTTGAGGTCGCTACCAGGCCCACTCGGTTGTCGCCAGTTTGCGCCCTCAATAAATTTCCACCAATCACGCCATTGACCTTTGGGACGATCATCAAGCTTTACGAATGACGCAGAGCCTGCGACCAGGGATTCCGGGGGAATCTGAGGATACTGTTCAGGATCAGGTTTGATTTCTGCAGTCGTGACATAGCCGGTCGCGTCAACAAAGGCGGCAAATTGCTTGTTAGTGACCTCATGTATATCTATCCAGAATTCACCTACTGATACCGCGTGCGCCGGTAATTCTTCCGGATAGCCGTTATTTGTGCCCATGGTAAATTCGGACGCACCAATAAGAATTTGTTGATGTGAGTTGACCCCTTTTCGAGTCGAAGGCCCGTTAAAATCGGACCCCACGGCAAAACAAGCACTGCCACCTGCCACGGCAAGTGATGGCCTGAGTTGATAAGCTATTGCAGTCACGGCGACAAAGCAGCTCAAAACACTTAGTTGTTTGATCAACCTCACAAGACCCGTCCAATCGTAAAGGACTGTCTGACATGCCAAACTCGTTCCAGAATTTGTTGAAGTATCAACTTTGGATGGCGGGAATTCTGCTACAGGCTAAGCACACATATGCTTTTACCCCCGGAGCTCTCAATGGCAATCGATAAACTGGTCATCGCTGGACTATTACTTTGCGCAATAATCCTTTTGGTAGGTTTTTACTTTGTAGAATACTTGCCGCACATCGGATCCTAAACACTAACGCATAGAAGCGCGCTGAATTAATGTGGTGCAGTCAGGGAAGAATTACAGATAACAGATACACAACAACAGGCCTCACCGGCCTAAAGTTGTAACTATTATGGGTCACTACGGCGCGAGATTGCTGTAAGGCAAAGAAAAGCGATGGCTGCACAAACAAGTAATGACATGAATAAACTCCTGTTTTTGCTGGCTTTTGCATTGGCTTTGCCACCAGCCCGACAAGAGTAAACTATCGCCATAGCTTTGTCACTTGATTGCTTCACATTCTTGACGGACCCAGTCGAATCTTTTATTTGACCTGTCAGGGGGCATCATCGCGTCCTGACAGAAAGATTGAAAACACGCTCATGTGGCAACGACGGCCTGGCCATACACCTCGATCGCCAGACGGCCACCCAGAATCGATCATTCGATCTGCTGTGTTCATAATATGTAACACTGTGCACAGTTTAATTAGCAGTTTTCCTTCAACATCCCTCGATCGTCTACCCGAAAGCCTCGGCATTTGGCAGACGCAACGATGGAAACTGAATAGGAGACCATCATGCACACTTCTAAAACGCTCCGTGAGCGCAAATCATCTGCACGAGCACTGAATATGCTGGCAGCCGGCGGTATTATCACCATACTCATCGTGGCTGCAGCCGCAATCAGTATGGTCAGTGGAACCTCAGATCAGCAGACTTCCTCAGTCTCAGCTGAGGTAACAATACCAGTCTAAAAAACTGCAATAACACGCCCGTCTAAAGACGGGCGTTGCAGCGGTTGTCTTAGCGCTCTAACATTAGCCTCTTCCATAGCGAATCTAACCATTCCAAGAGGCCTCCTTTGCCAGCCAAAACCCTGTACGACAAAATCTGGGACGCGCATGTCGTGAGCACAGAGCCTGATGGCACGTGTCTTATCTACATTGACCGCCATCTGGTACACGAAGTGACCAGCGCACAAGCGTTCTCAGGGTTGCGAAAAAGCAACCGCCTGGTGCGTCGACCAGAGCTAACTCTCGCCGTGGTCGATCACAACATCCCCACCACTGATCGATCCGTTGGAATTGACGACCCGGAAAGCAAGCTGCAAATGGATACTTTGCGCAGCAATACCTCAGAGTTCGGTGTTGAGTACTATGACGAGCTGGATGAGCGTCAAGGTATTGTGCACATCATCGGACCGGAGCAAGGTTTCACTCTGCCAGGTACAACAGTGGTTTGTGGTGATTCACACACCGCTACCCATGGAGCGTTTGGAGCCCTTGCGCACGGCATAGGCACTTCAGAAGTTGAACATGTACTGGCCTCACAGACCCTGCTGCAAAACAAGTCAAAGAATATGCAGGTACTGGTTAAAGGCAGGTTGCCCGCTGGTGTCACAGCTAAAGACCTGACATTAGCCATCATTGCGAAAACTGGCACGGCAGGTGGAACAGGTCATGTCATAGAGTATCGTGGAGAAGCGATTACCGACTTATCTATGGAAGGCCGCATGACACTCTGCAACATGGCGATCGAAGGCGGCGCACGGGCCGGCCTGGTCGCGCCAGATGAAACAACATTTGAATACTTAAAGGGGCGCCCGAAGGCTCCCAAAGGAAAAGACTGGGATGATGCAGTCGCCTATTGGAAGACACTTCAAACAGACGAAGGTGCGCACTTTGACCTTACAGTTGAAATTGATGCCAGCCAGATAGCGCCGATCGTCACCTGGGGTACATCCCCTGAAGATGCACTGCCTATCACTGATTCCGTACCGGACCCCAAATCCTTTAAAGATGAACACAAGCAGGCGGCGGCGGCTCGCTCGCTTGAATACATGGGTTTAACCGCCGGCACCGCATTAAATGAAATAGAAATTGATAAAGTCTTTATCGGCTCATGCACCAACGGCCGTATTGAAGACTTGCGCGCAGTGGCCAAAGTAGTAGAAGGAAAAAAAGTCGCTGATCACGTCAGTGCAATGGTGGTTCCGGGCTCAGGCCTGGTCAAAAAACAGGCTGAAGAAGAAGGCATCGCAGACATATTAAAATCTGCTGGCTTCGATTGGCGCGAACCCGGGTGTTCAATGTGTCTCGGTATGAACCCGGATCGCCTGAAACCACAAGAGCGCTGCGCCTCGACCTCAAATCGAAATTTTGAAGGACGACAGGGGCACGGTGGTCGAACGCACCTGATGTCTCCGGCAATGGCTGCAGCCGCCGCTGTCACTGGTAAACTTACTGATGTTCGCACCATCACGGGTGACACATGAAAGCGCTTAAAGAACTGACCGGCGTTGCTGCGCCAATGCCAATGATCAACGTTGATACGGACATGATCATTCCAAAGCAATATCTAAAAACTATTAGTCGTGATGGACTGGGCAAAGGCCTTTTCCACTCCATGCGCTATAACGATGATGGCAGCGACAACCCGGAATTTATTCTCAACAAAGAGGCTTACAGCAAAGCTTCGTTTCTCATTGCAGGGGATAACTTTGGCTGTGGTTCGTCCCGTGAGCATGCCGCATGGGCATTAGAAGATTTTGGCATAAGATGCGTTATAGCACCCAGCTTTTCAGACATTTTTTATAACAATGCATTTAAAAACGGCATGCTGTTGATCCAGCTGCCACAAGAGGCAATAGATAAACTCACCGAGCTTGCAGAATATGGCTCTAACGCAGTTTTCTCTGTTGATCTTGAGTCACAAACCGTCACTGCACCTGATGGCTCAGAACACACTTTTGAGCTGGATGAATTTCGCAAGCATTGCCTGCTGAACGGGCTTGACGAGATCGCATTGACGCTTGAAAAAGAATCAAGTATTGCTACCTTCGAGAGCGATACATCAAACACGCATAGCTGGCTGACCCCCGCTTCTTAACCTCTAGAGCCTATAAATGAAAAACGTTTCTCTACTGTTGCTGCCCGGTGATGGCATCGGCCCGGAAGCTGTTGCTGAGTTAAGTCGTACTATCGAGTGGTTCGGTAACCATCGCGACATTAACTTCAACATCACCACTGACGAACTTGGCGGCGCTGCCTATGATAAATACGGCACACCACTGGCAGATGCAACACTTGAAACCGCAAAGCAGGTAGACGCCATAGTAATGGGCTCTGTGGGCGGCCCTAAATGGGATGATGTAGAACGCCACTTACGCCCTGAAGCAGGCCTGCTCACTTTGCGAAAAGAACTTGATCTATTCGCCAACCTGCGCCCGGCCACTTGCCGCGCCGCACTGGCCAGTGCCTCTTCCCTGCACGAAGAGCTTGTGTCTGGCCTTGACATTATGATCTTGCGAGAACTCACTGCAGGCGTCTACTTCGGTGAACCACGCGGGATTGAAACCATGCCTGATGGTCGCCGCCGTGCACTCGATACACAAGTATACTATGAAGAAGAAATTGAACGACTGATGCGGGTGGGTTTTGAACTCGCCAGCAAACGCAATGGCAAAGTTCACTCGGTAGAAAAAGCCAATGTGATGGAGTCAGGCGTATTCTGGCGACAGGTCGCTACACGAGTTGGTAAAGATTACCCGGACATCACGCTTGAACACATGTATGCAGACAATTGCGCAATGCAGCTGGTCAGACAACCGAAACAGTTTGATGTCATTGCAACAGACAACCTGTTCGGTGACATCTTATCTGATTGCGCAGCCATGCTTACCGGTTCGCTCGGCATGCTGCCTTCTGCATCACTAGGTGCAGAGATTGATGGCAAGCGTGCAGCACTTTATGAGCCCGTACACGGATCAGCACCTGACATCGCAGGGCAAGGCCTGGCTAATCCACTGGCGACCATATTATCTTTCGCTATGTGCTTAAGGTTCTCTTTTGACTTGCAGACTGACGCAGACCTGCTTGAGCAAGCAGTAGACCATGTACTGGCGAAAAACATTCGAACCGCTGACATCGCAGCTGAAGGCGTCAAACCTGTTTCAACCTCTGAAATGGGAACCGCAATACTCGAAGCGCTTGATGAGCTACACGCTCAAAGCACGTAAGAGTGACAACCGGACATGCAAGTATGTCAGTCTATAACCAGACCAAGACACTAGCTAAAGCCGGAACATAAAGATTGGTGAACGGAGTAAATCATGCTTAAAAATATTCGACAACTGGGTCGTTCGCCATCTGACTCTAAAAGTAGTGACAAGAAGTCGCCAGCGCCAGCGGCGACTGAATTCTCTCTGACTGATCCGCTAGAGAAGAATCGCGTCAAGGCCGCTGCAAATCACACCGACTCTGCGGCCCTGCTCGGTATGGCGAAGTCTGATGACAGCGAGTTGGTGCGTGAAACTTGCACAAGACGCTATTCACAACTTATCACTGACAATGAATCTGAACGACAAACGCTTTCAGACCTTCTGACCAGCCACAGAGCACTGTTCTTTTCTATTACTACACAGAGTAACGAAGAATCCCTGCGCCAATTGGGGCTGGAAAAATCTACCAGTGACGAAGATTGGCTGATCATCGCAGATAAGTCTAAATTCCATGACACCCGACTCACCGCAGCAAATAAATTAACTTCACTGGCAAGCGTTGACAAATGTTGGCGTAGCATGAAAACAAAAGACAAGGTGGTCGCTCGAGAACTCAAAACACGTCTTGATAAACACCGCGAAGAACAAAGCGTTGCTGACGCTCAGGCCACTCAGGTAGATAAAATACTTGATGAGATGGACAAAATAGCCAACGGAATCTGGCAGCCGGGAACGGTAAATCGCTTTGATCTGTTTAGTACTCAATGGGAACAGCTAGACTTTGAACCCGCAGCAGACAAGAAAACGCGCTACGCTACGCTACATCAAACAGCCAGTGAAAAAGCCGCAGAGTGGCGAGGAAAGCAGTCACTGCAGGATCAGCGCCTGTCGATAATTGCAGCACTGGAAGAACTAAGTGAATCCACCGACAAAGCCACCGCAGAGCGACTCCCTACTCTACTGCCGACTAATAACTCCGCTCTTGCAACACAGCGCAAGCTCTGGACAGACCTTCAAAATGAAGCTGAGCCCAATCAAATACAACAATTTAAAACGCTGACCAGCGCGATAGAAACAAAGCTCAAAAACGCAACCACTGTACTCAAAGCACAGCAACTACTCAGCACCGATAGCCCGGCGCCTAAAACGCTACAAAATACGCTTAAAGCTTTAGAGACACTGCGGGCTGACACCGGAACTGCTGAGTTTCAAAAAGCAGCACCGCAATTAATCGATACTGTCAAAACCAGGCTCGATCAAAAAACCGCAGCCGATACCGAATTAAAACAGCAAATACACCGGCAGTTCGCAAGCCTCAACAGTGCGGTGGCCGCAAAACGCTGGGGCCCGGCTAAATCCATACAAGAGCGACTGGCCAAGAAAATAGCCAGGCTGACCTCATCAGAAAAAGCAGGCTATACAGAAAAACTGGCTCGGCTTGAAACCAAAGTCAAAGAGCTCGGTGACTGGAAAGAATTCGCATCTGAACCAAAGCTGATTACCCTATGCGAGCAAATGGAAAAGGTACCTTCACAGCAACTGCCACCAAATGATTGCGCTAATCGTATTAAAGACCTGCAAATGCAATGGAAAGCCATGGGTGCAAGCCCGGCGCAGGAACAACATTGGCCGCGTTTTAAAAAAGCTGCTGATATTGCCTACGAGCCGTGTGGAAAATTTTTCACTGCACGCCGGGAAGATCGCAAAAACAAACTCGGCAAACGCAAAGAAATCTGTGAACTCCTTGAACAATACGAACGCAACACAGACTGGACACAACCCGACTTTAAGCTGGTTGAGAAAACATTAAGAACCGCCAAACAAGAGTGGAAGAGCCACCAGGTCTTTGATAAGAAGCGCGGCAAGGCACTAGACGATCGCTTCACTAAAATTCTTAAATTGCTGGACGAAAAGCTCGACCCGGTGTACGAGGTAAACGCCGCCGAGAAAAGAGACCTGATCGAAAAAGTGACAAAGCTTGGTGAAGGCGATATCAATCAACACGGAATTAATCAAGTCAAGAGCCTGCAATCTGCGTGGCGACTCAGCGGCGCTTGTCGGCAAAAGGATGATCGCGCGCTGTGGAAAGAATTCAGTGCTGCAACCAACCAGGTGTTCGAAAAATTTAGGGGCTTGAAACGTGAGCAACATGCAGCGAGCGTTGAGCACGTTGTACGCGCCAGAGAAATTATAAGAACCTTAGCCACCATTAAAGACTCTAAAGAACCGGTCAGCGAGAAAACACTGACCGATTTGCAAACCGAATATGCAGAATTACCGGAGTTCCCGGAGAGAGATCAAAAAAGGCTCGAACGAGATTTACGAAAAGCGCTGGATTCTGTAGATCGCTACCGGCAGCAATCGCTCGATAACAGTCGCAAACGAGCGCTGCAGAGCCTGCAACACAATGCCGATCTGTGCCAACAACTGGAAAGTCTCGCCGGACAGCCCACCGACGCCATCAAGGATCAAATGGAAAGCATACTGTCGGAATGGCAACCGTCAGACCGCGGCGAAAACCCGCAAGCGGTGAAGGCACTGGATGCACGCAAGCAGGCAATGGTTGATTTGCTAAACGCCGGCGGCACCCCAGACTACGACACCAACACAACCGCACGGCGTCTCATCTGCATCGAACTGGAAATATTGTGCGACAAAGAAACCCCCTCTGAAGACAAAGCCATGCGCATGCAATATCAGCTTGAACAGCTGCAAAAAGGCTTACAGTCAAACAGCGCCTCGCAATCTAAAACAGAGCTGACAGAGCAGCTGCAAATAAAATGGCTGACTGCGGCTCCGGCCGCGCCGGATGTACGTGACAAGCTCGAATCAAGGTTTAACCAAATACTCGGGAAAAGCTAAGCCGTAAGATGGGCGCATCCAACACTTCGACATTGAGGAACCACCTTACCAATGCATTCAACAGTTGACCCCGATGAGTGATTGAAACAAACTTGTCTCTTGCTCCGCACAACGAGAGAGACTTAATCTTGGAATATCTGGCTCCCGAAAAAACGGCTGATGCTGTAAAGCTATTGGCTAAATCCAAAGGCAGTGTTCATGTGCTTGCCGGTGGCTCTGATCTACTGGTAAGAATGAAAGGCGGTTATGTCGAGCCCGATGTAATCATTGACATAAAACGCATCAAAGCGATGCAAGACATCAAAAAGGGAGCAACCGGATTTTCTATTGGCGCCGCTGTATCCTGCGCTAAAATGGGTGAGCACAAAGCGCTGCGCAAAGCGTGGCCGGGCGTCGTTGAAGCCGCTAACCTCATTGGCTCAGATCAAATCCAGGGGCGCTGCACCATTGCTGGCAATCTTTGCAATGCTTCACCTGCGGCTGACAGCGTTCCCGCGTTAATCGCGGCCAAAGCCGTCGCAGTCATCAAAGGCCCCAAAGGCACACGCAGAGTCGCGATAGAAGATATTGCCACAGCCCCCGGTAAAACCTGCCTTAAAAAAGGCGAAATTGTTGAGTCGATTCAGCTGCCCAAGCGCGCTGCAAAAATGGCAGACGCCTACTTAAGATTTACACCACGTACTGAAATGGATATTGCCGTCGTCAGTGCCGCTGTGAACCTCACACTTGGCCCGAGAGGCGTGATCACACATGCACGCGTGGCGCTGGGTGCTGTAGCACCAACCGCGGTACTTGTGCCTGAAGCCACCAAAATACTGAAGGGCGGTAAGCTTGACGACGAAAAGCTCGAAGCACTGGCAGAAATTTGCAACGCCGCCTGCCGTCCGATTGACGACAAACGGGGCACCATTGAATTCCGAACCCACGTTGCCGGTGTACTTGCTACACGCGCCGCCCGACTGGCCTACACTCGCGCCGGAGGAAAACTCTAATGTCAGTACTAGTTAGCTCAACAATCAACGGCGACAATATCGAGTTCGCCTGCGAACCAGATGAAACCCTGCTTGACGCACTGCGCGACCGGGTCGGCATGACAGGCGTAAAAGAAGGTTGCGGCACCGGAGATTGCGGTGCCTGCAGCATCACTTTAGACGGTGCATTAGTATGTTCATGCCTGGTACTCGGTGCAGAAGCTGAAGGAAGAAGCATCGAAACAGTAGAAGGCATGAGCGACGGCAATACATTGCACCCGCTGCAACAAAAATTTCTTGAACATGCCGCCTTGCAGTGCGGTATTTGCACGCCGGGTTTTTTAATTGCTGCAAAGTCGCTGTTAGAGAAAAACGCCGACCCTTCTGAAGAAGAAGTCCGCTATGCACTGGCTGGCAACCTGTGCCGCTGCACCGGATACGACAAAATAGTGCGCGCGGTTCTAGATGCTGCAAAACAAATGAGAAAGGCATAGTCATCATGGGAAAAGACACTCTACTTACCGATCGCGTCTTTAAATCTGTCGGCACGCGTCCAATGCGGCCAGACGGGATAGACAAAGTGACCGGTCGTGCGCGTTACGGCGCTGACCACAACATGTCTGGTCAATTACATGGCAGCATTTTGCGCAGCCCACACGCACACGCCAGTATCAAAAGTATTGATACAAGCAAAGCGGAAAAGCTCAAAGGTGTAAAAGCAATAGTTACTGCCAAGGACTTTAAAACCAAGGGTATTACTGACCCGGGTCTGCTGGATATAATTGATAACTGCATGGCCGGTAAAAAGGTCTTCTATGACGGGCACGCAGTCGCCGCGGTCGCAGCAGTTGATGCAAAGACGGCAAAAGCCGCACTCAAGTTGATCAAAGTCGAATACAAGTTGCTTAAACATGTGACAGACGTTGATGAAGCAGTAAAACCAAAAGCCCCCGTTATTAACAACAAATGCTTCACCAAAGGCGTTGACCCGACTCCGGGCAAGGCTTCAAACGTTGCAAAACGCTCTGAGTTTGGTCACGGCAATGTGGCAGAAGGATTCGAAGCTGCAGATGTTGTCATTGAACGCAATTTTAAAACCGGACAATCACATCAAGGTTATATCGAGCCGCATGCTTGCGTGGCAAGCATCGGTCCTGATGGCGCCGGAGAATTGTGGGTATGTACTCAGGGACACTTTGTATTCAGACAACAATGCGCAGAAATACTCGGTCTTGATGAAGCCAAACTTAAAGTGACGTCGTCGGAAATCGGTGGAGGATTTGGCGGTAAAACTCATTTATGGGTAGAACCGGTCGCCCTCGCCCTTTCGCAAAAAGCCAATCGCCCGGTGAAACTGGTGATGAGCCGCGAAGATGTTTTTCGCGCCTCAGGCCCCACCAGCGCCACCTCAATTGATATCAAAATGGGTGTCACTAAAGACGGTGTCATTACTGCCGCCGAAGCAGAATTGCGTTACACCAGCGGTCCATACGCTGGATCATGGGCAACACTCGGCGCCATGACAGCCTTTGCCTGTTACGACCTCAAAAACGTAAAGACAGTCGGCCTCGAAGTATTGGTTAACCGGCCAAAGACGACCGCCTACCGCGCACCGTCTGCGCCGATGGCAGCCTTCGCCGTAGAAAGCATGATCGACGAACTGGCTGATCGTATTGGCATGAAAGCCATTGATATGCGAATCCAGAACGCCGCAAAAGAAGGCACAAAATCATCCTACGGACCGGTTTATGGCCCGATCGGTATTGGCCCGACTCTCGATGCCGCAAAGAATCATCCACACATGTCAGCACCTCTCGGACCAAACCAGGGGCGTGGCATGGCGTGTGGCTTTTGGTTTAACTTTGGTGGCCAATCCTGCACCGATCTGAATATCAGTTCAGATGGTACCGCCACGATCACCGTTGGCACCATTGACGTCGGTGGCGCTCGCGCGTCCCTGGCACTGGTGGTCGCCGAAGAACTCGGCATACCTTACGAGCAGGTCAAAGCAGTCATTGCCGATACCGGCTCACTGGGTTACAACGAAATGACTGACGGCAGCCGTGGCACCTTTGCCAGTTCAATGTCCGCCATTCAATCCTGCCGTATGGCGATAGCTGACATGCGACAACGAGCTGCCACCCTGTGGGAGATCGATGTTGATGAGGTTGTTTGGGAGAATGGCCAGGCCTGGGCTGGTGGCGAGAGCAATTCAAACCACCCGCCTCTGTCTATTGCTGACCTGGCAAAAAGTGCGGAAAAGACTGGCGGACCCATCGCGGGACACGCCCAGATTGTAGCCGACGGAGCCGGTGTATCTTTCGCCACACACATTTGTGACATTGAAGTTGATCCGGAAACCGGGCAAACACGTGTTGTGCGCTACACCGTCATTCAGGATGCAGGCAAAGCAGTTCACCCGACCTATGTCGAGGGTCAGTTTCAGGGTGGTGCAGCACAAGGCATTGGCTGGGCACTCAACGAAGAATATATCTACGGTGAAGATGGTCGTTTACAAAACCCGGGGTTTCTCGACTACCGGATTCCGGTCTGCTCGGATCTTCCCATGATTGATACTCAGATTCTTGAGATCCCGAATCCGAACCATCCTTACGGCATCCGTGGTGTCGGAGAAACCTCCATTGTGCCGCCGCTGGCTGCGATCGGAAACGCAGTATCAAACGCCACTCAGGTTCGAATGACCCATGTACCTATGTCACCGCCACGCATTCTGGCGGCTATTCACGCCCAGGCGGCATCTGATGACTCATCTGATGACTAATGAATAAAGTGTTTCTGTGGGGCGGCTTACGCCCCGCTGCCGGTGGTGCAGAATTCGTTGAAATTGAAGCGCTCACTATTCGAGAGCTATTACGCAAACTCGCCGAGTTACATCCAAAACTGGAGACACTCATTGACAGTGAAGTCGCCGTTTCCATTAATGGCACGATCTACCAGGACGATTGGTCGAAAAATATTCCGGCAGATGCGGAGATTTATCTGTTACCGAGAATAGAAGGTGGATAACAGCTGGTATCATTGTACTCAAAAAGAAACAGTTGCTACAAAAGCGCAACATCCTAAACACAATAGTGGAGGTTTGTGATAACCACTATTGATCGCATGACAACCTTTCTTGTGGCTGGTAGAGTCCCTCACCTCCCGAAACTACAAGCAACCACAACATCGTGTTTCCAGTAAAAACAATTTTTCTCACGTTCGCGTTTCTGGCCACCAGTCTCTTCTCTGGCACCAGCCTTGCCCAGTCTGGCCTTTACAGTCCATGCATTGGTGCACCGGTATTACCGATGCCGCAAAAAAATGTCGTCGTCGTGGGCAATGTCGAACAACTGTATGCTGCTGTGCTCGACCTGCGCGAAAACAGCACTATTTTAATCAAACCGGGGCGTTACCGGTTAGCCTCCTCAACCCTCGGCATTACCGCCGACAACGTCACTATCAGGGGTCTGGAGGACAATTGCGATTCCGTAGAACTGGTCGGCCCCGGCATGGACAACAGCCAGCGCAAGAACGTCGACAACGGCTTTTGGATAAGTGCAAAAAACACCACCATTGCCAACCTAACCATTAGCGAAGTGTACTTTCATTCTATCCAGATCGATGGCAGTGCTCGATCACCCCGCATTTACAACGTCCGGATGGTCAATTCAGGCCAGCAATTTATAAAAGCGAATCCGCGGGAATTCGGCGACGGCGTCAACAATGGCATAGTCGAATACAGCATCATGGAGTACACCGACGGACCATCGCTTACCGATCACAACGGCAGTGGCACAGGTTACACCAACGGTATTGATATTCACGCAGGCGTCGGCTGGCGGATCAGCAACAATCGCTTTAGAAACTTTCACACCCCTGACAATGCTGATCACCTGTGGAATGCTGCTGTACTGGCATGGAATGGAGCAAGTGACACCATCACTGAAAACAATACCTTTATAGATGTAGACCGTGCGATCGTCTACGGGCTAAAAGAAAAGCACTTTGATCATCGTGGAGGGGTCATTCGCAATAATATGGTCGTCATGACGCCCGGCCTCTATTCTACCAAGCGTACTCAAAGTGCCGATGCCACCATACTGGCATGGGACTCCCCTGGAACCAAGATCTTACATAACACCGTACTCACGAATGGCAACTTACCGAACTCAATAGAGTTGCGTTTTGAGTCTATGAACATCGAGGTATCAAACAACATCGTTGATGCGCCGATTGCACACCGGGATCAAAAATTCTTTATGTCGGCCAACAACGTAGATAGTGCTCAGGCAGACTGGTTTGTTAACCCCGTTACCGGCAACTTGCGCCTTAAGAAAGAAGTCAGTGAAGTCTTAAATAAAGTACGCAGACACAGGCTGGCGCAATTTGATGTAGATGGTGAAAACCGGCCTTTCGGTAGAAAGGTTGATATCGGCGCCGATGAGATGCAGACCAACAGCAACGTTCAGAGATAACGCAACCGATCACGGCAGGGTCAAAAATTTATCCTGATCTGCACACCAGAGCTAGATATGCAGTCCCCCGCCTAACACACTCATACAGGCTTCCTGAAAACCCTCGCTAACCGTTGGGTGAGCATGGACGGTCGCTGCAATATCTTCGGCACGCGCGCCCATTTCAATCGCCAGCGAAAATGCCGCAGATAACTCAGACACCTGATACCCGACCGCCTGGATACCCAACACCACACCATTGTCCTTTCGCGCGACCACTCGAATAAATCCGTCGTCTCTCTCCATGGTCATCGCACGGCCATTCGCCTGCAATGGAAAGTGTCCGATGGAGACTTCAATATCTTGAGCCAGAGCCTCCTGCGACGATAAGCCGGCAGTCACAATTTCCGGATCAGTAAAGCACACAGCCGGAATACAATTTTTATCGTAGACGCTGTTTTCACCGGCAATAATTTCAGCCACCACCTCGCCTTGTGCCATGGCTCTATGCGCCAACATGGGTTCACCGGTGATGTCCCCGATAGCATAAACACCGCGCATTGAAGTCTGGCATTTCTCATCAATATTTATATACGTACCGTTCATGGTCAAACTAAGCTCATCGATACCGCAGTCGGTTCGCGGTTTACGCCCGACAGTCACAAGTACCTTGTCTGCAGTCAGGCTGCGGGAACTGCCGTCTTTGAGACGCACCTGCAAATTACCGTCTGAAACACCTTCAGCGCTGGCATTGGTCATCACCTCTATATTCAGTTTACGCAATCGTTTTAACACGGGTGCGATCAGTGCAGAATCGTACTGCGGTAATATTTGATCAGCCGCTTCAATCACCACCACCCGCGCGCCCAGCTTGGCAAATGCAGTACCTATTTCAAGACCAATATACCCACCCCCGACTACTGCCAGTGATTCAGGCACCTTGCCCAGTGCGAGTGCATCAGTCGATGACATGACGTAATCACTGAATGGAAGAGAGGGCACTTCTATAGGCGTAGAACCTGTCGCTATGACTATGTTGTCTGCATGTATTTTCACTATACCATCGAGGCTTTCCACTTCGACTGTTTTCCCGTCCAGAAAACGAGCTTTTCCGTATAGCGTTTGTGCGCCCGCTTTTTTTAACAACCCTTCCACACCACTGTTAAGACGTTTAACGATTTCGTCTTTCCATGCTCTGGTTTTTTCCAGATCAATCGTTGGCTGGGCGACTGATATCCCGAGCTCATTTTCTACTGCGTAGGATCCGGTTTTATAGAACTCATCTGCTGCATGAATAATTGCCTTAGACGGAATACATCCAACATTCAGACAGGTACCACCTGGCTTTGACTCCTCGACCAACAGTGTCTCAACGCCGAGCTTCGCAGCCTTTATGGCACACACATAACCGCCCGGCCCTGCACCTATAACCAACAACTTAACGTGTTTATCATTCATGGTTTTAACCCTCCACCAATAACATGGCTGGTTGCTCCAGAAGCGTTTTAAGTTTTTGCACCATCACTGCCGCATCCCATCCGTCAACCACCCGGTGATCAAACGAACAGGAGATATTCATCATCTTGCGCGGTACAAACTGCTGTCCATCCCAAAACGGTCGTATCACCATTTTATTGATTCCGACAATCGCCACTTCCGGATGATTAATTATCGGCGTGGTAGCAATAGCGCCCAGCGGGCCAAGAGAGGTAATGGTGATGGTCGAACCACTTAGTTCCTCACGACTGGCACTTCCATCCCGACAGGCGGCTGCCAATCGGCCTACTTCACTCGCACTGTCCCATAAGTTGCGTACCTCACAATGGCGAACGACCGGCACCATAAGACCGTTGTCGGTTTGCGTGGCAATGCCAATGTGGACCCCCCCATACTGACGAACCATGTCTGCTTCATCATCAAAAAGTGCGTTGATCACTGGCTGTAGCCTAACTGCCTCAACCACTGCCTTCATCATAAACGGCAGCACTGTCAGCTTGCCTCGATCGGCCTCGTACGAGGTATTCAACTCTTCCCGTGTTTGCTCAAGGCTCGTCACATCAATCTCTTCAACAATAGTGATGTGCGGAATATGCTTTTTCGATTGACTCATTTTATTGGCGATCAAGCGCCGCAAGCCGACCATCTTTACTTCTTCTACCGAAGTATTAGGCTGTTTTCCGTAGCTATTGTTCTGGCTGTTTTGACTGTGGCCCTGCAGATCGTCGTGGGTGATTCTTCCCGCCGGTCCGCTACCAGTAACCGAACGTAAATCGATGCCGCGATCTCTGGCGGCTTTTCGAACACTGGGGGCAGCCAGTGGTTTACTGCCTCCTACTGATTTGGTTGTATTACCGGGTGGCAGATCCGTCGTGGGATCTTTAACACTGATGGGAGCAGACTCTGGCGTTGCTTCTGGCGCCGTAGTATCAGAAGACTCTACGATCTGCGACTCTTTACTAACCGAACTTACGGGTTCAGGTTTAGCCTCGGGCACTGCACTCGCATCAGCATTACCTTCACCCTCAACTTCAACTCGTAATAGTTCAGCACCCACCGCGATCACATCTCCGACCTCTCCACCGAGCCAGATCACTTTACCGGTAACGCTGGTCGGAATTTCTACCGCGGCCTTATCGGTCATCACAGCGCCAACCATATCGTCTTCAAGAACGGTATCGCCGACCTTTACATTCCACTCGACAAGCTCAGCCTCAGCCACGCCTTCACCAACATCAGGCAACCGTATGGAAAAAATACCCATTTTTTTAAGCCTCCATCACTTGTTGCATGGCGCGACCCACACGCTCAGGACTTGGAAAGTAATCCCACTCTTGCGCGTGTGGGTAAGGCGTATCCCACCCTGTAACACGCATGATGGGGGCTTCAAGATGATAGAAGCATTCTTCCTGTACCAACGTCGCCAGCTCGCCACCATAACCTGAGGTTCGCGTCGCCTCATGCACGATCACACAACGACCGGTTTTTGCAACAGACTCCACTATCGTTTCGAGGTCCAATGGCAACAGGGTTCGTAAATCTATAATTTCTGCATCAATGCCCGTTTCTGCCGCAGCCGCTTCTGCAACATACACCATAGTGCCATAGGCGATAATGGTTACTGCCTCACCTACGCGTCGAATCTCTGCTTTACCTAAAGGTAGTGTGTAATAGCCTTCCGGCACTTCACCCAGCGCATGTTCCCGCCACGGTACCACCGGGTTTTCATGGTGACCGTCAAACGGGCCATTATATAAACGCTTAGGCTCCATAAATATCACCGGATCAGGATCATCAATAGCAGCAGCCAGCAAGCCTTTAGCATCGTAGGGGTTAGACGGCATAACAGTCTTGATACCACACACATGGGTAAAAACCGCTTCGGGGCTTTGACTATGCGTCTGGCCTCCAAAAATTCCACCACCGACCGGCATGCGAATCACCAGCGGGCAAGTAAAGTCACCCGCGCAACGATGCCGCAAACGTGCTGCTTCAGAGACTATCTGATCATAAGCCGGGTACACATAATCTGAAAATTGAATTTCCACACACGGGCGCAAGCCATAAGCCGCCATGCCGATTGCAGTACCTACAATACCCGATTCATTGATAGGTGCATCAAAACAACGTGTAGGTCCATACTTTTCCTGAAGCCCCGCAGTGCAACGAAACACCCCACCGAAGAAGCCAACGTCTTCACCGTATACAACGACTTTTTCATCACGTTCCATCGCAGTATCATGAGCGCTTTGAATGGCCTCGATCATTGTCATCTTTGGCATATTAGTGTACTGCTTTAAAAAAAATGTGCATATGAGAGTTTGTCATTTGGTTTGTCCTTTTTGCATCACCTATCGGACGCCAGCTTGCAGCCAGTGGCTGCTGCCTTTTCAAAAACTGCAACGCGGCCGCAAGCTGTATGACAAACTCCCCCAATAAAACAACAAGGGGTGATTGATTAAAGTGCATGAGCAAGCTCCACGTATTCCGTTAAAAGCAAAGCAGCCGAAATTTCACCTTTGATCAGTCGACGCATGTATGCATTTTGTTTGACGCAATACACTTAATACCCCGCTTCCTGACGCTGTTTGATCAAATGCGGTGGCATCTCTTCAAACACATCTTCAAACATATCGCGTGCACTTGGCCCGCTGCCAGTACTTAATGTTCCAATGGCTTCAGCCTCTTTTTGAGCTGTAAGTATTTCATCTGCAATTTCGGCTTCCGTTTGAGTATGCCGCTCCTCCGACCAGATACCTTTTTTAATTAAGTAACCTTTAAATCGCAATATAGGATCACCCAGCGGCCAGGCATCACCCTCCTCTTTAGGACGGTAAGCAGAAGGATCATCAGATGTTGAGTGACCACCCGCGCGATAAGTTACATATTCAACCAAAGTCGGCCCGAGGTTTCGCCTGGCGCGCTCAGCGGCCCATTGCGCTACTGCGTATACCGCGAGGTAGTCATTGCCATCTACACGCAGTGCCGGTATGCCGAAACCATGGCCACGCGCCGCAAAAGTTCCTGACTCACCTTTCGCTATACCTTGAAACGTAGAGATGGCCCATTGGTTATTGACGATGTTCAATATCACCGGAGGTTTATAAGTAGAGGCAAAAACAATCGCTGCATGAACATCACTTTCTGCAGTGGAACCATCACCCACCCAACCGGCAGCAATCTTTGTGTCATTGCTAATCGCTGAGGCCATTGCCCATCCGACTGCCTGAGGATATTGTGTGGCCAGGTTGCCGGAAATTGAAAAGAACCCGTGTTCCTTTGACGAGTACATGATCGGCAACTGCCGACCATGATTAGGATCTTCCGCGTTAGAGTAAATCTGACACATCATAGTTTTCAGCGGATAGTCCTGTGCGATCAACAAACCAGCTTGCCGGTAAGTAGGAAAATTCATATCGCCTTTTTTTAATGCGCGCTGAAACGCACAAGAGATCGCCTCCTCACCCAAATGCTGCATATAGAATGATGTCTTGCCCTGCCGCTGCGCCATTAACATTCGCGCATCAAAAGCTCGCAACCGCATCATATGCCGCATGCCTTCAAGCAGTTCTGCATCACTCAAGTCACACGTCCACTCCCCTACCGCTTCACCATCACGTGACATCACACGGATGATCGTAAACGCCAGATCGCGAATTTCTTTCGGATCAACATCAACAGACGGACGCCTTGCAGCGCCGGCACGCGGAATCTCAACACCTGAAAAGTCAGGTGTATCACCGGGCCGAAGCTCCGGCGCAGGAACATTAAAAGTCAGAGGTGGGTAATCACTCATACCTTTCTACCATCGCAAGTTACGCCACTAAGATAGCGTGACATTGCGAGTCTTGTACCACTGTATGAGGTG
>CALISD010000186.1 GCA_938041955.1 uncultured Granulosicoccaceae bacterium | reverse complement strand
TGGCAACTTTCGACATGCAACACCTTCCTAATCAGGCAACGAAGTGACTATTCAGGGCGCATCTGCGTAGTTCATTGGCGTTGTCGTTTGTGCTCAAATGCACCTGCATTTTGCGCGCGACTCCTGCCACATTGCTGATTGACGAGGCACGACAGTGCCCACCCTGAAAAGCTACGAATGACTGTAAATTCAGTCGAATACTTGAATTCAGTTTATTTCCGACTGAACAGTTTCGCAACGATTCAGTCAACTCAATGTTACAAGACGAGTGGGCTGTGCGGGATGTTCAGTAACAAACTTTTCACAGCCACAGTCGCCAGAGCAAGGCGGAAAAAAGCAGGCATAGCACAAGCCCAACGTCGATTTTTTCACGCCGCTATCGCGGCCGTAGCTTCGATCTGTGTTACCGAACTTTCCAAACAGCCACTAGCCTGCATTATTCATGAGGATTCGTCACTCAGCGGAAATAGCGCTAAACAGGTCGCATGATCGAGTGAGAAACGTGGCCCACCACGTGCCGAGCTTAATCATGCGAGATGTGACGCGATATTTTCGTCTGATGGCGAATAGACACACTGTTATTTTCATAGTGGCCCTCCAACGACAGTTTAGACCTATGTTTACAGCTGTTTGCCTTAGTTTTCTTCGTCGCCTTGTGAATAATGCATGCTAGGAGTCGGCGCGGTAGAAGTGTGCGTAGCGGTGCGTTCGCAGTGCCCACGCAAACCTCGTGGCATCAAATAAACTGATAACAAGCAGCAACAGCACAACCAGCTGCAATCACCAGATTAAAATAGCCCAGCCTCGCAAACTTGATGGCAAGCTCATCGGGGTGGCGATCTGAGATTAGCATAGGCAACCCGTTAGCTGGTTTACGTATAACGTTATCTATACGATCATCCTTTTTCTGATCATATATCTCTCTGGAGATTTTTTTTGCACGCTTGACTGCACTGCCCCACTCATCTTGGTCAAGCTCTCCATTCTGATCAACATCAAATTCACCAAGCAACCAGGACTGATCCTTTTTCCAGGTGCTGAGCAAACCTGCGACTTGTGCGTTTTCGTTATAAGACGTTAACGCACAGCCTTCTGAGCGCATCTCTCCTATCACATACATGCGTGCACCATGGCCAATATACTTTGATGAGTAGTATTTTCCAAAACTCAGCCAGGTTCTTTTACTACTGGAAATTACCTTTGCATTTTCTGGCAAAACAATACATGTGCCCGATTCATCTCTAATCACGAATGGAATGTCACTCGCCCCGACTTGAATTGGCAGATGACTTAAATTTTCACCGAAATTCCTTAGACCGTTGCTACCTCCAAACATGAGTCTAACGATAAAGTAGCGATGCCAAACGCAAGGCGGACCAAACAGAAAGCCCTGTATTTCTCTGTTGCCATAAAACTCACAACGACCTTGCAACTCAACAAACCCTTGCGCTGCGCTACCAATTTTTGATCGAGGAGTATCTGTAATATACCGACGCAGCGCTTTCGCACTCAGCGCAGCCCAGAGTGCTAACGCAGATGCGATTAAGAACCCGGGAAACCTAATGAGTACATTGGATATGTCGCCGAAAATCAACAAGCTGACGATAGCAAGCGCTGCAATATCGATTATATAAGGCGACACAAACCCTGTCGCCGACCCAATAGAGTCATTAGGCAACGACACAGTTCTATCAACAGACGTGCTCATAACAGAGTCTTTTGTTAAGCCGCGAACAATTGTTGCATGTCAACATCGGCAAGCTCTTCTTCGTTCACCTCAAAAAGTTGAGCCTGCGTGAATTTGAACTTACTGGCGACCAAATTGGTGGGAAACTCCTCAACCACAATATTATTGATATTAACTGAATCATTGTAGTACTCGCGCCGATCAGCAATAGAGTTCTCAAGCGAGCTAATACGGGTTTGTAGTCGCATAAACGATTCATTGCTCTTCAGTTCCGGGTAGTTCTCAGTTAGCGCAAATAGACGACCGAGCGTATTCGACATCATAGACTCTGCGACACCAAGCTCCGCCATATCACCGGATTGCATTGCAGAAGACACTTGTGATCTGGCTAACGTTACTTTTTCAAGCGTCTCCTGCTCATACTTCATGTACTCGCGGCAAGTCGTGACCAGCTTGGGTAGCTCATCGTGGCGCTGTTTTAGCAGAACATCTATGTTGCTCCACGCGGCCTTAACGTTGTGCTTTAATCGAACCAATCGATTAAAAGCCATAATCACGTAGCCGACGAGTGCAACGATAGCCAAAACCAATACAATGGCGAAAATACCCATCGCAAAAAATCTCCGTTATTTTTTATTGCCACTCTAGCGACACCAAAAAAGGTTTCTTGAAACAGGACTTCACCAAAGAAACATGGCATTGGGTTGGTGCGCACTACATCACATTTCGATCATCTATATTGATCGACCTGCCTCTAGGGTGCTCCATACATCCGTAAAACTCTTTTGTAGTGCCGCTTTATCTCTGCTGGAAACGTTTTCGCCTTGTCCTGAAGACTGTTAGTAGAGAAACGCATATTTATAGAAACTGCCCCCTCGTAGCACCCGATGGCACAGAGGCTGTAGACTATTGGAAGCGTGTCGGGCTGTAGAGTTCCATATTAAGGTCTGTCGGTTCACCGCAGATTAATTGACTCAATAGCTGACCTGTTTTTGCACCACCAGACAACCCGACATGCTGATGGCCGAATCCTACAAAAACACCTCTGGTGCCAGGCAACTCACCAATCAATGGAACGGAGTCAATAGGCGCTGGCCGATGGCCGAGCCATTCTTTCGATTCACTCCAGGTGAGTTCAGGCATTAACCTGGCAAGATAGCGACGCAACAGCTCAAGAGGCTGTTGACTTGCCCCTGCCTTAAGCCCGGCAAATTCGACAACTCCGGCAAGCCTCAACCTACCGTCCATCGGCGTTACCACAAACTTACCTGCAGCTATCATTGTTGGCATAGCCGGCATAACCGACGGCTCGAACAACTCTATGTGGTAGCCACGCTCTGACTCCAATGGAATATTAAGACCTAGCTTCTTTAACAAGGCTTTCGACCAGGCACCAGTCGCCACTACTGCGGCATTGCAATCTATAGTCGAGTCTGAAGTTTTGATCGCAGCAACTCGATTATTTCTGATAACAAAGTCTTCGAACTTCGCTTGCACTATGATTCCACCGTGGCCTTCAAAATGTGCTGCGAGTGTTTTTACGTAAGCCCCTGGATCACTGATTCGGCCATGTTTATGCACACAGGCGGCATAGCCAATTTCATCACCAAAGACAGGCTCATATTCTTTGTATGACGATGCGTCACGTTCGGTCCAATTAAACCCATGATCACGCCTTGTGTCCCATGCAAAATGATCCGCATCAAAGTGTGCCTTATTTTGATAGGCATACACATAATCTGCAGGTGAAATATATTTTTCAGCAGACGTACCATGAGCAAGCGCCATATGATCAGCAAGACAATCACCAAGCAGTGGTGTCAATGCGGTTGCAATGCGTTCTACTTGTTTCGGGTTACAGTGAGAGAGATAGCGAGTCAACCATGGCAACATTCGTGGCAGATATGATGCGTTTACGTACAGCGGCTGATCTTTATCAAGCAACATTCGCGGTGCTTTACCCAGCAATCCGGGAACGGTAACTGGTACAACAGAAGCGGCAGCAAGAACACCTGCATTGCCATAGCTTGTCCCAGATGCCGGGCCTTCGCGATCAACCAGGATCGCGTTAACGCCAGCACGCTGCAGCCAGATAGCAGTGGATACACCAACAATGCCCGCACCGATAATTACAACCTGCCGGTTTTGCATCAGGTTTATTCCATCACTTACAAAGATCCGCCGATCTATTTACGACCTGATATTTTGTTGCGAAGGTTCTCGGCTATCCCCGAGATAAACGGTAGCCGCCCAACCTCTTCCTGGTAGACAATGCCTAAAACCACACCAAGGAGCATTGCTGAAGAAAAACCGAGTAGCCAGATCAGCAATACCACCAACACCAGAAGAGCCCCGATTACAAAAAGTGGGTTCTGTCCAGCCGGCCCGGCTTTTTGTGCAACCAGCTGCATTCCTTTTTCTCTAGCGGTTGCGATACTTTGTCGAACAGTTGCTCTGATGGGATCAAGTACCGCGAGAAAGTCTGCTGCCAAGTAACCGAGAAAAGCACCAATCGCCAATCCGATGAGCTCAAACATGTGCCTGCCTTTTAATAGTTTAGAACCTTATTATTTCAAACAACCAGCTAAATTGGTAACTAATTGAAGTTTAAGTTCACTACGAGCTTATTTTCGGGCAGATCTGGCCATTTCAATAAGATTGTCGACTATTTTAAAGACCCCGACCTCAGCAACCTCAGCCGTATTCAGTACCACCCAGGTACTATCAACCACCACTGAGGGTGTGCCTGAGATTGCCAGTGCTTTCATTAATTTAGTTGATGCGTCGAGTTTCATTTGAATGTCTGATGACTGAAGCTCTGTCCTGAAGTCACTGACTTCCAGCCCGTGGGCGGAAAATACTTTTTCAGCCGCCTGCACGTGGGTTTCCAGATTGCCTTCTTTGCGAAGCGCAATGATGGTTTTAAATAGCTCAGCATGGAATGCTTCTGAGGCATGTTTACTCTCTGCCAGATAGAACATCGCAGCATGTAAACGCGTGGCTTCATTCCAGGTGACCGGGATTTGAACCAGCTCAACATCGCTCGAAAGGGTTTTTCTGTATTGGTGGATCGCAGGCTCAAACGCCTCACAATGTGGGCAGCCATACCAGAAAAACTCCTGCACTTGAATATTACTTGCGTTACTGAATTCAGCCCCGGCTACCGTCCGATAGTGCACATCTTCAACGAACTGAGTACTTGCTAATGTATTTCCACTGTCAGGTTTGTCGGAACTGAATTTTATATATAAGGCAACAGCAACAAGCAGTGCTATTGCGCCAATAATAAGAAAATGGAGATTTTTCAAGACCAACCCAAACGGTGCGCTTATCGTATTGCTTCTAGCAGATACTGATTGCTGTAAGTAGAAACAGACGTCTCACCCAGCACCTTTCTGGCTTGAAACACCCAATCCCGTTTAGGATCCAGATCAAGCGCCACTACTTGAGACAGATCATCAATAACTCGCCTGCTGGCACTATTGCTATCAATAGCGTTGCTGATGAGCAGTTCGACTCTTCCACTGTAGTCAGGAATTGAAATATCGACGATATTATTCGACCGCTGAATTTCCAACTGTAGGGCCTCAGTGTCATCAATGGATGCATAGCTGAAATTAGTTGTTGCTGAAAGCCCGACAAACTGCTGCTTATCAATACCAGCAACAGTTAAGTAGTATTGCCCTGGTGCTGTCAACAATGGCTGTATATCAGTCTTCTGCACTTGTTGCACACTAACAGGCTGAGCCATAGCCTCATCAGTGGCGATAGTGAAGCGGTACTGCTCAGCACCGATTAAAGCGTTCCAACTGATGGTGTCTTCATTACTCAGCATAAGCCGCTCAGAACTCATCGACAGATCAGGGGCTGGAAGTAGATCAACCACTGAAGGCTCAACGCCTGCTTCCGCTATCATGCCCTTGCCACGTGGGAGACTGTTGCTTTTTCCGTTAGCGTCGGCCGCAACCAGTCCACGAGTCACTCCGATTCGATCAGCCCCATCCTCTACATTTACGTAAAAAGCAGTACCACGAACTGCCGCTGATAAGAAAGGCGTGTCGACCTTGAATTTTACTGGCGGTTGACCTTCGGGCCTGGGTGTTACTTCGCTATGCACTTCACCGCGATCAGCGTTCAGCGAAATCACACATCTTACCGTTTCATTAGCACAGTCAACATCGACTATGGATACACGGCTGTCTGGCTGCAAATTGACTGAGGTACCGGAGTTAAAACTGAGGCTGACAAATCCATCCTGTCCAGTGCTGAATATGTCCCCGACGTACACCATTGAACCCTTCACTGGCGGATTCACCACAAGATCTCTTTGCGTATGAACTACATCCCCCTTGGCAAAGGCTACACGGCCGAAGTTTTTAACCATATACGGCTGCGGGATTTGCAAACTGGAGCCAATTGGGAGAATACTGGAAATACCATCAATGCCATTGTAGGTGGCTATTTGTTTGGCGAAACGGTTCGATAGTAGCTCACGCTCGACGACTTGCTCAAGCGTTAAAGATTCGCTGATAACAACGACGTGATCCTGTGTGGCTGCTGTACTGACGGACAGGCCAGCGGCTAGCGTGCAAACACACGCTGTAGAAACAACTTTTCTAAATATAGCGATCGGTACTGCTTGATCTCTGCTATTCATATGTATTGACCGGTCTCGTGCCGAAATGGGATTCGCCCTGCTGTATAGTATGTTCGGCGCCAAAAGCTCGCAGCTGAACGAACAGTGGTTCTTTGAATACTATTTTACAAATTCTTTCAATTGATATGTCATCAATTACTGCCCTGCAGCCCATTTGAAGCAGCTCCCACGCCAGTTCTACTCTACAACTTAAAATATAGACTATATTGCGCAATTTTCGCCTGATTTTACCGCCCGCATCCATCAAAGCACACTACCACACGTAACGATTATGATACTCCAATCAACGGTCTGCCTGGCCAGGCTCGCCAATTTGGGAAGAGAATGTAAATAATTGTTGCTCATTCAGTTCATGCTTGTCCACCTTCAGATACGCGCTACCATCGCCGGGAATGAGCGAAACTTCTTTTACTCCAGGAACGCTCAGCAGCTGCTCTGTCAATCTGCCCAGCCCGTCGGCTGATTTTATCGTCTGCGCCGCCTCATCGTTCAACATTAGGCGCTTATTTTTTAACTTGATCGGTTCCTTCATTCGCCAGACAACCGGCAGCCAAAGAAGACACACCAAACCAAGGATAAAAAGAGACATTGACAGTCCGAGCTCGCCAACCATCCAGCCGCCAAGTACGCCACCGAGAAAAGCCCCTAGAAACTGACTGGTGGAGTAAATCCCCATTGCAGAACCGCGCGCGGCCGCCGGCGCTGTACGCGATACCAACGATGGTAACAATGACTCGAGCACACTTAGAAAGCCAAAAAACAACACCAGACTGGCAACAATCACCCAGTAGTGATTGTTCATTAGGCCAAGCGCGAATTCAGCTGCAGCCAATCCGGCAATGCTCGCCATCATCACCCACTTGACTGGCCACTTGCGCTCGGCCAACCCAACCAACGGTATCAATATCAATAACGATCCGCACGCCGCCTTGAGATACACACTCCAGTGCACATCAGAGAAAACACCCAATTCAAGTAACCGCAACGGGATACATATAAAACTTGCCGTGATAAGTAAATGCAAAAGCAGAATGCCAATGTCGAGACGCAACAAGTCCCGATTGCGAAACAATGCAGGCAACTCCTTTATAACGACTGCAATGTTTCTGTCTTGTTGAATTTTTATAGGAGTCGGCACTGCAAACACAATTAACGCAGCTGAAAATACCCCTAACCCGGCGATACAATAAAAAATACCGGCCAAGCTAAATTTGGTCATCAGTACCGGCCCGATAATAATCGACAGGATAAAAGACATCCCTATCGAGACACCAATCACCGCCATAATTTTAGTACGCTGACTGTCCCTTGTAAGATCTGCTGCTAATGCCATCACCACTGCCGAGATAGCGGCCGCACCCTGAATCGCACGACCCACAATAATCCCGACAATTGAATCCGCCGTTGCTGCAACAAGGCTTCCAATTATAAAAATCGCAATTCCTGTCAGAATGACCGGCTTACGCCCGAAGCGATCTGACAAGAGTCCGAATGGTATTTGCAGGAGCGCCTGGCATAGTCCGTAAATTCCCACTGCCAAGCCAATCAGCAACGGGGTAGCACCCTCTAGATCCTGCCCGAGAATGCTCATCACAGGCAACAATAGAAATAAGCCCATCATGCGTGTTGTATACACTAGGCTAAGCGCAATAGCGGTACGTCGTTCTTGGGACGTAAAAGCAGACAAGGCAATTTTCCGAGGTGGTTTTTACTGAAGTAGACAGTCGAGTAGAATACAATATGGTATCAGTAACGCTTGTGCAAAACAGGTCTTTCACTTGTCTCAAGCCCCACCGAACATAAACTGGTTTGCCTCCGCATGAATGAAATACAAGTCCGCGGCGCGCGTACGCATAACCTTAAAAATATAGACATCGACTTACCACGAGACAAACTGATCGTGATAACCGGTTTATCAGGCTCAGGCAAATCCTCGCTCGCATTTGACACCATATTCGCCGAAGGCCAGCGTCGCTATGTGGAGTCTTTGTCGACCTACGCCAGACAGTTCCTATCGGTCATGGACAAACCCGATGTGGACACCATCGAAGGGTTGTCACCGGCAATCGCTATTGAGCAAAAATCCACCAGCCACAACCCCAGGTCAACCGTTGGAACTATTACCGAGATACATGACTACCTGCGATTAATGTACGCGCGCATCGGCACCCCGCGCTGCCCCAAACATCAAATTGATCTCACCGCTCAAACGGTGACACAGATGGTTGATGAAGTGCTATCACAACCTAAGGGCAGCAAGCGCATGTTGCTTGCACCTGTAGTGCGAGACCGAAAGGGTGAGCACACCCAATTGCTCACAGAATTACGATCACAGGGTTACCTGCGCGTTCGTATCGATGGCGAAGTACACACGCTTGATGAAAGTATCACCCTCGATGCAAAGCGCAAACACACAGTAGAGGCTGTGATAGATCGTTTTCGTATTAAAGATGATTTACGCTTACGCTTGGCAGAATCACTGGAAACTGCACTAAGGCTATCAGACGGTATCGCCATCCTCGCACCACTGGACGAACCGGACTCCACAGATGAAGAGTTATTATTTTCCAACAAGTACTCCTGCCCGGTCTGTGCACACGCGGTAACTGAACTCACACCGAGACTGTTCTCATTCAATAGCCCGCACGGAGCCTGTGAAGTATGCGATGGTTTAGGCGGCGATCAGTTTATTGATGAAGACAAAATTATCGTTGATCCAAACAAGAGCATCACTGACGGCGTCATTCGAGGTTGGGATAAAAAGAACTCCTACTATTACCAAATGATGGAAGCGCTGGCGAAACACTATGAGTTCGATCTAAAAATACCTTTCAAAAAACTGAGTAAAGATCACCGTGAGATCATCCTGCGCGGCAGCGGTAAAGAGTCTATTCAATTCACCTACAAAACAGCTAAAGGTAGAAAGCGCTCTGGAAAGCATCGATTCGAAGGCATACTAAATACCCTGGCGCGACGCTATAAAGAAACTGAATCAACAGCAGTCAGAACAGAAATTGCCAAGTACCTGTCAAATAGACCATGCACCGGTTGCGACGGCGCAAGAATTAACCAGGCAGCACGTAACGTCTTTGTCGATAACCACCCGATCCATGAGATCTCATCGTGCTCAATCTCCGACGCGAAAAAACTAATCGATGGTTTGAACCTCGATGGAAACAAGCAGGAGATCGGTCAGAAAATTTTGATCGAAATAGATCAACGCCTACAGTTTTTGATTAACGTAGGACTAGACTATCTCTCACTAGACCGTCACGCCAACACCCTTTCTGGAGGTGAGTCACAACGCATACGACTGGCAAGTCAAATTGGCGCTGGCTTGATGGGTGTTCTGTATGTGCTGGATGAACCCTCTATCGGCTTGCATCAACGCGATAACGACAAACTACTACAAACGCTGCGCTACCTCAGAGACCTTGGCAATACCGTTCTTGTTGTCGAACACGATGAAGACGCCATTCGTAGTGCCGATCATGTCGTCGATATCGGGCCGGGGGCTGGCAGTGCCGGGGGTGAAGTGGTCGCACAGGGCACACCTGCACAAATACTAAAAAGTAAAAACTCTCTGACCGCCGATTATCTCTCCGGGCGCAGAGAGATCTCGATGCACCCGCCAACACCGATAGACAAGAAAAAGTTAATCACCATAAACGAGGCCAGTGGTAACAACTTACAAGACGTTTGTGTAGATATTCCGATCGGTTTATTCAGCTGCATCACAGGGGTGTCAGGATCCGGAAAATCCACTCTGATTAACGACACGCTGTATCGCTACGCAGCACAGTTGATCAACCGGGCCAGCACTCAACACGCCCCCGTTAAGTCAATCGATGGCCTCGATCAGATTGATCGCATAGTTGAGATAGATCAAAGCCCTATAGGTCGAACCCCCCGCTCCAATCCTGCGACCTACGTTGGCATCTTTTCTTTGGTCCGCGATCTATTTTCAAATACTCAGGAAGCAAGATCACGCGGTTATCAACCAGGGCGGTTCAGCTTTAACGTCAAAGGCGGACGTTGCGAAGCATGTCAGGGAGATGGATTAATCAAAGTAGAAATGCACTTTCTGCCCGACGTATATGTCATCTGCGATGTCTGTGAGGGCAAACGCTATCAGCGTGAAACTCTGGATATTAAATACAAAGGCCGCGATATTTCAGAAGTACTTGATATGACCGTTGAAGAGGCGTGCGACTTCTTTCAGCCAGTTCCAGCAATCGCTAAAAAACTAATTACACTTAAAGACGTCGGCTTGTCGTACATAACCCTCGGACAGTCCGCTACCACCCTGTCAGGTGGTGAAGCGCAGCGCATCAAGTTATCCCGCGAGCTATCCAAACGCGACACCGGACAAACGCTCTATATTTTAGATGAGCCAACCACCGGTTTACACTTCTATGACATCGAACAATTACTTGCTGTGCTGCACAGCTTGCGAGATCGAGGCAACACTATTGTGGTCATTGAACATAACCTTGATGTGATAAAAGCATGCGACTGGATAGTCGACCTCGGGCCTGATGGTGGTGGTGGTGGCGGGCAGATCATGGCAACTGGCACGCCTGAACAGATTGCAGCCAATAAAGATTCCGCTACCGGGTTTTATTTGAAACGTTTCTTTAAAGCCAAGCCGAAAAAGAAAGCAGCCGCTGCAAAGGCGAAGAAGAAAACAGCAAAGAAAAAGGTTTCAAAAAAGAACTAAATCCGAAGTTAACGCAACAGTTACTCGCTATCTTGAATCAGGAAAGCGAGTGGCAAGCCGCCTATCTACCAGACGCGGGGCACCTCACGCAGGGAATTTCCACATGAGAATGGCACGCCATGTAACGAATATCCTTTGCTACAAATCAAAAATCGAGAGACTAAATACGAACAGTATTACCCGATGTTGCAGCCGTCTCTATCGCCTCTAACACACGCATAGTTTTTAAACCCTCACTACCAGACACCAATGGCGCTTCTTGCTTTTGTATCACTCTGACAAAGTGTGCGATCTGATTGACTAAAGGATCTGAAGCTTCCCTATGCACCAATGTTGCATTAATCGGCTCCCACCAATCCTGTTTCCCATTCTGGTTCCACAGCGTTAAATCAGGTACAGATAGGGAACCATGTGAACCCCCTATCTGATAGCAGCTCTCTTGCGTTGTCGGATACACCGGATACTCTTGTGCCGTTAACTCCCAACTCCATGGCGATACGATGCCATCTGATACTGTCACAGTACCTATCGCATTATTCTCAAACCCCAATACCGCAGCCGCCACTTCTTCATTCTCAAAACCTCTTGATGAAGGTGCTGTTTGAGCTGACACCGTAGTGACCTCACCACATAAATATCGAATCAAATCGATGTCATGAACCAGATTTACGGACACCGGCCCTGCACCTTTACGCGTACGCCAGGGCGCTTCGGCAAAATAATGATCGGGTTTATAAAACCAACACTGTGCGTGCACTGAACGTACATCGCCGATTGCACCATCATCGATCAACGCACGTGCTTTTTGTATTAACGGATTATGTCTGCGGTGATGTCCAACCAATATCGGTACAGATTCCCTCTCTGCGATAGCAATTAGATTTTCGGCCTCAGTCGCAGACGTGGCCAGAGGTTTTTCAATGAGCACCGGGCATCTTTGTTCAACACAATACTCGCCCTGTTCTACATGCAGCGGAGTGGGCGTTGACAGGATCACTCCATCGGGTTGGAATTGTTCAAAGGCCGCTTGCAGGCTATCCACGCAGCTAATATCGCGATCAATCGCAAAGGTTTTAGCAGATTCAGATGTCTCGACTATGCCAACCAGGTCAGCATCAGGCACAAGACTGATCGCATCGGAATGGCGTTTGCCAACCAATCCGAGACCAACAATAACTAATCGAGCTTTATTCATAATTTGTTTTATCGCCACATCACGAGCGCGAATATTATCCAAACCTCAGAAACACAAAAGGCCCATAAAGGGCCTTTTGTTAAAACATGGTCAGTTGCAGTTACTCAGCAACAGCCTCAGTTTTCTCCACCAACTCTATAATTGCCATTGGTGCTTTATCACCGGGTCGAAATCCACATTTTAGAATGCGAGTGTAACCACCAGGTCTGGCTTTAAAACGAGGGCCAATCTCTGTAAACAATCTACCCACCGCTTCTTTGTCACGCAGGCGTGAGAAAGCAAGCCTTCGATTCGCAACCGAATCATCGCCAGCCAAAGTAATCAGCGGCTCTACCACGCGACGCAACTCCTTTGCTTTAGGCAAAGTTGTTTTTATCGCTTCATGATTTAAGAACGAGCTTGCCATGTTTTTATACATCGCTTTTCTATGACTGCTGTTCCGATTTAGTTTTCGACCACTTTTAGCGTGTCGCATTTCGCACCCTTAATCTTAATAAACGACTTGACTTAGCAAGTCTTATTTCAAACCTTCACCGCGAGGACGCGCCAACTCAGGTGGCGGCCAGTTTTCTAGACGCATACCCAATGACAATGCCTGCTGAGCCAATACATCTTTTATTTCTGTCAGTGATTTTTTACCAAGATTGGGCGTCTTAAGAAGCTCTACCTCAGTGCGCTGAATAAGATCACCAATATAGTAAATATTTTCCGCCTTCAAACAGTTCGCAGAACGCACCGTGAGTTCCAGATCGTCAACCGGACGCAACAGGATGGGATCGATGTCAGAAGTAGTTTCATCAACTTTCTCTTCACCGGTCTCCGCTTCCAGTTCAACAAACACCGCCAGTTGCTCTTGGAGAATGGTTGCAGCTTTACGAATCGCTTCTTCCGGATCAATGGTCCCGTTAGTTTCAAGGTCGATGATCAGCTTGTCCAAGTCGGTTCGTTGCTCAACACGAGCACTTTCGACGTTGTACGCGACTTTTGAAACCGGACTGAAAGATGCGTCAAGCTGCAGCGCGCCTATCGGACGATTTTCACCTTCAACAACCGTTCGCTGCGTAGCCGGCTCATAACCGCGGCCACTACGAGCTTTCATGTTGATAGAAATCTCACCATTCTTAGTCAGGTTGCAAATGACTTTTTCCGGGTTCTTGATTTCGACATCGTGATCAACTGTGATGTCAGCCGCTGTCACCACACCAGGGCCCTTCTTTTTCAACGTCAAGTTAGCTTCTTCTTTGGTATGAAGAACAATCGCTACTTCTTTCAGATTTAAAAGAATATCCAGTACATCTTCCTGCACGCCTTCAATTGTTGTGTACTCATGGAGTACGCCTTCAATTTCTGCTTCTACTACTGCAGCGCCCGGCATAGAGGACAGCAATATGCGTCGAAGCGCATTACCAAGCGTATGGCCAAAACCACGCTCCAAAGGCTCAAGCGTCACTTTGGCGTGGCGGTCGTTTGTCGCTGAAACGTCGACAATTCTTGGTTTTAGAAATTCTGTTTGCATCGCACCCATAGCCTTAATCTCGTGTTGTTGGTCTCTATACTCTTCGCTGGCTTACTTAGAGTAGAGTTCCACAACGAGTGACTCGTTGATTTCTGCTGGTAGATCGCTTCTATCTGGCAAAGATTTGAGAGTACCTTCCATCTTTTTCTCATCAACCTCAATCCAGCCAGGGATAGCACGTTGCTTTGCAAGCTGCATGGCATCAGTAATACGAGCCTGTTTCTTGCAGCGCTCACGGATGCTAATCACCTGATTTGGCTTCACCTGGTAAGAGGCGATGTTGACAGTTTGGCCGTCAACCATGATTGCTTTATGTGCCACCAGTTGCCTCGATTCAGCACGGGTTGATCCGAAACCCATACGATAAACTACGTTATCCAATCTGCCTTCCAGCAAGGTAAGCAGATTTTCACCGGTAGAGCCTTTTATACGCGCCGCTTCTTTGTAGTAATTGCGGAACTGTCGCTCAAGTACGCCGTAGATACGACGCAACTTCTGCTTCTCGCGAAGCTGCAGAGCATAGTCAGACAGACGAACTCGTTTAGCACCAGCTTGACCCGGAGGGGTTTCTAGCTTGCACTTGGAATCAAGTGGACGCAGGCCAGATTTAAGAAATAAATCTGTGCCTTCGCGACGACTCAGCTTACATTTGGGACCTATGTATCTCGCCACAATTAAGCTCCTAGACTCGTCGGCGCTTAGGCGGCCGACATCCGTTATGTGGTATTGGGGTAACATCAATGATGTTAGTGATCTTAAAACCGGCAGCATTAAGCGAACGCACTGCAGAGTCTCGACCAGGACCAGGACCTTTGACTTTCACATCAAGGTTTTTCATGCCGTATTCCAACGCAACAGCACCCGCCCTTTCTGCCGCAACCTGCGCCGCAAACGGGGTACTTTTACGAGAACCGCGAAAGCCTGAACCACCAGCAGTGGCCCATGACAAAGCGTTACCCTGACGATCAGTGATCATCACAATAGTGTTGTTGAAAGAAGCGTGAATGTGCGCGATGCCATCAGTGACAACGCGATTTGGCTTCTTCTTAGTAGTAGTTTTCTGACCCATATTTTTCTCTGATCTACCTTAGCGCTTAATTGCCCGACGCGGACCCTTACGGGTACGAGCGTTGGTCTTAGTGCGCTGGCCTCGCATAGGCAATCCTCTGCGATGGCGGATACCGCGGTAACTACCCAAATCCATCAGGCGTTTGATATTCATACTGATATCACGACGAAGGTCGCCCTCGATCGTTAACTTGCCAACCTCACCACGCAGATCTTCAACCTGTGGTTCAGCAAGGTCTTTCACCCTAATCTTCGGGTCAATACCTGCTTGTTCGCAAATTTTGTATGCAGTCGTACGACCTACACCGTAGATCGAAGTCAACGCCACCCAAGTGTGCTTGTTGACAGGAATGTTTATTCCACCAATACGTGCCATTTAAAAGCCGCCTTTCATCTTACTAACCACTGTTAACCCTGCCGTTGCTTGTGACGAGGATCAGAAGTACAAATCACTCGTATTACACCATGCCGCTTGATTACCTTGCAGTTGCGACAAATCTTTTTTACTGATGCTCTTACTTTCATTTTGTAACCTGACCCTTCGGTTGACGTGTTGTACCGAAAAATTTTCTGTAGCTTTCTATCACCTAGTCTGGACTAACCAACTAGCTTAGGACTTTTTAGAGCCACCCTTTTTTGAACCAGCCTTTTTCGAACCACCACCTGATCCCTTAAGATTGGCCTTCTTGAGCAAACTATCGTACTGGTTGCTCATCATGTGTGCTTGCGCCTGGGCTATAAAGTCCATGATCACAACCACAATAATTAATAATGACGTGCCACCAAAGTAAAACGGCACATTCCACCAAAGAATTAGAAATTCCGGTAACAAGCACACCAACGTGATGTACATCGCGCCAACCAGCGTCAGTCTGGTTAGTACACCATCAATATAACGTGCAGTTTGCTCACCGGGGCGTATACCCGGAATGAATGCACCCGACTTCTTGAGATTGTCTGCAGTTTCCCGCGCGTTAAACACCAACGACGTATAGAAAAAGCAGAAGAAAATAATCGCTGCGGCGTAAAGTAACACGTACAACGGCTGACCAGGCTGCAACGCAGAAACGATGTTCTGCAACCAGGTCATGCCAGACGCACTCGAGGCAAAATCACCAAGTGTGGCCGGGAACAAAATAATACTTGAAGCAAAGATTGGAGGGATAACACCCGCCATGTTCAATTTCAAAGGTAGGTGGCTTTGCTGCCCGCCCACCATTTTCCTGCCTTGCTGTCGCTTGGCGTAGTTTACCGTGATTCGACGCTGCCCACGCTCCACAAAAATAACAAAGGCCGTCACTGCCACAGTCAGGATCACAAGTATCAGAATAATGAGAGAAGACAATTCCCCTGTTCTTGCCAGCTCTAGTGTACCGCCAATTGCCGCCGGTAAGCCAGAAACAATGCCCGCAAAGATCAATATAGATATACCGTTGCCGATCCCACGCTCAGTTACCTGCTCACCCAGCCACATCAAGAACATTGTGCCAGTCACCAGGCTTATAGCACCAGTCAGAATAAACCCTACACCGCCGAAATACACCAATGGTGAACCAGCCGCCTGCTGAGACTGCAGCGCCACACAAACGCCCACCGCCTGAACTGAGGCCAGAAGCAAGGTGCCGTAACGTGTGTACTTGGTGATTGTTTTGCGACCACTTTCGCCTTCCTTACGCAACTGCTCAAGGGAAGGCACAACGTGCGTCAACAACTGCATAATGATCGATGCAGATATGTAAGGCATAACTCCCAGCGCAAACAAAGACATACGGCTCAACGCGCCGCCGCCGAACATGTTGACCATGTCGAGGATGCCGCCACGCTGCTGCTCAAAAATCGCCGCCATCACATTCGGATCAACACCCGGAATAGTGATGTGAGAGCCCACGCGGAAAATCACCAACGCGAGCAGCACAAACCACAGTCGTTGCCGAAGTTCGGACGACTTGCCTATGCCACCCAGTGATGCTGCCGCAGTAGCCACTGATTACTCTCCGATTGTTCCGCCAGCCTGCTCAATCGCACGAGCAGCACCAGCTGTAGCCACAACACCTTTCAGGGTTACGGCTTTGGTAATTTCACCAGACAAAATAACTTTCGCTTTCTTTGTCTGTGCAGGAACAACTCCTGCCGCCATCAAAGACTCTAAGGTAATGTCGCCTTCAATTTTTGCAAGCTCACCCAAACGAACTTCGGCAACATGACGGCCGACACGAGAGGTAAAACCGAACTTTGGCAATCGACGCTGGATAGGCATCTGCCCACCTTCAAAGCCCACCTTGTGATATCCGCCGGAACGCGAATGTTGACCTTTGTGGCCACGCCCAGCGGTTTTTCCCAAACCGGAACCGATACCACGACCTACTCGTCTGGCTGGTTTTCTGCTGCCTGCAGCAGGTTTTAAATCGTTCAGGTACATGGTTAGTCCTCTACCCGTAACATGTAAGAGATCTTATTGACCATGCCGCGATTCTCCGGCGTGTCGATCACTTCTACGGTTTGATGCATACGACGCAGACCGAGTCCACGCGCGCAGGCTTGATGCTTTTTTAGTCGACCATTGGCACTACGTACCATGGTCACTTTGATTTTTTTATCAGCCATTCGACTACCCTGCTATTTCCTCGACTGACTTGCCGCGCTTTGCTGCGACGCTGTCAGGCGATTGCATATTATTCAGGCCCTGGATCGTTGCCCGAACTACGTTAATCGGGTTGTTCGAACCATTGATTTTTGCCAGTACGTTCCTAACACCAACGGCTTCAAACACTGCTCGCATCGGACCACCGGCAATAATACCAGTACCTTCTGATGCAGGCTGCATGTATACACGTGCGGCTCCATGTCGGCCGTTAAGTGCATATTGCAATGTGCCGTCTTTCAATGGCACTTTGCTCATATTCTTACGCGCTTTTTCCATTGCCTTTTGAATAGCAACTGGAACTTCGCGCGCCTTGCCGTAGCCGAAACCTACTCGTCCTTCACCATCACCAACAACGGTGAGTGCGGTAAAGCCGAACTGGCGGCCACCTTTGATAACCTTAGCTACGCGATTAACCGCAACAAGTTTTTCAATAAGGCCATCAGCGGGCTGGTTGTGATCGTTTTGTGCCATCGTTTACTGTTCCAACTAAAACTTGAGACCGGCTTCGCGTGCGGCATCTGCCAACGCTTTAACCCTGCCGTGGTATTGAAAACCAGATCGATCAAACGCTACCTGTGTAATACCTTTGGCAGACGCTCTTTCACCAATAATTTTTCCAACTGCTGTTGCCGCTTCAATGTTACCGGTGTAACTAATAGCACTGGTCACATCTTTTTGCTGCGTTGACGCATTAGCAACAACATTTCCTTCTGCATCGATCACTTGAGCGTACATGTGCTTAGAAGTACGATGAACCGTTAAACGCGGAGCACGTAATTCTTTGATCTTTGCCCGTGTACGCTTTGCTCGACGTAACCGGTTTGTTTTCTTATCTGTTTTCATCTTTATTTCTTCTTGGCTTCTTTCATCACTACGTGCTCATCAACGTAGCGAACCCCTTTACCTTTATAAGGCTCTGGTGGCCGGTAAGAACGGATATCTGCAGCAACTTGCCCGACAGCCTGCTTGTCTACTCCGCTAACTACAACCTCGGTCTGCGAAGGAGTCTCTACTTTTACACCCTCAGGGATGTCATGCACGACCGGGTGAGAAAAACCAAGAGTTAAGTTGAGTTTGTTGCCCTGTGCCTGAGCACGATAACCGACGCCTCTTAGCTCAAGCTTCTTCTCAAAGCCTTCACTTACACCAATTATTAAATTGTTCAATAACGAGCGCATGGTTCCAGCCATTGCGATCGACTTCTTCTCTTTATCGTTGCTCGCCACTTTCAGACTGGCATCTTCCATCGCAACTTTAACGAGACGGTTCACTTCCATCTGGTTATTGCCCTTCGGGCCTTTGACCGTAATATTCTGGCCACTAAGCTGTACATCGACACCACCAGGTATCGTTACAGGTTGATTCGCTACACGTGACATAGTCTAGTACCTAACCTTTAAGACACGTAGCAAAGGACTTCACCGCCCTCGCCAGCTTGTCTTGCTTTGGTGTCTGCCATTACGCCTTTCGACGTTGAGATGATTGCTATACCCAGCCCACCCAGGACCTGAGGAACTTCATCTTTGCCTTTATAGATACGTAAACCAGGGCGACTGATACGCTCAATCTTATTTATCACCGGCTCATTCTGGTAGTACTTAAGGTTGACCTTAAGTTGCGGCTTACCATCTTGATCTTCTTCGTTGTAGCCGCCGATATAACCTTCATCATGCAACACTTTCGCAATCGAAGCTTTGGTCTTGGACGCAGGCATAGTTACCGCTACCTTGCGTGCCATTTGGCCATTTCGAATGCGAGTTAGCATATCAGCAATTGGATCAGACATACTCATCGTTAGTTCTCCTACCAACTTGCCTTGGAAAGGCCGGGAATATCGCCACGCATTGCTGCTTCACGAAGTTTGTTTCTTGCCAGACCAAACTTACGGTAATAACCGTGAGGACGACCCGTTACACGGCAACGGTTGCGACCGCGTGTTTTACTGGAATCTCTAGGCATCATTTGCAACTGCCGAGATGCATACATCTTTTCGTCGTAGTCGGTTTTATCCGACTTCAGAACTTCGCGCAGCTTAGCTCTCTTTTCACCAAGTCGTGCAACAAGTTTAGTGCGCTTTACTTCGCGCGCTATCATTGATTTTTTCGCCATTATTGTGGCTGCCTGAATGGAAAGTTAAAGTTCTTCAACAAGGCGCGAGCCTCGTCATCTGTTTTCGCTGAAGTGGTAAAAGTAATATCCATACCGCGAATAGCATCAATTTTGTCGTAATCAATTTCAGGAAAGATAATTTGCTCTTTCACACCCATTGAATAGTTTCCACGCCCGTCAAACGATTTCGCACTCAGTCCGCGAAAATCTCTGATACGCGGGATAGCGATTGTGATCAGGCGATCAAGAAATTCATACATGTGAGCACGACGCAATGTCACCTTTGTGCCAATCGGCATGTCGTCACGGATTTTAAATCCGGCGATCGACTTACGAGACAAGCAAATAACAGGTTTGAGACCGCTGATGGTGGCTAGATCATTTGCCGCCTTTTCAACTACCTTTTTATCGCCCACCGCTTCTCCGAGCCCCATATTAAGGGTTATCTTTTGAAGCCTAGGTACTTCCATCGCACTCTTGTAGCCGAACTCCTCAGTAAGGGCCGCTACAATGGTGTCTTTATATGTTTGTTCCAACCTGGTCATTTCAATCCCCGTCGCTAGACGGTCTCACCATTAGATTTGAATACGCGCACTTTCTTACCATCATCAAGTGTTTTGAAACCAACACGGCCGCCTTTGCCCGTAGTTGGATTAAAAACCATTAGGTTAGAAAGATCGATAGGCATTTCCTTGTCGATGATTCCACCTGGAACCCCCGAGTTTGGATTACCCTTCTGATGCTTCTTGGCCACGTTGACACCGTCAACTATTGCCGTTTCTTCCAGTACTTGTCGAACAGTACCACGACGACCTTTGTCTTTGCCTGCAACAACGATCACGTCATCGCCAGTAATAATTTTGCGCATTGTTATATGTATCCGCGACCCGTGTTAGCCAACTAGAGCACTTCAGGTGCAAGTGAAATAATTTTCATGAAGCGCTCAGAGCGCAGCTCACGAGTAACCGGTCCAAAAATACGAGTACCGATTGGCTCAAGCTTGGCATTCAAAAGTACTGCAGCATTTCCATCAAAGCGGATGGCAGAGCCATCGGGACGACGTACCGCTTTAGCAGTTCTTACTACTACCGCGTTGTACACCTCACCCTTCTTCACTTTACCGCGAGGAATGGCATCTTTAATGCTGACTTTAATCACATCACCGACTCTTGCATAACGCCGACGTGAACCACCAAGCACTTTGATGCATTGGACGCTTTTGGCACCGCTGTTATCTGCGGCATTCAAAACGGTTTGCATCTGAATCATTGTTCTATTCTCTGTTACTTACAAAAAGTCTCTAAGTCTAAACTTAGATGGCTTTTGTAATTATCTCGTCAAGTGTCCACGACTTTGTTTTTGACAGCGGGCGACATGACTTAATGCGCACAGTGTCACCAATGTTAGTCTCATTGGCGTCGTCATGAAAACGATACTTGGAAGAGCGGGTAATAAACTTTCCATACATCGCATGTCGAACACGTCTTTCAACCAGAATCGTGCCTGACTTTTCCATTTTATTGCTAACAACGCGACCTACTACCGTGCGTTGCAGTGGAGCTTGCTGTTCACTCATGAGTTTTCACTCGCTCGCTTTTTTTCAGTAATCACGGTTTTAATACGCGCGATGTTTTTGTTAGCCAGACCAAAAAGATGTGGGCGTACCATTTGACCGGATCCCATTAGCATGCGCAGATTGAACTGTTCCTTACGCAAAGCCACTAATTCTTTTTGCAGTTCGTCGATCTGCTTTTCACGCAATTCGCTCGCTTTCATTACGCTACCGTCCTCACTACAAATGCTGTTTGAACAGGCAATTTAGCCGCTGCAAGTTTAAAAGCCTGTCTTGCAATATCTTCACTAACGCCTTCAATCTCGTACATTACTTTGCCAGGCTGAATCTTGGCAACCCAGTACTCAACGTTACCTTTACCTTTACCCATTCGAACCTCGATTGGCTTCTTGGTGATCGGCGTGTCTGGGAAGATACGAATCCAGATTTTACCGCCACGCTTAACGTGACGAGTCATAGCACGACGAGCCGACTCAATCTGTCGAGCTGTGATGCGTCCGCGGGCAGTAGCCTTTAGACCAAACTCACCAAAGCTGACTTTGTTGCCAGACTGCGCAAGGCCGCGGTTACGCCCCTTGTGCTGCTTTCTAAATTTTGTACGTTTCGGTTGTAGCATGTCTTATCCGAATCAGGCGTTAGCCGTCTGTTTTTTATTTTCGCCACCGCGAACATCATCAAAGTCAAATACTTCGCCTTTGCATATCCAGACTTTGATGCCGATAACGCCGTAAGTAGTGTGTGCTTCTGCAACACCGTAGTCGATATCAGCCCGCAAAGTGTGCAGTGGAACCTGGCCGTCGTGATACCACTCGCGGCGTGCGATTTCAGCCCCATTCAAACGACCCGAGACGGCGATCTTCACACCACGTGCACCGAGGCGCATGGTGTTTGTTAATACACGCTTCATCGCACGGCGGAACATGACGCGACGCTCAAGCTGTTGTGCAACACCTTCTGCAACCAACTGCGCATCAAGCTCCGGCTTACGTATCTCAGAAACATTGATCTTCACATTATTAATATTCATGTCGAGCATAGGTGCGATCAAACGACGCAACTTCTCAACATCTTCACCCTTTTTACCGATAACGATACCCGGGCGAGCAGTATGAACAGTGATGACCACCGCGCGGGATGGACGATCAATTTGAATACGGCTGACAGACGCATGTGCCAACTTCTTCTTAAGAAGTTTACGCACTGCCATATCTTCATTCAGATAATTGGCGTAATCCTGACTACTTGCGTACCAAGTCGAGTTCCAGTCAGCTGAAATGCCAAGTCGAATACCGATCGGATGTACTTTTTGACCCATGTCTAGTCCCCTACAACCACGGTGATATGGCTTGAGCGCTTCAAAATGCGATTAGCGCGACCCTTAGCTCGCGGCCGTATACGCTTCATTGTTGGTCCAGCGTCTACCATAATTTCAGCGACTTTAAGCTCGTCAATGTCAGCACCGTCATTGTGCTCGGCATTGGCAATAGCTGAATCTAGAACACCTTTCACCAGACCCGCCGCTTTCTTGTTGCTAAAGGTCAATAACTCAAGTGCCTTCTCTACTTCCAAGCCACGAACCTGGTCTGCGACCAGACGAACTTTCTGTGGAGAAATCTTAGCGTGTTGCAGACTTGCTTTGGTCTTCATCATCTTGCCTTCTTATCCGCTACGTGACCACGGTAAGTACGAGTCAGGGAAAATTCGCCCAACTTGTGACCCACCATATTTTCACTGATAAGCACAGGAACATGTTGACGGCCATTATGAACAGCGATCGTCAAACCCACCATTTCAGGACTGATCATCGAACGACGAGACCAGGTCTTGATTGGCTTTTTGCTGTTTGCTGCCACCGCTTCATCTACCTTTTTTACAAGGTGATGATCGATGAACGGTCCTTTCTTTAGTGAACGTGGCACTGTGATATCTCTCTATTTTGCCTTACGGCGACGAACAATAAGATTGTTCGTACGTTTATTTGAACGAGTCTTGTAGCCCTTTGTAGGAACGCCCGTCGGACTGACCGGATGACGACCACCAGAGGTACGACCCTCACCACCACCATGCGGGTGATCAACCGGATTCATCGCTACACCACGAACCGTTGGTCGTACACCGCGCCAGCGTTTGGCACCTGCTTTACCTAATTTACGTAATGAATGCTCACCGTTGCACACTTCACCAACAGTCGCACGACAGTCAACCAACACCTTCCGCATCTCGCCGGAGCGCAATCGCAATGTTGCGTATGAGCCTTCGCGAGCGACGTACTGAACAGAAGCACCAGCGCTGCGAGCCATTTGCGCGCCTTTGCCAGGCTTAAGCTCAATGCAATGAACAGTGGTACCTACTGGAATATTTGATAAAGGCAGCGTGTTACCCGGCTTAATCGGAGACTCACGTCCCGAAAGAACCACATCACCCGGCACCAGCTTGTTTGTGGCAATCACATAGGTCCGCTCACCATCGGCATACTTGAGCAATGCGATGTGTGCGGTGCGGTTTGGATCATACTCGATCCGCTCCACTGTTGCTGGAATACCGTCTTTATTGCGCTTGAAATCTATTATTCTGTAGCGCTGCTTGTGGCCACCACCGATGTGCCGAACAGTAATACGACCGCCAGAGTTACGACCACCGGATTTATTCTTCTTAGCAAGCAGAGGCTCCCATGGTCCACCTTTGTGAAGGTGACTGGTATCCACTCTGACTTGGTGCCGGCGTGCCGGCGACGTAGGTTTTGTTTTATGCAATGCCATGGTTTAGCTCTCGAGTCCCATGTAATCGATATCCTGGCCTTCGGCAAGGCGCACCATCGCTTTTCGAACAGTGGATCGTCGACCCATTGTTTGCCCACGCGCTTTCATCTTGCCTTTGATGTTGGCCATACGAACCGAAACCACATCCACTTTAAAAAGCTTTTCTACTGCGTTTTTCACTTCAAGCTTAGTCGCTGTCGGCACCACACGAAAAGTATGCTGTCCGCTCAGCTCTGCCTGCATTGCTGATTTTTCAGAAATGACCGGCCCAAGCAACACGTTGTACATGCGCTCTTCATTCATGACAAACGCTCCTCAATTTTTTTCAGCGCGTCTGCGGTGACCACAACGCTTTTATGGCGCAGCATTATCCAGGGGTTAATACCATCAACGTCAAGCGTTGAGACTCCCGGGAAATTTCGGCCAGCCAGATGAAGATTGTCGTTAACACCAGAATCAATGATCAGCGCGTCAGTAACGTCCCAATCTTTCAGTGCAACACGAAGCTCTTTCGACTTAGGGGCATTCACCGGTATGGAATCAACAACGCTCAATCGACCGCTGCGAACCAACTCAGAAAAAACTGAACGCATCGCTACGCGATACATTTTACGATTAACTTTTTGCGTGTAATCACGCTTGGAAGAAGCAAAGGTTGCCCCGCCACCGCGCCATATGGGGCTACGGATAGTACCAGCACGTGCTCGACCGGTACCTTTCTGACGCCATGGCTTAGCACCGCCACCACGCACGTCCGAACGAGTTTTCTGAGAGCTGTTTCCAGAGCGCGCGCCAGCCATATAGGCATTCACGACCTGGTGAACCAGTGTCTCGTTGTATGGCGCACCGAACACGTCGTCAGAGACGGTCACTGCGGCACCTGTTTTAGATTGCAATTCCATAATTGACTCTTATTCGCCGCCGGCCGTGTCGCTTGCCTGATCAGCTTGCTGCTGCTCAGCCAGTGCGGCCTTCCGCTCTTCCAACTCATTCTTGGTAGCGAGGTTACTGACTTTCGCTTTTACCGAAGGTTTAACTACCACGTCACCACCCTTAGAACCCGGAACACTACCGCTCACCAGCAACAACTGACGCTCGACGTCAACCCGAATCACTTCGAGGTTCTGCTGAGTACGCTGAACAGCCCCCATGTGACCGGCCATCCGCTTGCCTTTAAAAACACGCCCAGGCGTCTGGTTCTGACCAATCGATCCCGGTGCACGATGAGATACTGAGTTACCGTGCGTCGCGTCCTGCATTGCGAAGTTATGTCGCTTCACACCACCGGCAAAACCCTTACCTATAGTTATTCCGCTGACATCGACTTTCTGACCGACCTCAAATCGATCGACGCCGAATTCATCGCCGACTTCGATATCGTCGTTGGTGCCTTCTGTGCGAAATTCCCACAGCCCACGCCCAACCTCAACACCGGTTGCTTTGAAATGGCCCAACTCAGCCTTACTCAGTAGTGACGCACGACGCTCGCCTGCAGTTACCTGCATGGCTGAGTATCCGTCTTTTTCAACAGTCCTGACGGCTGTGACTCGATTTGGTGGCATTTGAACCACTGTTACCGAGATCGCTGCACCAGCGTCGTCAAAGATGCGAGTCATACCGGCCTTACGACCGACAATGCCCATCGCCATTTGTATTCTCCAATATAAAACGGCTACACGAGGAAAGCCCGTGTAACCACTCAAGGAAGGGTTGTTCTACAGCTAGCCGCCCAGTATAGCAGGATGATTTCATTCCTGTCACGCTCGGATAGCTAATTGGCCCGATTATTTTAATCAGGCAGCAGAAAAACTCTAGCTTAGCTTAATTTGTACATCTACCCCAGCGGCAAGATCGAGCTTCATCAACGCATCAACGGTCTTGTCAGTGGGGTCCACAATATCCATCAAACGCTTATGCGTTCGAATCTCGTACTGATCGCGCGCATCTTTGTTGACGTGCGGTGAAATCAATATAGTAAAACGTTCTTTCTTAGTCGGTAAAGGAATAGGACCCAGGACTCGAGCACCAGTGCGCTTCGCAGTCTCAAGGATTTCCCGTGCGGACTTGTCGATCAGGCGATGATCAAATGCTTTGAGCCTGATACGTATCGTTTGTGTCGGTGAGACAGCCATAATTTATCCTTGATTCTTTAACTTAAGCGTGGATTTTGGCAACAACACCGGCGCCAACCGTACGACCGCCTTCTCGAATTGCGAATCGAAGACCTTCTTCCATCGCAATCGGGGCTATCAACTCTACCTGCAACTTCACGTTGTCACCCGGCATTACCATCTCTACGCCTTCTGGCAACTCACAGGCGCCTGTCACGTCTGTTGTTCTG
>CALISD010000185.1 GCA_938041955.1 uncultured Granulosicoccaceae bacterium | reverse complement strand
CAACTGCGTCACACCATTCAAAAAGGACGGGGCTTTGAGGTGGTTCGCGGCTTGCCGATAGCTGATTACACACAGGAGTTTGCTGCCACTATTTTCTGCGGCCTTGGCGCACATTTAGGCAGCGCCAGATCGCAGAACGCCCAGGGGCACATACTTGGCCACGTGCGTGATATCGGTGCCGATATAAATGATCCGAACAGCCGGATCTACCAAACCTGTAAGCGCCAGACCTTTCATACAGACAGTGCTGATTTGGTTGGACTGTTATGTATTCGAGGCGCAAAGGAAGGTGGTGATTCACTATTGGTGAGCGCCGAATCGATTTACAATCGAATGATTGTGGAGCGCCCTGATTTACTCGTCAAACTGTTTGACCCGATTGCCACTGACAGACGGGGAGAGATTCCGGAAGGTGCTAAACCTTATTTTGAAATACCGGTGCTCAGCTGGCATATGGGCTTTCTGACTGTGCTCTATCAACGCCAGTATATAGACAGCGCACAGCGGTTCGACGATGCAGAACGGCTCACCCCTGAGCACATAGAAGCGCTGGATTACTTCGACTCTCTTGCCAATGATCCCGAGCTCAGCTTAAGTATGCATTTGGTACCCGGAGATATGCAGTTTGTCTACAATCATTCTCAACTGCATGACCGCACCGGATTTCTCGATTGGCCTGAAAAAAGCCAGCGCCGTCACCTGATGCGATTGTGGCTGTCTCTTGAGGGAGATCGACCATTGCCGGATTATTTCAAGCAAAGGTATGGGTCAATAGAGATTGGCAACAGGGGCGGGATTGTGACAACAGAGACAAAATTGCATGCACCAATCGATGCATGATTGCATAAGAGTTATGCCACTATAGAAATCAGTTGGCACTTTGCAATATAGACACAACGCTGTTAATAAGATTTATTTTGTGGCTGTCGCGACGCATCACAATGCCGAGCTTGCGGTGCATGACAGGATCAGAAAATGGAATACTTCGGATGGAAGGTGACAGTGGTGACTTCTTGTAGCCGCCCGGGATGATCGACACGCCAAGTCCGTTGTTTACCAGCGCAACAACGCCGTCAAGCGTGTCTACCTCCATAGTGGACTTCACTGATACGTTTTGTTTTTCCAGTTCCGTCTCTACCAGTCTTGCTACCTGGGCGTGCTGCGCAAAACGAACATAGGGGTTCAACTGCAGTACTTCGCGCCAGCTCTTTCCCACGGCACTTTTGTGGGCGATGACCGTCATGGGTTCGTTGTGCAGCAAGACGGAAGTTAAATCTGCCGGAATGACATCGGATAAAGTTGTCAAGGCGCAGTCAAGGCGACTCTTTAATACTTCCTGTTCGAGTTCGTGACTCAGTCCTGTGGAGAGCCTGACTTGTAAGTCTGGATTCTGATGCTGCAGCTTTTTTAGTGCAGCGGGGAGCAGTTGAACCACTGAGGTATGTACCGCTCCAATTTTTATAACGCGTTGCTGATGCTTGAGTCCGAAGCTACCGCTCAGTTCGTCCCAATCGGTAATCAGCTTTCTCGCCTGAGATACGAACGCTTCGCCCACCTCTGTTATCGCCGGTGGTCGGGTTTTACGATCGAATAATAAAACCCCCAGGTGATCTTCAAGTGCCGAGATCTGAAGACTCACACTGGAGATAGACAGACCGAGCTTTACCGCTGCTTCGCCGAACGAGCCCTGTTCGGCGACTTCGATTGCAGCGCGAAGACTTCTCAGGTCCATAATTCCAGTGCCTTGTTTAAGTTGAGAAGATTAGATTATAGGTTTAATTATACTAAAACATAGTATCTACAGATTTAATTTATTAGAATAAGGCGTGAGCTGTTTAATCTAGTGATCGCTTAAGCAACCCTGCTGGTAGCGCCAATTGAATAGTCCCGTGGAAAGTCCTGTCGACAAACCAGAGCGATGAGTGTGAGCGACAATAAAGAACCTGCAGCTGATACCGGAACGCTAAAAGTGTCAGTCTGGCGCGGCAAAACTGATGGCCAGTTCGTCAACTACGAGGTGCCGCGCAGGGCCAACCAAACCGTACTGGATGTAGTCACTGAAATACAGCGGCACCAGGAGCCGGGCCTGGCCTATCGATTTGCCTGCCGGGTAGGTGTATGTGGGTCCTGTGCAATGACTGTAAATGGCAAGCCCCGCTGGACCTGTCGTTCACATGTGCAGGACGTGATTGACGGCGATCAATTGGTGTTAGAGCCACTACGTAGTCACCCACGCATTCGGGACCTGGTTGTTGATCTGACGCCGTTCCTTGAGACCTGGAAGAGTGCCGGGGCGGTGTTCAAACCAACGACCACTCGATTCGATAACACGGCACGAATCAGTCCTGAAGACCCGGCCCGCAAAACCGCTAACGATGGAATTGAATGTATTAACTGCGCCGTGTGTTACAGCGCTTGTGACGTAGTGGCATGGGATAGTAATTATCTTGGGCCGGCTGCTTTAAACAGGGCGTGGACTTTAGTCAATGATGCCAAGCATGGGGAGCGCGAAAATACCCTTGAGCTTGCGTTGGGTGAGGGTGGTTGTGGCTCTTGCCATAGTATGGGTAACTGCACGCGGCATTGCCCGGTGGGGCTGAGTCCTTCCGCAGGAATAGCCGGG
>CALISD010000184.1 GCA_938041955.1 uncultured Granulosicoccaceae bacterium | reverse complement strand
GGGTGTTTTACCAGCATGCAATCCAAGAATAATTTTTGCGCGAGTAATCTGACCTTGAGGAAGCGTCGTTGATCGAAGCCAGTTTTTTAGCTTACGAACGCTACCGTTGTCTAACTTAAAGGATTGAGGTTGTCTCATCCTTTAATTATATCTAAATTGAATTTAGATTACTTTATTTATCAAGTGATCCACTAGGCATCGATCGCGGTGCTTTTTATAACGAGAAAAATGTTGCCATAGCTCCAATGGGCTTTTGTTTTCCGGGAACTGGTAAATCAGGTGACTTACCACCAAGGCCTGACTGTGCAGAGTTATGGAGAGCGCCTGTATTAGATGCTCTCAAACACATCGAACTCACCCTTATTATCGGCCGCTATGCTATAGATTGGCATCTGCCGGAACACAGTGGGCGCCCGGTAACAGAAGTGGTTCGGGACTGGAAAACACTCTGGCCCAACAAGCTAATATTACCGCACCCAAGCCCGCGTAATAACCGCTGGCTAAAGAATAATCTGTGGTTTGAACAAGAAATTATCCCTATGCTGCAAAAGCGCGTTAAGGAGTTAATCTGAGGGTTATGTTTTAGGCGATCCCTGGTTTGCTTCCAGCTTTACCTTTGCTTTCATCATTGGATGATAGATGCAGAAATACTCCGCCACAAAGTTTTCCGTCACCTTCACATCACCAAATGCTCCCACTTTAATCTCGCCCGTATCCCAGCTATTGTCGATCGCAGTGGCAGTATGCGGCACAATATCTTTATTGATCCAACGAATGATATCGCCGGGGCGAGCTGTTGCAATGAGTTTTGAGAATTCAAAATCTGAGATCACCACTTCATGCGTAACAGTTAGCGCTGACGCATATGATGGCAAGCTACAACCAGCAGCGCCTACCGACGCTGCAAGCCTCAGAAATGACCTCCTGTTCCATCGGATCAATTGAGCTTACCCACCATCATTTCAGCATGCTTTTCATGGGCTATGAATATTTTCAAACCTGCTTCGAAAAGTTTTTTTACTTCACTGTTATCGATGTTAGGGATAAACACATCACCTACCAGAGCATTCACCGCTTTGTGATAGCCCCACTCGTTCTCTGCATAGAAACGATCAAACTCATCACCACGAAGCTGACTCATTTTATCTATGATAGCAATGGAATCTGAAATTAGCTTTTGGCTGAGAAAGTTATCTTTCGCCTGTACACCAAGCCTTTGCAACAGACCAAGTGCCTGCGCATTCACCGCCTCATGGTCACGGATCATTGTTTTGGCGAATTCATGTATAGCAGGATTTTGAGATAACGCTAACGCAAGGTGGGCGTATTGAATATCAATATTGTCTGCCACATAAGCAACATGTGCAATTTCCAAATCATCCAGATCAGCAGGTGATTGCGCCATCGCCGGACTAACCGACACACTCAGTAACGCCGACGCGAGAACAGTTGATATTTTTAATGAAAGTCGTTTAGACATTTTTAGCTCCATATAGACTAGGTAGGGTTTTGCAATTAAAGCGATTACATTAAAAACCCATTTGAATGCATTAAGAATGACTATTCATTCGTATAAATTGATCAATCGTTCAATAATTATCGCAATCACCGACACTTCACTAGGATTAGTCAAGATGAGGGAATACACTGAACTCAACCTCTGCCACTATCTGGGAGCATCTTTTGGACTTACTCAGTGACATACTGGTGCACCTGAGACTTAAAGGTACGCTGTACTTCAGAACGTCCTTCACCAGCCCATGGAGTGTTGCTGTGCCTTCTTACAGGGAAGTGGCGCGGTTTCATTGTGTACACAAAGGCCGGTGCATTATCCGCATCGAAGGGAATGAATCTCCCGTAGTACTCGAGCGGGGTGATTTAATCATCATTACGCGTGGTGCCGCTCATACGCTCTTTAGCAGTTATGAGGACGAAAACCCTATTACCGAACTGGATCAAGTGATTGAGCAATCCGGATTCACCGGTGAAGGGACTTTGGTATTTGGCGAATTCGGCACGAACCACGAGACACAATTGGTTTGCGGTCACTTTGCCTTTGAAGAAAGAGCCACCCACCCCATCGTAGAGGCACTACCCAGCTCGATTGTTATTCGAAACTATGGTGAATCATCTGGCAATTGGCTCGAGAGCACACTTCGTATCATTGGCGCAGAAGCAGGTATGGCACACCTTGGTAGTGATCTAATTGCAATAAAGATGTCAGAGATCATTTTCACTCAGGCGTTACGTAGCTATCTGGAGTCTGACGGCCGGGCAAATCCGGCTCTCGCCGGCTACACCGACACACGAATCGCCAAAGCACTGAAAGCTATCCATAGTTCACCAGCTCATGGCTGGACGCTGGAAGAGCTGGCAGCAGTTGCAGGCATGTCACGTACTTCATTCTCAACCACATTTACACAATTTATCTCGCTTTCACCGTTTGCCTACATGACTCAATGGCGAATGGAGTTGGCTCGCCAACGACTCATCGAAACCAACGATCCTTTAATCGTAATTGCAGAACGCTCCGGGTATCAGTCAGAGGCTGCTTTTAGCCGGGTGTTTAAAAAATATTTTGATATTTCGCCCGCGGCATTTAGAAGGTCACAACGCAACCCTGAAATGCTGTTGTCTTAATTAAGTTATCATTCGCAGGGTCTATTAATAGAGTCAATTCACCCTGCAAAAAAGATAGTTGCTACAACATCAATAAGTTCATGTTGCAGTATTAACTTAAAACTCTGGCTTTGTGTAAACCAACAACCGCCAGATGCACTATGTAAGACGCAACCCGAAATCACATCTATGTGATGATTAGTAAGTATGAAAACAGCGACTCCAACTGACAACCGGATCACCACCGAGTTGAGGAACCATGTCTGCAGGCAAAGGCATTAAGTTTATGACTACTGGATAGACGAGGTAGGCGTGATAGTTTTTGTAATGAGTCGCGCTGGAGTCTCGCTCTCTAAGTTTACGATACGACTTATCTGACAATGGTGTCGAGGTCGTGTTCTAAGCACGACCCTCATCGGATAATGACATTCTGAGGAACTGGAGAACAAACGATAGTATTTGCCGACCGATTAAGAATATCCAACAACAGAAACGAGGAGTTCAAACCAACGGGAAAGTGCACAGTTGGGGGATAAAAAAAAGGGGCAACGACTAGCGCTGCCCCACCCCCAACAGGTACATAAATCTGCGCCAGAGAGAGCATATTGTTGCTCAATCTCTAGCTGCGGTAATGTTACCTAGTCTGTGTTGATAATGCCAATTATAAACTTTCGCAAACACGCTATATCACCCCGTAAAGCATCAGTTACATTGCTTCATTTATATAACACGACAATTGACTTTATTATTTGGAATCTGTCTACATTACATCGAGCGCAGTAATCGATGCAACCGGCTCCTCTGCAGGCGCTATAACCACAACAGTCAAGACTACAACTCGCGTTTGATTCAGAGGTCGGCTAAGGTACAGACAATCTAGAGGAACAATATTACATGTTGATAGAATTTAAAGGTGAAAACACCAATACCGTGATGATGTTTGGCGCTATCGCCACCACACTATTAAAAATGATGGGCCAGAGCGGCAATGCCGAGGGAGCAATTCGAGCACCGGACTTACCCAATGCTCTAAAAAGTCTGAATGATGCGCTGGAGTCTGCCCCTGAGCCCGATAAGAACCAGGAAGACGAAGATGGCAATACCGAAATCAGCATTCACACAAGAGCCAAACCGCTGATTGATTTAATAGAAGAGAGTATCGCTGAAGGCAGTTACCTGATGTGGACATCGCAGTAATCCACCAGGAATTATACTCGTGGCCCTGGATTATCTTTAAATCGACACACTTGCTTACGCGTAGGGCTTTTGAATTCATCAAATCGCCCGCCACCGTAATTCACCGCAAAGCGAAACATCTCGCGGTCATTCATCAGCACACCACTGCCTTGCTTACCGCGCCAATCGCCGGCAAATTTCATTGGGCCGCCTGAGCGTGCGATCATCAAAGCACCATCGTCATAAAAGCGATAGGCATTTCCCACTTCAGGCGATTCAATCCAAAAGCCTCGCTGGCTATCCGGGTCGATTTTATACTCCTGTTGAGTGCACCTCCATTCGGTATCACTGACAAAAGACCGGTCGAAGCCCTTAAACAACAATTGCTGATCCAAGCTCCAATGAGCGTTTTCATACTCTGTCCCGACCATTGCCGTCGCTCCCTGATCGGTGGCAAAACAACGCAAACCATCGTGCGTAAGCATCCATCGATCAAGTACATTATTTTCAGGTCTTACCTGACACGGAACAACACACCAGTTGCCTCCATCTATGGCCCAGCCTCGTGGAGGATGACCCACGCCACTGGAGCACACCGGTGCTACTATTGAGCTAACCCTGCTGTCAGAACTGTCCGCCTCCAACCACTGCGCCAACGCGTTCTGCTTGATTGAGGCACCACCGGTGCGTTCGCTAAAATCGGGAGGCGAACCTGCACAGCCTGCCACCAACACCATAAGGAAAGACCACTTCAATGTTTGTCTGATGCTGCGGATCATATTGATCAATTCCAAGTCAAAAAAAACCCTGCTAGGTAGCAGGGTTTTATCATCATTGCTGCCGTATTTCTAGTTGCAACCTATAGATGCAGGCGCCGGACCCGGTCCGTACGGGCTTACCAGGTTAGGTGGCGTTATATCTACATCATCAACATCTCCGGCCGAGATCGGCAAACCGGTCGGATAGTAAGCCACCCCTTCAGTCCCCAGCGCTTCAACGCGAGCTGTCACTTCTATATCAAAGTACAGGGCGTTGCTCTGCGGGTAAGCGATCGTGAAAAATCCAACACCGCTTGAGTCGGTGGTAATTTGACCACCAATAACCGTTGGCTCGTTAGCCGTATCTGAATCGACGAGTGCAGGGTCGCGCGGATCAAGTTCACCGTTACCATTTCGGTCTTCCCCGGGATCGAGTATACGATTTCCGTTCAGATCTTCAGCGTCACAGGTGCTTGTGATTGTCGCGCCCCATTTATCAGCCTTGCCATCTCCATCTGTGTCATATGTCTCCATAAAACCATAGCGATATACGGTCGGTGTCAGACTGACCAGAATGGTCGCATCAGGAACAGGTCGGCCGGCACCATCAGTGACCTGCACAACACCCGTCTTTACATACCGTGTATCAGTTTGGACTTCAGCCAGTTTGCCAGACAAGCCAATAATCACATTGAGCTGACGCTCTGTAATCGTCATAGCAACCTGCGACGGGGCAACCGACGGAAAATCTGTGACTTCAGCGAGTATGACAATACCATCAGTCTCTGTCGGAAGATTACCGGCATTGAAAGTGACCGCTGCCTTACCGTCCTTATCAGTAGTAGCAGACACAGGCGATAAAGAACCACCCCGTAAGTCAGCACTGCTGAATCCAACCACTGCATCTTTAACCGGATTGCCGTAGATGTCAGTCACTATGGCATACACGGTACTTGAATTGCCCGTGGCAATGCTGGCAGGAGCCGCATCTACTGTGACGTTGCTAGGCGTGGTCGCCACAAACTCAACATCGTACTGCGAGAATGGGTCGGCATCCAACGAATCTGAAAAAGCAATCGTCGCAGGACCGGCGCTACTGGAAGCAACCTCAATCGATGCAACACCATTTGCATCAGTGTAAACATCAGTACTGCTGGCACCCATCGAGCTAGTACCTGCTGGTCGCACGTTACCGGCAGTAATCGAGAATCGCATTAACTGTCCTGCCACAGGGAAACCGTTACTGGTCCATTCCACTGAAAAAGGTGAAAACCCGTCCACCGGCAGTGAATTGAAATCAACCGCTTGCGGAAGCACAGCCAACACATCTGCTGCGACTTGAAGATCATGTGAAGCGACTACAGTGCTATCCAATGCTGCAACAATAATCTTATCGTTACCATTTTCACTGCTGACAGTGATATTCACCTTGCCGTCAGAATTGGTTACCGCAGTGGTTGGCTGAATTGTATTGCCTGCAGTAGAGCGAATTGACAAAACTTCGTTAGCAATCGGCTGGTCATTACCACCAGTCAAACTCACCTCAAGCTCGGCAATGTCACCACTCACCAGGGCAGTAGGTCCGGCCACTGAAATTCTGCTGCCTAAAGTTGTGAGAAGCACCTCTCCAGTCTCACCATCAACAGAGGCACTCACTGTGATGTCCTGATTTCGAAAATCACCAGCCAGACTTAATTCTGCTGTCGCCTGACCGGCTTCGTTAGTGACTGATGAGATATTTTGCAAAACACCACCGGTAGAGGCAAAGGAAACGTCCTTACCACTCAGTACTCGATTGCTTTCATCAGTTACCAGCGTGGTAATCCTTGCGACGTCATTGCCACCGGTTTCAATAGTTGATTCGTTACTTATCACCCGCACTCTGACCGGGGTCACGATATCCTGTATGTTGTCAGCTACCGCCAGCGGTAAAGCGCTAAAAGCTGACCCACCAAGCGCAGTGGCGTTGATCACGTCTGTTCCAGCTGCAGTACTTAGTGATACTCGCGCAATACCCAGGGCATCAGTAATCACCGAGTTTTGACTGAAAGTGTTTCCGGCTTCAGAGCTGAAAGAGATTACCTCGTTGGGGATAGGCGACCCACCACCTGACAACAACGTAAATTCAACATCAGCTGTCTGACCCAGAATCAAATCTTCAGGCGCCTGCATTGTGATGTTAGACCCTGCCGCAACAACCAGCACTTCTGTCATGTTGCCATCGACACTGGCCGTGACGGTGATGTTCCGATTGCGGTAATCACCTGCCAGACTAAGCTCGGCAATTGCCTCACCGGCTTCATTAGTAGTGGCCTGGATATTCTGCAACACCCCGCCATCACTACCAAAGCTGACATTGTGACCTGCAACGGCTCTGTTTGAATCGTCAGTGACTACCGCTGTAATGAGTGCTCGATCCACCTCGCCCGTCAACAGAGCAGGTTTGTCGCTAAACACTCTGACTTGTCCAGGTGCAGCCAATGCAGCACCGATCTCCAGACCGTCGACAGTTTCTGCCGCCGGATCTTCGCTTCGACTGGAGCATCCAGCCAACCACAACGTGGCGACCATTAATAATGCAATTGTTTTTTTCATTGTTGTTCTCGTCGAACCCACACCAGCAATCTCAAACACATCAAACAGCATCGATGTTTGCAATTAGTACTTACCAAAATAATGATGAAATCCAATACCCACCGAGGTACTGGCTTCGCTACCACCCATGTAAAGATATTCAATATTCAGCGCGGTCTTCTTACTGCCAAAAAGATTCACACCAACTGCCGCAGCCAGACCTGCTGTGCTATCAGCGTCCACCACGTCACTGTGCAAACGAATACCCGCACCCGCACTGGTGTAAGCCATTACGTTGTTGCTCCATGTGTAGTGATAACGCAACATGCCGGAGGCATAACTCGTGACAGGATCCTGAAACAGGCTTGAAGGCTGATCAGAACCAATACCTAACCGGGCTTCAAGTGATATTCCCCACTTAAAGAAAAACCCTAATGTGCCATTGAGGGTGCCGACATCGTCGCCCGCCCCGTCTACACCATCAATGTCACCATTGGCTGCCTGCAGGCCAAAGTAGAAATTATTTCGATTGAAGTCATCACGTGGATTAAAGTCACGCAAATAATCGAGCGTACTGGCGTCAGCAGCACCACACGCCAAAAGCAACGCAACTGCCGTGCTCGCCATTGTTTTATTCATCGAGGTTCTCCGCTCTTTTACTGTTGTGTGCATCTTTGTTACCGTGGTGCAAGATGCGCAGTTCACCTGTTCACAACAGGGATAGTCATCGCACGTTTTCGTGTCTCTCCTAACGTGGACGGCAAGTAGACGGTCAAACTTTAGGCAAAACTTCCAAATCATCAGCAAAGGCTTGCATTTACACAAAATACTTCGTTGTCTAAGTAGCTAATTGCCGGGGTTCGCTCGGCATTTCATCAGCAGGCATCACCACTTAACGCACTGAATAGCCCGACAGATCAGGCAGGTAATCAACAATTCCAGCTTGCAACGACACAAGCGTTAATTGATCGCAATACTGAATTCCGACTGCGCGTCATATACTCGTCGCCGCAGAATTTAGGAAGTCACCTTTGAAATCAAGAATCCCGTACCTACTGGCGGCTGTTGTGGCCAGTGCATCTCTGTTGTATCTCGCTGATACACCTGGCTTGAGTGCAGCGCCTTTGGTGACACTTACCTCTACCACCGGGCAATCAATCGATCTTGCATCGCCTGCAGGTAAAACGCGTTTAGTGAGCTTCTGGGCTCCGGATTGCCCGATCAGCGAGAGAGATCTGCCTGGTTTTTCCCATCTTACAGCGCAATTCGCTGACGATGAATTTGAAATCGTTGCTGTTGCCATGTCTTACAGCAATACTGATGACATCCAGCTTCATATTGATGACCACAACATTCCATACGCCATTGCGCATGACGCCGACGGCAGCGTCAGTGAGGCGTTTCCGGGCGTTCGATTTACACCAACGACATTTCTAATAGACGGAAACGGGGAAATCGTGTGGCGACATGTCGGAAAATTGAATGCAACTGAGACCGCGGGCCAAATAACCGAGCTTTTGCAGCCGGCACAGCTGGCCAGCAACTAATACCGGAACGTGTCCTGGCCAGTACTCATTGATCGATGGAATCCCTCACGGCACTATCGCCGTGCAGAAATGGCTCAAGCTCTTCAAGTGCACCTCGATATACATCGCGCTTGAAGAAGATCACTTTCTGCATCGGCAACCAGTAATCTACCCAGCGCCAGCGGTCAAATTCCGGATGGTCGCTCTTGTCTAACTGTACATGGGACTCATCACCCACCAAGCGCAGCATGTACCAGATCTGCTTCTGGCCGATGCACAGCGGGCTTTGATGCCTGCGAATATAACGGGACGGTAGACGATAGCGAAGCCAGTTGCGTGTGCAACCCATAATTTTTACATCGTCCGAGCTCAAGCCGGTTTCTTCGTCCAACTCACGGTACATGGCCTGCTCTGGAGTTTCCTCGCGCTTGATTCCGCCCTGTGGAAATTGCCAGGAGTCTTTGCCGGCACGACGCGCCCAAAAAACCATGCCCTCATTATTACTGAGGACAATACCTACATTTGGTCTGAAGCCGTCTGGGTCGATCATACTGAAACCGGAAGAGTCTCTTTTCTACTTTGATTCTTCCACATTATTTAGGTCGCTTCAATCAGTGCATCGAGTCAGCCACCGGAATGTTAAGCGATTGCTCATAATTAATTTATTTTAACGACCCATGGCCGCCAAATCTTAGTCCGCTAGGTTTTAGGCAATGTCACACCACGTTGCCCTTGATACTTCCCTGATCGATCGGCATAACTGGTCTCACACACCTCGTCAGATTCAAAAAACAGCATCTGTGCAACCCCCTCATTCGCGTAAATCTTGGCTGGAAGTGTTGTTGTATTCGAGAATTCCAATGTCACATGCCCTTCCCATTCCGGCTCAAGCGGGGTGACATTAACGATGATCCCGCAACGAGCATATGTCGATTTACCCAGACATATGGTCAAAACGCTACGTGGAATTCGGAAGTACTCCACCGTGCGTGCCAGTGCAAAGGAATTTGGCGGGATAATGCAGACATCACTTTTAACATCCACAAAACTGTCGGTGTCAAAGTCTTTCGGGTCAACAATCGCGTGATTGATATTGGTGAATATTTTAAATTCATCAGAGCAACGAACATCATAACCATAGCTTGATGTTCCATAAGAGATCAGCTTGCCCTTTTCGGATTCACGCACCTGTCCGGCTTCAAACGGTTCGATCATCTGATGCTGCCGGGACATCTCCCTGATCCAGCGGTCTGCTTTAATAGACATCTTAAACCTGCGCTTTAGGTTGACTGAATAACAATATTCGGGAATTTTGCGCTGTAGTCTTTGGCTTGGCCTGCCAATGCCGCGGCAGTCTTTCGAGCTATTTCACGATAACTCAGCGCAATCGCCCCTTCCGGATCGCTGACCACGGACGGTTTGCCACCGTCGACCTGCACCCGAATTGACATGTCCAATGGTACCGAGCCCAATAATTTTACATCGTAGTCCGTTGCCATTCGCTGGCCACCACCGGCGCCGAATATAGGCTCTTCGTGCCCGCACTCACTACATATATGTGTGCTCATATTCTCGACGATTCCGAGTATCGGAATTTCGACCTTTTCGAACATTTTTAATCCCTTGCGGGCATCAAGTAGTGCAATGTCTTGCGGTGTGGTGACAATAACTGCACCGCTGACCGGGACTTTCTGAGACAACGTCAACTGGGTATCACCTGTGCCGGGAGGCAGATCAATCACCAGATAATCCAATTCGTCCCAATTGGTGTCGTTAAGAAGTTGCTCTAATGCTTGCGTCACCATCGGGCCACGCCAGATCATTGGAGTTTCTTCATCAACCAGATAACCAATTGACATGGTCTCAATGCCGTAATTGCACATCGGCTCGATCGATTTTCCGTCACTCGATTCCGGCTGACCGGACAACCCCATCATGCGCGGCTGGCTCGGACCATAGATGTCGGCATCAAGTAAACCCACTTTGGCACCTTCGGCAGACAACGCCAGCGCAAGGTTAACCGAGGTGGTCGATTTGCCCACACCACCTTTGCCGGAGGCAACGGCAATAATGTTCTTAACGCTTTCCATGCGTTTGACGCCATGTTGCACCGAGTGCGCAGTAATTTTGGTAGTGACATTAAAAGCCACATCGGTCACGCCATCGATCGATTTGACCAGTTCGGTCAGAGCGCCGGTTAACTCAGGCATATAGCCCTGACACGGATAACCCATCTGCAGATTGACGCTGACCGCGCCGTCAGTGATCGCTACCTCGCGAACGACCTTATCCTCACTTAAGCTACGACCGGTGTACTTATCCTGGTAGTTCCCCAGCACCAGCTCTACTGCAGATTTGTCTACGTTAGCCACGTTAGTACCCTGTAAAATTAACAATGTGGCAATGATACACCACCCCTTCGCCGGACAGGGCATCGATGTGCTTCCTCATAACGATCTGTCGCCGGCGACAAAACCACCACACCGCGCTGAACCACGAGCATAAAGCGCTTATACTTTGCCAATCTCCGTCACCCATTTGTGACCACTAAAATGAATGCTATAAAAAAACGCGACATCTTAATCACCAGCGCTCTGCCGTACGCGAATGGCGATATTCACCTCGGCCACCTGGTCGAGTACATCCAGACCGATATCTGGACACGTTTCCAGCGCTTGCGGGGTCATGACGCCACCTGGGTGTGGGCCGATGATGCACACGGTACCCCGATTATGCTGAGTGCTAAAAAAAATGGCACCACGCCTGAGGCCCTGATCGACAGTGTCAAAATCGCACACGAAAAGGACTTCACCGATTTTCAGCTCAGCTTTGATAACTTCCACACCACCCACTCGGAAGAGAACCGCCAGTGCGTCGAGACCATCTACCAGCGCCTTCGGGATGGTGGCCACATCGTGGTCAGAACAATCGAACAGTTGTACGACCCGCAAACCGAGATGTTTCTGCCGGACCGGTTTGTCACCGGCACCTGCCCCAAATGTAAAACAGCAGAACAATATGGTGACGCATGTGAAAGCTGCGGCACCACTTACGACGCCACCGAACTACTGAACCCGACCTCTGTGGTATCGGGCGCCACCCCGATCATGAAAGATTCAGAACAGTACTTTTTCAAGATAGAGAACTTTGACGCCATGTTGCGCGAATGGACCAGTGGCGAACATCAGCTGCAACCAGAGATGCGCAACAAAATACAAGAATGGTTTGAAGGCGGCTTACAAGACTGGGACATCTCACGCAACAAGCCGTATTGGGGCTTCGAAATCCCTGATGCGCCCGGTAAATATTTCTACGTCTGGATGGACGCGCCGATTGGCTATATGGCAAGCCATCTACATTTATTAAAAGGTGACGAAGAAGCATTCAACAAATACTGGGGCAAAGACTCCACTGCTGAGCTGGTGCACTTTATCGGAATAGACATCGCGCGCTTTCACACGCTTTGCTGGCCTGCCATGCTGCACGGTGCAGGGTACAGAACACCCACCGCGGTGCATTGTCATGGTTTTTTAATGGTAGACGGTGCAAAGATGTCAAAGTCTCGCGGAACGTTTATCAAGGCTCGCACCTACCTTGATCACCTCCAACCTGACTACCTGCGCTACTACTACGCCGCAAAGCTTAATAACAAGGTAGAGAATATAGATCTGAACCTTGAAGATTTTGTCGCTCGTGTGAACGCAGATTTAGTTGGGAAAATTGTCAATATTGCCAGCCGTTGTGCCGGATTCATTGTAAAGAACTTTGATGCAACACTTGCCGCTGAATTGCCTGACAATGCGCTGTATCAGGAATCGGTTGCCGCCTCTGAATCAATTGCAGAAGCTTTTGAGAACCGCGAATTTAGCCGCGCGATAAGAGAGATCATTATACAAGCAGACAAAGCCAATCAGTTTATTGCCGATCAGGCACCATGGAATCTAATTAAACAGCACGGCGAAGAAATAAAGGTACAACAAATTTGCACGCTTGGTATCAACCTGTTTAAGAATCTTGTTATTTACTTAAAACCTGTAGTCCCAGACATCGCTACACAAACAGAAGCCTTCCTGAACTGCGAAGAGTTCACCTGGAGTGATCTCGACACACCGCTGCTGAATCACAAAATCAACAAATTCAAACCCATGATCACAAGATTGGAATCAAAATCGATCGACGCAATTGTTGAAGCGTCCAAACAAGACCTGGCCACCACCAACGTCGCTGAAGCAACATCAGTTGCCGCTGGCCAGGCTGGCAACGAACAGTTAGCCAATGATCCCATCAGTGATGAGATTAGTTTTGAGGAGTTCGCTAAGGTTGATTTAAGAATCGCAACCATAGTCGCCGCTGATCATGTTGAAGGCGCAGACAAACTGCTACAACTGACACTCGATCTGGGCGGCGAACAACGCAATGTTTTTGCAGGCATCAAGTCAGCTTATGATCCGTCCACACTGATCGGCAGACAAACCGTGATGGTCGCGAATCTCAAGCCGCGCAAGATGCGCTTCGGCAATTCCGAAGGCATGGTGCTCGCCGCAGGACCGGGTGGATCAGACCTTTTCATCCTCTCTCCCGACGACGGTGCACAAGCGGGTATGCGAGTTAAGTAACGCCTGCAGGCGCTCTAATGACAGATATTCTGCTGATACTGGCCGGTACCATTCTGGTCAACAACTTTGTGCTGGTGAATTTTCTGGGCCTATGCCCTTTTATGGGCGTATCAAGAAAGCTGGATACTGCGTTGTGTATGGGCCTGGCCACTACCTTTGTCCTAACCCTCGCATCAGTGTGTAGCTACTCGTTTAACCTTTGGGTGCTTGAACCACTTGATCTTGGCTATCTGCGTTTAATCGCGTTTATTGTCATCATCGCAGGCCTTGTTCAACTCACAGAGCTCTTTATAAGAAAGGTCAGCCCGCTACTGCACAGCGTACTCGGAATTTTCCTGCCACTGATCACCACCAATTGCGCGGTACTGGGTGTGGCGTTACTCAGTATCCGAACCAACACATCATTTATTGGCGCAGCATTTTACGGCTTCGGTGCAGCACTTGGTTTTACATTAGTATTAATTCTCTTTTCGGCCATGCGTGAACGCATTGATGCCGCAGATGTTCCACAACCCTTTAAAGGCAGTGCTATCGCACTTATCACCGCGGGCTTTATGTCTCTTGCCTTTATGGGCTTCGGTGGCATGAACTAGTGCTTGGTGTTCTTGTTATCAGCTTGCTCGCACTGTTATTAGGTTGCTCTCTGGGCAGAGCCTCCCGATGGTTTGAAAGCGATGGCAGCTCGCTGATTGAACAAATCGATCAGTTGCTACCGCAAACGCAATGCGCCCAGTGTGGCTACCCCGGGTGCAAACCTTATGCAGCCGCAATTGCAGATAATATCGCTCCGATCAATCAATGCCCACCTGGCGGCGAAGCGACCGTGACAGCACTGGCCGAGCTGTTAAATAGAGAGGTGATTCCACTGAATCCCGAATTCGGTGTTGAATCACCCGCCTTACTCGCTGTTATAAGAGAGCAAGAATGCATTGGTTGCACATTGTGCATAAAGGCGTGCCCCGTCGATGCCATTGTCGGTGCTGCCAAACTTATGCACACTGTGATCAGTGATCACTGTACCGGCTGTGAACTATGCATCCCGCCATGCCCTGTCGACTGCATTGACCTGGTCAGTGCTGCTAGCAGTCAATCACCACTATGACCGGTGCGTATAAACTTCATGGCGGCCTGGCATTTGAACCCGCCCTGTTCGGCGCTATTGAAACCCTGCCGCTGCCAGAGCATATTGGCATTCAAATTGATCGCCACGCGACACCGGCTATCACTGTAGGTGATCATGTTTTAAAAGGACAAGTTCTGTGTGAAGGCGAGCCTGATCAAGCACTACATCATGCGTCGGTCTCAGGTGAGGTAACTGGAATATCACAGGGTGTGATCAGTATTAAATCTGATGGTCAGGATAATGACTTTATTTCGCCCCGAGTGAACGCCCCCTCTGCATTACAGATCAACGCCCTTTGCAAACAATATGGATTGGTTGGACTAGGTGGTGCAGCGTTTCCAGTAAACAAGAAACTGGATTCGATCCAACATCATACGCCAGACACACTTTTAATAAACGCGGCAGAGTGCGACCCCGCCATCTATTGTGACGAAGCACTGATGCAGGAGCGCACAGAAGATATTGTCAAAGGAATAGAGCTGGCACTCGCTGCCAGCAGCGCCAGGCAATGCATCGTCGGTATAGAGGAAAATAAAACAGAAGCTATTGCTAAGTTACTTAAACACCTGCCAGCAGAAATCAAGCTCGTCTCGGTCCCGGCTCTATATCCCAGTGGTGCAGAAAACACGCTATTTTCACTATGCACCGGACAAACAGGCGGCTTAAGAAAGCATCATTCACTGTGCTTTAACATAGCCACCTGCTACGCCATCTACAAAGCAGTTATATTGGCGGAGCCGTTGATATCACGGGTGGTCACTGTAATCACGGAAAGCACCGTCAGAAACTTCGAACTACGTATCGGTACACCCATAACAGATCTGTGCAACCATCTGTCGCAGCCTTTACATTCAGCCATTACTTGTGGCGGTCAAATGATGGGCTGGCCAGTCACATCAGAGCAATACATAGATAAGCGCACCAACAGCCTGATTTTCCACCCACCAAGAGCAGACAAAGCAGTTGCTTGCATAAGATGTGGTGCGTGTGCCGATGTGTGTCCGGAAAAGCTACTGCCGCAGCAATTGCTGTGGCATGCAAAGCCACATAACAGACAAGCGCTATTGAGTTTAGATTTACATAACTGCATAGAATGCGCTTGCTGCGATGTGGTATGCCCAAGCCACATACCTCTCACAGAGTATTTTATTCACGCAAAAAAGAAAATAAGGTCAGACAATACAGAGCAAAAAAAAGCCGAGCTTGCGAAAATCCGCTATGAGGCGCGTCTCGCCAGACTACAAAATCAGTCGAAGCGTGAGCGTAAAAAACTTGATGCAAAATCTGCCGACCTGAGCAACTCTAAAAATAAAGATCAACTTAAAAAAGATTTGATCGCCAAAGCGCTGCAAAAAAGTAAAAGCAAGAAACAGCAACCACCGGAAAAAAACACGGATGGTGATCGTTCGTGACGGCATTTGAACCCAAAGCAATAGGCCCGAAAAGTGTCACATCCACCATGCAAATGGTGCTACTCGCTTTGCTACCGGGTTGCCTGGTTTTCACCTATCAAAACGGCTGGGGCAGCGTCATCAATCTGGTGCTGGCAGTCCTTAGCGCCATCGCCTTTGAGGCACTGGCTTTAAAGCTGCGCAAACGATCTGTAATCTCTGCGCTATCGGACTACTCGGCAATCGTTACTGCAGTATTAATCGCTCTGTGCCTGCCACCGCTATTACCCTGGTGGATACCGGTACTTGCCTGTGGATTTGCAATCCTACTCGCCAAACATGCTTTCGGTGGTATTGGCTACAACCTGTTCAACCCGGCCATGGTGGGCTACGCGATCATCCTCATCAGCTTCCCGACAGAGTTAAGCTTGTGGCTTGCACAACCTGATGGGTTTAGCACCTCACTCAACGACTCCATAGGCACCGTCTTTAATGGTGGTTTAGCTGCATTACCACAGTGGGATGCACTGACAGGGGCTACAGCACTGGATCAGTACCGGGATCTACGACTACAAGGCACCGACACCGATCTTATTACAACGCAAACTCAGGGCTTATTCGGTGCACGACAAAGTGAGTGGATCAATTTGGCCTATCTGTTGGGAGGAGCCTGGTTACTACGAATGCGGGTGATCAATTGGCACATCCCAATTTCGCTTCTTGCAACACTTGCGATTTGCACATTACTGCATAACGCGTTGCTCTCCAACACGCTTTCAGTATCGATAAACTTATTTGGCGGAGCAACCATGTTGTGCGCGTTTTTCATTAGCACTGACCCCGTCTCCGCAGCAACCAGCAACCGCGGTCGGATCATATACGCATGCCTTACCGGTTTTCTGGTGTATCTGATCCGCAGCTACGGTGCTTTTCCTGATGGTGTGGCGTTTGCTGTCTTACTATCAAACTGCGCAACTCCCGCACTCGACCGATTCGATAGCTGGCTTTCACGATCCCCTAATGAAACTTAAGCCACGCCACTTACCGATAAACCGCCATGGTCTTGTGCTTGGTTGCTTTGCACTTCTGGTCACCGGCGCACTGGCAATGACTCAGGCATTGACCGAAAACCGCATTTCACTTAACGAAACAGCACAACGTGAGAAAGTGTTAGCGCAAGTTCTACCCGACCAATGGGCAGACCATCCACTGGATCAACATAAAACGGAGTTGTACGATGAAAAAACAGGACTGACTCGAACTTGCTATATAACCAAAGTAAATGGCTCAGCTACCGCCGTTATCATCACAGCTACCGCCACAGACGGCTACTCGGGTGATATAAACATGCTGGTGGGCATCCTGAGAGATGGCTCAATCACCGGAGTGCGTGTAACAAAACACAGCGAAACCCCTGGGCTTGGCGACGCAATAGAAGTGCTACGCTCTGAATGGATAAAAAGCTTTGATGGTAAAACACTCTCTTCACCCATAGAATCCGGTTGGACAGTGCGAAAAAACAATGGAGCGTTTGATCAATTCACAGGGGCCACTATTACGCCGCGCGCTGTGGTCAATGAAGTTAAAAACACATTGCAGTTTTTCAATTCAGTTAAGACAGAATTATTCTCACTATGAGTGACACAACCGCCAACTCAATCGCTGGAAATAGCAGTGACAGTCCTTCTATAAGGGCCCTGTTAACCAGCGGGCTATGGAGTAACAACCCGGCATTAGTGCAGCTTCTCGGTTTGTGCCCGCTGCTTGCGGTAAGTAACACAGCCATCAACGGCTTAAGCCTTGGCATAGCAACAGCTTTCACGGTATTTCTATCAAATATTAGCGTTTCGGTCTGCAGGAAATTTATCTTAGCTGATATCAGAATACCAATCTACGTGATTCTCATCAGCGGCATTGTCACTATGATTGGCTTATTAATGAGTGCCTATGCCCATGAAATGTATTTACGACTCGGTATTTTCGTGCCGTTAATAATCACTAACTGTGCAATTCTTGCGCGCGCAGAATCCTTCGCATCCAAAAACAATGTGTTTGCATCGGCTGTCGACGGTATCGCTACCGGTGCCGGTTTTGCCTTGGTACTGGTGGCGTTAGGCGCTACAAGAGAACTGATTGGCCAGGGCACCTTGTTTGCAGATGCACATTTACTGTTCGGCACGTCAACCTCTACACCGCTCATAGATCTGGGAGAGCAATACCAGGGCCTGTTAATAGCCATTCTCCCCCCCGGTGCATTTATCCTGTTCGGACTATTACTCGTACTTAAAAACCTGAGCACCACGAAGCCATGATATTTTCACAGGATCGCGCAAAGCTTCGTCAGCAGTACCTGGATGTTTGGCAAAAAGCCAACCGTCGCGAACCGCTGGAACCGCTTGAAACACTGATTGCAGACGTGATTCGTGATCATCCCGAGTATCACCCTCTGCTGTCCAATGCGGACGCCGCGATTGATTCAGAATTCTATCCCGAACACGGCAATACCAACCCGTTCCTGCACATGGGAATGCACATAGCCCTGCGTGAACAAGTTGGAACAGACAGACCCGCAGGCATCGCAGACCTCACTCGTAAATTGCTACTGCGCTACAGAGACAGTCACGAGATGGAACATCACATGATGGAACCGCTTGGCAAAGTCCTATGGCAGGCGCAACGGGATCAGAGAGAACCAGATGAGGTTGAGTATATGGAGTTGCTTCGAGCATTGGTCAGTACTCGAAAATAAAAACGGTGCTCGGCGCTAACAATAATCGGGGGCACTCAGCAATTATAAAACCCTACGCCCCTCATAAAACCGACGAAACACCAAAGGCAGAATATACATAGGCAACTGCCACACCCCGAGAAATATAAAAAAATCATCGCCTAGAGATGACCCTGCAATCGCCGCCACCAAACCCATATTTCTATAGGAACACAATAGTGCAGCCGTAGTGGCATCACGCGCGCCCAGAAACAACAGCACAAAGTAACTCAGCAACTGCACACCAATGCTGATTCCAAACGCCAGTAACACAAAAGACAACAGTTTCATCGGATCACTGGACATCATATCGCCGACGCCATCCATCACCGATAAACCGAAAAACATCAGTAAGATAAGCACAGCGGATGGCATGCACTGCTTGATCCATTCATCTGCCTGAGGGGTAATAATTTTGCGCAGAAAAAACACCACTAGAAATGGCAGAATAATGAAAACGCCTATCCGCAAACTGTATACCGACAAATCGATTGCCGCTTCGGTGCCGATAAGTATCTGCAAAAAGAAGTAAAGAGGTATGGGCATTAATACCGCCCCGGCCATCCCCACCACCAATGACAAAGCGCTATTGAGATTAAACAGGCGAGCAAGCGCAGTTGTGGCGGTTATCGCGCCAGTACACATTGAAATAACAGCAAAGGTATGTAGCTGCTCTGAAAGAAACGGCTTCAGGCAAACATAGAATAGCAAAGGCAGAACCACTATCTGCCAGACTAACGTAATCCAGCTCGACCTGTCCTTAAAGGCTGCCTGCGCTGCATCACCAAAACTCACCTGCAATATTGCGCTTAAAAACAATAAGAATATTAACGGCAGTAAAAACGGCTTACAAATTGCGGCCAGCGCCGGGAATGCAATACCTATAAAGATAGACAGTGCCAACAAGCCAAGCTGCCAGCTTTTGTTCACTGGTGTTTTGCTCTGGCGCTCTTCCTATTGTTTGCCTTGCCGCAAGGGATACACGGGCGGATAGGATCTCTTCCGAACCGGCGCCCCATACACTTAGCTGTCGTCACGTTTTGCCTCTTCCCAATACTGATCCAGTACATCAACCGCCGTATCAGACATATTTAGCTTGTTCGCCAAAAGCGCTTTTTCAACGTGCCTAAACCGCCGTTCAAACTTGGCAGTGGCTTTCTTGAGTGCTTGTTCTGGATCCACCTTCATATGACGTGCGACATTTGCAACAGAAAAAAGCAGATCACCTAGCTCATCTTCGATGTCGATTTCATTGCCACCGAGTGCTGCCTGACGAAACTCATCCAGCTCCTCTTCCAGCTTGTCGATCACCGGCGCGACTTGCGGCCAGTCAAACCCGACCCTCGCGGCACGCTTTTGTATTTTCTCTGCTCGAGTTAACGCCGGAAGTGCCAGAGCAACACCTTCAACCGCAGAGACGGTCTCGGCTGATTTCTGTTCGCGCTCTCGCTGCTTAAGAGATTCCCAGTGCGCACGCTGTGCCTCCTCTGAATCGAACGTTGTGTCGCCAAACACATGAGGGTGACGCTCTACCATTTTGTTTGTGATGCCAAGTGCCACATCTTCAAACGCAAATAGCCCCTGATCTTCAGCCATCTGTGCATGAAAGACCACTTGCAGCAACAAATCACCAAGCTCTTCACGCAAAGCCTGATTGTCACCACGCTCAATAGCATCAGCAACTTCATAGGCCTCTTCAATAGTGTACGGGGCAATCGTCTCAAATGACTGGGCGATGTCCCACGGACAGCCGCTATCGGGATCGCGAAGTCGGGCCATCACAACGAGCAGTGCGCTCATGTGCGGCAACGGTAAAATTGAGGATTCAGCAGTCATAGCGGAATGGATTCAGGCTTAATCCATTAACATATTACATTGCCATGCTGGCTGATGTAAGAAGCCCGCTGAGCAAAGAAGTAGGCCGCTGTAGCCGCAAATAATCTCACCTTTCAGACCACTTTGTCGCTTTTCAGGGAGGGACTGTCAGGCCTGGTCATTCAAATAGTGGGGAGTAAGTTCGCACCCAAAATGCAGAGTGCATTTTGAACACGAACGACAACGCCCAAAGACAAAAGAGTGTGCCCTGCTCAGGTTCAGCCTGACCTCAGACTAGAACTGGAGGCGCACACCGAAATGGACATTATCATCAAGCTCAAGCGTGAAATGCGAGTCATTTTCAACCTCCAGCAAACGGTAGCCGATATAGGCTTGTGCAGCAGGCACTATTTCAAGACTCAAACGCGCTGATATTTCCAGCAGCGAATCAGTATCACCAAAAGTCGTTATGCCCGGTGTAAAAAAGGCCTCGATTTTCAGATCGATCGGATTGTACTGGCTGGGATTCTGAATCTTAATCCCACCGCCGATCGCCAGTGCACCAACGTCGGTATCATCTTGTTTTACTTTTCCGGCATACGCTTTGACACCAAACTCTAACTGGTAAGGTACTTTGGTATTTGTTTGTGTCCCTACCGCAACAAGCTTTGCATGACCCACCACGTCATCAAGGTCGTTATAGAAAAAACCGACAGAGATCAGACCGGTCGATTCAAGCTGCCCCCCCCGACTGCCTCTGGTGAAGGCACGTACCGCTGAAATAGCTTCGATATTTGCAGATTCGTTGCTTAGTGAAAGATCGAGACCGGCAGCCTGTGTGTTACTTGCGAACAACAAACCCGCGGCGACGACTGGTAAAAGTTTGCGCATGGTGCTTCCGTATTTGGATATCATCTCAACAGACTCGAGTTGAATCGCTGGACTGCGCCTACACACGGGGACTCCAGGTCCCACGGGCAACAGGCATCAAGCGGCTCGCATCGATAGCGGTGAGCGGGAAATTTCCTACTCAAGCTGCCTATCGTACCGGACAGACGCACAAACTGAAACTTCTGCATGACTGAAAGTCCATACAATTCAGACAGTGACATACGCTATTGCAAGTTGATTCAATGGCTGCAGGAAACTGGCACCGATTACCTCAAAGTGGAACCCGCGTCAGCGGATGCCAGCTTCAGGCGATATTTCAGGGTATTCAAAGCAAATGAGTCATTGATTGCTGTGGACTCCCCGTCAGAGCACAACAACAACCTACAATTCATCGACCTGGCAGCCCGCCTGCTCGGTAGCGGAATTCGCACACCTGAAGTCATTTGTTACAGCCTGGAAAAAGGGTTTTTACTGTTGGAGGATTTTGGAACACAGGTATTACAGCAGAAATTAAAAACCGCTACCGAGGTTCAAACCAATCTGCTATACACAGAAGCGATCAACTGCATTGGCACATTGCAGAAAGCGCCTACCAACGGACTGCCACTCTACAACAAGCAATTTCTTACCAATGAAATGCAGCTATTCATCGATTGGTACCTCAAGCGCCACCTAGCGCATGAGCCCAACCGTTCCGAACTCGACATCATCAATGATGTATTCAAGCTCTGTGCAGATAATGCCAGCGAGCAGCCACAAGTGTTTGTCCACCGCGATTATCACTGCCGGAATCTAATGCCACTGACAGACGGCACGCTGGGGGTAATAGATTTTCAAGATGCTGTCATCGGCCCGGTCACCTATGACCCTGTCTCTCTACTTAAGGATGCCTACATTGACTGGCCCGCTGAATTTATATCGCAGTTTAGCAATCAACACCGGCAATCACTGAGCCCGGTTCCAGACCAGGCGCAATACAACCGTTGGTTTGACCTGATGGGACTACAGAGGCACATCAAAGTATTAGGTATTTTTTGTCGATTGAATTACCGGGACAGTAAATCCCAGTACTTCAAGGACCTTCCGCTTGTTCTACAACACATTGAACGGACCACTGCGAAATATCCAGAACTGGAAAATTTTCGCTGCGTACTAAAAAACACCAGAAAAAAAGCGGCGACACTATCGTGAACGCCATGCTACTCGCGGCTGGTCGTGGCACCCGGCTACAACCGCTGACAGATACAACACCAAAACCGCTTATTGAAGTATCAGGCAAGACGCTGCTGGATTATCATCTTGAAAAACTGAGTGCTGCAGGATTCACTAAAGTTGTGATAAACACCAGCTGGCTGGCAGAAAAGATACAGCAACACATCGAACTGTCCAACTATCCGCGCCTGGAAATAGAGTTAAGCCATGAACCCGTAGCACTTGAAACCGCGGGTGGAGTTCACAAAGCATTGCCGTTACTGGGTGATGGAACGTTTCTTTTAATCAGCGCTGATATCTGGAGCGAAATTGACTACGCTACACTCCGGAAAATTCATTTACATTATTCAGATGCACACCTGTTGATGGTCAATAACCCGGAACACAATAGCAAAGGCGATTTTTCACTCGCCAACAACAGAATTGTGCCTGCCAAAAACAACACACTGACCTACTCAGGCATAGGACTCTTCAATACGTCACTATTCTGCGATGTATCTAATCAGAATAAGAATGATCCTGTGCCGCTGAGGACAGTACTGAATGAAGCGATGCAACGACATGCGTTAACAGGGAGCGTGGTCAAGGCGCCCTGGTTTGATATTGGAACTATTGAAAGGTTGAGACGATTAGAGCAGTTCATCAGTCATAGTCACTGAAAAACTTAAGTAACTATTCAGGGCACACCGGTCGCATCCATGAGCGTTGTCGTTTGTGCTCAAATACACCTGTATGTTGCGCGCGATCCTACCCCTTGAACCCGACACGCCCACACTGAAAAGCTACAAAGCGGTTGAAAATATGAATTTAGGTCATTTTCTACTGAATGGTTACCCACTTAATTAAAGTGTACCTCGTGGCCGATCATAATATCGTTTGAAAATATAAACTTTCCAGTAACACTGCCACCCTCCAATACCCGCGGCAACCAAATACGATCATCAGCCCACATTTCTGCGTACGGAATTTCCGACTGCTTAAACCACATGGGTATTGCTTCGTCTGTTTCTGCCGGCTCGCCTTCAAACCGTGTACTTATAAATACGTAGACGTGAATGGAGTAACCATCAGTGAACTGAAAACGCAGCTCGCCACATGGTCGAATATCCAGTATTGAAATACAAAGTTCTTCTCGAACCTCGCGCATGGCACACTGGCGCGGTGTTTCACCAATTTCAAGCTTGCCACCCGGACCATTAATTTTTCCAGCTCCGAGCCCGCGCTTTTTTCTTATCAGCAAGACTTCGTCATCTTTGAGCGTGAACACGAGCGTGGCTTTATCTGCCGCTTCCCAGGTATCGTCAATTGCATCTAGTGTCAGGTATTTACTTGCCATATTGAATCACCCGCGGTTACTTCATGTTAGTTATCGTTGAATCCTATCAGCTTTGTAAATATAGCAAATTTCTCTTTCAGCCCTTGATGTGCCCGGTGGTGGTTGGCAAACTGCATAGTTATCACCAATGGGCGTCGCCGATGAAAAACAACGTTATTTCCTTCTTACTTAAAAGGCGCTCTGTAGTAGCAAAAAAAATGCTGCCGGAGGAACCTGCCAAGGAAGATCTTGAGAATATTATCGCCTGCGGACTACGCGTGCCTGATCATTCGAACGTCCAGCCCTGGCGCATTGTGGTATTGCAGGGTGGCGCCAAAAGGCAATTCGATGAGCAAGTTATTTTAAAAGCTGCACAAGCTGATAGTAAAGAACCACTTAGCGAAGCACAGCAGCAACTAGAGTCACAGCGCATGCAACGTGGTGGAGTAGTCATTGCGGTGTTGTCGACGCCAGTGGTTCCACACAAAATACCCGTTTGGGAACAGCAGCTGTCAGCCGGTGCTATGTGCACCAATCTATTATTGGCAGCACAATCACTCGACTATGCAGCACAGTGGCTCACCGAATGGCCTGCATATCATACCGATGTCATCAGTGCACTCGGTGGAAATCCCGGTGCCGATCAAATTGCCGGATTTATCCATATAGGTAAAAAGGAACAACAACCGGATGAACGAAAACGTCCGGCCACGGCCGAGAAAGTAAGCTGGTGGAAAGCACCAAACAGCTAGACTACCCATCACTACCACCGATGGGCGCAATGCTCATCGGGATCCTGTTCACTACCGACAAACCTCCAAATCCTTTCCAAGCATTACCCGCCGTTCATACTTGGCTGAATCGTCAGCACCAAACAATATGTGTCCTAAGCTCATGTCTTAACTGATTTAGGCAGCGCCCTAATCATACTCAGGAACAACTCTGAGATACCGTCAAGCGCTGCTTCGAAAGATAAAAATAACTAAAGGACATAGAGATGAAGCGACGTACCCCCTTATATATTGCTTCCATTGCGCTAGCATTTTTTTATTCACAAGCAGGTCTTGCAGCTCCAACCTGTCAGTACACAGACAGTGACTCCGACAACGACGGCTGGGGATGGGAAAACCATCGATCATGCATCGTCGCAGGTGGCTCGGTCAGCCGTCAAACTGTTAACTCATCTCAACCTGTCCCTACCTCCAATTATCCGGTCTGCACCACCACTGACGCAGACACAGATGGCGATGGTTGGGGGTGGGAATTTAATCGAAGCTGTGTCGTCACCGTTAGGACTCAGTCCGGCGCCAGCAGCACGCCTCCTCCGGTTGCTGCCGCTACAGCAGGGCCGGAACCCGAAATTCAGAATGGACAATACCTGGGCCGATACCCTATCTGTTCCAGTGCATCCGCAGATATTGATGGCGATGGATGGGGCTATGAAAATAACCGAAGCTGTAAAGTAATAGCGGGTTACGTTAATCCTTCTGCAGCTCCGGCTTCGACCCCGGACGGCAACGCTGAAAACGTTAAAGTGGGGCAAATATATAGCCAGAACTTCAGTTCCGCTAACCTTGGCTTATACCAGGCAGACCAACTTAACTCTGATTGGAAAACCCCTCTTTGGCACCTTGGTTTTGATCAGGGGCGTGTCAAGATTGTTAATGCCGGCGGCGGTCGTGGCAAAGCCATGGAAGTTACATACCCGGCTGGACGATACGGCGCTGGTGGTGCAAGTGCATTCCTGTCTGATGTCCAGTTTGGTATGGGGCTACCGAAAAGTTATAACGAACTCTATGTCGCCTACGACATTAAATTTGCACAAGGCTTTGACTTTGTAAAAGGCGGCAAGCTGCCTGGCTTGTGTGGTGCTGATACCAATCAAGCGCCAAGCACCGGTTGTAACACTGGCGGTGGCTACCCAAGTGGCTATGATGGCTGGAGTGCCCGAGGCATGTGGAGAGAGAACGGTGTACTCGAAAATTACGTCTACCACGCATCACAACGTAACTACTACGGTGATGATGAGTTTTGGAATGTTCGCGCTATCCCAGGGGTTTGGCACCGGGTAGAGCACCGTGTTGTACTTAACACCCCTGGTGAAAGAAATGGCATTCTGGAAGCCTGGTTTGACGGCACCCGGGTGTTGTCACTCAACAACATTGAATATCGCAAAACTGACTCGGTTGGAATCAATCTGTTTTACTTCAGTACCTTTTTTGGCGGCAACGATGCTTCCTGGGCACCCTCTACCGATCAAAAAATGAATTTTGACAACTTTGTTCTATCGACAGAAAAAATCGACAACTAAGGCCGACCTTCGCAATTCACGTTAACCGGCGTCCATCGTTTCAGATGGACGCCAGCGGAAGGTCGCTATCGCAATAATTGCGGTAATAACAAAAAAACAAACTGACCAACGACTCAACTGTTCGCCTGCAATGAATGTTACTAACGCTGCCAGTGCCGATCCCACCACATACCCGCTAAGACCGAAAACTGCCGCTGCGGCTCCGGCACGTTCGCGGTGCGGGTCGAGCGCCAGACTAACAACGTTCGCGTAAATGATTAAATAGCTGGTATGAAAACCCAACATTAATAAAGTCATCAAACGATCGGTTAACACACCACCCACCACACTAAGCAGAATGATGAAACTGGTAACAGACACCACCAGCGCACCGATTCTGGCCGCGCCTATTGCACCATATCGTCCAATCAGTTTGTGATTCATCACCTGACCCACCACAATACCCGCCGAGGACAGCGCGAAAAGTATGGCGAATCGCCTGCTATCAGCACCCAGCTCTGCATACAACACCTGAGCGTGCTCAAGGAATGTCACGATCAAACAAGTGCAGCATATTCCAATTAAAATAAAATAACGCGACTGCGGCTGTCGCCACACGGCATTAAAGTCATCGCCGGTTTTTTTCAAACTGGTTTTTGTTCTAAGTGCAGGGGCAAGCGTTTCCGGTTGCGAATAAGTCGCGCAGCCGAGGCCTATAGCAAACAGGGCCAGAAAAATAAAAATACCACGCCAGCCGACCGATGAGTAAATGGCATACCCTATCAATGGCGCCAGCACCGGCCCAATAGCAAAAAACATACTCGCGATGGCCATGTTCTGCGCCAGCGCCGAACCCGAAAAACGGTCTCTGATCATTGCGCGACAAACCACTGCGCCCGCAGCCGCGCCAAAGCCCTGCAAAAAGCGACCAACCAACATGAGCCACAGTGAACCGGAAAGAAAGCAGACTAAAGTGCCGACTAAAAATATCGCCAGACCAAGATATACCCCGGGCTTTCTACCATAACGATCAGACAACGCACCATAAAACGGGTGCGCTACACCAAGCGCCATCAGATAGACCGGAATCAGCAGCTGAATCTGTTGCGAGGTGGCTCCGAGGCCGGCACTTAAACCCGGAAACGCCGGCAACATTATGTCGATAGAAAATGCTGAGAGACTCAACATCAGCCCGCAATAAAGACCAAACCATGTAATACGCACCAGCGACCAACCCATATGACACGAGGGTGTTCGGCACCGACGCTATGATAATGATGTATTTGCTTGCGGCAGACTATCATTAGTACCGCGACTTCGAAATTTGCATTTGCACCAGGCAATCCCGCCAAGCTTACAGCTACTCAGCAATGTTAAATTGATCAACCACGACTGATAAACCGGCAGTAAACACTATACTCCCGAATACAAAAAACCGTCTCAAGATTGCGGAACATCCTCTTAATGAATTTAGAAAAACCCACCAAGAACCCCTGGAAAACACTCTCCACGGAACAAGTCTACGACAATCAATGGATCAGTGTACGTGAGGACAAAGTTCTCAACCCCTCGGGGGGCGACGGGATCTACGGTGTAGTGCACTTTAAAAACCTGGCCATCGGTATTCTTCCAGTAGACAAAGAACACCACACCTGGCTGGTCGGTCAATACCGTTATGCGCTGGAAGAATACTCATGGGAAATCCCAATGGGAGGTTCACCACATCAAGATGGCCCGCTGGAAGGCGCAAAGCGCGAATTGAAGGAGGAGACCGGCCTTACCGCCCAAACCTGGAACACACTGATGAAAGTCCATCCATCAAACTCAGTCACAGATGAAACCGGGTTTATCTACCTCGCCACCGATTTGACCCTGGGAGATACTCAGCACGAAGACACAGAGGAGCTCATCATCAAGCGTCTGCCGGTTGAAGAGGCCATTAAAATGGCCATGACTGATGAGATCACCGATTGCATGTCGGTGGCAGCGCTACTCAGGTTCGGTATTGGTATGCAAAAAGGTGAGTTCGTCGTTTAATAGCGCGCTGAAATGCGATAACCTGTTGTGGCTTATGAAAAAAATAATAATAGATACAGACCCCGGTATAGATGACGCAATAGCACTATGCTACGCCATTGCTCATCCAGATCTGGACGTAATCGCCCTGACAACGATCTTCGGCAACGTCGGGACAGACCTTGCTGTAGATAACGCTCTGCGTTTATGCGAACTTCTTGGTGTAGAAATTCCAGTTGCCAAAGGGGCTGAGGTTCCATTGTCGATTCAACCCAATCCTGTGGCAGACTTTGTTCATGGCTTGAATGGTTTTGGCGAAATTACCTTACCAGGCCCGTCATACAACGCTTCCAACCTAAGCGCCGCCGAGTTGATAATTGACTTAGTACACAAGCATTCTGGTGAAATTAGTCTTGTCGCTGTGGGCCCACTGACCAATTTGGCCCTCGCATTAGAGATATCACCCGATATCGCTGAACTCGTATCAGAAGTGATCATCATGGGTGGAGCATTCCACTGCGACGGCAATGTCACTCCAAAGGCAGAGGCGAATCTTTGGAACGATCCGCATGCAGGTAAAGCTGTATTTAATGCACAATGGCCAATAGTCGTGCACGGGCTTGATGTGACTTACAAAATAAAATTCGCCACTGGCTATCTTGATCAACTAGCTAAAAATTCACCAAGGACCGGTGGTTTTTTACGTGATGCCGCGCGGTTCTACATTGATTTTTATCAGCGCCATCACAACTTCGACGGCTGCTGCCCGCATGATCTGCTAGCACTGTCCTATGCCACTAATCCAGACTGGTTCACGCTGGAAAACGGACACCTTGACGTCATCACTGACGGGGAATCACTAGGCAAGACAACCATAGACACCTCTACTAAAGCGAATAAATTTATTGCCACAGATGTCAATAGCGACGCACTGCTGCAAGACTATACAGCGGTTCTAAAACAAACCACCTAGCACCATTGGCCAGCAATAAAATAACGCTACTGCCGCCTCTTCACATACAACATCTTTCACTGCCTATATGTGGTTATTCAACACTGCGCTTGCCGGCAAATGTGAACCTACATGCAGTAACTGAAATCTCATGCACCTGAGACACCCCCTCTCAACACGTTGTACATACAAGGGCACTGGCCACGCAATCAAGTGAAGGTCTCAGCTGCTTGCCTGCAGTAGAATCTCCACATTTCTGGCACCTTCAGCGCCAGACACTGCCACTCTCGCTGTACCGGCTATCGCATCAACGAAATTTTGAATTTCACCCACATACGGATTAAGTAATTCAAAACTTAACGGCTCGTTGTTTACGGTTGCACTGCCACCACCGTCGGTTGCAAGCGTTCCGTCACAAATCACAACAGCATCAGAGCAATACAACTCGAATCTGGATGTGGCGCTAAACTGCACCGACGTGGTGATATCGGCAATGACACTTTCGCCAAACTGAAGTGACAACGACGCTGTCTCATCATGCGGGCCACCATAAGTGCTTTTATCTACCAGGCCGGTAACACCAGTCACCTCGCCACAAATCGGCAGCATCATCCAACGCATCAAATCAACACAATGCGTACCAACACCCGCTAAACCCCACCATTTACCTAACTGATCATGTGCACGCCAGTTACTATTGTCCTCTGCCTTCCATGTCCATAGTGCACGAGCGTAAAACGGTTTCCCCAATTCACCAGAATGCAATAGCTGCGCTATTTTTTGATGGGCGCCATGCCACCGTAAGTGGTAGGCAATGGCCAGCCTGACTCGTTCCCGAGTACAGGTCTCAGTAATTTCCTGCGCATCTTCCAAGCTTGTTGCCATTGGTTTTTCAAGCAGAATATGTTTGCCGGCTCTTGCACATGCGATCGCTTGTTGTGCATGCAAAGCATCCGGAGTAGCGATGATGACCGCCTCAAGCGCCGGGTCCGCCAGAAACGACGCGAGAGAATCAAAAGCATTGGTCTGTGCCATCGCACCATGCTGATTGGCGAATGCTGTTGCCCGATCCTTGTCTCTGCTAAGCACACTCCAGAACCTCGCACCCTTTACGTTCTGAAGCGCTGGTGCAAGCTGATTGCCTGCTATCCGACCCGTGCCAATGATGCCGATATTTATACTCATAGCATATAACGCTGTCGTTGCGAAGGTAGTTTGACGCTACTATACCCGAAAGCAAAACGGTTAAGATAGCGCATCAAACCTCTAAGCTCTCACTGGGACCAGCATGCCTCTTAAGCACTGCAGACACTGGATTTTCGACATGGACGGCACACTCACTCTTGGTGTTCATGACTTCGATGCCATTAGAAAAGAATTAGGCATCATCGCCGGCACACCAATCCTTGAAGCGATAGATGACATGCCTACTGATCAGGCATCGGCGACAATGCAGCACTTAAACGACATTGAAATGAAGATCGCCACAGACTCCACACCACAACCCGGCGCTGAAGAGCTATTGAGCTTATTAGAAAAGAAAAATTACTCGCTTGGCATTCTTACTCGCAATGGCTACGACATCGCAGTTGAAACACTTAAAGCCGCCGGTCTGTATCGCTATTTTAACGACGATACCATCCTTGGCCGAGAGAGCTGCACCCCTAAACCCGACCCCGCGGGGATTCACCTCCACTTGTCGAAATGGAACGCCGCACCCTCGCACACAGTGATGGTTGGAGACTACAGGTTCGATCTGGAATCAGGATTTAAGGCAGGCGTCAGCACCGTACATCTCGATGTTGACGGAGGCGAACAATGGCCGGAACTCACCACCATTAGAGTGAGCAACCTAAAAGAATTACGAGAATTGGCAGACAGGTAAGCTTTTAACTTATCGCCAATAAACTCCAGACTTATTCCACCTGCTCACGGGTTATGACAAAGGATTCATTTAAAAACCACAATCCACCATGGCGGCGCACCACCTCACGCGTGGCTTCAATATATGAATTATCAAGCATCGCCTGATCAATCTCATCGTCAGACATTTGAGCCACATAAACAGCAGCGTTCCACGCCGCAAGTAACGCCGACGTTCCAATGTTTGAGATCTCGTCCGGCAAAGAATGCAATGAATATTTAAACAATGCATTTTCTTCCGCGGCTACACAGCAATGCAAACTTGACTCTTCTCCAAGCTCTTCATGCAACGCTTCAATGATATCGTGGCGAGGGGTAGGGAAAGGCGTTTCATCAGGCCAGATTTTTCTGACGATTTCCATGCCCGGATCATAACCGGTCGACTGCACCACTATCATACGCCCCTCAATGGCCAGTGCTTTTGCCATTGGTGCCAGCACTGTTTTGACTTTCTTCGTAGCAGGTGTTCGGGACCGATACGGTTGCGCACACATGATCAGATCATAGCCATCGTCCATCGACTTATGGTCTGGAATCACCGCATCAAGGGCAAACTTCTGATCTTCCCGATAGAGCACAATCATCGCCGGGTTAACGTATAGCGGGTTGCCGGTTTTCGGACTCGGCCTTGTCTGCCACCCTTCATGAATAATATCGGTAAGGTCTCGCAACTGGCTATCAAAATGTTTGGCGGTGGTACCTTCAAGCGCAATATCCCATCGCTTGAGATTATTCTGCTCTGCAGGTTTTTCCGGGTACAGTTGTGCAGCTTCTGCGTAGCGCATATTGGTAATGACCAATACCATTTGAGGGTGCTCGGCAAAGCGATCAGCCATCTTTTCCAGCCCATGCCGCACATCTTCGATACTGATTTCTTTTGCAGCAGCCATAAAAGGGATTTCGGGAAAGCGATCATGCATCGCACGCAATACATGCGTCAAAACACTTGCATCTCCCATTCCGGCATCAAACAACCGAAGCGCCGGAGGCGACGGGTTTAATTTATCCAGTTCCTCGTTAATCCGCTGTGCGATCGCCCACTTTTCATCCGTAGTAGTCACAAACAACAGGTACTTTTCACGGCTGTCAAAGAATCGCACCGGCTGCCCGGCGGTTGAGGATTCGCTAGTCAATCTTTTCACCTTCAAACAATATACGGCGCAGCCTGGAATCAGGCACCGACAATTCAATACTTAAGTGTAGTTCAAATCAACTCGAATCGTGCCTGGTAATCGAATCAGACATACAACAGGCCATGGCCCTGAACAAGGAACCGGGTCACTACACGAGATCACCCCCGAAATGTCAAAAAAACGCCTTCAATCCGCACCATGATTTAACTTTAGATCAGACCAAGCCAGGGCAGAAAACCCTCAAGGTGTTGCGGGCCTCGTTACTGAATTTTCATGATACTCTTAAACGCTTACATGAATCTAATTGCACGACTCCCTCCACACAGGATTCAGTGCGATACGTCAATTCGAGCAACTGCTTGCAGCTGTTAACCCAACTACTATTGCGACAAATCTGGCCATACCACTCCGGAAAGATATGCAATTGAGTTCCCATGCTCTCATTTTTTGAAAAACTAACCTCTGCCTACCCAACGGAAGACCCTTCCACTCCGCCTGAAAACCTTTTTGCGTTTATCAGGCACTATAGTCATGGTATGGAATGGCCACTGTGTTTAGTTGCTGTACTTACCGCAGTAATAGCAGCACTGGAGGTTATGCTCTTCGGCTTTATGGGGCAGCTCGTCGACTGGCTTTCAAATAAGTCACCAGACTCATTCTTGCGTGAGGAAAGCACAACCTTATGGAGTATGGCTTTAGTCTTACTGGTGGCTTTGCCGTTATTTACACTACTGCATACCATGGTGGTTCATCAAACCATACTGGGTAACTACCCTATGGCCATCCGCTGGAATGCGCACCGCTACTTGCTAAAGCAAAGCTTGTCTTTCTATCAAAATGATTTTGCCGGCCGAATCGCCACCAAAGTCATGCAAACTTCACTTTCTGTTCGCGAGGCAGTCTTGAAGCTGCTCGACGTTTTTGTGTACGTCGTCGTCTACTTTGCATCAATGCTGGTTATTGTATTTCAATCAAGCTCCATATTAATGCTGCCGCTTTTTGTTTGGCTATGCTTATATATTGCAGTGCAATGGTTCTTTATTCCCAAATTAAAAAGGGTGTCCACGCGACAGGCTGATGCAAGATCTCTGATGACCGGGAGAATTGTTGATAGCTACACCAACATCACTACCATTAAGTTATTTGCACACACCGAACGCGAGACGGAGTATGCCAAGTCCGGAATGGACGAGTTTCTGCAAACGGTCTACCAGCAAATGCGGTTGTCCACGGGCATTGAAATCTGTGTAAGCCTGCTGAACTACCTATTAATTTTCAGCATCGCTGCCACTTCAATTGCGTTGTGGTCTAAAGACGCAATTACCATTGGCGCAATTGCCATCGCTATCAGTCTGGCACTACGTCTACAAGGCATGTCCCACTGGATCATGTGGGAGTTGAGCGCTCTGTTCGAGCACATTGGCACAGCAATAGACGGAAAAAATACACTATCAAAGCCACTCACGGTCACTGACCCAGCAAACGCTAAAGACCTTACCGTCAATCGCGGAGAGATTTGCTACCACTCTGTCGGGTTTAATTACGGCGGCGACGAACAGGTGATCAAGAACTTAAACCTTACAATTAAAGCGGGTGAAAAGGTGGGCGTGGTCGGTCGCTCAGGGGCAGGAAAATCAACACTGGTGAATTTACTGATGCGTTTTCATGATGTAGATGAAGGCACCATCACAATCGACAACCAGGACATCAGCAGTGTTACGCAAAATAGCTTACGCACCCAGATCGGCATGGTGACGCAAGACACTTCACTGCTACATCGCACGATCGGTGAAAACATTCTGTACGGGAAACCGGATGCAAGCAAAGCACAGCTACTCGAAGCAGCAGATAAAGCCGAAGCCCATGAATTTATCTTAAAACTAAGTGACCCGTTCGGTAACACCGGTTATGACGCGCAAGTAGGCGAACGCGGTGTAAAACTCTCCGGCGGACAAAGGCAACGGGTTGCGATCGCCAGAGTGCTGTTGAAGAACGCCCCTATATTGGTACTGGATGAGGCAACGGCCGCGCTGGATTCAGAAGTGGAGGCAGCCATTCAGCAAAGCCTTATCACACTCATGCAGGACAAAACCGTTATTGCTATTGCACACAGACTATCTACCATCGCCGCGATGGACAGACTGATCGTGATGGACCAGGGTCAAATCATCGAGCAGGGAACACACAGCGAGCTGCTTCAAATTGATGGTTTGTATGCAAGCCTTTGGAAGCGCCAAACCTCCGGGTTTATTGGAATAGAAGACACATCCGAGCAACAGTAAGGTGATTAGGGTGCTCATGCATGCATGAGCACCTGACGCATCACTGATGCTGCAAAACCGCCCGCGAAAATGATCACACAACACCCAACCGCAGGGAAGCACGAGCGCTAAGCGCATCTGCCGAAGTTCATCATGAATCAGCAATGCGCAATGCGCACACACCGCGGGCTGATCGCTTCTTCACATAGATTGATACCGTGCTATGCGGATCGCCTATTTCGTATCCGCTCTACAAACGGTACATCGGCAGCACTCAATGGCAATTCGCGAAGTTGCTCAATACTCTGCCATTGCAAACTGTCGTGATCAGTAAGTACAAAGTCGCCGGTCCACTCCTCAATTAGGAAACACTGCAGCTTGATGGTTTTATCTGCGTAGCTGTGGGTAACGCTGCCAAGCGATTCACCGACCACAATTTTGACATGTAACTCTTCATCGATTTCGCGAATCAGAGTGGCAGTATGACTTTCATCAGGCTTGCGTTTACCCCCCGGGAATTCCCACTGCCCGGCGTTTGAGATCCCGGGCTTTCTTCTGCATGTAAGGTATTTTTCGTCACGGTGGAATACAGCGGCCACCACTTCAACAGCAGGCTTTGCTTTATGGTGAAACGTACTCAAAGGAATAGACTAATGGGCTGTTTGGAAAGTTCGGTAACACGGATCGAAGCCACAGCCGCCATAGCGGCGTTAGAAAAATTCGACGTAGGGCCTGCTATGCCTGTATTTTTCCGACATGCTCTGACGACGGTGGCTGTGAAAAGTTTGTTACCGAACTTCCCACACAGCCTACTAGTGCATATACCTATTCGTCTAATAGGTCCAACTCATCAAGCATGTCGAGCTCATCTAATTCACCATCAAATGACGATGGGCCTTCAGGTTCTGCAGGAATGTAATCAATTTTATCGCAGTCAGCCACCTTGCAGCGCCGGTAGGCAAGATATGCTTCTCGAGCAAAGAGGTAAGGATCTATCGCCGCTTGCGCTAACAGCGATTCTTTACCAAGCATCTGGGTGCGTTGATCGACAACATTCAATGCCAGCAATTCAGTGACAGCAGACTCAGCTCCTGCTAATTCAGTCATCGACCCAAGTGTTTCAACTTGCAGGTAGGTATCCAATGCAGTGCCTACCGCGCTCCGTAAGGTTCGCGGCCCGAGTACAGGTAGCACGATATACGGCCCCTCCGGTACGCCCCATACACCCAGCGTTTGGCCAAAGTCTTCATGGTTTTTTTCAATGTCCAGAGCGCTTGCTACATCAATGACGCCGCCCAGACCCACCACCGAATTGATCGCAACACGCGATGAATCTCTGAGCGCCTGATCAACTTTGCCCTGAAGCGCCGAATTGGCAACTACTCCGACATCGCCAATATTGCTGAAGAAATTTCGAACACCGGTCCGCACTATCGCCGGTGTGTATTCTACGTAGTTTTCAGCCAATGGCTTTAACGCCAACTCATCCAGCTTTGAATTGAACTGAAACATCATTCGATTGTATTTTTCCAGCGGATCAACCGGTGAGCCAACTTGTGAATCAGTACCTGACTGTTCGTCATCACCAAACCATTCAGTCATCGCGGTTTCGGCAGCCACAGACAAGGCGGCAGACACCACCTCTGCGCTCCACAACTCGCCATTCAACAATCGCGAAAAGGTGCTCTCAGCGGAAGCAGGTGATGTAAACAACAGACTGCTTATCAGGCAAATTGCTGCGACCAGTTTTCTCATATGTTTAACCGGGTTTTCAGATCTTTATTAAGGTATGGGGGCCAAAACCAATAGAATCAAGCGAAAAGGTGTTACCTTCATACTATTCTACACCTTGCTGCTCAGCACTTGGACACTGAACACAAAATGGAAATGGCATTTACAATAAAAGTCTTGCAAAAACATGCCAAAGTAGCTGAATCTTTACTGAACAGCATTGATTGTGACTACGCATTTACCGGCGCAGCGCTTGAACAATGCGGCACCACGACACACGGCTGGTTTATCTCACGGGGCATCAGTTCTGACTACATTGGCATAGAAGACGCGCTGGAGGACTTATCGGTACCCTACGATCGCACAACACACGGCGCAAGCTTCAAGCCGCTCCAACACCGCAGTTTCAGGCTGGATGAGAACCAGCAAGCACATTCCCTTCAGTTTGATCACGGTGACAACACCATTGCTCTGTTAGACGAGCTGGAAGAGGCAATCGCTGGCAATGACTACTCTTTTGTAAGAAATTTCATCAAAAAGAAAAGACTCATCTACCTGCGCCATTTAGCCTGGGATACCCAGGATGAGCATACTGCCGCCCTGGATGTAGCCTGATAACTGTTGGCATTCAACTCTTATGAAATTAACACCTTCTGTACAGGCATTTGTTCTTCACTTCGGTGAAATGGGCAGTCGCTGGGGCATCAATCGCACCGTAGGGCAAATATATGCGCTGCTGTTTCTATCCAAAGACCCATTGAATGCAGAGCAAATCACCGAAACACTGGGGGTCTCTAGAAGTAACGTCAGCATGGGCCTTAAAGAGCTGCAATCATGGCGATTGGTCAGACTGCAGCACCTGCAAGGTGATCGACGTGAGTACTTTTCAACACCCGAAGATATCATTGAGATTGCACTCACGTTAGTTGAAGAGAGACGAAAGCGTGAACTGGATCCGACGCTGACGCTACTACGCCAAACACTAATGGAACCGCCGATCGACAGCGCAGAAGAGCACGCTCATGATCGAATGAAGCAGATGTGCAACCTGATGGAACAAGTATCAAAATGGTCGCATGATTTACAGCAACTTACTCCTAAAGAAGTAGATCGTTTGCTGATGCTCGGCAGTGCCGTCCCTAACCTCCTTAAGATGAAAGACAAAATCTCGAGGGTTACCGGGTCCAAGAAAGACAAGAATGCATAAACCGTTAACATTTGTATCTCAGCAGGCACAACAGAACTTTTATATGTCAAAAAATAACTCATCTGGCACCGGCTTCTTTAACGTCTTAAAGAGTGCTCTGTCAGCTGCTTTCGGTGTTCAGTCTTCGAGGAATCGGGAGCGCGATTTCAAACACGGCAAACCCATTCATTTTATTGTCGCAGGCGTTCTCTTAACACTATCATTCCTGCTGTTTATTGGCTTGATGGTGAAGCTCATGATTGCCTCCACCGCATAATGGCGCTTTAAGATACGGCCGCCCCCGGGCAATAAGTGGCTAAAAATACTCACCAAAGAAGCTCAGGCGACAGCTGCCGTTTTCGATCATAAAATCACAGAAAAACGTCAAAATATTAACAGAAAATCTGCACACAAAATTTCGTAAAGAATATTTCCCGGCAACCGTTAACAGATTTAGTGCCCCTTAACTTATCAGCTTAATTGGTTGAATCCCATGCGGTTATTATCTATATGTTTTCTGGCTTGCTTGCTCGGGTGCGTGTATTGGCTCGGTGCAACAGTCTATTCAGACAAAATTGAAGAAGATATCACCGGCCGGTCCACGGCCGCACTCGCGAAGCACAGTCCTAATGCTGCTGTGGCGGTAGACGGAAGAGACGTCACTGTCACTGCGTCTGTTGAATCAGATCAGGCAAAAGACACATTAATAAATGTGGCCGACAATGTCTGGGGTGTACGCAAGACTGAGAGCAATATTGTCGTTGCAGCCAAAGAGGTTGCTCCGGCTCCCGAGGTCACTCTGCCAAGTTTTGATTTTAGCGGTAACTACAACAACGGCAGACTGCATTTATCAGGTTTTGTCGATTCCGATGATGTGATTACCAAGGTAGACCAAATTCCAGCCGCTCTTCCACCTAGTACCATCATCACACTAGGTACGTTGACAACCGGCGCCGCAGACCTGGTCAACGGACCTGAGAAAGTTGAAACGGGAATTGCCGCACTGACCCAACTGAACAACGGCACCTTAAAAATCACAGATAGAGAGTTTATCTTAAGCGGCACTGTCAGCGATCAGGACAGACTGGAAGCGATCGACCAACTGCTCGCCACCAGAGCAGACATTCTCGCACCGCTCAACGTTATTCAGAACATCACTATTGATGACTACTTGCAGGTGACTTCGGCCTGTCGTAGTGCGATTGCCAATACCATGCAAAATAACGTCGTCAACTACAAGGTGGACTACTACCAGGTCGAAGATGAATTCGCCGGAAAACTCGATGCCATTGCAGATCTGGTTAATGGCGTATGCGAAAACCAAATCGCGCAGGTTCTGGTAGAAGGTCATGCAGATTTCACTGGCGGTGAAGGCTACAACCAGGGCCTGAGCGAAAGACGCGCCGGGGCGGCACAAAATTACCTTGAACAGCAAGGCGTGCCTTACAACAACATTGCTGCATTTGGCTACGGTGAGTTCCGTCCTATCGCAAGCAACGAAACTACATACGGCAGATCGCAAAACCGTAGAACTGAAATTCACTTAACTACTATCCCGGTCGGCGCAAGTAACGCGACGCAGATATCCACCATCGACGAGTAATCGTCACTCGTCTGGAGCTATAAAAATGTTATACCTGATATCACAAGTTTTACTGTTACTGGCACTAGCCTCGATCATAAGCGGTCTGATTGGCTGGTTGCTACGTGCATTTCAATCAGAGCGGCGCGAGCAGTCTTTAACAAGACGCCTGCGAAGTTCGCAACGCTCAGTGCCCTCCATGCAGCGAGCACTGGCAGCCGCGCATTATGAAATAGACCGGCGCGAAAACGATATTCACCGACTGCGTCGTAAGATTGCAGAGATCGATAGTGATCCCGGTAATTTCCGACAAGGCGACTTTGAGAATCTAAACGGCGTTCACCCGGAAGATCACGCACACGGATTAGTCCGCGAGCGTGCGGTCAGCGGTAACTCGAATTTCCGTGATGGCGACTTCGCTAACGGACGCCCCACCAGTGAAGAAGAACAAGATCGTGCTGTTGAGTATCTCAACACTCGCACAGAAGACACCGACGGCAAGTACCGCGCTGACGATTTTGCAGAAGGTTATCCGGTAAGTAATGCAGATCATCGTGAGGCCGACAAGCTTGATGCACTTCGTACTGCGCCATTAACCCATTATCGTGACGGTGACTTCGCGCACGGCACACCTCGCAACGCTGAGGAACAGCACTACGCTGATCATATCTCTCACTTGCGTGATGAAAACAAAGCCGAACGTCAGGCAGCGAGAGAACATCGTCGAATATTGGTGCTGGAACTAGACAAAGCCAATGCAGGCCTGGAAGAAGCCAAGCTTGAAGCGGCACAACTTCAAGACCAGACCAATCAAAACGGCGTTGATATGGCTGCCTATGAACAGGCACTCGCCAGCGCTCATGATGTGATCAGACACCAGGAAGAGCAGATTGCTGACCTGACCTCACAGATCGGGGCTATTGATAATGACCCGCAAAACTTCCGTGAAGGCGACCTTGCGAATCTGGATGGTCGCTCGCCAGAAGAAAGAGCAGCAGAACTTCACATGGCGCGGGCTACAAGTGGCAACGCAAGCTATAGAGGTTCTGACTTTGCCAATGGTGTTCCTCAAACAGAGGCAGAAAAGCTGGCAGCTGTGGAATATCTCAATACCAGAGACGAAGACACTGACGGCAAGTACCGCGAAGATGACTTTGCTAACGGCACACCAACGACCGCAGCAGAGCGTGAACTAAGCGCTAAAATCGATAGCATGCGCAGTGAGATGGAACGCCACTATCGCGATTCTGATTTCGAAGGCGGAAAGCCAAACAATGAAGAGGAAATAAAACTCGCTGCCAACATCGACGTAATGCGAGCACAAAACAAGGCACAAAGAAAAATTGCCAAGCAGCGTCGTCGTGAACTGGTTAAACAGTTAAAGTCATCGCGCGGCCAGCTCGCCACTGCGAAGTCAGACATCCAACGTCTGGAACAGGAACTTAACGGGCGCCCTGCACCTGAAGCAGTAACAGACCTTGAAAAAGCCCTGACAGAAGCAAACGATGTTATCGACAAACGCGAGACGCGCATTGTTGAGCTGGAAGATCAGATTCAAGAGATCGACACTGACGCAAATCATTTTCGCGCCGGCGACATGGAGCATCTCAATGGCCTGACACCTATTGAGCGTGCAATGGAACTCGCGATCACTCGAGCCACCAGCGGTAATTCAAAATTTCGCGATCAGGATTTCGCAGGCCGGGTTCCACTTAGCGACGAAGAGAAAAAGCTTGCAGTTGAATACCTTGCAACACGTGACGAAGACACTGACGGCAAATACCGACAGGCAGATTTTGTCAACGGAGTACCGCAAAACGCCGCCGAAATGCAACGTGCAGCATCGTTCGACGGTATGCGCACCGTATTAGAAAAGCTCTATAGAGACAGCGATTTTGAAGGTGACAAGCCTGAGACCGAAGCCGAGCTTCAACTTGCAGCACGCATTGATACCATGCGGGCCAAGAACAAAGCCTATCGCAGTGCCGCTAAAAAGCAGCGCAAGATTCTTAAACAGGATCTGGCAAATGCAAATGCAGAGCAAAAACTGGCACGTGAAGCAGTTGTTGAGCTTGAAAGTCGGCTTCAAGGCATTGCCAATACTAATGACAACCTTGAAGACATCATTGCTTCATTAAAGGAAGACATCAGCAGCAAGACAGCACTGCAAAACCAGGCAGGCAAGAAGGCAGAAGACCTGGCATTAACGATTGATAAGCTTGAACGCGAATTGGCCAAAGCAACACATGATGGCCATAAGAAAGCCGGCGATCTTGAGCGTGAACTACGCAACGTAAAAGATGAGCTTATCAAAGCCCAAGGAGAAGCCAAGTCTGCCAATCAGTCTCTGCAAGCGGCAAAGACGACGCTCGCAGAACGCACAGCTGACAAAGAAAAGCTGCAGGAACAGTATGCACATCAAAAGACTGAGCTTGCACTGGCCAACAATCAGCTATCAGAAAGAAAGCAGGAAATTATTACCCTGAACGCTGCAAAGAACCGGGAAATTCAAGAGCTTCAGTTCGCTCTTAAAAACCAGGAGGCGGCCTCTGCCCGTCTTGAGAAAGAATTGGAAAATCTCAAGCGTGAACTGGCTGGCGCATCCAGCAGTGACAATGACCTTGCACTAAAAGTAGCCTTTGAAGCGCAACAAGCCGCTGCTAACGCCCGCGTAAAAGAGCTGGAGGCAGCGCTACAAGCGCAAGCTTCGGAAAAAACTCAAACCTGGGAAGAGCTTAAAAAGCAGCTTGAATCAGCAACTCAATCTTTACAAAACAAAGATCAGGATTTGCGTGATGCCAACAACCAGCTCAATGATCTGCAGAGTAATCTTGAAGACTATGAAGCACATGACAGTGAGTTGCGCAATCGCATTGAAGTGCTTGAATCAATGCTTGCGGAACTACGTCTACTTGCTGGTAAAAGCATGAGCTCCCGCATCAGAGAAATAGAGGCTATGTTATCTGCGGAACGCCGCAAGGTAGAGTCGCTAAGCATTGAATCGAGCATCAATGAAGTGTCTGCTCGCTCTACACCGGTCACAAAAGTGGTGACCTCTTCAATGATTAGCAGGTCGCATAAAAAGAGTTAATTCATTTTCTGAATAACTCCAATAGTGTAAGAAACTAACGGGTGGCAAATGCCACCCGTTTTTTTGTAACTCTTCAGGGCACACCTGTCGCACTCACAGGCGTTGTTGTTCGTGCTCAAGCACACCAATATATTGCGCGCAAACTCTTACCCCCCACGAACACAACAGACAGCCCCAGAAAAATACAAAAGACTGCAAGAGCAGTTGGCATTTAGCTCTGTTGCTGAACAGTACTTTTTTCTACGATTTATAGCCCAACTTGTCTAACGCGTGTTGCACGCTGTCTGCCCGAATACTGTCTTCTGCAGTTTTATCCTTTGCGTCAGAAGTACTCCACTCGGGTGATAACTCCCAACTCTGCCACTCCTTGCTCGCAGAACCAGCGCCAGCGCTGTCTTCATTTTTAATTTCATGTAGCGCATCTTTCATGCGCTGATACTGATCGATACTGGTCAGCTCGCCACGGGCCAGCCGATCCAAAAACTCTTTACTCATTGAACCGCCTCCTGATATTGGTGGTGATAATGTCAATTCAAACCCTACAACTGCCCCAGTGTATAGGATTTAAACTGTACACAAGTTGATACAGTCAGCAAGCCCGTCCAGCGCTCACATTAGATAGGTGCCAAGTTAACGAATTCAAACCATTCCTGTCGACTGCTACACAATATATCGTCGCGTGTTACAGATTAGGCTCACTGCGTCAGAGAAGTTTTAGAACGATTGCTTTACGCTCTGCGCAGAACCTAAAAGGAGACTGCGTGTGAACAGCATTCGATTGGCATCTTCTGCCTTTGTAGCGGTATTAGCAACGACATTTAGCAGTGTCGTCAACGCAAAACAATGCGACGAGATTTTTCAAGAGCCGCAGGGCAGCGACTACTATGAACTGAACAAACCTCCAATTGATGAAGGCACAAGCAGACAACTGCGTGAGTTTGCCGAACAGATTGATGGCAAATGGCGCGGCACAGGGCTTGAAGTGAAGTGCGGAGTTTCTGATGGCGAGCCTCTTAGCACCATCATCAATTTCGAGGCTGATGCAGATATAAGCCAACACTTTCAAGGTGCTATTATCTTGCGCGCTGAGAAAGAGTCGAAACGTAAAATTCATCTCGAAAAGATTGGTATCTCACCCAATATAGACAAACAACGACAAGATCGCCGCAGAGGTATGTATAGCTATACCGTGTCTTTTGACGATCCCAACACCATGATATTCGAAGAAAAGTTTCGCGTATTCACCAAGGCCCGGCCTACAGAAAGAAACGCCGGAGCGCCGTCCTATCCTTACCCGAATAATGGTACTACCCTGTCATTTTTTGGTTTGTTTCACGAAATCAAATCAGTAAAACTTGTCAATGACACACTCGAGATTAATCGCGATATTTATGTCAACGGACGATTTGCAACTACCCAGGAGTGGCAACTGACTCGCATAAATTAATTCGATTAAACATAAGGCGGGACGGATACCGCCTTTTGTTTTTTATGCTGCTCAAAGGTGACTACTGTCTTATCCACGGGCGTTGTCGTTCTTGCTCACCCACACCTGTATGGTTGCGCGTAAACACCTACCGCAAGTTATTCACCAGGCCTAGCCTGAAGGCTACCAAGGACTGAAACCAGTTGATATTTAAGACTGAATAGTTCATTCAAAACTGCTTATAGGATGAACACTACCGATTCATCTTTGCAATCTCCGATTCAAGCACATAACCAGTGATAGATGAACCATCATTGGTCCCGATATGCACCCACTCCCCCTGCTTCTCAAAGGCGGTAACCACAACGCCTTTACCTAAAGACAATAAGGTTGGAGATTTCGAAGACGGGGAACTCTTCACCTCTGTAAAGTCTTTCAGTACCGTACGCAATGGAAGCAACCGACCTTTCTCATCGGTCGTCGCCACTGACGCAATCGCCGGTCCACGAGCCAACTCCGCGTGCTTGTACTCATTGGTTTTTATCGGCATCGGCATAGGAGAAGGCTCTGCGACTAAGGCTGAAGTCACAATCGTCGTTGGCAATTCGCGCACAGCCGGAGTGGACGCTTGAGCCGCAACCACTTTCTGTTCGGCGTTTTCGGCAAAGACCCGTATCGCCACATCTGACTTCGCCACCTGGATGGCTGGTTCGACGGACTTGACTGGCTCAGGCACACTTTCTACTACAGCTTCAACCTTCGCTGGTTCCTCGACGACGGTGGTTTTTGAAGCTACCGCTTCCGGTTGCGGATCGATGGCGGGCTTCACTTCTACCGGCGTCTTTTCCACCAGGACAGTGCTATTCTCCGTTTCTGCCTTTTCAGTTTGTGGCGCACTCACCACTGCAATTTCCACTTCGTTCGTTTTAGCTGTCTTCTGCGACACTTGCGGCGCCGATACTTTCGGCAACTCATTGCCTTCAAGAGTCGTCTGGCCAGTTTGCTTTTCAACAGTCAGAGTCTTATCTGCATCTTCAAGACTTTGCAAATTGAAAATATGCTTGGTGGGCCGTTCCCCCGCATAACCTTCCATAGCAACAATTTCTGAAGGTGATAATTCCGGCAGACTTCCGTACACCAGCATACCCAGAAACAACCCGGCACATAAAATGACGCCTATCACAGTACCGCGCGGATAGGTTTCCTTAGCTAACCGCGGCGCTTCGGAAAGATCCACCGGGTCGATATCGACATCGTGGTTGTAGGAGGGCATCGCAAACACCTGTGTGTATCGTTTCTATAACAATTGTTCAGTTTATATTACATAATGCGCAGCAATTATACGATATTCGCAGCCCTATTTGACAACCAAAGTCGTGCAGCGCTCAAAGAAATGCGCGAAGTACAGTAAAACCCCACTTTCAATTTGATCATCGCGCAACCACATGCAAATTAAGGCAACCTTAAGAAAAACATTAAAGGATCTCTAAACGTGCCCGGATCCCATGAGCGGAATATCTATCTTTACCCGATATATCGATCCGCTGCAGACGCGCTGGCCTGGTTGCCAATCTTTTTTCTCTACTTCAGCGAGCGATTATCCCTGCCTGAAGTACTACTGCTTGAGGCAGTGTACTACTTCGCTGTCGTGCTAACCGAGGTTCCATCAGGCTACTTTTCAGATGTTGCGGGCAGGCGCCGCACCTTGCTTTTGTCGTGTCTGGCGCTGATTACTGCCTATTTATTCTTTTTATTTTCTAGCGACTTCACAGGCCTGGCTGTCGGTCAACTTCTGCTGGCGATCAGTATCGCATTCCGATCTGGTACCGACACCGCGCTTCACTATGAATCACTACAGGCGGCCAATCGAGTTGATGAATACGGCGACCGCGAAGCCAAAGCAGGTAAATTCGGTTTTGCCGCTACTGCTGTCGCAGCCCTTGCCGGCGGCATACTCGGCAGCATCAACCTCGCGCTGCCCTACTGGCTGTCTCTGCTGAGTGCCTGCGTTGCTGCTTATATAGTATTTAGTTTTATAGAGCCAGTAAGTGGCAACAACACAGAACCACGAAAAAGTCGAGCCTTTAAAGATCAGTTGCTGGCGTGCATTTCATACCTGAAGCAGCCCTTTTTAAAGTGGCTATTCCTCTACTCAATTTTTATGTACGCTATCGTACACATTCCCTATGAATTTTATCAGCCGTATCTGGGGCTGCTTGAAAACGATGGACGACTAGCGGGCATAAGCGCGACATTGCTTGCTGGAATTTTGTTTGCACTCACCGCATTGGTGGCCTCTTTGTCTTCCGCCTACAGCATGAAGTGGCAACGGAAAGTCGGGCTGTTATCACTACTACTCCGGGCATCGGTGATCGAATTATCCATCATTGCTGCCATGGCAATACTGCTGCACCCGTTGATTGCACTATCAGTGATTCTTCGAAGCGGCCCAATGGCCGTGATATCAGCACCCATCAATGCAGCTATTGCCCCACTGATAAAGAATGAACACAGAGCTACCTACCTCTCTATGGAGAGCCTCCTGGGAAGACTCGTCTTTGCCACCATTCTTTTTGGGTTTTCCACCTTAGTACCGGACGGTGAGCCGACAAGCTGGGATTCTCTTGCAACACTGCTTCGGGTATCACTGGTGGCGGGCTTGATCACTATGGCACTGCTGTTCTTATCAGCTAAAAAATCGCTGCCGTCAGTATCAGAATCTATTTAAGGCTCAAGATAGACGTTACAGCATTTGAAAATCTCTATAAGGTTGCAGTAGCGACTCGCTCATAGTCTTTTGACCACCTGACATTGTTCTCCGGTGATTGACCCGCCTACAATGCCCGCTCGAGTTGTCTGCCTCATTGGATCCCCTGTTGAATAGAAGCCAAGCCGTACTACTGGTGCTAGCAGGCGCCATTTGCATGAGCTTCGCAGGCCTGTGTGTGCGACTGCTACACGACG
>CALISD010000183.1 GCA_938041955.1 uncultured Granulosicoccaceae bacterium | reverse complement strand
ACAAACTTTTCACAGCCACAGTCGTCAGAGCAAGGCGGAAAAATGCAGGCATAGCAGGGCCTACGTCGAATTTTTCCAACGCAGCTATGGCGGCTGTGGCTTCGATCCGTGTTACCGAACTTTCCAAACAGCCCACTAGCGCTGGTAGGTAATTGCGCGGTGATCCATACTACTTAACTTTACAGTGTAACTATGAATAAACTAAGAAATACGCCGGATCGGCCTGACCGCCTTTATGGCAAGCGATTGAATGGTGTCTTCGCAGTGAGTGGCATCGTTCATGTCATTCGAGACGAATCTGAATTACCGTTCGTCAGGGAAGGTGAAATATTAGTGGCAGAGGCGATGGATCCTGCATGGGTGCAACAATTGTCGCTTGCGAAAGGCATAATACAAGTTTCCAGTGGTTCCGCGAATGCCCTGGACGTTATAACCGGCCAATATGATATACCGGCGATAAGTGACGTATCCGATGCAATGGCATCGTTGCGCTCGGGGGATATTGTCACCATGCATGGAGATGGTGACATCGAATTATTGTCTGAAAATAGAGCTCCGGATTCGCCAATGCGCGTGTCTGTTCCTGATGCGGTTGAGGCCCGTCGCCACAACGGGATTATCACGGCAACTAACGTGGTTGCGTTTTCTTCTGCGTTACCTGACAAAGATGAATCAGATAGTAACGACTCACCCGATACACGAGATACCGATTCTGTTCGGGTGAAACGCTGAAAGTAGTTTCGAACTGTGTTTAAAGGGTTACTGTGCTTATTGTCTCTGTTGATGATGACTTTGCTCGGGTCTTTCGGGTGTTCGCTTCAATATCAGACCGATAGAGCAGAGTACCGATGGTTGCAGGCCAAACGGGTTAATTTAGCTCTGCACAATGTGGAACTCGACGGGGGAATAACGAATGAGCCCTCCGAAACGTTTGCCGGCTCACAGTCAGCAAGCACCTATCTAACAGGGCAAATTGAAGCGCAGGCGATAACGGAACTCAGCGGTCTCGCGCCGGTGCGTGGATCGAAAAATCTGTACTGGGCGATCAATGACAGTGGTAACCGCCCCGAGCTGTTTGTGATGACCAATACTGGTAAGCACGTTGCGACACTGGATGTACCAGCAAGCAACAGAGACTGGGAAGATCTGGCCTCCTTCGAAATTGACGGAGAGTCCTGGCTGGTGATAGGCGAAACCGGTGATAACCTGCGTCGATATTCGACCAGTTCATTGTTATTTTTCAAGCAGCCCGATATGACTGATTTGCCCCGGACTCTGCCAGTGCATCATCGTGTTGTTTTTGAATATGAAGACGGGGCTCAGAATGTTGAGTCTATCGCTGTATCGGTAAAAGAGCAGCGAATATTGCTTGTGACGAAAGACGCTGTGTCGGCAAAGATATATTCCTTGCCGTTGAGTACCGCAGCGCCGAACCATATATTAAAAGCAGTCAGAGTAGGGCAGCTCGCAGAGTTACGATCCACCGAGGAAGATAAGTTGTGGGAGAAGCTGTTGGCAAAGCGATTTCTGTTGCCGCCAACGGCAATGGATATCGACGCTGATGATCGTTTCGCGGTAGTTGCCAATTATCGGCATGCCTACTTGTTTCGACGTCAGCCAGGGGAGAGTTGGATTCAAGCTCTGTCCCGCAAGCCGCAGGTGCTTAGCACGCACAGAATGCAGCAGAGTGAATCTATCGCGTTTTCGGCAGATTCAGGCAGGGTTATCCTCAGTAGTGAAGGGCGCAATGCCCCGGTGCTGACTGTATTGCCGGCAAATAATCAAAAACCGGCCCTTTCCGGTAGCTAGAGTGGCTGGACAAGCCGTCTTCTCAGCGACAGTCGGAGACGTCAAATCACAATGTGTTAACCCGGGAATGTACACATTTACCTACAGCTGGCTTATCATTCCAGCAACCAATATTCAGCCTGAGTAAAAGCAATGCCAAAAGTCATATTCGTAGAAGCCGACGGCACTCGCCACGAAGTGGAAGGAAAAAACGGTGTGAGCCTGATGGAGATAGCTATCTCCAATAATATTGATGGAATAGAAGCGGAATGTGGTGGTTCGTGCATGTGTGCCACCTGCCACTGTTTTATTGAAGAAGACTTTTCAGCCGCGGTTCCTGCGATGGAAAGTGATGAAGACGAGATGCTTGGATTCACTGCGGTAGATCGCAAATCCAGCAGTCGATTGAGTTGCCAGATAAAAATGTCTGATGATCTGGCAGGAATAGAAGTGAATTTGCCGTCAGAGCAAAACTAACTGATGTCAGACCCTATCATCATAGTGGGTGGTGGTCAGGCAGCGGTGCAACTGTGTTTGGCTTTGCGTAAAGAGAAAGTCGAAACACCGGTGCTAATGATGAGTGAGGAGTCGGAGTACCCCTATCATCGTCCACCGTTGTCTAAATCCTTTCTCACAGGTGAGACAGATGAAGACAAGCTCCTCATGCGTCCTGAGACCTTCTATGCGTCAAAGCAGGTTGCAGTTGAGCTCAATACTCACGTAAGCGCTATAGATACAAGTGAACGCACTGTTTCTACCGCCGGCGGCGAGAAGCGTTTTCAGTCTCTGGTGCTGGTGACGGGGGCAAGGCCCAGGCAGCTGCCATTACCGGGCGCGGACCTTTCGGGTGTTCATCTGCTACGTGATTTACAGCATTCAAAAAATATCAAAAATGCACTTGAGGATGCTCAGCATGTTGTGGTGGTCGGGGCAGGCTTCATAGGTCTTGAATTTGCCGCAGTGGCGTCCGGATTGAAGAAGACGGTGACCGTATTTGATATGGCTGATAGAGTAATGGCAAGAGCTGTGTCACCGGCCATTTCAAGCTGGTTTGAGAAAACACATCAAGGCAATGGTATTGATATCCGTTTGAAAGATTCTGTTTCAGAGATCCTTGGTGAGTCATCAGTTAAGCAAGTTAAAACGGTCGCTGGTGAACTGTTGCCGTGTGATCTGTTGTTGATTGGTGTGGGGGTGATTGCAAATGATGATCTTGCCAGTGCTGCCGGTATTGAGTGTGATAACGGTATTGTTGTGAATGAATTCTGTGAAACATCGGTAGCTGATATTTATTCCGCCGGGGATTGTGCCAGTCACCCTAATCCTTTTGCACAGGGCGGCAGAATCAGACTGGAGTCGATTCAGAATGCCACTGATCAGGCGCGAGTTGTGGCAAGCACGATAGCGGGCAAAAAAATGCCGTATCATTCTGTTCCGTGGTTTTGGTCGGATCAGGGGGAGCACTCTCTGCAGATGGCAGGGTTGTCTAATTCGGCCGATCAGTTTGTTGTCCGCGGGGATATCGAAAGTGATAATTTCTCGGTGTTTCACTACCGTGCCAAGCAGTTGCAGAGTGTGGATTCTGTGAATAGTCCACGCGATCATATGCTGGCTCGCAAGCTGATTGGCGGGCAGATAAGCCCCAGCCTGGAACAGGCCGCTGACATCACATTCGAGTTGAAATCGCTGTTGCCCTGATGTCGGTGTGTTGAATTCAGGTGTAGTTTTCTGACGTAATACTCATAATTGACCGAAATAAGCGTACTTCGCGTGTAATTGACCATCTGTGCTCGTTGTCTGTACCGAAATTTGCAAAGTGTTTACGTCTGGTTCTACTCTCCGTCCTCAAAGTGGGTTGTACATTGTGCAAATTAGTGCACTATTCAATTGTTACCACCAAGAGCGTCAACCATGTTGAAATCAATGCGGCGAATGTCTACCAATTCAGTGTCCATAGCGTTGTCTCTGGCAATTGCACTTAGCCCAGTGAGTGGTGCTTTGGCGCAAGCCAGTGATACTGAGGCTCCTGTGCTCATCCACCGTCAAGTTGACGCTGGAGTGGCGGGTGAATTGCAAACGTTTTTGGCACGTGTGTCAGATGACTTTGGCATTGAAGAAGTGACGCTTCACTATCGACAAAGCGATGTCGGTGATTTCAACAGTCTGTCAATGCGACCACTGGTAGATTCAATTGGCGAGTATATGATTGCTATTGAAACTTCTGTTAGTGAATACCCCGGCTTGCAGTACTACATTGAAGCCGTGGATTCCTCTGGCAACAAGACCAATCGCGGGTATGTTTATGCGCCGATTGTTTTGCCTTTGACTGCGCCGGCTACGATCACGTCAAATACGACGCCTGGTCCAATTGTCGACACAAGTAGAGCGCCGGTACCCGTCGCACAAAAGCCGGCGTTTGAGCTCAACACCACAACAGTGTTAATCGGTGTTGGCGCCTTATTGGCGCTCGGTGCACTTGCAGGTGGAGGTTCGAGTGGAGATCCAGAGACGACTAACCCAACAGGTAACCCGACGACTGGTAATCCAGATACCGTGACGCTCACTATTGTTAGTGATGTGCCAACGGCGAATTGATCAGCTTGCGTAGAGCAGATTAAAAAGACGGATTGAGTGATAGTCAAGGGTGCAGACTATGAGAAATGCACGTGGTACAAAAATTCCGGCACCTGCCAGGCAGTGATTCCAACGTGCGCGTAATGCGTCTGCACGCGTTGGGCATATGTATTTTCGGGTTCAGCTTTCTGGTGGCGTGTGACGCACTTGAAGAGCCCGCATCCGAGCAGATCCACATACTAAATACCGAATCTACCGGGTCGGAGCTGCTCATTGCCGAGCCTTTACGACTGCGATCAATAAGAGACATTGATCCTCAAGCGGTACGCGCATTGGTGTTAGTGAACGGTGTAGAGACTGAATTACAGAGAAATGCTTCCGGGCTTTTTGCGGGGCAAATCGAAGTTCCTGCTCAATCAAGCTTCACGGTTTCTGTGGAATACTACGAATGGTATGCCGGTGAAAAACTGACGCTGGCCAAAACAGAGCAAGCCGTGACCACAAGTGCGCAAGACACCACGCTTACCTTACAACGCAATGACTATAACTATTCGTTTGATAGCGACAATGATGGTGTCAGTAATATTCTGGAACGTGAGTACAACACCAGCCCGTTAGATTCAGCGCAGTTGCCACAACTTGTGTCAATTGATGTGTTTGTGCCCCGGCCGTCTCGGCTTGAGAACATTGGATTTAATAATTATCAAATAGAGGCCAGCGTTGGGTCAATTTCACACGCTGCGGAATCGAGCATTGGAGAGTACCGAAACACCTTCACTGTGGTGCGTGAAGATCCACTCAATGTTAACGTTCGAATAGTCGAGACAGTGACCGGTCAGCAACTGACGATTGGAACGCAGTCGATTCAGGTTGCTGGTGTACAGGATTCCCAATCGGTTATTGTGAGTGCTGATGACTATAACTTTCAGCTTGATGAGGATGCCGATGGTGTCAGCAATCTTGATGAGCTCGCTGTTGGGTCTGATCCATTTACGCCACCTGAGGCTGCGCCTTTAACCGCTTTTTCACTTACGTTCGACATACCGGCTGAGATCGCTAATCCGTCTGAGGTGTATGGGCAGCTTCTGGTAAACGGACAAAATGTTGTTTTGTCACGTAACGACAACAGATATACAGCGACTGGTACGGTGCAACAAGGTCAGTCTGCAGACATCGCATTGGTGATAAATAACACCTATGAAGGTCAGGTGTTGACGTTGGCGTCGTTTGATAATGTGTTGCAACCGATGGATGGTCAGAGCTTTGAGTTGCAGGATTTTTCATTGCAGCACGATGTAGATGGTGATGGAGAATTAAATTATCTTGAACTGAGCCAGGGGAGTGATCCGTTTAATCCTCCTGTGGCGCAATGCACACCGGTGAATGAGAGTCTTTTTCTGTCTTTGAGTGATGATGCCTATGTCTGGAACGGGCGATTGTTTGACTCGGTTGATCTACGAGTAGACTCTGATAGACGAGTCAGCCTGATTCGCTATCAGTATGATATAAGCCGAGGTTCAGTCGTCGGGGCTGAGTTGTCATTGACCGTTAGCGACGACCAGGGTGATGGTCTGGTGTCAATTTACTCTGTGCCATACTTTGACTGGAGCGATACCAGCAGCCGACTGACCACTCCAGCGCTGCTAACGCCAGTGGCCTCACTTGATGGTGATTTTGATCGTGACGTGCAGTACAATTTTTCGCTTGACCCATCGGCGATCACTGAGGATTTCACACTGGTCATCGTGCAGGAAGACGATGGCAATGACATTGCCTTCGTTTCCAGTGATGGGTTTACTCCACCCGCGTTGCAGGTGGTTGTTGAGCGATGTGAATAATTCTCGCTCCGCTACCAGCGGATCTTCTGCCAGATGCCATCCTGACGAGATGAATTAAGTGCAACGCCGTTCCACTTACCAGCTGAATAAAACGCACCATCTTCATCTAGTTTAAACATCGAAACGTTTAACTTTGCAGATACTGCGTCACCGCGGGTGCTGACGTCGTCAATGGATACGTCCAGGCGATCATAGCGTTGAAACATTCTGGTAAGAAACTGTGTACGCCCGGCAGGTAGTCCCTGACTGATGGCTGTGACGCCTGCCATGTCTTTATTTTCGATCGCGATTCTAAGTTGATTTAAATGATCAGCGGTCGAGCCAGTGGCTGATATAAAGCTTGTTTGCGATCTATCCGCTTGCGGCACTGCGTCAGGGGCGGGTTCGGTGGTTGGTGTAATTGGCGCTTGTGGTGTTACCAGTGCGACGGTTGTATCAATTGGTGCGGTGGGCTCGTTACTACTTGCCGGGACAATGCCTTCTGATTCGCCAATCTCGATTTTACGCAGTAGATTTCTTGATGCGATTTGATCGGGGATGTACTTGTCATTGTCGCTGTAAAGTGCCCGAGCCTCACTGAAACGCTTTTGCTCTATCAGTGACTCAATCTCGGTAATTTTATCAGCGATGTACGGAGACAAGCTGTTGTCGATTCCATTGGCTGGAGCGCGCTCCGTGGTTGACTGGATTTCGGGCAGTTCAGGTTCGGCCTGTGCAACCGGAGTTTGCGTATTTTGAGTTGGGCTGACCGGTTCAATAGGGGCTGTATCCACCGCTGTCACAACCGTGTCCTGAGTCGGTTGCACAATAGGTGTTTCAGGTGTCGCCGACGGGCTGTTCGCTTGGCGAGCGTCTGGCAGGCCATAGATTCGCAAGCCGTTACTATTGGCTCGTGCTAACAAGCGATTCGCTTCCGATAAATTGTCTTGCTCTACGTTGTCAGAAATTTTTGCTTTGACTGCCGTTTCAATGGCGGCAATACCCGCAAGCGCGTCAGGGTTGTTTGGATCTGACGCCAAAATCAACTGATAGTAGTCCAGCGCAGATTCACCAGCCGGGAACAGCAGGTCAGATTGAGTCATTTTTTCCTGAGCCAGTTCCAGCGCTTGTGCAGTGGTCAACTCAGGGCCGTCTTTACCGAGATTGGTAATGAGGTCAGGGTAATTGACAAATAAAATCGAACCACCCACCACAGCGGCTAGTCCCAGGGCAGGAAGCAGCAGGCGCAGGGGAGAGTTTTTCTTTGGGGGTACATAGTCCCAGTCTGTTTCATCAAACTCGATTTCATCGCGAAGGGTTCTTTTCCTTCGTGGTTCCTGTTCGTAGTCAATATCGCTCGGGCGTTCCAGCTTGCTGCGTTGTCTATTCTGGTTCTCTGGAGTAATGGGCTGCGAACCGCGAAGCGTTTCTGTCTGGTTCGAGGGTTCCGGCGTGTCACGACGAAGCACGTTGCGATTGCCCATATCGTTGGCCGCTTCTGATCTGTCAGCAGCAGCTTGCATTCTGTTGTTGCCTGCGTCGTGTTGAGTGTCGCGAGCTGTAAAGTGGTTACTGTTTGTAGTTTGCGGGGATGGTTCAGCAGGGCCGCGATCTCGCGGTGGCACCGTAGGTATTCGTGTGACAGTCGAGTCCGGGTTCAGTGACACAACACCCGTGTCGAGTGGTGATTCGGTCTGATGCAGAGGGATGCTCACCACGTCGTCTGAGCGATTGGGTCTATCGTTGTTCTGACCTTGTCGGGTTTTCAGAGGCTTGTCTACCCGGTGCGGGGAGTAAATAGATACGTCTTTCTGTACAACGTAAGCGGATGCCGGATTGAAAATGCCGTCAAAAGCATCGCGCCATTGGGCAATCACCTGCGGTCGGTCTTCTGCCTCCATGCGCAAGCCCCAGTCAATCGCGTCAAGGCAGTCGTCCGTGTACTGCTGTTTGGTCATTGTTCGAACTGACGGGAGGGGGTCATCGCCTTTAGTTACTGACGCCGATGCTCTGGTGACAGAATCAGTTGGCACATCTCCGGATACCGCTTCGTAGCAAACCGCCGCCAAGGCGTAGATGTCAGACCAGGGTCCCTGGGTGTCTTCTGACACGTTGTACTGTTCAATAGGTGTGTAACCAACAGTCACCACAGCGGTGAGTTGTTGTGTCGTTTCGCTCATTGTGTAACGTGCGGCGCCAAAGTCGATCAGCACTGGAGAGCCATTTTCTCTGATGTAGATATTTGATGGCTTGATGTCGCGATGCACAAACCCGTGGCGATGTATTTCTTCCACGCCGTCGAGAATCGGGAAAAGTATGGCGCGCAATTCATCTTCCGGCAGGGTCTCGTGCTTTTCGAGAATCTCGGCCAGCTCCTGTCCTTTTTCGAAATCCATCACCATGTAGGCGGTGTTGTTGGCGTGCAATACCTGGTGCACCCTGACAATATGCGGGTGTTTAAATCTTGCGAGTGTCTTTGCCTCTCTGGCAAAGTTTTGCAGCCCGACCTCATAGTCTTCGACAAACTCGGGTTTGCGTGCAGTTACCTGCAAATTTGCATCGCGTTGGGTGATCTCACGCGGAAGATATTCTTTTATCGCTACATCGACATCCAGATTCATGTCGGTGGCGAGATAGGTGACAGCAAAACCACCACGCCCTAGAACTTCTTCTATTTGGTAGCAGCCGATTTTGTCGCCGCGTTTCAGTGTATCAGTATAGTTACTCACGCAGGCCTCAAGTGTTAGAAAAACCGTATATTAATAAGGAGTTAGCGCACAATCAGTACGCTGAACCCGCTATTCTAATCTATCTTGCGCGCGGGGTGTTTAAGAAACGTGACAATATTGGTTTCAGACCAAACATGTGACAAAGTTAACATCTTGTTCTGGCCAAATTCCGGTGCTGACGGTGGCATTCACGCTCGAATGCCACATCCCGGCACGGTTTTGTCAGTACATGACTTAACTCTTCAAATACTCTTCCATCGAGTCATCCATCGCCTTGCTCCACTGGGTATGGTGGAGCGGCGACTGCGATTTGGTGATCAGTGAGGCAAAAGCATTGTCCCGGAAACCCATGATGTCATCGTGCTTGTGGTGTTCCCACTCCATAAAGGCTTTGTTCACACCCTCCACGTCAAAGGTAGGGTAATCGGTCTGGCTGATCAGTTCCTGAACGTAGTCTCCCTGGAACCAGATCATGTCTTCGTCGGTTTCAAGGGTTGCTTCACGAGCCAGCCATTTATCGCTGTGGGTTTTCATCTCTGCAGCGGATGCTTGCGGGATTTTACCCATGATCACATCACGCGCCCACCATGCCTGAGCATCAAACATGTTGAAGGTGTAGAACTGATCCTGCATACCGAGGTACATCACCTTGGGATTGGGTTCATATGCCACGCCCTGGTATAGATCCGGAGTCCACATACGGTTGGTGGCTTGCAGACGGATGTCATCAGACATAAAAGGAAAGTGATGCAAATAACCAGTACATAAAATGATTGCATCTAATTCTTTAGATGTACCGTCGACAAAGTGGCAAGTTTTGCCTTCAACACGTGTAAGCAACGGCTTGGTTTCCCAGTTGTCCGGCCAGTGAAAACCCATCGGGTTGGTGCGATAGCAAGCGGTGAGGGACTTCGCTCCATACTTCCAGCACTGCGAGCCGATATCTTCAGCGGAGTAGCTTGAGCCGACCACCATGACATCTTTGCCTTTAAATTCCAGTGCGTCTCTAAAATCATGTGCGTGAAGTACGCGGCCTGCAAATGACTCGATGCCGTCAAAGTGTGGAACGTTTGGTGTAGAGAAATGACCGGAGGCGACTATGACATGGTCAAACTGCTCAACGACGCTTTTGTCGTTGACTAAGTCATGCGCGGTCACGGTGAAATTGTCTGACTCTTTATGATAGTCAACACGGCGAACCGGATGTCGGAATCGGCACCATTCTCTGACGCCGGCTTTTTCTACACGGCCTTTTATGTAGTCTGCCAACACTTCACGTGGCGGGAAGCTGGCAATGGGTTTACCGAAGTGCTCATCGAACGAGTAGTCTGCAAATTCAAGGCACTCTTTAGGTCCGTTAGACCAAAGGTAGCGATACATTGACCCATGCACCGGCTCGCCATACTCATCAAGTCCCGTTCGCCAGGTGTAATTCCAAAGGCCACCCCAATCTTCCTGCTTTTCAAAGCACACTACCTCGGGGATATCTTCGCCATTTTGCTTTGCTGATTGAAAGGCTCGTAATGCAGCAGTGCCACACGGCCCCGCACCAATGATTGCAACTCGTTTTGACACGTTCGATTGTCCTCCAATTTTTGTTGCCCGCCAGAACTCTGCGGATCTCTCAAGTGATCAGGTTTTACTGACGGTTTCATTCTACACCGCCGGAGCCACTTTAGACGCAACGGAATTGACTTCGAGCATACCATATTGAATTTTATCTCCAACCGATGCCCTGTACCGACAACGACTCCGAATGGAGAGGGAGCATGTGGTCTCGTACAGCATCGGTGTAGCTTATTCAGTACTGATGTCCGGCCTGTCCTTCGTGTTGTATGTCTTTGCTCACACAGTGGTCACCTGCAAGCGTGGGCTGAAGATAGGGTGTTGATGCCTGCGTCTGCTGCATAGCGAAGGCTGTTCAGTGCTTGCAATCGGACAAGCGATATTCAGCCTTGCTCACGCGGCGGGTTATCTGGTAGACGTTTACACCTCCGGCTAATGCTACATAGCGAAGACTGTTCAGTGCTTGCAGTTGGACGAACGATATTCAGGCCTTGCTCACGCGGCGGGTTACCAGGTAGACGTTTACACCTCCGGCTGATGCTACATAGCGGAGCACTGTTCAGTGCCTGCAGTCGTACGAGCGATATTCAGCCTTTGCTTAGGCGGCGGATTACCTGGGAGTCAGGTACACGTCCGGCTGATTCGTCGTTGGTGTTAGCTATATGCTGGGGGCCTTTCCACTTCTTACGTGTCGGGCACACGTGTTGTTTGGCGCAAGTGTGAGCATCAGACCCTCACATTTTAAATGTTCCAGCAGCACAATTGTCGTGAATGTGCTGAGTTGGGTTTCCCGTTCGTAGCGTTGCTAAGGAAGCCCGACGCCTGACGAGTGGATCAGCTAGCCGGCGTCTCGCCTCATATGCGAAAATCTAAGCCCTGACCCGGGACTTATCCGGATCATAAAAAGGATAGCTCACTACCTTAGCCATCAACCGCTTTTGATGCCCATCAAGCTTACCCACTTCAACCTCAGTGCCTGGCTCTGTGTATTCCATGGTCATACGACATAGCGCTACATTTTTCGACAGCTTAGGTGAACGCACACCACTGGTAATAACGCCTACTTGTTGTCGGCCAACATGGACGCAATCGCCATGTTCAGCGAGCTCATCACCTTCAAGCTCGAGACCTACCAGTTTACGTTGCGGATTCTCTTTTCGTTTAATCAATGCATCACGGCCGATGAAGTTATCTGTCTTACTCTTCAGCGGAACCACAAAGGGGATGCCTGCTTCATACGGATCAGTCTCATCAGTAAATTCGTAATCGGCAAAGATCAGTCCGGCTTCAATTCTTAAAATATCTAATGCTTCCAGCCCGAGTGGCGTAATTTTATGTGGAGCGCCGGCTTCAAACACAGCATCCCAGATATCACCGGCATGTTTGGGATGGCAAAATATTTCATAGCCAAGTTCGCCGGTATAGCCGGTGCGTGAAACAACCAGCGGTGTGCCGTTTTCATGGCCGAGGCGGGCAATGGAAAAACGGAACCATGCAAGATCTTCCAGTGGCGTTTGATCTGGCCGCGTCCAGATAATTTCTTTTAAGACGTCGCGACTCAATGGGCCTTGTACTTGAATGTTGTGTAGTTGGTCGGTAGCCGATTTAACCCAACAATTTAACCCGAGCTTTTTGGCTTGCTCACGTAACCAGACGCCGCCGTAGTCGTTGCCGCCAATCCATCTGAAATTGTTAGGGCACATTCGAAACACGGTGCCGTCATCAACCATGCCGCCGTTCTCGTAACACATGGCGGTATAAACCACTTGCCCGGGTGATAAGCGGCGGACGTCGCGAGTGACGCAAGTTTGCATCAACTCTTCAGCGTCCGGTCCGAGTACTTCAAACTTTCTCAGGGGTGAGAGATCTATGGCAACTACCCCTTCGCGGGCGGCCCAGTATTCATCTATTGGTCCATGATTGTTGTAGCTGTTCGCCAACCAGTAACCGTTGTATTCGATAAAGTTTTTTGTGAGCTTGGAAGTCCGTGAGTGGAATCCGGTTTCTTTAGTCAGTTGTGGGTCTGCGTCAGGAGTCATTCTAAAGGCCAGTGCGGTTGAGAATTCGTGTTTGCCTGGGTAGACACGAATATGTATATCGGTTGGGTCCCATGCGTTAGCAACGTCAATGTCGTCCGGGCAGGCAGAAGCCACGCAGACCAGATCTTTAAGTGCGCGCATAAGAACGTAGTCACCCGGTCGAGACCAGGGTTCTTTGGTTAGCATCTGATTGTGATCATCGAAGTCAGTGTTAAAAAAGTTATTCACCGACATCCAGCCTGCGCGTGGTTTTATACCGAAAGGTGATAGCGCGGCATTAAAGTTTTCAGTGCAGTTGATATGACCGGGGTAGCCTGCTTCGTCATAATATTTGGCTGTGCACGCAAGCCCGAAAGTATCGTGGCGACAGCACGTATCTCGTACCATTTCAACCATCGCACTCATGTCTTGATCGTAGAATTTGGCGTGTAAGCCAGGAAAAGGGTAGGAGTACGCCATTAGCGTTCTGGTCGTAGTGGTATCCAGGCGGCGTTCTACACCGGCTTGCAGTTGTTGTGCATCAAAACATTGAAAATCACTACACTGCCGGCCTTGCACATCTATGACTTGTATGTAGTCTCCTTTTTTAACTTCAAAAGCGCGCGCTGTGCAGCGATCAATACGCATATCAAGGACCGGCTCTGCCAAGGGTTCTGGTAGGTTGGGTTCTAACTCGTCACGTGCTTCTGTTCTAACAACGTACACAAGCAAATCAGTGGGAGGGCGCTGCTCGTGTGCAGCCATATCAGAACCGGGTGCTGCAATAATGCAGGTCAGTGGTTGTGCTGCTGTTGTGCTGATCATATGTTCAGCCGGTGTGTCACCGTCCATCACCAAAACTGATTTCACCTGGCTAAGGCTGATGCCGCGCTTTTTTAATCCTGCGTTGACACGTAAAGAGCCTTCGTGATTTTGATTAAGCATTGCCGGAATGGAGCTGTCGATTTGTCGTGCAGCGGTCATTTCAAGTGCATCGGGAACGCATTTGCCATCGCTGTCAAATAGCACTATTTCACAGGGCTGCATGCCTTCAGGGTCAATGACTTCAAGTAAATCCCCTGGCTTGAGGTCGATGACTATCATGCCGTTGGCATTGACCGGGTAGCGCTCTGTGTCTGCGGCGAGTTTTAGCGCGCCGGGCACCAGTACACCAGATTTCACTGGCTCAAATCGATGCATGAAATTCATCGTGTTGCACCTAACAGGTCGTTCTTTGCAAGTTCAAGATGTTGGATGGTTTCTTTCTCGGCAGCATGCATGTCACGGCTGACAACCGCTTCGTATATGGCTCGATGTTGAACGTTATACAGCCTAATTTGCTCTTCGGTTAAGATTTTATCCTTCATTGCACTCCACTGACGGTAGCACCTGACATCATTAATATGACTGCAGAGCCAAAGCATTAGTGCATTGCCTGTGCATTCTGCCAGCGAAAGGTGGAATGCCTGATCGGCTCGGCTGAAAGCCTCAGGCTCACAACCGGCAGATAATGCTTCTAATTCAAGGAGAGTGTTTTCAACCGCTTGTAAGTTTGTTGCGGTGGCGTTGGCAACCGCAAGCCTGATCACTTGTGTCTCGACGCCAAGGCGAACATCTATGAGTTCCAGCGGGCTTGTCCGGTTGGCAATCTCTGACTCACTGGCCATTGGTTTATGCCGCACAAATGTCCCTGATCCGATGCGGCGTTCAATCAGTTTTAAGCCCTCGAGTCTTTCCATCGCGACGCGTACCGTGCCGCGTGAGCAACCGAACTGTTGCGCAATAGAACGCTCGGCAGGTAAGCGCTCGTCAAATTCGAAGTCGCCATTAAGAATTTTACGTTTCAGCTCAGCTGACACTGAGTGTGCATCTGCGCTCTGATTTGAATTTACCTCAATCATCATAGTGGCAACGGCCCCGGTGGTCGTTTTGATTGGTTGAGACGATCCATCTAGGTTCGCTCCTCATAAAACCAATTGTGTACCTTTGGTGCAAACTGGTTACAAAATGGTGCATAGGCTGATAACTTTACGCTAACCGTTTTATTTACTTCATTCAACTGTTTCTGTACGCCAAAGCATACCGAAACATTACAACCGCAGTGGTATGGCGCAATAAGGTATGGCGTATCTGCCTGTTATAAGGTTATATTAATGGTTGGCATTGGTACATAATTGGTCATTGCTGAGTAAAATTAAAACCGAAACGTTAAGTTTGCGTCAGCGGTTACAAGAGACAACTAAACCAACTGGGGGATTTATCAGTGGCAACAGATCTAGAGAACTATGTGACGGCTGAAGGCCGGGACAAGATGATCAAAGACGTTCGTAAGAAGATTGATCAGCTCGGCATCACCTATATCTATTACCAATTCATATCGGTGACTGGTCGGATCGTTGGTAAAGGTATCCCTGCGAACCATTGGGAGCGCACTGCCGAGAAGGGCTTTCAGTTGGTTTATGGTTCAACGGCCAACCTTTTTACTGATCGTGCTGGTGACTACATCGGCTACGGGCCTGAAGCCTCTGAACTGGTAGGCATCCCTGACCCTGATACTTTTTGTCAATTGCCGTGGGATAAAAGAATTGCACGCGTTTATTGTGTTTGTTTCCGTAACCGTGAAGAGCAGGAGAACCCGGGTGGTCACCTGACTTCAGATTGTCGAGGCAATTTAATATTCCAGCATCGTGATTTCAAAAAGAAGCACAAAATGGAGCTTCGTTGCGGCACAGAGCCTGAAATGATGTGGCTCAAGAAAGATGAAGACGGCAAGCCAAATGGTGGTTTCTCTAATCCGTATTGCTATCACATAGATCAGTTCGAATCACTGCGTCCGGTTTTTATGCGAGTGCTGGAGTACTCGCAAGCCATGGGTCTGGATATGATTCAGGGCGACCACGAAGACGCGCCGGGTCAGCTTGAGATGAACTGGAACTATGATGACATTCTTCGCAACGCAGACAGATTATCTACCTACAGGCAGATTTGTGCTCAGGTCGCACGCGAGTTTGATCTGATCGCCTGTTTCATGACAAAGCCGTTTATGGGCGTGTCAGCATCAGGTTGTCACCACAATACATCGCTTTGGAAAGGTGGCAAAGATGTGGTCAATACAATCATCTATGACAAACCGGGTGATCTCCCCGGCATGCCGCAAGTGTTTACTTATCGTGATGGCGGAACCAATACCTTTATGCCGGAAGGCAAAGAGGCACGAAAGCCTGGCAAAATAGGTTTGTGGGCTATTGGTGGCACCATGAAGCACGTTGATGCGATGACAGCCATCGGCTGCTCAACAGTTAACTCGTATCGTCGTTTATGGGACACCGGTTTCTGGGCACCGGTATTTGCTGACTGGGGCTTCCAGAATCGTACCACCAGTATGCGTGTATCGGCACCGGGCCGCTTCGAGTTCCGTTCAGTTGATTCCATGGTGAATCCATATCTGATGGGTTCAGCGATTCTCGCAGCGTTCGCAGATGGTATTGAGAACAAGATTGATCCGGGTGAGCCGGAAGAACGCAACATCTATGCTGCGATGGAGCAGGGCAAAAAAGTGAACAAGCTGCCAATGTCTCTCGGTGATGCACTTATAGCGCTTGAAAAAGACAAGGTTATAAGGGATTCGATGCCGGATGAAATGTACAAGGTATTCCACGAATACAAATACGATGAATGGGCAACGTTTATGTCAACAGTCACCGATTGGGATATGGATAAGTACATGGACTGCCTGCCTTAGCAACTAGGCCTAAAAAGATGGGTGCTGATCTGCAGCATCCATTTTTTTCAAAAAATTCTCGACGTAATTTTAGTTTAACCATTTCATTGAATAGGGAGGGTATGCCATGTGTGGCATCGCCGGACTGATACACCGCGGTAAAAGCGCTGATATCGGGTCACAAATGACCTCGATGTTACAAGCGCTGAAGCATCGTGGCCCAGACTCCACAGGGTATGCTCTGTACGGGGATAAAGGCACTAAAGATTATATAATGCGTTTTAAAGTTGCAGAGCAGGAAGACCTGGCTACTGGCTTTGATATTCACGACATCATTATCGATCGTAAAAATACGGTTGACGAACGTCTGAAAGACATGAAAGTCAAAGTGAAAGATGAGGTACAGGTAACCGAATATGCTCATCGGTACACCTTAAGTTTTGACGGTGATCTGAAACGTGTTATCGACTTCGTTGAAGACGTGGAAGGTGTCGAAATACTTTCAATGGGCCATGCGCTGGAGCTAATCAAAGACTTAGGTGATGCGACTGTTGTTTCTGAGCAGTACAAGCTGGGTGGTTTTAAGGGCACCCATTCGATTGGTCACACCCGCATGGCGACAGAATCAGACGTTGATATTCGTTCCGCACACCCGTACTGGGCGTACCCGTTTAATGATGTGTCAGTGGTACACAATGGTCAGTTAACTAACTACTGGACTAATCGCCGTGATCTTGAGCGTCGTGGTCACCGGTTTATGTCTGATTGTGACTCTGAGTTGATCGCTGTATATATCGCACACCGTATGGATGAAGGTGATGATCTCGAATCCGCAATGAAGCGCTCTGTTGATCATCTAGATGGTGTGTTTACTTACCTGGTTGCCACTTCAAATCAATTGGGTATGGCAAAAGATGTCATGGCAGCCAAGCCAATGGTGCTGTACGAAAGTGATGATCTCATCGCGCTGGCATCTGAAGAAGTTGCTATCCGCAGTATTTTTCCACATGAAATAGACACTTTTGATCCCTACGAAGGGGAGGTTCGGGTATGGCAAAGCTAAAAAAAGAGAGTGAATCGCACAAGCTTGGTATGCATGCCGAGCAACTGGCGGGTCGAACTCAACAGGTGTTTTTCTCACCCTCTGCGGATGAGAACTTTGTTTATCACGACAGCATAGAAGTCGACTTTGACAAAGTCGCCGAGATCGATGCCGGGCCGATGGAAATCAGAGACGTCAACCTCAGAATTCGAGAGTTGATGAAAGAAGGCTACGGCACCATCAATGTTAAAAATCCAAGTGCCAAGCACTCGCTGGGTGTGGGTATTCTTAATCGATTGAACCTTAACTTTGAAGGTAGCCTGGGTTATTTCGGTTGCGGTCTTGCCGATGGTCCGAACATTCGAATCAGTGGCCGGGTGGGGTGGTCATGTGCTGAGAACATGATGTCCGGCACTATTGTCGTTGAAAAGAACGCAGGCTCCACCTTTGGTGCGGCAATGCGCGGTGGTGATCTGGTGTGTAAGGGGGATGTCGGTTCACGTACCGGTATTGATCAGAAAGGCGGCACAATCATCGTCGGTGGCAGAGCCGGTGCATTTAACGGGTTCATGATGCAGCGTGGCCGTATCATTATTTTGGGTGATGCGGGTAAGAACTTAGGTGATTCCATGTACGACGGCACAATATACGTCGGTGGAAAAATCGAAGACCTTGGTGTTGATGCGGTTGAAGGTGAGATCACAGAAGGTGAGGAAAAGTGGCTTGAAGCCAAGCTTGGCCTATATGGGATGGAGGCACCTAATGGTGTTAAAAATCTGACCAAAATTGTTGCCGGTAAGCAGCTTTGGAACTACGACAACCTTGAACCTTCTGAAAAGAAGCTTGTTCTTTAATTCGGCTTTGGCTAAGGAATTATAATGACTGAACGCAACAAAGATAAGATCGGAACGAGTTTTATGTTTCCGCCGCACGTCATTGATGACATTCACATCAAGGCGGAACTCGGTCGATACCGCATGCGCGGCTTTTCACTCTTTAAGAAAATCCCCACGTGGGACGATCTCACATTTCTTCCCGGTACACTGACTCGTTTTGTCATTGAGGGTTACCGTGAAAAATGTGAAACCAAAACTATTCTCGGGCCCCGTTGCAAGCGACCGCTGGAACTGGATATCCCTGTATACATCACAGGTATGAGTTTTGGCGCGCTAAGCTTCGAGGCCAAAACAGCATTGGCACGTGGCGCGACGATGGCCGGTACTGCAACCTGTTCAGGTGAAGGCGGCATGATCCCTGATGAAAGGCGCTTCTCTGAAAAGTGGTTTTATCAGTGTATCCAGTCTCGTTATGGTTTTAACCCGCACCACTTAAGACTGGCAGATGCAGTGGAGTTCTTTATTGGTCAGGGTTGTAAAGTAGGGCTCGGTGGTCACTTGATGGGACAAAAAGTAACAGACCAGGTGGCAGAAATGCGTTCACTACCAGCCGGTATTGATCAGCGTTCTCCGGCACGTCACCCTGATTGGCTGGGACCAGATGATCTTGCGCTTAAAATTCAGGAAGTGCGAGAAGCGACTAACCATGAAATACCGATTCAGTTAAAGCTCGGTGCGGCAAGAGTGTACGATGATGTTCGAATGGCCGCCAAGTGTGACCCGGACGTGATCTACATCGATGGTATGGAAGGTGGCACGGGTGCTGGCCCTCACATCGCCACAGAAGAAACCGGTGTACCAGGCATTGCTGCGATCAGACAGGCGCGTAAAGCACTTGATGATGTCGGTAAGTCAGGTGACATTTCACTGGTCTACGCAGGTGGTATCAGAAACGGTGGTGACTTAGCGAAAGCGATAGCGCTTGGTGCAGATGCAGTTGCTATTGGTCACTCATCTTTAATGGCGCTTAACTGCAATAAAGATATCCCTGAAGCAGATTTCATGAAAGAGATGGGTGTTGAAGCAGGTGAGTGCTACCACTGCCACACTGGCCGTTGTCCGGTGGGTGTTGCAACACAAGATCCTAAACTGCGCGCCAGACTTGATCCGGATGCAGCGGCAGAAAGGGTTTATAACTTTCTGCACACCCTAACCATTGAAGCGCAGCTGCTGGCACGAGCCTGCGGTAAAACTTACATCCACTCATTGGAACCTGAAGATCTGGCGGCCCTTACAATGGAAGCGTCAGCGTTGGCACAAGTGCCACTGGCAGGTTCTCAGCACACTGTCGGTCGCCCCGACATGACTCGATACTAGGAGATCACTATGGCTAAAAAAGCGAAAGTAAAAGCTAGAGCGAAAGCGAAATCTAAGGCGAAAGTCAGGGCTAAAGCGAAATCGAGGGCTAAGGCAAAAGCGAGGGCGAAAGCGAAACCCAAGGCCAAGGTGAAAGCTAAGGCGAAAGCGAAGGCCAGGGCAAAGGTGAAAGCGAAGCCTAAGGCGAAACCCAAGGCGAAACGCAGAGCGAAGTCCAAAGCCGGTGACATCGATCACTTTATGAAGACTGACGGCCTCGATTCAGAGCGTGAAATAACGATTGGCCAGCACATCGGTTATCGTTATGACGTCAACCTGGTGCCTGACTATAGTCGCATCACGCCGTTCCTGACCAAGTACATGGAAACCATGGGATGGTCAGATCTCAACTGGCTTGAAGATGTGCATATGGGTTACGAGGAAAATCGTGCCGCGGTATTTGATCGCAATATCAATGGCTGGGTCACGGTTCCCGCGAAAATGAAACTGCCGAATAATCAGCAAGACCGCGATATGATTGCGCGTGAGTTGTTGATTAAGTTTCAGATGTCTCCCGATCACCCAATGGTGGAGTTGAACAAAGCTTACGCTAAGTTCTAAGTAATAGCCGGATCAGGCAGTTGCCTGATCCGGCTGTGTCCGCCGCTGCATGCCTGCTGGGCTCCGACGCAGGTTGGTTAAACGTTATGCCTGTGATGCCCGCTGCGAAGTACGCTTGTGTAAGTCGAATCGCCATGATTCGTACGCTGAGCTAAGTAACACCGTGACGAGAGCATTGTGTGGGTTGAGCGCGACAGCACCATGTTCGAATCCTCGATCGCGACATGTAAAACGAATATGCACAGTTCCAGTCAAATTGACCTGTTTTTCCCTTGATATCTTTCCCTGATACATAAATACTACGAATTGGTTCACGGAGTCAGATCCGAAAGCCCATATAACTCACAAACGTGTGATGACGGTAAGTTGCCTATCTCTGTCATTTGAGGTTGGTGCCTGTAGTCCACAACAACCAGGGGGAATTAATGAACGATGAGGTACAGGCAGCGATAGATGCTGCATTGGCCGGACACACAACAATAAACCTCGAGATTTATTATTGGTGGTGTACGGCTCTGATGATCGCGATTCACGCGGGTTTTCTGGCCTATGAAATGGGCGCGTCCCGGAGCAAGCATGCGCTCGCTTCTGGAGTAAAAAACATATTGGCGTTCGCCTTTATGATTCCAACTTTCTTTGCATTCGGCTGGTTTATTTACCTGTCCGGCTACAACTTCCCGTTTGGTGCTGATGGCGCGATAGACCTATTTAATCAAAATGGCTCAATAGACGTTGCAGGCGATGGCCAGGGCGGCATCCCGTGGAGTCATGGCATGGGTCCGAACCTCCAGGATCAGGCCACTGGCGTTTTCTGGGCTGCGTTCACTCTGTTTGCCTGTACCACCGCGTCAATCTACTCAGGTGCAGTAATTGAAAGAATCAAGCTCAGCGCCTTCATCATCACGGCGGTATTACTTGGTTCTGTAGTCTGGATCCTCGGTGCATCATGGGGCTGGCACCCGGCCGGTTGGATGGTCGTAAACTGGGGTTTCCGTGATGTGGCGGCGGCTGGTGTCGTACACACCATCGCAGGCTTCTTTGCATTGGGTATCCTGATTCCACTTGGACCACGTATTGGTAAGTACAACGCCGATGGCTCTGCGAATGATTTACGTGGCCATAACATGCCGTTAACAGTGGTCGGTTTGATGATGATTATCATCGGTTTCTTCGGCTTTCTGGGCGCGTGTCTGATTTACGATCCGGTGGGCCAGTGGGTCAACATCTACGGTATTCCTTCAAATCTTTCAGCCTTCGTGTTTAACACGTTGATGGGTATGGCGGGTGGAATTATCGGTGCCTACTTAGTCACACGCGATCCGTTCTGGATGATGTCTGGTGCTCTGGGCGGTATCTTCTCAGTCGCCTCCGGTATAGATTTGTTCTATCCGCCACTTGGTTTTCTAGTGGGCATGATTGGCGGCATATTGATTCCATACTCTGCAAAATTCATCGAGAAGATGGGCATAGACGACGCTGTTGGTGCGGTCGCTGTTCACGGTGTTTGTGGTGTTTGGGGTGTGATGGCGGTAGGTATCTTCTGCGCTGGTTATCCGGGTGCATCAGATGCTATTCCTGCTATCAGCATCATCGGTCAGGCAAAGGGTGCGTTAACCATGGCACTTCTTGGCTTCATACCTGCGCTGATTATTGGCAGCATACTAAGAATGTTCGGGCTGCTTCGCGTACGGAACGAAGTTGAGCTTATGGGTATGGATGAGGCAGAGATTCCTTCGCAAAGCTATCCTGAGTTTGCTCGCTGGGAAGAGGCCGCTGCGGGAGATCGCGATCGTCCACGCAGACCTGCTCCCGAGGCAAGACCTGCTCCCGATGCGCCGGTTTTGAGAGAGCGCGCTGATCGAGTTGACCCCAACCGTATTCCACCTGTACCTAGGAGACCATCATGAATTCAAGCCCGGTAGAAACATTCGAGGGGGCAGCGGCAATATTTACATTCGCAAATAACCCTGGTGTTGTTCAAGGGATATTCTGGGCAATGTGTGCCGCCATGGTATTTGTCGTTGTGGTCAGCATGATCCACGAAGTCAGTATTGGCAAAAAGGCAGCGCGACGTTTGCGTCGCTAAGCTTCTTCTGAAGTGCTGTTACGAACGGGGCCTTTTTAGGCCCCGTGTTTTTTATCGTGTTCGGGGTGTGCACTTGTCTCACCACACGAAAGTCAGATGACAGATTCTAAAAAACTTAAAAAATACTTTATTGGTTGGCAGTGCCGAATACGCCAGCTTGCCGTTCGCAATGATGACGGCCGCCCTTCACAGGGAATGCAAGCTACCATTGCTATCAAAGGAACGGACCAATTGTTTGGGCCGGTGAACACCGGGCTTGTCAGATCTGATTCCAAAGACATTACTGCGGAATTCCGCTTTATCGTTCAAAAGACTCACGATCCGAATCTGCGTCAGGAAGCTGCGATCAAGTTACTGTCTTCTGCTTATTATCAGCACCCGAAAAAGTTTGAAGATTTTCTAACAGCAACCTTTGCGCTTGATTCGGAAATAGCCGTTCATCTGCTGCGTGCGGGCAAATGTAAGCTCAATTTTGAACAGTACCAACAGCAATTTAATCTGCATTGCTCTGTAGAAAGTGTTGAGGAGCAGGATGATGCCTATCAAGCGACTTATTGGCACAATCGTATGTTTAATCCGGTCTTGCCTGCAAAAATCCAGTTGCTTAAGTTTACTCCTCACTGGGGCAAATCTACAGCAACTCCGGAAGTGATCAAATAACGTGATGCTTCGACAGGTGGAATGCTGATGCAACTGATCAAGCCTGCTCACTACGACTATAACGAGCTGTGTCGCGATTTTCTCTGGAATATTCCGGAGCATTTTAATATAGGTGTCGCGGGTGGCCGGTATGGCGAAATCGATCCTGGTCGAATCGCCCTTTACTATGAAAATGATAAGGGCGCTTGCCTTCAATATACTTTTGGTCAGCTTCACAAAGACAGTAACCGGCTTGCCAACGGACTCGTTGGTCTGGGGGTTAAGCCGGGAGATCGCGTCGGTATAGTTCTGCCCCAGCGATTCGAAGCAGGTGTAGCACACCTGGCTATATATAAAATTGGAGCGATCGCGCTGCCACTGTCTGTGATGTTTGGGGAGGATGCACTGAGCTATAGACTAAAAGACAGTGGCGCTTCAGTGGTTATAGCAGATGGCGCACGTCGAGAGCTTGTTGAATCATTGCGTGAGGAATGCACCGAGCTAAAAGCGGTGGTCGACTGTGACGATCCCAGAAGCTATACCGCTTTACTTGATGCAGCTAAAGATACTCTTAACCCGGTCAATACCCGGGCGGATGATCCAGCGTTCCTTATTTATACTTCTGGAACAACTGGCCCCCCGAAAGGGGCACTGGGTGCGCATCGTTGTTTAATCGGGAACTTAACCGGCTTTGAGTTATCACAGAATTTTTCGCCGATGGATAATGACATCTTCTGGACTCCTGCAGATTGGGCATGGACTGGCGGGTTGCTTGATGCATTGTTGCCATCTTGGTGCTATGGGGTGCCGTTAATGGCCTATGAGGCCAGAGGCTTTGATCCGGAACGGATTTGCCATTTGCTTGATAAGTATAAGGTGACCAACGGTTTTATTCCGCCTACCGCGTTAAAGATGCTTCGGCAAGTTTCGAATATTGATCGGTTTAACTTTCATTTCAGAGCCATCATGTCTGCAGGTGAAACGTTGGGTGCCGAGATCTTTCAATGGTCTAGTGAACAGTTTGGAATTGATGTTAACGAAATGTGCGGCCAAACGGAGTTTAACTACGTCGTTGGAAATTGCTCTGTTTTGTATGATGTAAAGCCCGGCTCAATGGGTAAGGCATATCCCGGTCATCGTATCGAACCGGTCGATGCCGACGGACGGATTGTACCAGTGGGAGAGACCGGTGAGCTGGCAGGCCATCGCGATGATCCCGTGATGTTTCTGGGTTACTGGAATAATGAAGAGGCCACCAAATCAAAATTTCGCGGTGACTACTGGGGTTTTGGTGATCTCTGTTATCGAGATGATGACGGTTACCTGTGGTTTCTGGGAAGAGACGATGATGTCATTAGCACTGCGGGTTATAGGGTAGGGCCTGGAGAGGTCGAAGACAGCTTGCTGAAACACCCCGCAGTAGCGCAGTGTGCTGTTATCGGTGTAGATGATTCAATGCGCGGTCAGATAATCAAAGCGTTTATTGTTTTGGCAGATCAATCTGTCGCGTCGGATTCACTGGCTGGTGATATACAAAACTCGGTTAAGGCTCGATTGGCTGCACACGAGTACCCGCGTGAAATCGAGTTTATCGATGAGCTCCCGATGACCACTACCGGCAAGGTGCGCAGAGTGGCACTGCGTGAGCGTGAAAAAAACCGCCCCGGTTTATAAGTCTATAGATAGTGTAAGCAACGTGTGGAATCTCCGACGCGTAAGCCAATGGAGAAGCTGGTGTGACCTACGCGTGTGTCTGGAGTTAGCTGCGAATTCTCGTGGAAACCCGACGCGTGAGCGAGTGGGTATGCCGCCGTGATCTATTCGCGTGATTGAAGTGCTGTAGAAGTCGTGACTAACACGATAAAGATTTATCGGACGTTTTGAATGGTGCTGCCGCTGGCGACGAGCGAAGCTTGCCACTCTCTCACGCGTCGGGCTTCCCTAGGTGCCTGCGAGCTGCTCGTGGAAACCCGACGCGTGAGCGAGTGGGCATGCTCCGTGATCTATTCGCGTGATTGAAGTGCTGTCGATGTCGTGGCAAATACGATAAAGATTTATCGAACGTTTTGAATGGTGATGCCGCTGGCGACGAGCGTAGCTTGCCACTCGCTGACGCGTCGGGTTTCCTTGGGGTTTGCGAGCTGCTCGTGGAAACCCGACGCGTGAGCGAGTAGGCATGCTGCCGTGATCTATTCGCGTGATTTAAGTGCTGTCGAAGCAGCGACTGATTCGAGAAAGATTTATTGGGCGGCTTTGAATAGCGATGCTACCCGCGACGAGCGTAGCTTGCCACTCGCTGACGCGTCGGGTTTCCCTGGGGGCTTCCGGCCAGCAAGGCGGTTGTTGTGCTAGATCGAGCAGGTAATAAAAGTAGTTAAAAAAACCATCAACCCGATAACTTTATATACAACGGAATTAGGTTAATGCCGTTGTAGGAAATGTCCTACAGCCGTGTGTGAACCGAATAACAAATTCATTTTGTGGCAGCGAAAAATGGTAGTCAAATAAATTCTAACTGTTATGGTGTTTTCAAGAGTTAGCGGCAGCGTTGTCGTTGTGTTTTCCGGGGTTGTAGGTACGGAATTCTAGGTGTTGTCGCTAATTCTTTTTTTACTTTTATTAGAAATGCCGCGACTATTTAAGTTATAGAACAGCAGCCATAAAAGTTGTGGTTAGATGTACAGGTAAGCATGCATGACCGGCCCAGTAGCGTATTTTATAACCATAGCCACGTATGGTACCTGGCTACCCGGGGATCAGCGCGGATGGGTTGAGTATCGCAAAGGATGGCAGATGCCTGATCCAGTTCTTGAGCTGGAAGCATCGGCCAGAATGGCTGAAAACGCTAAGATATTCACTCCTCACCAGCGTAACCTCGTAGAGCGCCAGGTACAAGATACCTGTGGCTATCGGAAATGGGTTTGTCATGCGGTTAATTGTCGTACAAACCATATGCATGCAGTTGTCAGTGCGATCGATACCCCCGCCAGAAAAGTACGAGCAGATCTGAAAGCATGGTGCACTCGAAAACTTAAAGAAGATGCACTGCCTGAGAGAAC
>CALISD010000182.1 GCA_938041955.1 uncultured Granulosicoccaceae bacterium | reverse complement strand
GCCTCATGGGCCACACTCAATGAACCCTTCGTATCTGCATCCCTCGGCTATCGCACAGGCGAGCACGCTCCGGGGCGAAAATCACTGCCGGACGCTTGTGCCGCAGCCCATCACCTTCTTCTGGCTCACGGATTGGCCATGCCGGTCATTCGGGAATTCGCCCCTCAGGCTGATGCCGGTATCGTATTGAATTTCACCCCGGCTTTTGCCTACAGTGAAGATCCAAAAGACCAGCAGCAATGCGCCGATGTCGATGGATTTGAAAATCGTTGGTATGTAGAGCCTATCGCAGGTGCTGGTTACCCCGCTGACACGGTTGAATCACTAGGCTGGGAGCAAAAAGAAGTACAAGCTGGTGATCTTGAAAAGATATCAACACCCATCGACTTCCTGGGGGTCAATTACTACACCCGCCAGACCCTGCGCGCCGGTGGTGAAGACGCGAAAAAGACTCTTCCCCTTACAGACATGGAGTGGGAAATCTATCCACAGGGTATTCGTGAAATACTCACCACCCTGCATGAACGCCATGCGTTCAAAAAGTATTTCATTACCGAAAACGGCGCGGCAATGCCAGATACATCAGTAGATGCTGACGAGTTTGTCGATGATCAAGACCGTATAGACTACCTTCACGATCACCTTCAGCAGGTTGCCCGGGCAATTGAAGAAGGCGTTCCGGTAGAAGGATATTTTGCCTGGTCGTTATTTGATAATTTCGAATGGGCGCAAGGCTATGCGAAACGCTTTGGTATTGTTCGGGTGAACTATGAAACCTTAACTCGGACGCCAAAAGCCAGTGCACTATGGTATCGCGAAGTCGCAATTACAGGCGTGGTTAGCAGGGAACACACACCGCATAGACAAATCCCGGTGCGCTAAACAACAGCGCATTTTAAATCTGCTTCTACTAACTATTCAGCCGGATAGAAACTTAGTTCAATTTTTCAGCTGATTTTGTAGCTTTTCTGAGTGGGCATGTCGTATTCATGGGCTAGGAGTTCGCGCGCACCATACACGGGTATTTGAGCAATAACGACAACGCCCATGGATACAACAGGTTTGCCCTGAAGAGTTACCTTTTATCAACCCTCTCCATCCCAGTAGTCAGTGCTTTGATCTACACGACCAACAAACGAAATCCGATCATCATTTGTATCCACACGCTCACCATACACGCCAAACTTTCCGGAATCCGGATACTCCACATACTCGGGTGACTGCAAAGTACTGAGGGCAAGATATTTTAAGTCAGCATTGGAGTTATTGATTATTTGATGCGCTGTCTCTGGACCACCCGGTGGGCAGGCAATAACATCATGCTTTCTCACTGCTGTCGTGGCATCCCCTACGCGCAACTCACCGGTGCCTTCAAGGATCAAAAACATTTCTTCATTTACGTGATGATTGTGCGCCGGAAATGCACTTTTACCCGGTGGCACCACAGTAAGGTTGTAGCCGAGTTTCTGCGCGCCGATCATTCTACTGATACTGCCTGTGCTCGCATCAAATTTATCTGCTGCCGCTCCTGTGGCGACAAATGACTCATGCCTGGGTTTTATTTTCACCTCATCTAAATTGATAATCTGTTTTTTCGACATAAAACTTCTCCAGTGGCCGGTGGGTATTGAGCAGATTGACAGCGCAACGTCTCGCAAAAGAGCTTTGCCGCGAAGACGCTGAATCGCAAACGACTGCGATCAACCTATGCTTTCAGGTGTGCGTACATCGGGTGCTCAGCACTCGGTTCCAGCAGATCCCAAAGATTGCCGTACAGGTCAGAAAACACCGCCACAGTGCCATAGGGCTGTGCCTCAGGCTGGCGGACAAATTCAACACCATCTGCCACCATACGATGGTAATCACGCCAGAAATCATCCGTGCCCAGGAACAAAAATACCCGGCCGCCCGCCTGATCACCGACGCGCTCGCTCTGTTTCGGCTCAACAGCCTTAGCAAGCAGTAGCGACATACCCTGGCTTCCCGGTGGTGTTACCGCCACCCATCGCTTGCCTTCCGGCTGTGGCGCGTCGCTGGTCAATTCAAACTTAAGCTTGTCCACGTAAAATCGAATCGCGTCATCGTAATCATCAACTACAAGCGTCGTATGGATAATCGCCTGCTTCATTTATCAATAGGTCTAGTTAAGTGCAGTTGCGCGCTTGCGCAAATTCAGCTGTGAAATCACTGCCGGCGCCACCACTGCAAGCGCGAATATATCCGCCTTGATTGAAGGGGCAATAAAAATTATCCCGGCCAATGCGCACAGTATTCTGAAGAACACACCCATTGGCGCTAACCAGTATCCGACAACAGCCACTGACAGGGCTATTACCCCTGCTATACAGCTAGTCGCGGTATAACTAAACTCAATAAAGTCAAAGCCGGTGGATGACACGAACAACAGCACCGGCGCATACACAAACGCCATAGGCGCTACTACTTTACCGAGCCCCAGAGTAAAAGCTGATATACCGGTTCGAAATGGGTTTGAATTGGCGATTGCTGCTGCCGCATAGGCCGACGTACACACCGGCGGCGTAATTTCTGAAACCACACCGTAGTAAAGTACAAACATATGACTGGCAATGGGTGGAACACCCAGTTGTGCGAGTGCCGGCTGCGCGACTGAAACCAACATAATATACAGCGCCGTGGTCGGTATTCCGGCACCCATCAGGATACAGGCAATGGCAATAAAAACTAATGACAAAAACAACTGCAGATCTTCAACCGCAAACAGGCTAAAGCCTGATACAGAGATCATCGCGTACAGATCACTGGCAAGCGCACCTGCCCCCTGTGTGACCATGTAGCCGATTCGAAAACCGACGCCGGTTGTATTGATCACACCCACAACAATACCTACCGCTGCGGAAGCTGCACCGACCGCCAATGCATACTTAACCCCAAGTGTCATGGCATCCGACATCTCAGGTATTTTTATTCGCTCCTGAGGGTTTAGTGTGGCTATTAATGATCCGGCTATTAACATGGCAGTCATCGGCAGTGCAAAGCCACCGTTGGAATATTTCCACAATACAAATGCAATAAACGCGGCAGCATAGACCAGGGTTAAGGGCTGACGAATTCGCGACATACCGGCAATAACCGACAATGAAATACCGACAAACGCAGACATAAACGGCGTATAGCCGGAAAACAACACCAGTAGCAATCCAATCAGTGGAATTATATTTGCCCACCCGGCTCGCCATACTTCTCCAAGCTTTGGCAGCATTTCCTTTTTCATGCCTTGCAGGTTAAGCTTTCGCGCCATCAGATGAACCACCGAAAACACACCAACGTAATGCAACAAGGCCGGAAATATCGCAGCGATAACGATGGTGGTATACGGAACCTCAAGAAACTCTGCCATGATGAAAGCAGCAGCTCCCATGATCGGCGGTGTGATCTGCCCGCCTGCAGACGAAGCCGCTTCAACACCACCTGCAAAGTGCCCGGGATACCCCAGCCGCTTCATATTGGGAATAGTCAGCGCACCGGTTGATACGGTATTCGCCACAGACGATCCGGATATCGTGCCAAAGAATGCAGAAGAAATAACAGACACCTTGGCTGGCCCCCCCGTATATCTGCCAGCCAGAATAGTCGCGTTATCTATAAATAGCTGACCAAGGCCGGTCCGCTGAGCAATGACACCGAACAACACAAAGTGAAATACGATGGTTGACACCACCCACAGCGTGACGCCGAATATTCCCTCTTGAGGAAAATACATTGATGACACAAACGTATTGAATTTGACTCCGGGGTGTTGCAACAAGCCGGGAAAGTGCGGTCCAAACAAAGCATAGGACATGAACACACAGATGATTAACGGCAGTACCCAGCCCAGTGTTCTACGCGCAATATCCAACACCAGGAAGATCAACACCAAGCCGAAAAAGATATCGAACTTATTCGGGTTCCCCATGCGGAAGGTTTGCTCTTCTATACCGAGCAGCGGTATTCCTCGCCACGCCATGCCCACATACAGCGATGCTGCTACACCAAATAGCATGAAGATAAGATCGTAAACAGGAATATTACCGATCCGCATCCGGCTCGGCTGTAATGAGAAAAGACTCTTTGTTTTGAACACCGGGTAAAAAGCGTAGGTCAGAATAAAAAGACCGGACAAATGCCAGCCCATGTGCCAATGATCCGCTGGCAGCCCAAAGCCCGCAGTAATGAAGTGATACAGCGCAAAGACAAGTGCAATGACGCGCAGTACGTTATAGGCAATCGGGGTTACTTCTCGAGTCGCCGCACCCTCTTCGTATTTTCTTTCAATTTCTGCAAGGTCTTCACTGGAGGGGCCGGCATCCTGTGGATTCACAGTCTCAGTCACTTGGCGATACCTTTTCTTTTGTAATTTTTTACGGAGATCGTCTTTAAGAAATAGATTATGTAACTATTTGGTCGAAAATGAACTAGTTTCATATTTTCTAATGCTTTCATGGTCTCTTATAACTATTCAGGGAGATCCTGTCGTATACATTGAGTAGGAGTTCGCGCACAACCTATGGGTGTATTTGAGCACGAACGACAACGCCGCATGAATACGACAGGTGTGCCGTGAATAGATCCATCCGAGATTATAAAATAAAAAAGGCGATACCCGAACCCGAGTATCGCCTTCAGTTTTTACTTTGTTGTGGCTACTACTTAAGCAAACCCGCTTCCTTGTAAAATTTCTCAGCACCCGGGTGCAACGGAACGCCAAGCGCTGCGACACCGTCAAGCGCTGTTTCAGAAGTAATTTGCTTTCCCTTTGCATGGCCGTTGTCGAGCAACTTACGAGTGTTTTCGTTCCACATTGCTTTGGTAATGCCATAAACAAGTTCTTCAGAAAGATCAGAAGAGACAACCATCAACGCACTTACCGCAGGGGTGAGAACATCATTATCTACCCCTTCGTATACTCCACTCGGAATTTTTGAAGGGATGTAAGCCGGTATGATGCCATTGATCTTTTGCAGGTCTTCCTCAGTGAAAGAATGAAGCGCCATGCCTTTGGTGGAAGCCAGCTGAACCATTGCCGCGACCGGCCAACCGGCAGCGTAGAAATAGGCATCAAGTTGACCATCAGCCAATCGCTCTGCACTTTGGCTGTTGTTAAGCTCAGCTTCACTCATGTTGTCTCGAGTCACACCCCAAGCCTCAAGCATTTGCAGAACCGCCACTTGCGTGCCCGAACCAGCTTGCGCGATACCGACGCGTTTATCAGCCAGATCACCAAGATTATTGATTGATGATCCCTTGGGCAGAACCAGATGGAGGTCTTCCGGATATAGATTGGCCACAATCCTTAGTTTAGGATGCGCCTTACCTTCAAACTTGCCTTCACCCAGAAACATAGAGCGAGTGACGTCTGCCGCGGCCAGACCGGCTTCCAACTCACCATTTTGAACTGCAGCGTTATTAAACACAGAAGCGGTCGTTGACTGAGCGATTGCGATTAGTCCTGGAACGCCACATTGGCCACCCTTATCACACGCCCGGGAACCTGGAGGCGCCGAAATTCCGTTGGCAATGGTGCCACCGATGGGAAAATAGGTGCCACCTGCACCGCCAGTACCGATGCGAAAGAATGTCGGGTCAGCCGCCTGTGCCGCCCCGACCGCGATAGCCGCAGTTACCGCTGCTATCGTTAGAATTCCTCTTTTAATCACTTAACCTTCTCCTACGTTGTATCCGTTGATGTGCCGTCAATGTAAAACGAATTAAAATCACATGCAAGGAACGGTTTCGTACCGTCGTTTTACGGTTACCCGCATTAACGCGGTCAATTACCCGTGATCTCAGCAGCACTACTCGGCGAGAATTTCCTCAAGACAGTTCTTTGCCTTTTCTTCAGAGAAACCCGCTTCCTCGTAGACTTTCTGAGGACATGCTTCTAACGCATCGTTGCTCAGCGCTTCCAAACTAATGGTATCTGGCAACGGAACGATGCACTGCTGCAGCGCTTTCTCTGACAACTCAAGGCAAGTCTCCTGGGTAAACTCCATACAGGAAATGAAAGCTTCCGAAGTGCACAATACCTGTGATTGCTCACGTGACAATTTGATCAGTAGAAATTTAGATAGTTTTTCTTCTGCCATCGCTGCATGACCAAAAATGAAACTTGTACCAACAACAGCCAGCAAGCCTGTGTGAAGTAGCGATATTCTAACAAGTCGTGCGAGGCGGTCTGCAATTTTAGTCATTTCTTCACCCAAAACCGACAGTATACCGGACGCCACCCGAGAGCACTGAGAGCCTGAGACGATCTGAGAACCGCGTAGCGACCGTCTCCTGCCTGACTGCGCAATCAGAGCATTTTTTTGAGAGAATCAATCCACTACAGGCCGAAAAATGAAGACAGCATTGACAACACTCAATTTATTGGGCTGCCAGATTGATATTCCCGCAACCACAAGCGTTGCAGCCCGAAACAGACATCTTCAAAGATCGGCGGAAAAAGCCCACCAGTGGCTTACCGATAACCCGGCTGATGTACTGTTGCTCCCGGAGCTTTCAACACTTGAGTATTCCAATGAGACCTTTGCCAAGCTGGACGAGGTGGCAGAAGATGATGATGGCATGTCATTTCAAACATGGCGCAGTATCGCAATCAATCACCAATGCTGGGTACTCTACGGCTACGCCAGACGGCACGACAAAGAAACAGGTATTCCCGCCTATAGCATTGCGACCGGCATCATCAACCCCAATGGGATGCTGCACGGCGTATACGAAAAACTGCATTTAGCACAGTTTGGTGCATCAGAAGAGAAAGACTACTTTAACGTCTCAGGCAATCAGTTGATGGTGTTTGAATGTAACGGATTTCGCTTAGCACCAATCATTTGCTACGACATTAGATTTGCCGAACTCGCCAGCGCACTTGTTCTACAACACAAAGTTGACTGCATATTGCATACAGGCGCATACGCTCGTGATCCATCCTTCGATAGCTGGCATGCTTTTGTAAAAACCCGGGCGATGGAAAATCAGGCTTACATAGTGAGCTTAAACAGAGCCGGAAGTAACTTTGGCAACTCGGTTTTTATGCCACCGTGGGTAGACGAGGCACACCCGGCCACTCACTTTGCAACGACTGAAGAACAATGCCTTTTGTTAACACTTGATCGTAGCGCTATTGATCATGCGAGGCACGAATATCACTTCCTGGAAGACCGCCTACCGAGTTACAACTTACCAGTAGTTAGCCGCAAGCAAGAATAGCCTTGGACAATCGAGCGACAAGAACAGCTAGTGGGCTGTGCGGGAAGTTCGGTAACAAACTTTTCACAGCCACAGTCGTCAGAGCAAGGCGGAAAAATGCAGGCATAGCAGGGCCTACGTCGAATTTTTCCAACGCAGCTATGGCGGCTGTGGCGAAGATAAAGTGTT
>CALISD010000181.1 GCA_938041955.1 uncultured Granulosicoccaceae bacterium | reverse complement strand
TGCCGTGATTTTTACAGTTTCTCTTGATAACAGGTCACATATAGAGGCGGCGATTTCGTAGGGGGCATAAGCCAACGGCGCAGCTACCACTCCATTTATCGGTGTACGAAACTTTGCCGCACATCTAAGATCAAGGTTTACCGCACCCTGACTCCATCAGTATTTTCGTTTTAATAGAGTGTGTCCCTGTAATTCGCTGTTATTTCGATAAAATGGGAGATTACCCATTCAATGCTGTTCAGTCGCGAATAGACAACTGGATAAGGTCAAATGAAGATTAGTAAAGACCGATTTATCAAAGTTTGCCTGCTCACAGCGCTTGTGAGTGTTGTGTCAGCCTGTTTAATCGAGCCGGATTATGGCGAAGAACCCGATCTTACGCGGCTGTACGAAACCCCCATCGGAGAATGCGATCCGTACACTCAATCGGTAAATTATCGGGGCCGTGGTACGACGGTAATTGTCTATCCGCAGTCTGACTGGATCAACGTTATTGAAAATGCCAGCCCAGACACCGAGATACTATTTGAAGATGGCGACTACACACTGGATCAATACGCGGTACGCGTGAGATCTAATCTGACCATTCGTAGTTTGAACGGTGATCAGGCAGGAGTGCGCATACGTGGCATGGGTTACAGCGAAGCATCTGAAGGATTTATGATTCTGGGCAGTGACGTGACCATCGCAAATCTATCTATATCGGATATCCGTGATCACGCCATATCGGTCAAACCTGATTCGGGAGCGCTGCAAGGCTTGCAGTTGTATAACCTGAACATCAAAGATATCGGCACCCAACACATTAAAGTCAGCCCCGGTCGGGCACGTAACGGTCTCATAGCGTGCTCAACCATTGGCTACAGCGCAGGTGCTGCGGTCGGAGACTACAACGGCGCAATTGATCTACACCAAACCATTGACTGGGTGATACGAGATAACTACATCTACAACATAATTGGTGATGGTAGTGGCTGCAGTGTTGATCAGAACTGTGGTCAACATACCAGCGCCCCCGCCATACTGGCATGGAACGGTGCTGAAGGCACCCGAGTGATTGGCAATACTATTGTGGATAGCTACCGCAATATAGCGCTAGGTATCGGCACGCGCCACTATGGCGGCGCTATCCTGCATAACAACATCCGTCAGAGCGCCCCCGGTGATGCGGGCATCGAGTTATTCGGCGCTAGTGACCTGGTGGTTGAATTCAACACTGTACAACTGGCAGGTAACTACCCGGGAACAGTAGAATTCCGTCAATCAAATAATCTGACTATTACTAATAACTGGCTTTCAAAGAGACCTTGGAATCGGGGTGGCAATGGAACAGTGGTATTGTCAGGAAATGCTTTTCGAGTTCCGCAATAAGTACTCAAAGCAGAGCAGCCAATAATCTGGTTTACCGAAATACCGATGTACTTTAGAGAAAAGACGCATTAACAAGTGGGGATTATCCCGTGACTTATATTGCCTGACCACCTGTTAAGCGCCAGCCCGAATTCAAGGTGCCGCGCTGCTTCAAACAGCACAGCTAAACGTCAACACATACACGCAACTTGCCACTCGCTCAGTCGTCGGGTTTCGTCAGAGCTACGATTAAAACCCGGGGCACTTTGCTTTTGGAAACCCGACGCGTGAGCGAGTGGCAATCCGTGATAGTCACTGTATCTCTGGCTGTTAACAGCCACCCCGAATCCAGGCTGCAAGACCTGAATCTGCGCCGCCACCCAAAGCCTGAAAACTGCTGTACGATGGAGCGCTGCCAGCAAAAAACTAAAAGCAATTGAATCAGCCACCCCACAACGTTGAAGAACCGTCTGCTCCTGACGACAAAACCTCAATGCAAGACCCCACAGCTGAATCAAATGCCAGCACGTCATCATCCCCTGCACTGGCGCCCTTCTCCAACCCGATATTTCGCTCCCTGTGGCTTGCCACGCTGATATCCAATCTTGGTGGACTGATTCAGGCGGTCGCTGCCGGCTGGACCATGACTACCCTGACCGATTCACAACAAATGGTCGCACTGGTTACTGCCTCAACCACACTACCGATCATGGGGCTGTCACTGCTCTCCGGTGTATTGGCAGACAACTACGACCGACGTCGCATCATGTTAGCAGCGCAAACACTGATGCTGATCGCCTCTGTGGCGCTCGCGCTAACCACTTATTTTAATTTGCTGACCCCGTGGCTCTTACTGACGTTCACCTTTTTGATCGGTTGCGGTGGCGCTTTGCACAACCCCTCCTGGCAGGCATCAGTTGGTGACATCGTGCCACGTGAGCAAGTGCCTGCCGCCGTGCTTGCCAACGGTATGTCTTTTAACCTGATGCGAAGTATCGGCCCCGCGCTTGGCGGACTGATTATCGTAACGCTGGGCGCTGCCGCCGCATTCGCATTAAATGCGTTGAGTTATCTGGCCTTGATCGCTGTGCTACTGCTCTGGAGCAGGCCACCAAAAGCATTAACACTTCCGCGTGAACGCTTTCATCAGGCTACCTCCGCCGGTATTCGCTTCGTCAGTATGTCGCCTAACCTTCTTAGAATCATATTGCGCGGGTTTCTGTTTGGCTTTGCGGCTGTTGCAGTGCTGGCTCTGCTGCCGTTGATCGCCCGTGATTTACTCAACGGCAGCGCATCAACCTATGGCTATCTACTGGGTTCTTTCGGGCTCGGCGCGGTGGGCGGCGCACTCGGCAATGGCAAAATCCGGCCCTTGTTCAGCAATGAAATAATCGTACGCGCAGCATTTGTTGGTATGGCGCTGGGCATTCTATTACTGGCAACCGGACAAGGCATGTTGATGGCGCTTCTGTCTCTGATGATATGTGGGGCCTGCTGGGTAACTACCAATGCGTTGCTTAACGTTTCACTGCAACTGTCCACACCACGCTGGGTGGTAGGGCGCGCGCTATCGTTCTATATGATGAGCAACGCCGCCGGCATGGTAGCCGGTAGCTGGCTGTGGGGAACCATCGCTGAAAACTACGGATTGCAGTACGCTTTATTAGGCTCTGCCACATTAGTCATATGCGGCGCGCTCGTGGGTTACAAACTACCGCTACCGGAATTTGATCGACTTGACCTTGACCCGCTGAATCAGTTTATTGAACCCACTCTGGCAGTTCAGTTAAAACAAAGAACCGGCCCTATTATGATCACTGTCGATTACGACATTGGTGAAGCAGACGTACCGGAGTTTCTCGAAGCCATGGCCGGGCAGCGCGTTATTCACCTGCGTGATGGCGCACGGCGCTGGTCACTATTGCGAGACCTGGAAGTACCCAACATATGGACTGAGAAGTATTACGTTGCCACCTGGGTTGAATACGTCAGACACAACCAACGCCGTACCATGTCAGATTCAGGTATCGCAAAATCTTTGAACCGATTGCATCGCGGTGCAGAGCCACCTCGAGTTCGCAGAATGATTGAACGCCAGACCGTACCCAAGCAAGCCGACCCGCATATCAAAGGCTTTGAAGAACCTCACTGATTACAAAGCACAGATCGATACCAATGCTCCACGTACAAATACCCTTCTGCAGAACACGCTGCGGGTGTGAGACAGGACGAGCCTGATGTGACCCACTCGCTCACGGGTCGGGTTTCCAATCGCATATGCGAACGTGGATAGGTACAGCTGCCTATATGACGCTTGTGCAGCAGTACGATGCACCCTAACCTCTCAATAACGAAGCAGAGCCCGAGGAAACCCGCCGCGTGAGCGAGGGATCAAGTCCAGTACGTCAAACACTGCCGTGTTGATGGGCGCAAATTAGAAGTTTACTAAAAACGAATCCAAAGCCAGTGATGTAGTAGCATCATCCATAATTGGTTATCGAAGTTCAAAGGTGCAAGCAACAACATGAGACCGAAAGGCCGGAAAGAAACAGAATCACTCTATTTCAACTACCCGCATTTCGACGCGCCAAAGGGTAATAGGCGCTCAACGCTCAGCACGTCCACTGCTGTAGCCATTGTCGGCGCCGGCCCCATTGGAATGACAGCCGCTTTGGCGCTTGCACGTGAAGGTATTCAGAGTGTCCTGCTCGACAACAAACCCACCTTTAATGATGGTAGCCGCGCCATCTGTATCGCACGCTCAAGCATGTATATTCTTGAAAGCATTGGTGCCGTTACCCCCTTTCTGAAGAAGTCACTTGGCTGGACAACCGGTCGTACTTTCTACCGCGGAAAACAGATACTTGAATTTCATATGCCGGACAGTACTGAAGAAAAGTACCGGCCTATGTACAACCTTCAACAGCAGTATATTGAACAGTTTCTATGGGAGGCTGTTGCACAGAGCCCACTGATTGATGCACGTTGGCAAAGTGAAGTCACAAATATTAAAGACACTAAAAATGGCGCGGCCATTACAGTAACCGATCCAGAAGGTAGCTACACACTTGAAGCCGACTACGTTCTGGCCTGCGACGGCGCACGCAGTACCATCCGCAAAATGCGTAACCACAGCCTCAGGGGAGAAAATTTTGAAGGCCGCTACGTAATAGCAGATATCCAGATGAAGCACGACTACCCGACTATCCGAAGAGCGCTGTTCGCGCCGAAATGCAGACCCGCAGGGACCGTGCTAATCCACAAGCAACCAGATGATATATGGCGTATCGATTACCAGTTGCACGATGATGAAACCACCGAAGACGCGCTGCAGGAAGAGACCGTGCGTCACAGTGTTGATTCTGTACTGAAAGAAATCGGCCACACCGGTCCCTGGGAACTGGAATGGTGGAGTGTGTATTCAGCCAATACCCTCGCCCTGGATGACTATCGAGACGGATCGATATTCTTTGTCGGCGACAGCGCTCACATCGTACCAATCTTCGGCGTACGCGGCTTGAACAACGGGTTGGCTGATGCCGCGAATATCGGCTGGAAGCTGGCCTGGGTACTCAACGGCAAAGCAGGCAAAGCACTGCTCGATAGCTACACTCCCGAGCGTCGGGGTGCAACACTGGACGTTTTTGCAAACGCTTCAAAAAGTGCACGATTCATGACCCCGAACACTCACGGCTGGCGCATCATGCGGGACGCAGCGCTGTCACTTGCACTAACTCACCCGTTTGCCGGTGAGCTGGCCAACCCACGGCAAATGACGCCCTACGTTTATGCTGACAGCCCTGCTGTCATAAGCAGTGACGAAGAAATCAAAGCCGGGCCATGCGTAGGTGCAGTCATACCTGATGTCATGATCGATGGCGTCTATTTATCTGACAACCTTGGCAATGGATTCACCGTGTTGTGCTTTGATAATGACTTCAGCGTGCAGCTCAAAGCAGCATGTACAACCGGGATCGACATCAAAGTAATCACCGCACCCTACCCGTCAGACATTACCAAACAATTTTCAGCCCAGCCATCAACAGCCTATCTGATACGCCCTGACATGCATATTGCCGGGCGCTGGTCCAACGCGGACGCAACAACAGTGCTTACCGGTTACCGCGCTGTGACATTTCAAGAGCGAGCAACATCATGAACCCTGCAGATCTCGAAAAAACCTATGAACTACTGGCCAGCCACATCGACCAATTTGATGAAGCAAAAGCACCGGTATATCTCGCAAAGGTAGCACTCCTTATGGCCACCGAAATCGATGACATGGAAGTTATAATAAAGTGCATTGAAGCCGCCTCCGATGCTTTAGAGCAACAATAACAAAGAAGCAGCAACCTACCAGGTACGGCATAATTAACTAACAGACGCCAGCCTCACCCAATACCCCCGGAACCCGACGCGTCAGCGAGCGATCAAGCCCGGGACGTCCAATCCAAACACAGCATGCCCTGGTGTTGTAACCGAAGCGCATTCAAACACGAGTACTTAGCTCCTAACACGGGCAACGCACGACTACCGAAGGGTGATAAACCTACGGCGCATCCGCCATTCCACTCATCGGTGGATGCGCAAGTACCCTTTACCTGTAAACGCTTTATCGTAGTACTCACCCACAATCCCACCTACAGAGCACTCGAACACTAACCTCGACAACAATCAGTCGCAATCGACTCGTGTAACAGCAACCCGATTTGCTAATCTGCAGAATTCCTCGAGGAAGCAATGATGGCAGCACAAAAGCCCAACATACTTATCGTTATGGTCGATCAGCTCAATGGCACCCTGTTTCCAGACGGGCCTGTAGATTGGCTGCATACTCCACACTTAAAAGCATTGGCAGCACGCTCAGCTCGATTTCAAAATGCCTACACCGCGTCGCCCTTGTGTGCACCCGGCCGGGCAAGCTTTATGTCTGGTCAGTTACCGTCGCGCACACGGGTCTATGACAACGCGGCAGAATTCGCATCTGACATTCCTACCTATGCCCATCATCTGCGCCGCGCGGGTTACTACACCTGCCTGTCGGGGAAGATGCATTTTGTCGGGCCGGATCAGCTACACGGATTCGAAGAACGCTTAACCACCGATATCTACCCTGCCGATTTTGGCTGGACGCCGGACTATAGAAAGCCCGGTGAACGTATCAACTGGTGGTATCACAACATGGGCTCAGTAAAAGGCGCCGGTGTGGCCGAGATCACCAACCAGATGGAATACGATGATGAAGTCGCTAACTTCGCCACACAAAAGCTCTACCAACTCTCGCGCGGACTCGACGAACGACCGTGGTCATTAACGGTAAGCTTTACCCACCCACACGACCCCTATGTTGCACGCAAAAAGTTCTGGGACCTGTACAACGACTGCGAACACCTTGAGCCAGTAGAAGCTGCGTACCACTACGATGACTACGATGCGCACTCCAAGCGCATCATGCTGGCCAACGACTACACCGAATTCAACATTACTAATGACGATGTAAGACGCTCCCGGCAAGCCTACTTTGCCAACATCTCCTATCTTGATGAAAAGATCGGGCAGCTGTTGCGGGTACTGGAAGAAACACGACAGGCCGACAATACCGTTATCGTTTTCGTTTCAGATCACGGCGACATGATTGGCGAGAAAGGACTCTGGTTCAAAATGAATTTTCTTGAAGGTTCATCAAGAGTTCCGCTAATGATCTGCGCACCGGACATAAAACCTGGTTTGATAAAAACACCGGTATCGAATATTGACGTCACACCAACCGTCGCTGAACTGGCCGGTGTATCACTGGATGAAGTACAACCCTGGACCGACGGCATGAGCCTGGTATCCATGGCAAACGGTGAATCCCGTGATGCGCCCGTATTAATGGAATATGCAGCCGAGGGAAGTTATGCGCCTGTGGTATCAATCCGCCAGGGCGCATGGAAGTACAATCGCTGCAACCTCGACCCCGAACAATTGTTCAATCTAGACAATGACCCACACGAAAAAACCAATCTGGCTGACGTCAGCGAACATGAAAATGTACTACAGGGATTTCGCGATCAAGCAGACAAGCGATGGGACCTCACCCAGTTCGACAACCAGGTGCGCGAATCGCAAGCGCGTCGCTGGGTGGTATACGAAGCACTTAGAAACGGGGACTACTATCCATGGGAATTTCAACCACTACAGAAAGCGTCAGAGCGCTACATGCGAAATCACATGGACTTAAATGAGCTTGAAGACAATCAGCGCTTTCCGCGTGGTGAATAAACTACG
>CALISD010000180.1 GCA_938041955.1 uncultured Granulosicoccaceae bacterium | reverse complement strand
ATCGCCTACGAAGAGCAAACCCTGGAGCAAGAGGTCAAGGTAATAAAAGACCGCCTGATGAAACTCATCGCACCTCAAGCTGCGCCTACCTCGACTCCCACCGAAAAAACACCCTCGCCTGAACTAGAAGCAAACTAGTGGACTGTGCGGGAAGTTCGGTAACAAACTTTTCACAGCCACAGTCGTCAGAGCAAGGCGGAAAAATGCAGCCATAGCAGGGCCTACGTCGAATTTTTCCAACGCAGCACAGACTACTGTGGCGAAGATAAAGTGTTACCAAGCTTTCCAAACAGCCCACTAGCCAGCACCCACCGAATCGCGACAAACGCACTTTGTCCGCGATTCGGTCCTGACCTTGTCACCACTTACACCTCAGAAGAACCCGAAGCGCAAGCGAGGGATCATGCAAAGCCTCCCCACCCCAGCAGAAACCCGAAGCGTCAGCGAGTGGCCTGCCGCTCAACCCTCAAACAAACCCAAAGCACTGGCAAGAAGGCACCAAGAAAAGCAAACCCCCGGCGGTAACCCGAAGCGTCAGCGAGTGGCCTGCCGCTCAATCCTCAAACAAACCCAAAGCCGCTAGCAAGAGCCGCGCAAAGCAAACCACTCAAGCCGCCCAGGGAAACCCGCAGCAAGCGCGTCAAGCCAGCTCCAAACCTGGGTCCGTCCACCGAAGCAACCAACCCATGTCACCCCCAAATACGACACCACCCCAAATCCCCACCCCAACATATAGACATTCCACTCCCCACCCCGTACGATTTTACCCACGTACAAATCACCGCCAATCCGGAGAAAAAACATGTCAAACAACCCACTGGCCATGCTACTGGCCGCCGCCCTCGGCCTCGCCATCACAGCCCCAGCCAGCGCCAACGAATGTACGAGCGGCAAAACCCTGAAAGCAGACCGACTAACCGTCGCCACAGGCAACCCGGCCTACCCGCCATGGGTCATGAATGACTCGCCTGAAAGCGGTGAAGGCTTCGAAGCGGCCGTCGCCTACGCCGTAGCAAAGCAAATGGGTTACGACGAATCCAATGTCAGCTGGGTGCGAAGCGGATTCGACGAAGCGATTCAGCCAGGTGCAAAGAACTTCGACTTCAACATCCAGCAATACTCAATCAAGCCAGAGCGACTTGAAGTCATAGACTTCAGCCAGCCCTACTACACCACCACCATTGCAGTAGTGGTTAAAGAAGGCTCAGAAGCGGCCAACACCCCGGCAACCGCATCTGCACTCAAGAAGCTAAAGTTTGGCGCCGCCGCCGGCACCACCAGCCAACCGTTTCTTGAAAAAGTACTACAACCGCAACAAGACACCCTGCTATACGATGACAACGCAGACGTCGTAGCCGCCATCGCAGCAAACCAGATAGACGCCATTGTCTTTGATCTGCCCTCTGCCCTGTTTGTATCTGCAGTACAACTTGAAGGCGGCAAAGTACTTGGCCAGTTCCCGGTCGAGAACAACGAAGCACCAGACAACTTTGGCTTGCTAATGGCAAAAGACAGCCCGCTTAAAGAGTGCGTAGATGCAGCGATTCAAGCATTAGCGGACGACGGCACCTTAAAAGCCATTGAAACCAAATGGCTTGCAGACGCGACTGGCGCACCTGTCATTGATATGGATAAGTAAACACACGTTAAGTTTATATAATCAGTGTCAAACCTGTCACCACTCAAACGCTACGAGCAGCAACAACGTCGTAGCAGTATTACCATCGCCACAGCCAGCCTTATCGCTGTGATCGCCGCACTGATGTATTTCGTACCGATGGCGCCCGGTTGGGGCGCCGTCAAGCGAAGCTTCTTTAACTGGCCAATACTTCAAAAAACGTTTCCATCGCTGCTCAAAGCGTTCATGTTGGATATCGCCATCTTCGCATGGAGCTTGCCGCTTATAGTGATACTGTCACTAGCGATAGCACTGTGCAGAAACGTACGCAAACCTGCCCTGTTCCCGTTACGTGTTTTTGGTGCCTTATACACCGATATTTTTCGCGGCATACCGATAATACTACTGGTCTACCTCATCGGTTTCGGCATACCTGGCTTAGGGTTACCAAGACCGTGGAACTCCCCCTACCTGTGGGGCACCGTTGTTCTAGTACTCACCTACTCCGCCTACGTGGCCGAAGTACTGCGTGCAGGAATTGAATCAGTGCATAAAAGCCAACGATCCGCGTCTGAATCCCTGGGCTTGTCAGAGCGCGACACCATGCGCTACGTGATATTACCCCAAGCCATCAGACGGCAAGTACCTGCAATGATGAACTTTGTTATTGCACTGCAAAAAGACGTGGCGCTAATATCTTTTATAGGCCCGGTAGAAATACTAAGGCAAGCTGGCGTGCACAAATCCCTCATGGCCAACTTCACGCCCTACGTAGGTGCCGCCATTATATTTCTTTGCCTCACCATTCCCGCCACACGCTATGCAGACTACCTGCTCGCCAAACAACGTTCGATACGCAACTGATTTTGAACCAACCCCAATACAAACTTCAACTGGAAGATCTGGTTTGTCGCTTTGGTGACCTGACGGTGTGCGACGGTATTAATTTATCCATTACCGAAGGTGAGTTGATTTGCCTGATCGGCGCTTCCGGGTCCGGTAAATCTACCCTGCTTCGCTGTATGAACTTACTGGAACCAATAGACAGCGGTCATATCTGGTTTGACGGCATTGATATCGGCGTACCTGGCATTGACCCGATGCCTTATAGAAAACGTATTGGCATTGTGTTCCAGAGTTTTAACTTGTTCCCACACATGAGTGTGATGGAGAACATTTGCCTCGCACCCCGGCGGGTGTTGAAGGCAAAACCGTCAGACGTCGCTGATCACGCCATGGAGTTGCTAACGCGCTTCGGGCTTGCAGATAAGGCTCATGAATATCCTGATAGATTATCGGGTGGCCAGCAGCAGCGAGTCGCGATTGTGCGGGCGTTGGCTATGAAGCCTGAGATTATGCTACTTGATGAGATTACCAGTGCGCTTGATCCTGAGTTGGTTGGTGAGGTGCTTGAGGTGGTTAAGCAGCTTAAGGGGGCTGGGATGACTATTGTGCTGGCTACTCATGAGATGGGGTTTGCGCGGGAAGTGGCGGATCGGGTTTGTTTTTTGGATGGGGGTAAGGTTGTTGAGGTTGCTGAGCCTGGGGTTATGTTTGGCTCTCCAAAGGAAGTTAGGACTCGGGAGTTTTTGGGTAGGGTTTTGGGTGAGGTCTAGGTTATCGGGTAGTTTAGCCACAAAAAGCGTTAGAGAAAATCCTCTGCTAACAAATCCACCCCAGTCAGAATCGGCTCTCGATTAACTATTTGCAGAGCACTAAAACATTTCTCTCGATATTCTTTCGAATTTTGAAATTTCTCAATAGCACTTTTCAATGGAGAAATTACTGGGTAAGCGGCTTCCGCTTTCTCTATAGCCCGATCTAAAAATTTCCCACTTTCCCGCATAACAGCCAAATCAATCAGATCGCGTGATTCAATACCCGCATCGTTCCAACGATCGGCATTCGCTAACAATTTTTCAGCTATACGATCACCCACGCTAAGACATGGTAGTTGCGTCCAATCAAAAGACTCAGGAGATTCAAGTGTAATTCTATTTTCAGCGATGATTTCAAACTTGATTTTCTCTCCATCTGCTACGGTGAGAAATCGAATGCCGTATTGGTCTGCTGTTAAGTCTCTCGGAAACTCAAGCCTCTCCGTTTTACTGAATAAAAATTCAGGTTTGAAATAGTTATCAGAAACTAATTCACGAAGCCGTCTATAACCGGGACCCACAGCACAAATAAAATCAACATCCCTACTCCAACGATATTCATCATGCAGTAGAGTGATAAGTGTACCGCCACCAAAGTGCGCACCTATCTCATGGAACAACGCAGCATCTAAAGATTCTAAGATCAGATGAATTTTTTGGTGGTGCGGGTGATTAAACATCCAACTGAAGCCAAGAGCCGCGTGCTTTCGCAAGTTGAACAACAAAGTGTTTTTCAGAGCCTTCTAAATCAGCCAATACACCTCTGTGTGCCCAACCCCGTTCATACCTAGTGAGCATCTCATCGAGAGCTAATACATGAACATCACTAAGGTCCCAACATACAGCTTCAAGAAAAGGCAGGTTTTTGGGAACATCGATGTTGAAATGATGCTGCATGTCGCTCATGCTAACTCACTGAAATAGTTAAGATAAATCATACCGTATGGCTTTGTGCAAAGGAAACAAGCATCGATTACACTGTAATTAGTAAAGTTCGAATCTAATCAAAAGGTTAGCACAAAGACGGATTTCTACGAATAGGTATTATTCACGCTTTGGGCTTGCGGATAAGGCTCGGGAGTATCCTGATCGGTTGTCTGGTGGGTATTCGCCGCGTGTGGCTATTGTTAGAGCATTGGCTATGAGAGCGAACAACACGGACCGAGCGAACAACACGGACAGTCACAGTAAAAAGAGCCGAAACAGCGAACTGAAGGATTTTCTATTTCAAAAATCTCTTTGTTCGTGCAAGTTAAATGGAAATTAGTCGCTTTATTGAGTAAACGAAGTAACAATCACCCTTATTTTTAGCAAAATATAAATGCTGTGCGCAGAGTTAAAGCTTCTCAAATGAGAAGTGTAAGTAACGGCCCAGCGATGGGGCTCTAACCGTAGAGCAATTCGCTGCTGCTACGATTTATTTGTTTCGATAGCCCAAAGTATCCACATAGCGCTTTTATAGATTCAGCAGAACCCGCTATGCCTTTGAATCGATCTTCAAAGTTAGTTGAAAGTTCGATCCAGCGTGTAGTAGATATATCGAGTCTTTGAAGTATCGGCGGTTCTTTTTCGTTTATCGCACCACGCTTATCATCTCTGATAATTCTGCCAGTCCAGTCGACGAGTTCTATGTAGTCGATAAGATTAAAAATCAAACCGCGTGGCATAGGCTGTCTTAAGTTAACTGCGAAGGGCATGAGTGAATTGGGTTGTAGGTTGCTGTATTTACCGGATTGGTTTTTATTGGCTTTATTCTTCCAGTAATCGATACGTAGTTTAATACTGGTGTAGTCAGAAGCTTCGGGTGTGGTGGCCAAGGCAGCGCGTATAGGGTTGAGGTCGACGTAAACCATCGCGCTGAGTACCGCTTTTTCATCGAGTAAGGCTTGTGATTTATACCTGGACTCCCAGAAGTGCCCAGTGCACTCGTCCTCTTTGTTGGCTTGTCTGGCTATTTTTTCATTGAGTACCTTCATAAACCAACTGATTTCGTACAGCCGTGATCTCCAAGTTGCGATCGATACATCCAACTGATTGAGTTCATGTGGTTCAAGGGTTTCATCTTTGAGGTATCGAGCTGATATCTCCGTGCCTTTATAGAGTTGGTGCCATCGTCGAACAATGGTCTTATCATCTGCTCTCTTTGACGCTGCAATGTCTACGTGCAATACCACGTGATAATGGTTAGACATAACCGCAAATGCTGCAACATCAATAAAGAAGATCGAGGCTAGTCTTAATAGATCTTTTTCAATTGAGTGCCTCCGGTGATCATAGGAACGACCAGTGACAGAATCTGTGCCGCATAAGAACGCGCGCCTTACGCAACGAGAAACACAGTGATAGAAAGGTGTGGCTTCGAGCGAGATTTGAAGCTTACGAGGCTTTGGCATAACACACTACTTCTACAGCTAACTACACTTGTAAGATTGCCTTCAAACTGTACATTACACTGAGAAATATGCCTCATTTTTTCTCTTACAGTGCCTGTCCCGCTTAGCACCACTCTACTCTTATGGCGAAAATTTCGAGATAGGCCAAACCGGTGCACGATGCAAGACCTGAGCCCAACAGTTACGTTAGATCAAACCATGAACTTGCCTTACGGGCTACGCGTAGCGACCCGCTAGCAACAAGTCATACTGGTAAATCTCATAGGTTTGCACCTTTGCCTGAATGGTCGCCAGTCGAATCACTTTTTCAGATGTTGCAAGATTCTGTGCTTCACTAGCCATCATGACGCCACCCTCATGATGCGCACGCATAAGTTCAAGCCAGCGCTTGCCGCGACTTCTACCTTCTAACACAGATAACTCAAGCAGCTGATCCTTACTGGCGTAGCCAGGCATATTCTCTAACGCCATACCATTGCCTTGGCCTGCTCCCATCCAATCCATGACTATTGTAGGCGGCACTGTTGAGACACCCCAATCTGCAAGCCAGGCACGCATTTGGCCTACTTCCATGGCTTGGTTCTGCAATACTTCTGCAGCTGCTGCTTGCACAGCGTCACCGGTGTCGCGACCCAGCACACGTTGACACATAGCGAGTGCTTGCAAATGATGAACACTCATGTCGCGACAATAGCCAATGTCAGCAGACGTTGGCCCTAAATCTTCAGCAGCTTGCGTAAAACTCGTTGCCAATGCTACGGGTGTTAATGCACCGGCCGCCAATAAAAGACGCCTGTTTTTTATCACGGACGCGGACCACCAGGGCCACCGGTTATTTCTACTTCACCGCGAAAGCAACCCAATGTATAGGGGAAGGTATCGGTGGTGTAGTACGCGTAGTTGCCGTTTTCATCCGTTCGACCATTACACTCATCAAGATCACCTGAACCTTCAGAATAGGTGTGGGCTGAAAAAGTATCGGTGGCAAACAATGACGCGTCACTTAAAAACCATGATGAAGTGTACTGAAGGTTACCGGAATAGATTGGGTAACCATCTAATGCAAAGCCAAAGAGCACAGGGCCAGCAGCGGCTTCTGCTTCTGAAAACAGGCATGCGTCGCTGCCGCTAACATCAAATGTATGATAATGGTAACCCGTCGGACCGTTATGACCACCACACTCAGTAAAGCCACCACCAAGTGACATTACATCGCCACCTGTACCTTCTGTAGCACCGTAAATCGGCACACCGTTAATGGCGACGCCCAGTGCACCAAGAGCAGGTACTGCAGTGGTGGTCTCACCAGCAACCGGAGTGGCAGGAATAGAATATTCAAGATTATTCGCTCGAGGATCACCAGGTGACGTTTCAATGTAAGGGAAGTCAGGGATACCGTTAGACGTCACTAGCACAACATCATTGTCACAAGAGGCGCTAACTTCAGGGTCTGGAAGTGCCACATTGGCCGAACCTTTGGTCACAAAAGCGCCAGCCATTTCTTCACAGCTTAAAGCACTGACCATGTTTGATGATGTTTCTTCACCAGTGCCTGTGCCTGTGCCTGTGCCTGTGCCCGTATCCATGTCGCCACCATCGGTAACAGACTGTGTATCACTATCAGAGCCGCAGGCGGTCAACACCAGCAAAGATGTACATATAAGCCCAACAGATAAAACTGGTTTTTTTCTAAATTTTATACTCATGGATCTCTAACTCCGCTGTATTTCTGATTTCACATGCAGGAATGTAGCAACCTATATGGAAAACAGTATTAGATTTCAAAAATCACTGAAATATTTCGACACATTGTCAAAACTACAATTCAATAAAGTAGCAGATTTCAAGCGCACAACTAAGGAAACAATGTGCACGAAGAATTTGTAAACTCAAAAAATAATCACTGCAAAGCATTGGGGGTCAAATCTTGACCTAGTGGGCTGTTTGGAAAGTTCGGTAACACGGATCGAAGCCACAGCCGCCATAGCTGCGTTGGAAAAATTCGACGTAGGCCCTGCTATGCCTGCATTTTTCCGCCTTGCTCTGACGACTGTGGCTGTGAAAAGTTTGTCACCGAACTTCCCGCACAGCCCACTAGCAACATTAAAAATTCGGCCTACGCGACTCCTATAGCGAAATTTTCGAGGTTAGGTCTGTCATCACCCCATTCAAATATTTTGGGGCACCTTTTTCATTGCCGCATTTGGTGAATGGGTTGTTGCACTGATGTTGCAA